>NZ_JBFBLT010000003.1:0-535680 GCF_040702645.1 Microbacterium sp. NPDC078814
TCGCGCCGGGCCCCCGGGGCGGCGCCTCAATTTTTATACCCCCCCGAAACCCCGAAATCCCACCATTCCCTGCCTGTACTGCTACAATCGGCGCGATTCGAAGGCCTAGACGAGCCGGGACTTCGGCGACACCGAGTACGTGTGCTCGGCGTCGCGGTTGACCGTGTCGCCGAGGGCCTCGTCGATCGCGGTCATGGTGTCGGCGTCGAGCGTCACGCCGGAGGCCTTGACCGTGTCGGCGAGCTGCTCCGGACGGGAGGCGCCGACGAGGGCCGCCGCGACGTTCGGGTTCTGCAGCACCCACGCGATCGCGAGCTGCGGCATCGACAGCCCCGCCTGCTCCGCGATCGGCTTGAGACGCTGCACCGCGGTGAGGATCTCGTCCTGCAGGAAGCTCTTGATGAAGCCCGCGCCCGAGTTCTGATCCGTCGCCCGCGACCCCTCCGGCACCGGCTGGCCCGGGAGGTACTTCCCACTCAGCACGCCCTGCGCCATCGGCGACCAGACGATCTGCGAGATGCCGAGCTCCTCCGACGTCGGGACGACCTTGCCCTCGATGACCCGCCACAGCATGGAGTACTGGGGCTGGTTGGAGATGAGCTGGATGCCGAGCTGCTTCGCCAGCGCGTGCCCTTCGCGGAGCTGCTCCGCCGTCCACTCCGAGACGCCGATGTAGAGCGCCTTGCCCTGCCGGACGACGTCGGCGAAGGCCTGGAACGTCTCCTCGAGCGGGGTCTCGTAGTCGAAGCGGTGTGCCTGGTAGAGATCGACGTAGTCGGTGCCGAGGCGCTGCAGCGAGCCGTTGATCGACTCCATGATGTGCTTCCGGCTCAGGCCGGTGTCATTCGGACCCTTGGGGCCGGTCGGGAAGTAGACCTTGGTGAAGATCTCGAGGCTCTCGCGACGCTGGCCCTCCAGAGCCTTGCCGAGCACGACCTCGGCGGCCGTGTTGGCGTAGGTGTCCGCGGTGTCGAACGTGGTGATGCCGGCGTCCAGGGCGGCGTGCACGGTCTTGACCGCGGCGTCGTCCTCGACCTGCGAGGCGTGCGTGACCCAGTTGCCGTAGGTGATCTCCGAGACCTTGAGACCGCTGTTGCCGAGATAGCGATAGTTGACCATGGACCAACGCTAGTCCCGCCGGCGGACCGGTGGGCCGGATCAACCGTGATCGTCAGGCGGTGGCGGGCGCCGGTCCGCGGCGGCGGGACGTGAGCGCGGCCCCGACCAGCACCCCGACCGCGGCGAGCGCACTGACCGCGTACAGGGGCAGGGCCCACGGGGAGGCGTCGGCGCCGCTGATGCCGAAGGTGTCGGCGAGCCCCATGCCCGGGCCGAACGACGTGACGAAGTAGGCCGGAGCCCCGCCCATGAGCAGCGCGAGGAAGGTCATGCCGGCCACCACCGCCGGAGCCCGCGTGAGGAGGCAGACGACGGCCGTCCCGACTCCCAGGCACACGCCCGCGCCGAGGATCCCGAGGACGGTCGGAGCCATGAGGCTCTCCCCGGCGTTCGACATCGCGGCCCGGACCTCGTCGAGCGAGAGGTCGCCCGGAGCCGCGGCGAGCGGATTCAGCACGAGGATCTGCACCGCGGCGAGGGCGGCGTACGCGGTGACGGCGAGCACGCCCGCGACGCAGATCCAGAGGGTGGGACGCGGCACCGGTGTCATGCGGTCACCCTAGGCAGGGCTGCTGAGAGTCTCCCGGTACTCGCGCCAGGCGTCGCCCAAGCGGCGCACCCCCTCGGTGAGCACGTCGTCCGGAGCGGTGAACGGCAGGCGCACGTGGTCGTCCGGCGCGGCGGCCGAGACCGCGAAGGCCCCGGTGCCCGCGATCGAGACGCCATGCGCCGCGGCGACCCGCGCGAGAGCCGATGCGGAGCCCCGAGGCAGCGCCGCCCACAGCGCGAGTCCGCCCCGAGGGGCGTCGGAGGTCCAGTCGGGGAGGTGCGCGGCCATCAGTTCGTGCAGCAGGAGGAGCCGCTGCTGGTGCACGCGGCTGTTGGCGCGGCGGAGCTCCGTCGCGTGCGCGATGAGGTCGAGTGCGAGGAGCTGGCCGGGCACGCTCGTGGACTGGTCGGCGAGCTGCCGGGCGCCGCGGAGCCGCCGGACCAGCACCGGGTCGGCCCGCAGCCACCCGATCCGCAGCCCGGCCCAGGCCCACTTCGACACGGATTCGACGACGAGCACCGGGGCGTCCGGCCGCTCCGAGGCGAGCGTGGGCGGCACGACCCCGTCGAACGAGATACCGGCGACGACGCGATCCTCGATCACGGGGACCCCGTACTGCGCGGCGAGCTCGGCCACGCGGTGGCGCGCCGCCGCGGGAAGTCGCGTCCCCGTCGGGTTCTGGTGGTGCGGGTTGAGCGCGACGAGCACGGGACGCAGCCGGGCCATCGCCTGCTCCAGCGCGTCGACGTCGAGGCCGTCCGCGCCCATCGGCACGCCGTGCACGGTGCCGCCGCGCAGCCCCACGGAGTCGGTCACGCCCGGCCAGGTGATCTCCTCCGCGAGCACGACGTCGCCGGGCTCCACGAGCGCGTTGACGACGAGGCTGATGGCCTGCTGCGCGCCGTGGGTCACGAGGATCTGCTCGGGCGTGGTCGGCGTCCCCTCGGCGCGGTACATGTCGGCGATGAGTTCGCGGAGCGCGGGGAGCCCCGCGGGGTCGGTCTCCGGGAGCAGGGCGAGGTCGAGCCGCGGTTGGTGGTCGCGGATGAGCTGCACACCGAGGTCCGGGATCTGTGGCACCGTGCGGAGCAGGTCGATCGCGTTGGGGAGAGCCGAGAACAGGGCCTCGCCGCGGCCGGGACGGCGGTCCGCCGCGGGGGTCGTCCTCGCCCCCGCGACCGTGGTCCCGCTCCCCTGCCGGCGCTCGACGAGGCCCTGCTCGGCGAGGGACGCATAGGCCGACACGACCGTGCCCCGCGAGACCGCGACCGCCGCGGAGAGGGCGCGTTCGGCAGGCAGGCGGTCGGCGGGACGCAGCTCACCCCCGCCGATCAGGGCGGCGATCGCCGCGGCGAGGCGGGTGGAGAGGGTGCCGTCGCCGTGGGCCCAGCGGCCGAGGCGTGCGGCGAGAGCGCCCGCAGCGACCTCACCGCCCTGCACGAGGGGACCGGGGGCCGATCCGTGGGCCACCGGCGTCGCATTGGCCCTGTCGAGGGTGTCCATGAGAGCCGATTCTGGACCAATGACAGCTTCCACGACCAGCTTCGGGCTCGATCTCGGTCCAATTCAGCAGGATTGGACCATCGGCGAGCTCCTCGCATGGCTCCAGGACGACGCCCGCACGCACGACCCGGCCCTCCGCGAACCGCTCGCCCGCATCGAGGCCGCCGTGACCGGCACCCCGTGGCCGAGCTCCCCGTCCACGGTGGCCTTGATCCGTTCTCTCGCGGCGGCGTCGCGGTCCGGAGGCCTCGCCCCCGTTCGAATCGCTCACTTTGCTCCGGATCCGGCGGAGATGGAGCACAGTGAGCGATTCGAAACGAGTCAGGTGGCCTGAGCCCCGGCGCCGGAGGCGGGAGTGGTGACGATGTCGGCGCGGTCACGGAAGCCCTCCGCCGTGACCCTGTCCAGCGCGACCTGCTTGCGGATGGCCAGCGCCTTCTCGTACAGGCTCGGGTCGCCGTAGCTCGTGAGCACCTTCACCAGCACCGGCAGCAGCTCGATCATGAAGAACAGCGCCGCGATGAGGATGTGCGCCCAGAGGATCGCGGGCTCCTTCTCGCTCAGGCGGTTGAGGCCGCTGATCTGACTCAGCAGCCCCACCGCCCCGGCGTTGCCCTGCGCCACGGAATCCGCGCGGGCGTTGTAGGCCGCGAGCGCCTGCTCGTACGTGTCGCGCGCGGCGGGGAGCTCGTCCTGCGCCTGCTGACGGTTCTGCGACTCCGAGGCCGTGGTGTTCTCCTTGGCGGCGCTTCCGGCAGCGGCGAGCTCCTCGTTCGCGGTGCGGAGCTGGGCCGCGAGCGCGTCGTAGGTCTGCTGGGCCTCGGCGAGCTGGGCCTGGGCGGCCTGAGAGCTCGCGCCCTCGCCGTTCACGCCGGTGCAGCCGGGGACGGTGCCCGCACCCTCGCCCGTGAGCTCGCACTGGTACAGCGTCCGCGCCTGGTCGATCACCGCCTGCTGCTCGGTGAGCTTGGCCGTCAGGCCGTCGACCGTGGACTGGGCGGCGGACTCGGTCGCCGACGACGACTCGGTCCCCGCGACGATGCCCGTCGCCGCCTGGTTCTCGAGCGCCGCGACTCGCTCGGACGCCGCATCCAGCGCCTTCTTCTCGGGGCCGGTCTCGAGCGCCTCCTGGTCGGCCTGCGCCTGGACGATGTTGGTCGCGGCGACCTCGCGCGAGATGTCGTTGTGGAAGATCTGCAGAACGAGTGGCTCCGCGACGACGAAACCGATGATCGCGGCCATGGTGACGCGGGGGATCGCCAGACCGATGAGCTTCCAGACGTTGCGGGTCGACGTCATGGTCGAGGTCAGGAAGCGGTCGAGGTTGAAGATGATGAGCGCCCACACGATCGCGAGCGGGATGGCGAGCCAGACCGCCGCGCGCACGCCCGTGGTGAGGGCGAAGAGCATGGAGATCGCGCTGACGAGGGCGGTCCCGGCGAGCACGAAGAACATCTGCACGAAGCGCGGGGTCTCGCCGGGGACACGGTCGAGGATCTCGCCCTCGGCCCCGCCGAGGATCGCGAGAGCACGGAGGCGCTCGGCGGCGGTGCGACGACGACGCGGTTTCCGGACGCGCGGCGGACGCGCCTTCCGGTCGGGGACGGGCTCCGCGTCGACCGGGGCGTCGGGCGCCGTCACCGGCTCGGGCGTCGGGTCGTCGGACGCGACGTCGGACTGCGCGGGCGTGTCGCCGGTCGGCTCGTACTCGCGCAGGAAGTCGAGGTCATCCGTCTCGGCGTTCGGGTCGCCGTCGAGGATGATCCGACCCTGCGAGTCGAAGCGACCCGGGCGGTGGGCGGAATAGGGCATCCCGATAATCTACGAAACTCCGCCTGTGCATACCGTGGAAGATCCCTTGGACGGGCCTTCGAGTCGCGCGAATGGCGGCATCCGGGCCGGATGTGGAGCCAGGTAAGCGATTCGAACCGGGGTCAGGCCATCGCCGCGGCGGCAGCCTCGTCCTCGGTCGTCGCGACGAGCTGTCCGCAGGCGCCGTCGATCTCCTTGCCGCGGGTGTCGCGGAGGGTCGTCGGGATGCCGGCGTCGTTCAGCCGTCGCACGAACTCGTCCGTGACGTCCTTCTCCGACGAGGTCCAGATCGAGCCCGGCGTCGGGTTCAGCGGGATCGGGTTCACGTGCACCCATCCGCGACCGCGCTGGTTCAGCTTCTCCGCCAACAGGTCGGCCCGCCAGGCGTGGTCGTTCATGTCCTTGATGAGGGCGTACTCGATGGACACGCGGCGCCCGGTCTTGGCGTAGTAGTCGTAGGCCGCGTCGAGCGCCTCGTCGACCTTCCACCGCGAGTTCACGGGGATGAGCTCGTCGCGCAGGTGGTCGTCGGGGGCGTGCAGCGACAGGGCGAACGTGACGGGGATGTTCTCGTCGGCCAGCTTCCTGATCGCGGGCACGAGCCCCACCGTCGACACCGTGATGCCGCGGGCGCTCATGCCGAGACCGTCGGGCTGCGGGGCGACCATGGTGCGCACCGCGTCCATGACGCGCTTGTAGTTGGCCAGCGGCTCCCCCATGCCCATGAAGACGATGTTCGAGACGCGCTCCATGCTGTGGTCGTCGCGCTTCTTGCCGCCCAGCTCGCCGTTCGCGATGGCCCGGTTGGCCCGGACGATCTGCTCGATGATCTCGGCGGTGGACATGTTGCGCGTCAGCCCCGCCTGACCCGTGGCACAGAACGGGCAGTTCATGCCGCAGCCGGCCTGGCTCGACACGCACAGCGTGATGCGGCCGGGGTAGCGCATGAGGACCGACTCGACGAGCGCGCCGTCGTGCAGACGCCAGAGGAACTTGATGGTGTCCCCGCGGTCGGTCTCCAGCCGCCGCACCTCGGTCATGAGGGGCGGGAGCATGCCGGCGACGAGCTCGTCGCGGATGCCGGCGGGGAGGTCCGTCATCTCCGCCGGGTCGGACGTGTAGTGGCGGAAGTAGTGCGTGGCGAGCTGCTTGGCGCGGAACCCGGGGAGTCCGATCTCCTTCACCTTCTCGATGCGCTCGGCCGGGGTGAGGTCGGCGAGGTGGACCGGCGGCTTGCCGCGCTTCGGGCTCGCGAACTGCAGCAGGGGGCGCCCCTCGGCGTCCTTCTTCTGGGTCCAGCCCTCGGTCGCGGGGCGCACCTGCGGGGCGCGGGTCTCGCGGATCGCCCCCGAACGGGACGACGCGGGCGCGGTCGCGGGGCGCGTCTCGGGTGTGCGGGGGTTCTCGGCCATCCCTCCAGGGTACCGGGATGCGGGTGGGAGGCGGCTGGGCACGATCCCTGTCACGGAGCGGGGCCGAGGCTACTTGTAATGACAAGTTGCGGTGCGGAAGAATGGGCGCATCCCCCTCGATCAAGGAGCAGCATGTCCGACCGTCTCGCCCGCGCCCGCACCACCGGCATCCTCGCCGTCCTCCGCGCCCCGTCGCCGGAGCTGGCTCTGGAGGCCTCGGAGGCGATCATCCGCGGCGGAGTCTCCGGTATCGAGGTGACCTTCTCGACCCCCGACGCGCCGGCCGTGATCCGCGAGCTCATCGCCCGCCATGGAGACGCCGCGTACATCGGCGCCGGCACCGTCACGACGGCGGAGCAGGCGACCCAGGCCGCCGACGCGGGTGCCGCGTTCCTCGTCAGCCCGGGAACCCTCCCCGACCTCACGCGCGCCATGCTCGACACCGGCCGCGTCGTGATGACCGGCGCGATGACCCCGACCGAGGTCATGGGCGCCCTCGAACTCGGGGTCGACGTCGTGAAGATCTTCCCCGCCTCCCTCGGCGGCCCCTCCTACCTCGGTGCGCTGCGCGGACCCTTCCCCGACGCCCCGCTGATGCCCACGGGCGGCGTGAAGCCCGACAACCTCGCCGACTGGTTCGCGGCCGGCGCGGTCGCCGTGGGGGCCGGTGGCGACCTCGCGAACGGCACCGCGATCGCGAACGCGGACTGGGCGGACATCGAGGAGCGCGCCGCGCGCTTCGCCGCCGCCCTCGCTGCCACGCGGAGCTGAGCCGCCGACCTCCGGGATCATTTGGTATACCGGATGCATGCGGATGCGACGGAGTGCGGCGGTCGGCGTGCTCGCGGGGGCACTGCTTCTCGCCCCAGCCTGCACCGCTGCACCCTCGTCGCCCCACACGGCACGGATCCCGGAGGTTCCCATGACCGACGCCACGTCCGACCTGCTCGCCGCGGCCGCCGCGGGGGACGCTGACGCCGTCCGCCGCGCGCTCGACGCGGACGCCGACATCGAGGCCCGTGGCGACGGCGGCATGACCCCCCTGATCACGGCCACCAAGGCGAACCACGTCGACGCGGCACGGCTCCTGATCGAGGCCGGCGCCGACGTGAACGCGAAGGACGACATCCAGGACTCCGCCTACCTCTACGCCGGCGCCCGCGGGCATGACGGGATCCTGCGGATGACCCTGGCGCACGGAGCGGACCTCCGCAGCACGAACCGCTTCGGCGGCACCGCACTGATCCCCGCGTCCGAGCGCGGCCTGCTGCCGACGGTGGAGATCCTGCTGGAGGCGGGGGTCGATCCGGATCACATCAACAACCTCGGCTGGACCGCCCTGCACGAGGCGATCGTGCTCGGCGACGGCTCCGCCCGCTACGTCGAGGTGGTGCGCGCTCTCCTCGACGGCGGGGCCGACGCGACCATCCGCGACGGCGACGGGGTGCTGCCGGTCGACCTCGCGACCGACCGCGGGTACGACGCCATCGCCGCCGAGCTCCGGCGGTGACAGCGCTCGATCCCTGGGCCTGGGCGGCGCTCGGCGTGGCCGCGGTCGTCATCGGGATCTCGAAGACCGCTCTTCCGGGCGGCAGCATCCTCGCGATCGCCCTGTTCGCCGCCGTCCTCCCCGCACGCACCTCCACGGCCGCGACGCTCCTGCTGCTGATGGTGGGCGACGTGTTCGCGCTCCTCGCCTATCGACGGCACGCGCACTGGCCCACGCTGCTGCGCCTCGCACCCGCGGTCGTGGCGGGACTCCTCCTGGGCTTCGCCTTCCTCGCCCTGACCGGAGACGGAGTCGTGCGCCGCGCCATCGGCGTGATCCTGCTGCTCATGATCGCCGTGACGCTGTGGCGGCGATGGCGGCAGGCGCGGGCGGAGCAGGAGGCGGCGGCGCGGGGCGGCGCGCTGCTGGCCGGCGTCTACGGCACGCTCGGCGGTTTCACGACCATGGTGGCCAACGCGGGCGGGCCGGTCATGTCGATGTACTTCCTCGCCACGCGCACGCCCGTCCAGGTGTTCCTGGGCACCTCCGCCTGGTTCTTCGCGATCATCAACGTGATCAAGGTGCCGTTCCTCGCCGGCATCGGGCTGTTCACCGGGCCCGTGCTGCTCACCGATGCGATCCTCGCGCCGCTCGTGGTGCTCGGCGCGAGGCTCGGGCTGCGGGTGGCGCGGCGCCTGGACCAGCGGCTCTTCGACCGCATCGTGATCGTGCTGACGATCCTCGGCGCCGTGTATCTGCTGCTCTAGCCCTTCGACAGGCTCAGCCCCTTCGACAGGCTCAGGGACCCACCGTGGGTCGCTGAGCCTGTCGAAGCGCGTCAGTCCAGGAAGATGTCCGGGAACAGCGCGCTGTCCGGAGTCCCCGGCACCGCGGCGTAGCCCGAGAAGTCGGTGACGCCGTTCGCCTCGAGCACGTCCTCCACGATCAGCGACTGTCCCGTGTACGTGCGCGCCGGCTGGGTGAGCACGGCGTAGGCGGCGTCGGCGTAGATGTCAGCCGTCCGGCTCGCGGCCATCACCTTGTCGCCGCCGAGGAGGTTCTGCACCGCGGCGGTCGCGATCGTCGTGCGCGGCCACAGCGTGTTGGCGGCGATGCCGTCGGCCGCGAACTCCGCCGCGAGCCCGAGCGTGACCATCGTCATCCCGTACTTCGCGAGCGTGTACCCGGTGTGCGCGCCCAGCCACTTCGGGGTGGGATTCAGGGGCGGCGAGAGCGAGAGGATGTGCGGGTTCTCGGCGTCCTTGAGGATGGGCACCGCGGCCCGGGAGAGCATGAAGGTGCCGCGGACGTTCACATCCTGCATCAGGTCGTACTTCTTCGCGGAGAGGTCGAGCGACCGGGAGAGGTCGATGACGCTGGCGTTGTTGAGGACGATGTCGATCCCGCCGAACTCGCCCTGGGTCTTCATGACGGCCTCGGTGATGTGGTCGTCGTCCCGCACGTCGCCCACGATCGGCAGCGCCTGGCCGCCGGCGGCGCGGATCTGCTCGGCCGCGCTGTGCACGGTGCCCTCGAGCTTCGGGTGCGGGGAGTCGGTCTTGGCGAGCATCGCGATGTTCGCACCGTCCGCGGCCGCGCGCAGGGCGATCGCGAGGCCGATCCCGCGGCTGCCGCCCGACATGAGGATGGTCTTTCCGGCGAGTGTGCTCATGGTTCTCGTTTCGAATCGCTTGATTGGCTGGATTTCCGGGTCGAATCGGGTCATTCAGGCGATTCGAAGCCGGGAGGGGTCACCGCGGGGCCATGCGGATGGCGCCGTCGAGGCGGATGGTCTCGCCGTTGAGGTAGCCGTTCTCGACGATCTGCTGCACGAGGGCGGCGTACTCGTCGGGGCGTCCGAGGCGAGCGGGGAACGGCACCTGCTGTCCGAGCGAGTCCTGCGCCTCCTGCGGCAGGCCCATGAGCATCGGGGTCTCCATGATGCCGGGGGCGATCGTGCACACGCGGATGGCGTGACGGGCGAGCTCGCGGGCGATCGGCAGGGTCATGGCGTGCACGCCGCCCTTGGACGCCGAGTACGCCGGCTGCCCGATCTGTCCGTCGAACGCGGCGACGCTCGCGGTGTTGACGATGACCCCCCGCTCCTCGTCGTGCAGCTCGTTCGCGGCGATGACGGCGGCGGCCTGGGAGATCACGTTGAATGTGCCGACGAGGTTGATGCGGACGATCCGCTCGAAGTCGGCGAGGACGGCGGGCGTGCCGTCCCGGTCGAGCACCTTGGCGGGCGGGGCGATGCCGGCGCAGTTCACGACCACCCGCAGCGGCGCGGCGGCCTGTGCCGCGGCGACGGCGGCCTTGACCTCGTCGACGCTCGTCACATCCGCGGGCACGAAGAGACCGCCGAGCTCTGCGGCGATCTCCTCCCCCTTCGACGAGGCGAGGTCGATGATCGTGACGTGCGCGCCTGCGGCCGTGAGCCGACGGGCGGTGGCCAGCCCGAGTCCGGAGGCGCCGCCGGTGACGAGGGCACCCTGTCCGCTGATCTGCATCTGATGTTCTCCTTCGAACGTCGTCGTGCGACATGCATGGAACGCAGTCCCAGCCTATGCGGTTCTTGGTGTCACCGCAGGCCCGCCGCGTCGACCCGAGCCTACGACACCGAGGTTCCGGCAGGATGGAGAGGTGAGCATCCCCGCCGCCTCCGTCGAGGTCCCCGCCCGGGTGCGCGAACTCGCCGCCGGGGCCGCACTGACCCCCGCGTGGCGCAACGCGATCGGCGGCCTGACCTTCCGCACCGACGACGGCCGCTACATCAAATGGGGTCCCCGCGATCCCGAGGCGAACATGCGCGACGAGGCCGAGCGGATGCGCTGGGCCCGCACCTGGACCACGGTGCCCGAGGTGCTCTCCCAGGGCGAGGACGAGGCACACGAGTGGCTCGTGACGGCGGCCCTGTCCGGCAGCAGTGCCGTGGATCCGCGGTGGGCCGCCTCTCCGGAGGCCGCCGTGCGCGCGGTCGGGCTCGGCCTGCGCCTCCTGCACGATGCGCTCCCCGTCGCGGAGTGCCCGTGGACCTGGAGCCCCGAGGAGCGCATCGCGAACGCCGCCGCCCGTGGCACGCTGGTGCCGACGGACCTGCAGGAGCCCCCGTCGATCGACCGGCTCGTGGTCTGCCACGGCGACGCGTGCCTCCCCAACACCCTGCTCGACGACGACGGCCGTCCGGTGGCCCACGTCGACCTCGCCGCGCTCGGCGTCGCCGACCGGTGGGCCGACATCGCCGTGGCCGCCATGAGCACGCTGTGGAACTTCGGTCCCGGGTGGGAGGACACGCTCATCGCCGCCTACGGCGTCGACCCCGATCCCCCGCGGCTGGAGTACTACCGACGGCTCTGGAACGAGACCTGAGCCGCGCTCACGCCTCGGGATGCGCGTCGCTGAGGAGGCTGCCGTCGGGCGGCCGCCGATCCCACGACGGTTTGCGCAGCGCATAGAACAGCAGCGGCGGCACGCCGAGCACGACGATCACCAGACCGACGATCCACGGGTACGCGGCGGCCGGGAAGGCGGTGAACCCCTGGGGCGGGATGAAGGCGAGCACGAACGCGGCGAGGCAGGCGACGAAACCGACCCCGGCGACGAACGGCAGGGCCTTCACGCGATAGGCCCGGTGGACGTCGGGCGCCTTCCGCCGCAGCACCATCGCCGAGGCGAACATGAGCATGTACATGATGAGGTACAGGGCGGCGGCCATGTCGATGAGGGCGACGAAGGCCGCGCTGACGTTCGGCACGATGATGAAGATCGCCGCGAGGATCGTGACGATCGTGCCCTGGAGCATGAGGATGCCCGACTGGACCCCGGCCTTGTTGCGCTTCTGCAGCAGCGGCGGGAGCAGACCCGTCTCCGCCGCCGCCAGCACACCCTTGGACGGACCGGCGACCCAGGTCACCACCGAGGCGAGGGCACCGGCGGCGATGAGCGCGGACACGACGGCCGTCGCCCACCCCATGTCCCAGTGGTCGAAGTACTCCCCGAACGCGAGCATGATGCCGTTCGTCAGCCCGAGTTCCTTCTCCGGCACCGCGACCGCGATCGCGATGGTGGGCAGGATGAAGACGAGCAGGATGAGGCCGGCGGCGAGGAACACCGAGCGCGGGTAGCCCTTGCCGGGATCCTTCATCTGGTTCACGTGGACGGCATTCACCTCCATACCGGCGTAGGCGAGCACGTTCGACACGATCAGCACGATGGAGGCCAGCCCCGTGAACGGCGGGATCATCGCCGAGGCATCCAGCGGCACCTGACTCTTCTCTCCGCTGAACACCCACACCGCCCCGAACACGATGAGCAGCACCGCCGGGAACAGGGTGCCGATGATGCCGCCCCACGAGCCGAGCTTCGCGAAGAGGTCGCCGCCGCGGAGGGTGACCAGGGTGGAGCCCCAGTAGAAGACGATGATGACGACGGCGGTGAAGAACCCGGAGCTGGACAGCGAGGGGTCGAGGAAGACGAAGGCGAGGGTGCCGGCCACGAACGCGAGCTGCGTCGGGAACCAGACCACGTTCTGGATCCACTGCAGCCACACCGCGGTGAACCCCCAGCGGTTGCCGAGGGCCTCGCGCACCCAGACGTACACGCCGCCCTTCCACCCCGTCGCGAGTTCGGCCGCGACGAGGGCCGTGGGGATGAGGAAGAGGATCGCCGGGATGATGTAGAGCGTGACGCTGCCGAGGCCGTAGATCGCCATCGCCGGCAGCGATCGCAGGCTCGCCACGACCACGAGGGTGAGCAGGGCGAGCTGCCCGACGCCGAGGACGGCGACGGCGGGACGGGAGATGCGCGGCGTGGAGGCGGCGCCGGCGGCACCGGACTGCGGGGCGGACATGTCGGCCCCCTAGTGGTGGAACGCCGAGTCGGGGTGGTCGGACGGCATGGGAGCCGTGAGCGCGTCGAGGTGGGCCACCTCGGCGGTGATGGCGTCGAGCAGTTCGGCGGCCAGGTCCATGCTGAGCCCGTTGCGCACGACGATCCGCTGCACGGTGAGGTCTTCGAGGTCCGCGGGCATGGGATAGGCGGGCACGAGCCAGCCGCGCATCCGGAGGCGGTCCTGGAGGTGGTAGAGCGTCCACTTGTCGGTGTGCCCGTCCTTCAGGCGCCAGGCGAAGACGGGGATGTCGCTGCCGTCGTTCCACAGCTCGAACGCATCGAGCTTCGCGATGCCCGCGGAGAGGAACCTCGCCACGTCCTGCGAGGCCTGCTGCACGGCCCGGTAGCCCTCGAACCCGAGGCGGAGGAACAGGTAGTACTGCAGCAGCACCTGAGCGCCAGGGCGGGAGAAGTTCAGGGCGAAGGTCGGCATCTCCCCGCCGAGATAGCTCACCTTGAACACCAGGTCCTCCGGCAGCCAGTGCGCGTCGCGCCAGACCACCCACCCGAGACCCGGGTACACGAGACCGTACTTGTGTCCCGAGGTGCTGATGGAATGCACGCGCTCCAGTCGGAAGTCCCAGACCAGGTCGGGCTGGAGGAACGGGGCGATCATCGCGCCCGAGGCGCCGTCCACGTGGATCGGGATGTCGAGACCCGTCTTCTCCTGGATCGCGTCGAGCGCCGCGGCGATCTCGGCCACCGGCTCGTACATACCGGTGTAGGTGACGCCCATGATGGCGACCACCCCGATGGTGTTCTCGTCCACGTACTTCTCGAGGTCATGGCCGTCGAGCGTCTTGTGCTCCTCGCTGATGGGCACGTAGCGCGGTTCGACGTCGAAGTAGTTGCAGAACTTCTCCCAGCACACCTGCACCGCGCTCGACATCACGAGGTTCGGCGTGGAGGCGTCCTTGCCGGCGGCACGCCGGGCCTGCTGCCAGCGACGCTTGAACGCGAGACCGCCGAGCATGCACGCCTCGGAGGAGCCGATGGTCGACGTGCCGATGCTGCGGGAGGCGTCCGGCGCCTTCCACAGGTTCGCGAGCATGTGCCAGCAGTTGTCCTCGATGGCGGCGGTCTGCGGATACTCGTCCTTGTCGATCATGTTCTTGTCGAAGGAGGCCATGTAGACCTGCTTCGCCTCGTCATCCATCCAGGTGCTGACGAAGGTGGCGAGGTTGAGGCGCGCGTTGCCGTCGAGGATGGTCTCGTCCTCGACGATCTGCTTCGCCGTCGCGGGAAGCGACTCGGAATCCGGGATGACGTGTCGCGGTGCGACGGTGGCCTCACCCGGCCGCGTGAACAGCGGCTGGTCGTCGGCGGAGGAGATGCTCATGGGACGTCCCTTTCGGTCGGTGTCGATTGGCACTGTCTCCAGCGGACGCTAGACCGGCCGTCGAGTCACCTCCAGGGGCCCTCGTCCGAAAGGGGTGAGGTCAGGACGGCCCGAGGATGAAGTTCCAGGCGCCGGTGGCGACCGCCGCGGCGATCGCGATCCCGGAGATCGCGGCCCCGACGGCAAGGAGGGCCCACTCGGGGGCGCCGAAGCGGGACTCGCGCGCCCAGGTGCGACGGCCGGGGGCACCGAAGCCCCTCGCCTCCATCGCGGTGGCGAGCTTCGCGCCGCGGCGGATCGACAGGACGAGCAGGGCGAAGGCCATCCCGAGGAAGCGCCGGATGCGGCCGCGGTCGGCCACGCCGCGGGCTCGACGCGCCAGTTCCAGAGCCCGCCAGTCGTCGAGGAACAGCCCCACCATGCGCAGTCCGGCGAGCGCGCCGAGCACGAATCGGGCGGGCAGGCGCAGGATCTGCCCGAGGCCGTCGGCGAGATCGGTCGGATCGACCGTGATGAAGAGCACCACCGAGGGCAGGGCGATCGCGAGCACCCGGAGCATCGTGGCGACGGCGAGCGCGAGCGACCCCTCGCTGATGCGCAGCACGAACCAGTCGACGTAGACCGTGCCGCTCGTCTCGCCGTACAGGGCGATGGTGAGCCCTGTGAGCGGCGCTGCGAGCCAGACCGGCCAGGTGCGCACCCAGAACTCCCGCCACCCGATGCCGGCGAACAGGAACAGCACCGCTTCGAGCACCAGGGCGACCGCCGCCGAGACGGGATCCAGCGTGAGGATCAACGGCACGGCGATGAGCGCGCTCACGCCGAGCTTCGCGACCGGGTTGATCCGGGCCACGACGCCGGCGCGGGCGCGGGTGTCGGCGAGATCCGTCATGCCGGCGCCTCCAGGGCGAAGCGGGTGGCGTGCAGGGCGCGCGCCACGTCGAGGTCGTGCGTGACGGTGACGATCGCGGAGCCCTCATCCCGGAGGGTGGCGAGCATCGCGACGAGCTCGGCCCAGGTGCGGGCGTCCTGTCCGAACGTCGGCTCGTCGAGGATCAGCACCCGGGGTCGCGTGGCGATCGCGGCCGCGACGGTGAGACGGCGCTTCTCCCCACCCGAGAGCGTGTACGGGTTCGCGGCTCCCAGCGCGGACAGGCGCAGGCGGGCGAGCAGCTCGTCGACGCGGGCCTCGACCTCGTCCTCGGGGACGCCCAGCGCGCGCGGGCCAATGGCGAGCTCGTCCCGCACAGTGGTGGCGAGGAGCTGGTGCTCCGGCTCCTGGAAGACCATGCCGATCCGGGTGAGGAGGTCGCGGGACGCCCAGCGGATCGGCGCGGGATCGGCACCCTGCGCGAGCATCGGCGCCGCGATCACGGCCCCCTCCGCGGGCGGGAGCAGGCCCGCGAGGGTCAGGCCCAGCGTGGACTTGCCCGCGCCGTTCGGACCGGTGATCGCGAGGGCCTCGCCCGCCCGCACGTCGAGGTCGATGCCGCGGGCCACCGGACGCCCCTTCACCCGCGCCACGGCGAGTGCTCGGGCCGACAGCAGCACCTCGCCGGGCACTGTCCTCGGTGCCGGGGGCTCGGCGGGAGGACGCCCGGGCACCCAGACGCCGTCCGCCGCCAGGCGCTCTCCCTGCGCACCGAGCACCGCGGCGGGAGGGCCGTCCGCGACCACCCCGCCGGCACCGAGCACGATGACCCGGGTGAGGAGCGGCAACCACACCTCGAGTCGATGCTCCACGACCACGAGGGTGGCGGGGTGCGCGGCGAGCATCCGCTCCACCGCCTCCCTGACCTCGCGCACCCCGTCCGGATCGAGGTTCGCCGTCGGCTCGTCGAGGAGGACGAGGCCGGGGCGCATCGCGAGCATGCCGGCGAGGGCGAGACGTTGCTTCTGGCCGCCCGACAGCGCCTTGGTCGGATGATCGAGCGGCACGTCGAGGCCGACGGCAGCGAGCGCCGCCTCGACACGCGGCCAGATCTCCGCACGCGGCACGCCGAGGTTCTCGCACCCGAACGCGACGTCGTCGCCCGCGCGGGCGAGGATCACCTGGGAGTCGGGGTCCTGGAGCACGAGCCCGGCGCGCCCGCGAGTCGCCACCGCCGGAGCGTCGTCGACGAGGAGCTCCCCCGCGCTCTCGCCCTCCTCCTCGCCGCCGAGCACGCCCGCGAGGCCGTGCAGCAGGGTCGACTTGCCCGCCCCGGACGCGCCGAGCACGAGAACCCGCTCGCCGGGCTCGATGCGGAACGAGACGTCGCGCAGCGCCCATGCCCGGCGGCTCGCATGCCGCCAGCCCCAGCCGCGCGCCTCGACGACCGCGGGAGCGACCTGCGCCGCCATCAGACGCGCACGCGCGCCTCGCGCCCGGAGCCGAAGCGGTCCAGCGCCCCCGTCGCCGCGATGCCGCGGGCGAGCACCCACGACAGGGCACCGGCGATGACGGCGCCGGAGATCACGGTGCTCACGAGGTAGATCACGGTGAACGCGGGACCGGAGCCGGCGTACCAGAGGATGAGGTTGTTGATGCCTCCCGCGAGCGCAGCGCCGGCACCGGCGAGGATCGCGACGGGCAGCGACCAGCGACGGTAGAAGAACAGCAGGAAGACGAGCTCGGCGCCGAGACCCTGCACGAGGCCCGCTTCGAGCGTGAGGAAGCCACCCCACTGGTTGCCGATGAGCGCCGAGACGACGGCGGCCAGCAGTTCGACGTAGATCGCCGCACCGGCCTTGCGGATGATGAGGCCGCCGAGCACTCCGGCGAACAGCCACGGTCCGTCCAGGAGCCCCTGGAGCCCGGGGAGCAGCGGCTCGAGCAGGGCCTTGGGGCCGAGGTACCCGACGTTCCAGGCCAGGAAGATCAGGCCGGCGGCGACGCCGAGCACGCTGGCGACGACGATGTCGACGATGCGCCACCGCAGATAGCTGCGCGCCGGAGCGCCGGTCGTCTTCGTGGACGAGGATGCGGACGTGGACGTACTCATGTGAACTCCTCCCTGCGCTGGCATGACCCAGATCAGGTTCGACGGTCGAAGCGCGATTCGCTCCCTCTCAGCCCGGCCCGCCGGACTCCCGTGGTTGTGCTGTCGATCCTAGCGTCTTCCGCCCGCGCGTCCCGAGCCGCGCACGGCGGATTCCTGGCGGCATTCGGTACCGTAAGCGAGTGACCGCTTCCGATCCCCCTGAAGAGGCGTCCGGCGGCGTCGGCGTCGACGCGCGGCCCGAGGACTCCACCCCCGCGTCCTCGCAGACCGTCGACACGCTGCCTGCGACCACGACGGAGACCGTCGCGTGGGCCGATGCCTCGACACCGGCGACCGCGCTGACCTGGGTCGACACGGACGTGGTCGAGTCCGGGTCGTCGACGCCGGAGTTCGACGCCACCCCGGAAGCCGAGGCCGCCCCCGGCCTGCTGCGCGACGCGACGCTGCGTCCGGCGATCGCCGGCCCCGGCCTGCTCGTCCCGCTCGGGGTCCTCGCCGGGCTCGTCGCCTCCTACGCCGGAAGCACGCTGCTCTGGCCGTTGCACGAGGTCGCCCCCACCGTCCAGGCCGTGGAGGTCACCCCGGTGGCCGCCCCCACCGCCGCGCTCGCCTGGCCGGAGGTGGGCGACGGCGCCGTGGGCATCGCCGGGATGACCACGGCCGCGTCCACGACCGCCCCGGTCAGCATCGCGAGCATCACCAAGGTCGTCAGCACGCTCATGGTGCTCGACCGCCTGCCCCTCGCCCCCGGGGAGCAGGGCCCCGAGTTCTCCTTCACCTACGCCGACAGCATCCGGTACTGGGACTACCGGATCTCGAACCAGTCCGCGCTGGATGTCCCCGTGGGCGGGGTGCTGACCGAGTACCAGCTCCTGCAGGGCACCCTGCTCGGTTCGGCCAACAACTACATCGATCGGCTCGCCGCGGAGATCTGGGGCTCCAATCGGGAGTTCGCGGCCGCCGCCGAGGTCTGGCTCGGCGAGCGCGGGCTCTCCGGGATCACCGTGGTCACGCCGTCCGGATTCGACGCGCGCAACGTCGCCACCCCGGAGGCGCTCGTGGCTCTCGGCGAGCTCGCGATGCAGAATCCCGTGTTCGCGGAGATCGTGGGCACCCGGTCGGTCGAGCTGCCGGGGGCCGGCACGGTGGAGAACACGAACGGCATGCTCGCGGACCCGGGGGTCGTCGGCATCAAGACCGGCACACTCGTCGGCTGGAACCTGCTGACGGCGAAGGACGTCTCCGTGGGGGACTCGACGGTCCGCCTCTACGCCGCGGCGCTGAACCAGGAGGACGACGAGGCGCGTCTCGCCCTCACCCGAGCCCTCTTCGCGCAGACCGAGGCGGCGCTGCAGGCGCAGGGCCCCGCCGTTCCCGCCGGGACGGTGGTCGGACGCGTCCGCACCGCCTGGGGCGAGGAGGTCGACGTCGTGACCGGTGAGGACGCGGATGTGGTGCTGTGGAACGGGGCGAGCGCGACCGCGTCGGCTGTGTTCGATCTCGGCGAGCAGCGCGAGGCGGACGGCGACGTCGGCACCCTCACCACGGCCGGCCCCATCGACACCACCGAGACCGCACTCGTCCTCGCCGAAGACGTGGACGGCCCGAGCCCGTGGTGGCGCCTCACCCATCCCCTCGAGCTGTTCGGCATCGACGCGGACCGCTCCTGACGACTGACGCCCCGCTCCGAGTCCGGAGCGGGGCGTCAGGGCGATGACGATCAGGGACGAGGCGACGCGCCGTCCGCCCCGTCGTCGAGGAGCGCCTGCGCGGCGGCCGCCTCCGCTCCGGGAAGCTGGGCACCGACGGCGGCACCCGCCACGGCATCGGCCGCCTGCTCCTCCGCGCGGACCTCGGCGTCGGCCTCTCCCGTCACCACGACCGGAGACGACCCGGTCAGGGCCGCTTCCGCGTCGAGGTCGGTCGCCGCCTGCTCGAACTGCGACTGGTACAGCCGCCAGTACGCGCCCTGGGCGGCGATGAGCTCGTCGTGCGTGCCCTTCTCGACGATGTCGCCGTGCTCCATCACGAGGATGAGGTCCGCGTCGCGGATGGTCGACAGCCGGTGCGCGATGACGAACGAGGTGCGCCCCTGCCGGAGAGCGGCCATGGCGTTCTGCAGCAGCAGCTCGGTGCGGGTATCGACCGCCGAGGTGGCCTCGTCAAGGATGAGGATCGACGGCTGCGCCACGAACGCCCGGGCGATCGTGATGAGCTGCCGCTCACCGGCCGAGACATTCGACGCGTCCTCGTCGAGCACGGTGTCGTACCCATCCGGAAGCGCGTGCACGAAGCGGTCGACGTAGGTCGCCCGCGCGGCGGCCAGCACCTCCTCGTCCGTCGCGGTCGAGCGTCCGTAGCGGATGTTCTCGCGGATGCTCCCGGCGAACAGCCAGGGGTCCTGGAGCACCATGCCGGTGCGGGACCGGAGGTCGTCACGCGTGATGGTCGAGATGTCCTGACCGTCCAGCGTGATCCGTCCGCCGCTGAGTTCGTAGAACCGCATGATGAGGTTCACGAGCGTCGTCTTGCCCGCACCCGTGGGTCCGACGATCGCGACGGTCTGCCCCGGCTCCACCCGGAACGACAGATCGGTGATGAGCGGACGCTCCGGCGAGTAGGAGAAGGAGACGTTCTCGAACTCGATCACGCCCTCCCCTTCGCGGAGAGCAGGGGCGTCGGGGCCGTCGGCGTCCTGCTCATCGGCGTCGAGCAGGTCGAACACCCGCTCCGCCGAGGCGGTGCCGGACTGCACGACCGCGGCCATGCCGCCCAGCTCGGACAGCGGCTGCGTGAACTGCTGCGAGTACTGGATGAACGCCTGCACGTCGCCGAGCCGGAGCTGCCCGCTCGCGACCATGAGCCCGCCGAGCACCGCGATGCCGACGTAGGTGAGGCTGCCGACGAAGGTCATCGCGGGCATGATGATGCCCGAGAGGAACTGCGCCTTGAAGCTCGCCTGGAAGAGCTCCTCGTTCTCGGCCTTGAACTTGTCCAGCGCGTCCTGCTCGCGGCCGAACACCTTGACCAGCGCGTGGCCGGAGAAGGCCTCCTCGACCCGGGCGTTGAGCCGGCCGACCTTGCGCCACTGCGTGCCGAAGGCCTTCTGCGACCGCGGTCCGATGACGCCGAAGATCACGCCCATGAGCGGAAGCGCCACGAGGGCGACGAGGGCGAGCTGCCACGAGATCGAGAACATCATCACGAGCACGCCGATCACCGTCAGCACGGCGGTCAGTGCTCCCGACAGCGACTGCTGCATGGTCTGGGTGATGTTGTCGATGTCGTTCGTCACCCGCGAGATCAGCTCGCCGCGCTGCACCTTGTCGAAGTACGCCAGCGGGAGCCGGTTGATCTTCGCCTCGACGGCCTCGCGCAGCCGCCACATGGTGCGCACCATGATGACATTGATGACGTATCCCTGCAGCCAGCTGAGGAACGCGGCCACGACGTAGATCGCGAGAACCGCGGCGATCACCCAGCGCAGCGCGTCGAAGTCGATGCCGTCGCCGACCCGGAAGTCGCCGAGCGCGCCCACCTGGTTGGCGAAGTCGTTCTGCCCGGCGTCCCGCAGCGCGTCGACGACGACGTCCTGCGGGGTCCCGGCCGGGAAGCCGGGGAAGTCGCCGGTGGGCTGACCGAGCTGGATCGAGATGAAGCCGCGATAGACGATGTTCGTCGCCTCGGCGAGCACCTTCGGGGCGGCGACGGTCAGCACGACCCCGATCGCACCGAGGATCGACACGAAGACGAACCACACCGCGGAGGGCTTGAGCAGCCCGATCATCCGCGCGAAGCTCGGGCCGAAGTTGTCGGCCTTGCCCGGCGCGACGCTGTCCCAGTCGCCGGAGTTCTGCCGCGCCTGCTCGGCGAGCTCCGCCTCGTACTGCTCCTCGGCGGTGAGCTCCCGCTCGACCGTGGGCGCGGCGGCCGCGCCCCGTCCGCGACGGCGCCGACCCTGGTTCCCTGAGCGTGTCGAAGGGTCCTGCTCGCTCATGCGTCCACCCCCAGCTGCGACTCGACGATCTCGCGATAGGTCTCGCTGGTCTCCAGCAGCTCCTCATGGGTGCCGACGCCGACCATGGTGCCGCCCTCGAGGACCACGATGCGGTCCGCGTCGGTGATCGTGGAGACGCGCTGCGCGACCACGATCTTCGTCACGTGCGGGAGCTCGCGCCACAGCGCCTGCCGCAGCCGGGCATCCGTCGTGAGGTCGAGCGCGGAGAAGGAGTCGTCGAACACGAGCACCTGCGGCCGGTGCACGATGGCCCGCGCGATCGCCAGGCGCTGGCGCTGACCGCCGGACACGTTCGTGCCCCCCTGGGCGATGCGGGAGTCGAGGCCGTCCGGCATCTCCTCCACGAAGTCGCGACCCTGGGCGATCTCCAGCGCGTGCCAGAGCTCCTCGTCGGTGGCGTCCTCGCGGCCGTAGCGCAGGTTGGACGCGACGGTGCCGGTGAAGAGGAAGGGACGCTGCGGCACCAGGCCGATGCTGTCCCACAGCGCCTCGACGTCGGCCTCGCGGACGTCTACGCCGCCGACGTGCACGGATCCGCCGGATACGTCGAACAGGCGCGGGATGAGCGAGACGAGCGTGGTCTTGCCCGACCCGGTGGAGCCGACGATCGCGACGGTCTCGCCCGGCTCCGCGGCGAAGCTGATGCCGGTGAGGACGGGGGCGTCGGCGCCGGGGTACGTGAACTCCACGTCGTCGAACGCGACGGCACCCGGGGTCGGGAAGACGGTGACGCCGTCCACCGGGCGGGTCATCGTGGACTCCGTGTTCAGCACCTCGCCGATGCGCTCGGCGGAGACCGCGGCGCGCGGGATCATCATCGCCATGAAGCTCGCCATGATGACGCCGCCCATGATCTGGCCGATGTACTGCATGAAGGCGAACAGGGTGCCCACCTGCACGGTGCCGTTGTTGACCTCGATGCCGCCGAACCAGATGACGGCGACGACCGTCACGTTGAGGATGAGCATGAAGAGCGGGAACAGCAGCACGAACAGCGAGCCGACTTTGCGGCCGACGACCATGATGTCGGTGTTCGCGCCGCGGAAGCGCTCCTCCTCGATGCGCTCCCGGACGAAGGCCCGCACCACGCGCACGCCGGTGAGCTGCTCGCGCATGATGCGGTTCACGTTGTCGAGCTTGCCCTGGTAGCTGCGGAAGAGCGGGACCATCCGGCCGATGACGAGCGCCGCGAGGACGAGGAGCACGGGGACGGCGACGGCGATCAGCCAGCTCAGCTCGGCGCTGGTGCGCACGGCGAAGATGATGCCGCCGATCGCGAGCAGCGGAGCGGTGACGAGCATGGTCGCGCCCATCATCGCCAGCATCTGCACCTGCTGCACGTCGTTCGTGTTGCGGGTGATGAGGGATCCGGCACCGAACTGCGAGACCTCGCGCTCGGAGAAGCCGCTCACCTTGCCGAACACGTCGGCGCGGATGTCACGGCCGGCGCCCATCGCGGCGCGGGCGGCGAAGAAGGTCGCGATGACCGAGGCCACGATCTGGCCGAATGACACGGCCAGCATGAACAGGCCGGTGCGCCAGATGTACGCGGTGTCGCCCTGCGCGACGCCCTTGTCGATGATGTCGGCGTTGAGGTACGGCAGGTAGAGGGTGGCGGCCGCGCTGGCGAACTGGAAGACCAGCACGGCGACGAGGAGCCACTTGTAGCGTGACAGATATCGGAGGAGGAGTTTTCCCAGCACAGGCGTACTTTCTCGGAAGGAGGAGGCGGCGGGTCTCCCGGCAGACGGATGCCGACCGACGACCGGCCATAGGACAGGGTGCCACGAAGCGGCGACATTCGGATCCCCCTCCGGGAGGACCTTCGCTCACAGCGAACCGGTGCCGTGTCACCCACGTCTTTCTGCACGCAGGCGATCAATGGCCGCCCCTAGAGAACTGAGGCGCGCGTCAGAACAGCGCGGGCTGCGGAACGTAGTCGCGGGCAGGCGCCCCGGCGTCGGGGCCGAGCTCGGCGAGGGAAGCCGGCTGCCACCGCGGGTTGCGATCCTTGTCGACGAGCTGCGCGCGGATGCCCTCCACCAGGTCGGGGTGTTCGTTCACGAACCAGAGCACCCGCCGGTACTCGCCCTCCAGCGCGGCGCGGAGCCCGGTCATCTCCCGGGCCTCCCGCACGGCGTCGAGCGTCACGACGAGGCCCGTCGGAGCCAGATCGTCGAGCAGGTCGGCGACGGCCGCCGCTTCCTCGGTGCCGAGCGCGCGGAGCCGCTCGAGGATCTCGGGCACGGTCGGGGCGGCGAACGCCTCGTCGATCCACTCCCGCGCGGCGGGAAGCGAGGACGGCTCCGGCGTCTCGTCGAAGAGCAGGACGATCTCGCTGGGACTCGTCGGGTCGGCGCGGTAGGCCAGAGCCTCGCGCAGCGCGTCGAGGCGGTCGGAGGGGACGAAGTGATCCGCGAAGCCCGCGTACACGGCGTCGGCACCGTTCATCGTGGCCCCGGTGAGGCCGAGGTACTCGCCGAGCCGTCCCGGCGCCTGCCCCAGCAGCCAGGTGCCGCCGACGTCGGGCGTGAAGCCGATCCGGGTCTCCGGCATGGCGAGCTTCGAGCGTTCGGTGACCACGCGGATCGCGGCATGCCCTGCCAGACCGATACCGCCGCCCATCGTGATCCCGTCGGCGAGCGCGACCACGGGCTTCGGGTACTCCGCGATCATGGCGTTCATCGCGTACTCGCCTCGGAAGAACTCCGCAGACTGCTCCGGATGGCCGGACGTGATCTGGCCGTGCAGGCGACGCACGTCGCCGCCCGCGCACATGCCGCGCTCCCCCGCGCCGTCGATGAGGACGATCTGCACGTCGGAGTCGTCGCGCCAGGCCACCAGCGCCTCCGTGATGGTCGCGATCATGTCCTCATCGAGCGCATTGATCGCCTCGGGGCGGTTGAGCGTGAGCCGCCCGAGCGCTCCTTCGGTGCGGATGAGGACACGGGGCGCGGCGGGGGTATCGGTCACGGGTGCCAGGCTACCCCGTCGCGTGCGGCCGGATTCCGCACGAAATGCGGGTTCCGGGGCGGTTTTCCGGCAGGATAGGAGGAACTGTTCATCGCAACGAGAGGTCCCGGATGCCCGAAGGACAGGTGCTCGAGTTCACGAATGTGACGAAGCGCTTCAACGAGGTGACGGCCGTCTCGGATTTCTCCGCCCGTGTCGAGCCCGGCGCCGTCACCGCCTTCCTCGGCCCCAACGGTGCCGGCAAGACGACGACCCTGCGCATCCTGCTCGGCCAGGTGCGCGCCACGTCCGGCACCGCCACGATCGGCGGGGCCGCCTACGCCGAGCTGCGGCAGCCGCTGCGCACGATCGGCGCCGTGCTGGAGGAGACGGCCTATCGGCCGCGCCGCACGGCGAGCCGTCAGCTCACCATCGCCGCGAAGGCCAACGGCATCCGCCTGGCCCGCGTCGACGAGGTCATCTCCCTCGTCGGCCTGGAGGGCGAGGCGGACACGCGCATCGGCGGGTTCTCGCTCGGCATGCGCCAGCGCCTCAGCGTCGCCCACGCGCTCCTCGGCGACCCCGGCGCCCTCGTCTTCGACGAGCCGGCGAACGGCCTCGACCCGGAAGGCATCCGCTGGATGCGGCTGCTGATGCGTCGCCTCGCCGACGAAGGGCGCACGGTGCTGGTCTCCTCCCACGTGCTCAGCGAGATCGAGCAGGTCGCCGACCACGTGCTCGTGCTCTCCAAGGGACGCCTCGTGCTGTCGAGCGGCATCGAGACGCTGGCCGATCCGGCCGGCGGCTCCGTGGTCGTCGACTCGGCCGATCGCCCCGGCCTCACGACCGCGCTGGTCGCCGCCGGGTTCGACATCGAGGTGCTCCGCTCCGGGCTGACCGTGCGCGGGACCGACGCCAGCCGCGTCGGCGCCGTCGCTGCGGAGGCCGGTATCGCTCTCAGCACGCTCGTGCAGCGTGGCCCGACGCTGGAGGACGTCTTCATCGACCTCATGCGGGGCGGCCGCTTCGACACCGCCCCGGCGCTCGATCAGACGGAGGCTCCCGCCGAGGAGGATCCCGAGTCCGCGACCGCCGCCGAGGCTCCGGCAGAGGAGTCTCCGACGGACGGCCCGTCGACGGATGAAGCCGCCGGGACCGCCGCTGCGGCTCTCGCAGCCGGCGGCACCGCCGCGCTCGCCGACGACCTGACACCTCAGGCCACGGGCCCTGTCACCGCCGAGACGATCGCCGACGACACCGCTCCGACCGACGAGGCGGATGCCACCGCGGACGAGGATGCGACCCGGGCCCTTCCCGTCGTCTCCGCCGACGACGCGACCCGGATCCTGCCCGTGGTCGACGCGACCGCAGACGCGCAGCCCGCGGATGCGGATGCCGACGCGGAGGCCGAGGACTCGCCGTCGTTCGACGACATCCTCTTCGGTGCGCCCGCGCCCGTCGCCGAGTCTCCGCGGCGGTCCTTCGCCGCCCTGTTCGCAGCCGCGTCCGCAGACGCGGAGACCGAGTCGTCCGCGCAGCCGGCGGCGACGGACGCTCCGGGCGAGACCGAGGGCGAGACCGGGACCGAGTCCGAGTCCGAGTCGCCGTCGACGACCGACGAGACCCCCGCCGAGACCCCCACCGAGGCCGTCGGCTCGGCTGCCGATGCACCGGACGACAGCACGAGCACCGACGCGCCCGACAGCGCCTCCGGTGACGAGGAGCCAGCGGGCGTGGAGTTCTTCACCGGCTTGGACGCCTCGTCGGCGGACGAGGAGACCGCCCCGTCCGAGGACATCGCCGAAGCCGCAGCGCAGGGTGAGGACGCCTCTCCTGCGTCCGACGACGACCCGCGATCGGCCGCCGTGAGCTCGATGCTGGCCGCCGCCGCACGCGCCTACTACGAGGACGAACCGCGCGACTACCCGCTCGCTCCGACGGAGGAGAC
Source organism: Microbacterium sp. NPDC078814 (assembly GCF_040702645.1). Lineage (NCBI taxonomy): Bacteria > Bacillati > Actinomycetota > Actinomycetes > Micrococcales > Microbacteriaceae > Microbacterium > Microbacterium sp. NPDC078814. The sequence goes on from NZ_JBFBLT010000003.1 coordinate 26,017, forward strand.
GTCGTCCGGCGAGGGGGCTCCGCAGGACGAGATCGCGAGCGACGAGTCTGCAGACGACACGGAGACCCCGGCGGAGCAGCACGCCCCCGCGGACGACCGTGGGGACGAGCACCACGACGAGCACCACGGCTGAGCCCCCGCAGCAGAACGCCCTCCCGGTCGACCGGGAGGGCGTTCTGCATCCGGGATCAGGCCGGACGTGGTCGGATGACCGGGCGCCGACTGCCCTTCGACACCGGGGTCGGAGCCGTGGCGACGATCTCCTCGACCGTCGTGGGCTCCTCGGACACCGGGAGGCGCAGCGCCTGCGTCAGCGCCAGGCCGTGCCGTGTGGTCAGGATCAGGCGGTTGTACTGCGGATCGCCCTCGAGATCGACGACCACGCTCGGACGTCGACGGCGGATCAGCACGAAGTCGAGGCTCCCCGCGGCCTTCCAGCTTCCGGCGGCCAGCACGCCCGGGATGTGGGTACCCGGATTCGGGACGCCGCGGAGCCAGGTCCAGGCGTCGTCTGTCAGCTGGACCTTGGTGATCGTGTCGCGCACGATGCGGACGTTCTCGCGGTGGAAGGTGGCGGCACGTTCGATGGGCGAGAGCACGACCTCGAGTTGCGTCTGGTCCAGCAACAACGTCACCATGCCCCCAGTCTGCCAGCGCCGTCCTCCCGGTTGGCTGGAAGTTGCTCACAGGAACGCAACGATCCCTTGTCGGATTCCCTCAGTCCTGCCCTCACGACTCCTTCGCGAGGACAGGCTCCCACGCACGAACAGGCGCTGCCGCGGGCGGAAGCCTGGCTCCGCGCGAAGGCCTGTTGCCGACGGCCTTCGGGCCTGCAGGCGTTCGTGGGAGATCAGGCAACGGGGTCCAAGGGTGCCTGCCCCCGCGCGGCTGCCTGTTCTCACGCGAACGAACTACGCGAACGAGCAGCGGGGGCAGCGGTCAGGGGCGCGCGGTCTGGGCGGCCTGGGCGGCGTGCGGCAGGGCGGCCTCGATGCGCTGGAGCTCGTCCTCGCCGTGCGCGGCGGTGAGGAACCAGGCCTCGAAGACGCTCGGCGGCAGCGCGACGCCGTGCTCGCGCATCGCGTGGAAGAACGCCGCGTACCGGAACGACTCCTGCGCCTGCGCCTCGGCGTAGTCGCGCGGGGCGGAGGCGCGGAACGAGGCGCTGAAGAGGTTGCCGGCGGAGGCGAGGGCGTGGGTCACTCCGGCCTCGGCGAGTGCGCGGTCGAGAGCCGACGAGACCCGAGCGGCTGCGGCGTCGACGGTCGCGTAGACCTCCGGCGTCGCGAGGCGGAGCGTGGCCAGGCCCGCGGCCACGGACAGCGGGTTCCCGGAGAGCGTCCCCGCCTGGTAGACGGGGCCGAGGGGCGCCAGGAGGTCCATGACCTCGGCACGGCCACCGAGCGCCGCCAGCGGCATACCGCCGCCGACGACCTTGCCGAAGGTGAGGATGTCGGGAAGGTAGTCCTCCCCCGCCTGCGCCTGGAGGCCCCAGAAGCCGGCCGGGTGCACCCGGAAGCCGGTGAGGACCTCGTCGAGGATCATGAGGGCGCCGTGGGCGTGCGCGGTCTCCGCGATGAGGCGGTTGAAGCCCGGGAGCGGGGGCACCACGCCCATGTTCGCGGCCGAGGCCTCCACGATGACGGCCGCGATGCGGGGACCGTGCTCGGCGAAGACGGCGGCGAGCGCCTCGGGGTCGTTGTAGCGGATCACGAGCGTCTGCGCGGCGATCGGTGCGGGCACGCCGGCAGAACCGGGTAGCGCGAGCGTGGCGACCCCGGAGCCCGCCTCGGCGAGCAGGCCGTCGGAGTGGCCGTGATAGTGGCCGGCGAACTTCACGAGCAGATCGCGGCCGGTCGCACCGCGGGCGAGGCGGATCGCGGTCATGGTGGCCTCGGTGCCCGTCGAGACGAGACGGACGCGCTCCACGGGACGGATCTCGCCGAAGCGGACGCGGTCGGCGATGAGCGCGGCGAGCTCGACCTCCCCCTCGGTCGGAGCGCCGAAGGAGAGCCCGCGGGTGGCGGCCTCCTGCACGGCGGCGACGACCTCGGGCTGCGCGTGTCCGAGCAGTGCGGGACCCCAGGAGGCGACGAGGTCGACGTACTCGCGACCCGCGGCGTCGGTCACGGTGGCGCCGCGCGCCGAGGCGATGAACCGCGGCGTCCCGCCGACCGACCCGTAGGCCCGCACCGGAGAGTTCACCCCGCCGGGGATCACCGCACGGGCGGCAGAGAAAAGGTCGTCATTGCGGTCGGTCATCGAGGCTCCTCCGTGATGCACGGAACTCTCCCGGCATCCCTTCCAGGCTAACCCGCCGCGTCTCCCCCGGAGGCCGCCGGCCGACGAAGGCTCAGCCGCGCAGCCAGCGGGCTGCTTCGGTGGCCCAGTACGTCAGCACCGCGTCGGCGCCCGCCCGGCGGATCGACAGCAGCGACTCGAGGACCGCGGCGCGCCGATCGATCCATCCGTTCGCGGCGGCGGCCTCGATCATCGCGTACTCGCCCGACACCTGGTACGCCCAGACCGGGACGGTCACGGCGTCGCGCACCTCGCGCAGCACGTCGAGGAAGGCCATCGCCGGCTTCACCATGACGATGTCCGCGCCCTCGTCCTCGTCGACCAGCGCCTCCCGCACGCCCTCGCGACGGTTGCCGGGGTCGAGCTGATACGTGCGGCGGTCGCCCTGGAGCTGCGAGTCCACGGCTTCGCGGAACGGGCCGTAGAACGCGCTCGCGTACTTCGCGGCATACGCCAGGATCAGGGTGTCGGTGAAGCCCTCGGCGTCGAGCGCCTGACGGATCACGGCGACCTGGCCGTCCATCATCCCGGACAGCCCCAGCAGCTGCGATCCCGCGCGCGCCTGGGCGAGGGCCATCGAGGCGTATCGCTCCAGGGTCGCGTCGTTGTCCACCGAGCCGTCGGCGGCGAGGACGCCGCAGTGCCCGTGATCGGTGAACTCGTCGAGGCAGAGGTCGGTCTGCACGACGAGCGCGTCGCCGACCTCGGCCGCCAGCGCCTCGGTGGCGACGTTCAGGATGCCCTGCGGGTCGTCCGCGCCGGAGCCCCGGGCGTCGCGCACGGCGGGAACGCCGAACAGCATGACCCCGCCGATCCCGGCCTCCGCGGCCTCCACGGCCGCGGAACGCAGCGAGTCGATCGAGTGCTGGGCGACGCCGGGCATCGACCCGATGGCGACCGGCTCGCTGATCCCTTCGCGGACGAAGAGCGGGAGCACGAGCTGACGCGGCTCGAGAGAGGTCTCGCGCACGAGGTCGCGGACGGCGCGCGACTGACGCAGTCGGCGCAGGCGGATGTCGGGGAAGCTCACGGCGCGAACTCGTCTGCCGCATGCGGAAGGGTGAACTGCGACACGGCCTCGATCAGCGCATCGATGGTCTGCCGATCGGCGACCACCGAGACGGGCAGGCCGGCGCGCTCGGCGTCCTTCGCCGTCCGCGGGCCGATCGCCGCGAGCAGCGTCTCGTCCGGGATCTCGGGGAACTGCTCCCGCACCTGCTCGGCCACCGAACCGCTGGTGATGAGGATCGCGTTGATCCGGCCGTTCTCGACGTCGCGCCGGATGCGCTCCGTCACCGGAACGCCGACCGTGCGATAGGCGACGACGCCGTGCACGTCGTGTCCCGCCTCGGACAGCAGGATGCTGAGGACGGGCTTGGCGATCTCGCTGCGCAGCGCCAGGATGCGGCGCGGCTCGTGCTCCAGAGCGATGAGCTGCTGCGCCATGCCCTGCGCGGAGTTGTCCTGTTCGGGGACCAGGGCCACCTCGTAGCCCACGGCCTGCAGCGCCGCGGCCGTCGTCTCCCCCACGGCCGCGATCTTCGTGGTCTTCGGCACGACGGCGCGGTGGGCGAACAGCACGTCCACCGTGGTCGCGCTCGTGACGGTCAGCCAGTCGAACTCGCCGGCCGCGAGCTGCTCCAGCGCACGGTCGAGGGTCGCCTGATCCGTGGTCGGAGCGAAGTTGATGAGCGGGGCGACGACGGGGACGGCGCCGAGAGCGCGGAGGCTCGCGGCGACGCTGTCGCCCCAGGGGCCGCCACGGGGCACGAGGATGCGCCAGCCGTCCAGCGGTCGGTCCTGCTTGCTTTCAGAAGTGGTCATGACAATTCGGATTGCTCTTGAGGGACGAGGTCGGCCGCCCCTTGATCGAGCAGCCGACGGGCAACAGCGAGCCCGAACTCACGCGCTGCGTGCATCGGGTCTGCACCATCGGCAGCATCCGCACCATTGCCACTGCCGTTCCGATGAATATACTCCCCGTTCAGGGCTTCCGTGACGTCCAGACCGATCCGCCGACCGCCGTCCGGGGCGTAGACGACCGTCCTGACGCGGATCTCGGAGTCCTGGACGACGGCGTGCGCCGCCATGGGGGCTTGACAACCGGCATCCAGTCCCTCCAGGATGGCGCGCTCGACGGTGATCGCGAGCCGCGTCTCCCGGTGATCCAGCGCCGACAGCGCCGTGCGCAGCTCCTCCGGCGCGTCCGCCCGTGTCTCGACCGCCAGGGATCCCTGGCCCGGAGCGGTCGGCCATTCCGCGAGGCCGAGCTCCTCCCGATGCAGCGGCGAATCCGTGCCGAGTCGCGAGAGGCCGGCGGCGGCGAGGATCACGGCGTCCAGCTCTCCGGAGGTGACGCGCGCGAGGCGGGAGTCGACGTTGCCGCGGATGTCCACGACGTGGGCGCGAGGCGCACGGCGGTGGACCTGGGCGATACGTCGCGGCGACCCGGTACCCACGGCGCTCCCTGCGGGCAGCTCGTGCAGGGGGATGCCGTGTCGGGTGAGCACGACATCGCGAGCATCCTCCCGTCGGGGCGTCGCCGCGATGACGAGCGACTCCGGCACCGCGGTGGGGAGGTCCTTGAGGGAATGCACGAGGAAATCGCACTCGCCGGCGAGGAGGGCTTCGCGGAGACGGGTGGCGAAGATGCCGAGGCCGCCGATCTCCGACAGCGAGGCGCGATTGGTGTCGCCCTCGCTGGTGATCGGGACGAGCTCGACGCGGCGGCCGGTGACCTTCTCGAGCGCGGCGGCGACGTGACCCGACTGCGCCTGCGCGAGCGCGCTGCGGCGGGTGCCGAGACGGATGGGGGTGCTCATGGCGCTTACTGCAGCACGTCCGCGATCTCGTCGAAGCGCAGGCGGCGCCCCGTGTAGAAGGGCACCTCCTCCTTCACGAACATGCGGGCGTCGGTGTAGCGGAGGTCGCGCATCATGTCGACGAGGTCGGTCAGCTCGTCGGCTTCCAGCGGCAGCAGCCACTCGTAGTCGCCGAGGGCGAAGGAGGCCACCGTGTTCGCGATGACGCCGGTGAACGCCGCACCCTTGCGCCCGTGGTCGGCGAGCATCGCGCGACGCTCGCTCTCCGGCGCGAGATACCACTCCGGCGTGCGGACGAACGGGTAGAGGCAGAGCCAGTCCTTGGGCTCGATGCCGCGGAGGAAGCCGGGGACGTGCGCGCGGTTGAACTCCGCGTCACGGTGGACACCCATGACGTTCCACACCGGGAGGAGCGAGCGCAGCATCTCGGTGCGGCGCAGGCGGCGGAGAGCCTTCTGCAGCTCCTCGGCGGTGGCGCCGTGCAGCCACACCATGAGGTCGGCGTCGGCCTTGAGCCCGGAGACGTCGTAGAAGCCGCGGACGGTGACGCCGGAGTCCTCGACGTGCGAGACGATCGACTCGAGCTCGGTCGCATCGTTCTCGGTGACGGGGGCGTCAGGATTGCGTCGCCAGACGGCCCAGAGGGTGTAACCGGACGGGTTCTCTTCGCGCAGGTCGGACATGATCCCAGTCTGCCCCCTTTGCGGAGGCGCCGCTAATCAGGGGAATACTGCCCCCGCCCGAGGGCGGTGCGGGGGGTGGCTCAGCGCGCGATGGCGCGGGCGATGGCCCACACGGCCCCGCCGACGGCGGCGGCGATCCCGACCGTCGCGGCGATCGCGGCAGCGGGATTGCGGTCCGCGAACGCACGCGCCTTGACGGCGGCGCGCGCCGACGCCTTCTCGACGCGCCGCGGGATGTTCCCCTTGACCTCGATGGCGGCGAGGGCCGCCTTCAGCTCGGCGCGCGCGGAGGCGACGGGGTCGACGATTCCCGCGGGGACCGCGGTACGCGGCAGCGACTCAGGGGTGCTCATCGCCGGCCTCCTTCACGATTCGGATGTCTTCGGCCACGGCCTGCGCGGGGTTCTGGCGACGGAGCACCTTGCGGAACTTCAGGATGCCGAGCAGTGCGAACAGCAGCACGGCGATGATGAGGATGCCGAACACCGCCAGCGCGGACAGCCACACCGGCCACCACGACGACAGTCCCGCGATCGCGAAGACGAGGATCACGGGCACGGCCCAGAACAGGAAGAACAGCGCGACGAGGAACCAGACGGAGCCGACCCCCGCGTCCTTCGCCGTGCGCGACACCCACGCCTTGGCCGCGTCGATCTCGGCCTTGACGAGATTGGTGACGAGCTCCGGCAGGTCGCCGAGCAGCGTCAGCAGACTGTCGTCGGCGCGATCCCGATATCCGCGGGGCATGTCAGTCGTCGGACTTCCGCGGGGCGGGCTTCTTCGCGGCCGGCTTCGCCGCGGCGGGCTTCTGGGCCTCGGCGGCGCGCTCCTTGACCTCGTCGACCGCGTCCTCCGCGGCGTCCGAGATCTCCTCGGCCGCGTCCTTGCCGGAGGCGATGACGGCATCGAGCTTCTGCCCGGGGGTGCCGTCCCCGGTGACCGACTTCACGATCTTCACGGCACCGGTCCAGACGGCTCCCGGGACCGCGGCGGCCTTGTCGCCGACGAAGCCCTTGACCTTGTCGACGCGCTCCTGCACGGGGTCGGTGTTCCAGACCTTCAGCCACTGCGTCTTGATCTGCTCGTAGCGCTCGCGTCCTGCGCGGGTGCCGAGCACATAGCCGACGCCGAGTCCGACGACGAGTCCGATCTTCCCCTTCATGGGGTCTCCTCACGTTGTTCCGGCTGTGGTCCGTCCCGGGGGACGCCGATCGCCCGCGTCTCCACCGCGATCAGGTACCCAGCGTAACGCCGTATGCCGATTTCGGCATCAATCGATCAGAGGGTTGACACAGAGGCGTCGAGCGCACTCGCGCGTGCTCGGCGGACGCTCAGTCCCAGAGGAGAGCGCGGCGCAGGCGGTCCGCCTCCTCCGCAGCGTCGGGCACGACCTGCGCGAGCCCCGTGCCCGCGAGCCAGGCACCCACAGCGGCCAGTCCTGGCACGGCCTGCACGGCCTGACGCGCTGCGGCACGCCGCTCCCCCGAGCCGATGATCGACGCGGGTTGCGCCTGAACGAAGCGCCCACGATGACCCGCCACGACCTGGGCGGGCGACAGCGGGACGCCCAGGAGCGCCGAGGCCTCCCGGCGGGCGAGGTCGATCGCGGCCTCGTCCTCCAGCGCCGCGGTGGCCGCCGGTTCCCCCTGCGCACCGAAGGAGACGCGGACCACCTCGCGGTCGCCCGCGGCCTCCCGCACCCACGACCACTTCGCCGTGGAGTGTGTGAGCGCCTTCGCCGTGTGGCTGTGCGGAACGGTGAGCACGCCGGTGCCGCGGGGCGGGGTGCGCAGCGCGGGCGCGTCGAGCAGCAGACTGATGATCTCGATCTCGGGGGCGGGCGCGGCGTCGGCGGCCGCGAGGGCGGGTACGGCGCCCGCGAGCAGCTCCCGCGCGCCGTGCTCGGAGGTCGCGACGATCACGGCGTCGGCGACGAGCTCCGCCTCCTGGGTCGCCTCCTCCCCCTCGATCGGCTCGTCTGCGGCGGGCTCCTCGACCACGATGCGCCAGGTCGTGCCGTCGGTGGTGAGGCGACGGGCCCGGACGCGAGTACGCACGGTCGCACCGAGTTCGTCGAGGTCGGCCGCGAGGGCGTCGACGAGCACGCTCATGCCGCCGACGAGGCCCTCGACGGCGGCACCGGGGGTCTTCGCGCCGCGCGACGCACCCTCTCCGCGGAGGGCCAGCACCGCACCGGACAGCGATCCGACGCGGGTGAGGGCGGCGTTGAGCCCGGGGGCGGCGACATCGATGTCCACGTCGTCCGGGGATGCCGAGTAGACGCCCGTGGTGACGGGGGCGACGAGGCGGTCGCGCACCTTCTCCCCCATGCGCGAGGCGACGAGGCGGCCGAGGCTCAGCTGGTGCCCGATCGTGAGCGGCGGTCGCACCCGGTCGAGGTAGGCCCGCCAGGCGCCGGACCAGCCGATGATGCGGCGGACGTCGTCCTGGAACGGGTTGCCGGGGATGCCGAGGATGCCGCCGGCCGGAAGCGGAGCCGCGCCGCCGCCGGGGAGCCCGGCGAGCCACGCCCCTCCCGCCTGCGGCGTCACGACGCGGTCGGAGAGGCCGAGGTCGTCCACGAGGGCGCGGACGTGCCCGCCCTTCGTCGCGTAGCTCTCCGCCCCGGCGTCGACGACGACCCCGTCCAGGGCGACCCTGCGGATCACGCCGCCCAGGGCCTCGGACCCCTCGAGCAGCGTCACCCGCATGCCGACCTTCGCGCACTCACGGGCGGCCACCAGTCCGCCGACGCCGCCTCCCACCACGACGACGTGCTTCTGTGCGGCACGGGCGGCCAGGTCGGCCGGTTCAGCGGGTGCGGGGCGCTCAGGGCTCATGCCTCCATCCTTCCACCGCCCCTGTGCTTCGAATCGCCCGATTGGCCGGATAATCGCCGCGGATGCAGCCAGGTGCGCGATTCGAACGGAGGTCAGGCCCGACTACGCTTGCGGACCTCGCGGAGGACGATCTGCTCGGGGCAGACGGTGGAGAGGAAGTCGCCGACCGAGAGGGCCAGGCGTTCGCCGACGAGCGAGTAGAAGATGCGATTGGCGTCGCGACGCTCGCTGACGAGGCCCGCCTGCCGCAGCACACTCAGGTGCCGGGAGATGGTCGGTCCGCTCGCGGAGAACCGCGACGCGATCTCCCCGGCGGCGAGCTCCCCCTCCTTGAGGTCTTGCAGGATCTGCCGCCGGGTGGGATGGGCGAGCGCCGCGAAGATGTCGGATGCGCTGTCGGCCATGCTTGTAATATAGCACCTTCGCTAGATACAGTTTCGCCAGATAGCTAATTAGCGAAGGAGAACACCATGAAGGTCGCCATCACCGGAGGCAGTGGATTCGTCGGTCGCACCCTCGCCGATCGCCTGGAGGAGCCCGTGGTGATCTCCCGACGCTCCGGCACGGACATCACGGACGTCGATGCGCTGACCGCAGCGTTCGTCGGGTGCGACGCCGTGGCCCACTGCGCCGGGATCAACCGGGAGATCGGCGACCAGACCTTCCGCCGCGTGCACGTGGAGGGGACGGCCGCCGTCGTCGAAGCCGCCCGCCGCGCCGGTGTCCGACGCCTCGTCATGGTGAGCTTCCTCCGCGCCCGTCCCGACTGCGGCTCCGGCTACCACGAGTCGAAGTGGGAGGCCGAGGAGATCGTCCGCGGCTCCGGACTGCCGCACACGATCCTGAAGTCCGGGATGATCTACGGCCCCGGCGATCACATGGTCGACCACGTGACCCGCGCCGTCCGCACCCTCCCCTTCTTCTGGACGGTCGGCTACCGCGAACGCACCGCCCGCCCGGTCCCGGTCGAGGACGCCGCGGACGTGCTGGTGGCCGCGCTGGAGGGGCGGATCCCGGAACCGACGGTCGCGGTGATGGGCGCGGACGAGGTGACGCTCGGAGAGGCCATCCGCCGGATCGCCCGTGTCGCCGGACGCCGCCCCGCCTTCCTCCCGGTGCCGACCTGGGTCGTGCGGGTGCTCGCGCAGTTCACGGAGTGGACCATGGTCGTGCCCCTGGTGGCGAAGGCGCAGGCGCGGATGCTCGCGGAGGGTGTGAGCGAGCCGGCGCCGTGGGCTCCGGAGCCGCCGGAGGGCATCCGCCCCTCACGACCGTTCGACGACGACAGCATCCGCGCGGCACTGCCCACCGGGCGCTTCGGCCTGTCGGACCTGCGGATGGCGCGCGCGCTTCGAATCGCGTGAATGGCTGCATCTGGGCCGCAGATGCCGCAAAGCAGGCGATTCGAACGGAGGTCAGCCGGCGTGCACGAGCTCGACGATGCGCGTGAGCTGGTCGGGATCGGTCTCCGGGGGCACGCCGTGGCCGAGGTTGAGGATGTGCCCGCGGGCCGCGCGACCGCGCTCGAGCACGTCGCGGACATGCGCCTCGAGCACCGGCCACGGCGCGCCGAGGAACGCGGGGTCGATGTTGCCCTGCACCGACACGTCGGGGCCGAGGATCGCGGCGGCCTCATCGAGGGGCAGCCGCCAGTCGACCCCCACGCCGTCCGCGATGCCGTCGAGCCGCATGTCGCCGAGGAAGGGCCCGGTGCCGACGCCGAAGTGGATGGTCGGGACGCCGATGCCGTCCAGAGCCGTGCGGGAGTGCGGCGCCACGAAGGTGCGGTAGTCGGCGGGGCTGAGGGAGCCCGCCCAGCTGTCGAAGAGCTGCACGACCGCGGCGCCGGCATCGCGCTGCGTCTCCAGGAACCGCCGCGAGATCTGCGCCAGCCAGCCCGCGAGACGGTGCCAGGCCTCGGGCTCCGCATGCATCATGCCGCGGGCGCGCAGGTGCTCCTTGGACGGACCGCCCTCGACGAGGTACGCGGCGAGGGTGAAGGGCGCCCCCGCGAAGCCGATGACCGGAGTGTCGCCGAGCTCCGCGACGACGATGCCGACGGCCTCCGCGATGGCGCTGCCGTCCAGGCTCTCCGGGTCGATGGCCGTGATGCGGTCGACGTCCGCGACCGTGCGCACCGGGTTCGCGAAGACGGGGCCGCGGCCGGGCTCGATCTCGACCTCCACGCCGGCGAGACGCAGCGGGATGACGATGTCGCTGAAGAACACCGCCGCGTCGACGCCGTGCCGTCGCACCGGCTGGAGGGTGATCTCGGCGGCGAGGTCGGGGGTGAGGCAGGCGTCGAGCATCCTCGTGCCGACCCGCAGCTCCCGGTACTCGGGCAGGGAGCGGCCGGCCTGGCGCATGAACCAGACCGGAGCGGTGGCGGGGCGGTCGCCGGTGAGGGCGCGCAGCAGCGGGGCGTCGGAGAGTGCCATGCCCCCATCCTCCCATCCGGCGTATAGGGAGCAGCCGAGTCCCGGGTTCGGATGCTCGGGTACAATCGAAGGGTGCTGCTGTGTGTGACGGCGAGTCACAAGACCGCCTCCTTCGAACTGCTCGAACGCCTGAGCCGCACCCCCGACGACGTCGCTCCCACCATCGTGGGCATGGCGCCGTGCGTGCAGGGTGCCGTGGTCCTGGCGACGTGCAACCGCTTCGAGGCGTACGTGGAGATGGACGAGCCGGTGACCGCGGCCGGCGCCATCGGCGTGGAAGCCGTCATCGAGGCGGTCGAGTCCGCCACCGGCATCCCGGCTGCCGACCTCGACGGCGCCTACGCCGTGCACTCCGGTCGCCGCGTCGCCGAGCACCTCTTCTCCGTCGCCTCCGGCCTCGAGTCCGTCGTCTCCGGTGAGGGTGAGATCGCCGGCCAGGTCCGTCGGGCGCTGAAGTCGGCCCGCAAGGACGGCACCACCTCTCCCGAGCTCGAGCGGCTGTTCCAGCGCGCGAGCCAGGCGCAGCGCAAGGTCAAGAACGTCACCGCCCTCGGCCGCGCCGGTCGCTCGCTCGTGCGTCTCGCACTGGAGCTCGCCGACAGCCGCATCGCCGACTGGTCCGCCGAGCGCGTGCTGCTGGTCGGCACGGGCGCCTACGCGGCCGTCACCCTCGCGACCCTGCGCGAGCGCGGCGCCGTCGACATCTCCGTCTACTCTCCCTCCGGCCGCGCGGAGATCTTCGCAGCCAAGCACGACATCCGCCCGGTGCCGGCCGAGGAGTACGCGCGCACGGCAGCGCACTCCACGTTGCTGATCACCTGCACCACCGCGACCGAGCCCGTGCTCGGCCCGGAGCACCTGCAGCTGCCGGTCGGCCTCGCCGCCGCGGGCTGCCCCGTCGCCGCGACCAGCGGCACCACCGGGGTCCCGAGCCGGCTGGTGGTCGACCTCGGCATGCCGCGGAACGTCGACCCGGCCGTGGCTGCGCTGGAGGGCGTCGCGCTGCTCGACCTGGAGACCATCCGCCTGCACGCCCCGCTGGAGGAGCTGCAGGCGACGGATGCCGCCCGGAGCGTCGTCCGCGAAGCCGCGGAGACCTTCCACGTGGTCGGTGCCCGCCAGAGCGTGACCCCGTCGGTCGTCGCCTTCCGCTCGCACATCTTCGAGCTGCTGGAGCGCGAGATCGACCGCGCCCGTGCCCGTGGCGACGAGGACGGCAAGGTCGAGCAGGCGCTGCGGCACCTCTCGGGCGTGCTGTTGCACACGCCGACCGTGCGGGCTCATGAGCTCGCCGCCGCCGGCCGCGCGGACGAGTTCGCCGCCGCGCTCGCGACGCTGTACGGGATCACCCCTGCCGCGGACGCGGTCGAAGACGCCGCCACTGCCTGATCCGGCGGAGTGGGAGACTGGAGGCATGGCCCTTCACATCACCGGAGACACCGCCGCCGACGCCCTGCTGACCGAGAACCCGACGGCTCTGCTGATCGGCATGCTGCTGGACCAGCAGATCCCCATGGAGACCGCGTTCACCGGACCGCTCAAGATCGAGCAGCGGACGGGAGCCGCGGATGCTGCGGCGATCGCGGGCATGGCACCCGAGGAGTTCCTGGAGGCCTTCCGCCAGACCCCCGCGGTGCACCGGTTCCCCGGCTCCATGGCGACGCGGGTGCAGACCCTGTGCCAGGCGCTCGTCGACGACTGGGACGGGGATGCCGCGGCCCTGTGGACGCGCCCGTCGACAGGCTCAGGGACCCAGCCGAGCGGCGCCGAGGTGCTCAAGCGGCTCAAGGCCCTTCCCTGCTTCGGTGAGCAGAAGGCGAAGATCTTCCTCGCCCTCCTCGGCAAGCAGTACGGGTTCACCGGCGAGGGCTGGCGGGAGGCTTCGGCGCCCTACGGCGAGGACGGGTCGTACCGCAGCGTCGCCGACATCGTGTCGCCGGAGTCGCTGACGAAGGTGCGCGAGTACAAGAAGGCGATGAAGGCCGCGGCGAAGGCGGCAAAGTAGTGCAGCCGACCGGGGACGACGTCGCGGGCCTGATCGCCCGCTCCTCCCCGGCCGTGCGTCGCCGTGATGCCGAGACGCTGACCGCTCTCCTGCAGGACATCACCGGGCGCGAGCCGCAGACCTGGGGTTCGATCATCGGGTTCGGCTCCTGCCATTACCGCTATCCCACCGGGACGGAGGGCGACAGCGGCATTCTGAGCTTCGCCCCCCGGAAGGCCGCGACCACGATCTACCTCCTCGACGGGGTGGACGCCCACGCGGAGGCTCTCGGCGCGCTCGGCCCGCACACGACGGGGGTGGGCTGCCTCTACCTCAAGGACCTCGACGAGGTCGACCTCGTCGTGCTGCGCGGGATCCTCGAGCGTTCGCGCGCCTGGGTCGAGTCCGGCGGCGACGCGCGCATGCAGCTGACGGTCACGTCGTAGCTCTCGTACTCTCGCCGAGACCCCGGGTTCCCGCCGAAACCCCGGCGTGCGGACGTGCGGAGTCCGGGGTCTCGGCGGGAAGGCGGGGTCTCAGGTGGTGGCCACCCCCTCGTCAACCTGCACGCGCTGTGCGTCCGCCGCGTGACGACGCCACCGCCGATCGTGCGTCACCGTGACGACGGCGGCGGGGTGGTCCGCGAGAGCGTGCTCGAGCTGCTCCACGAGCTCGGGATCGAGATGGTTCGTCGGCTCATCGAGCAGCAGCAGATCGAATGGCGACGACAGGGCGACCGCGAGATCCAGCCGCCGACGCTGCCCGACGGAGAGAGCCCGCACGTCGCGGTCCACCTCCGACCCGCGGAAGAGTCCATGAGCCAGGAGAGCGTCCTGCGCTTCCGCCGGCGGCGTCCCGGTCCGAGCTGCGAAGACTTCGACGGCGGAACCCCGCGGGCGCGTGTCGACCTCCTGCCGGAGGAACGCGATCCGCGTCCCGTCCCCGCGGACGAGCGTCCCGGATGCGGGGAGGAGCTCGCCGGCGAGGAGACGGAGGAGTGTCGTCTTCCCGGCTCCGTTCGGCCCGATCACGAGCCACCGCGAACCGGCCTCGATCGTCCATTCCGACACGGCGAGCCGTCGTCCGGGTTCGCGGAGGGCCACGGCATCGAGCGTCAGGAGCGGCCCGCCGAGCGACTCCGGACCCTCTGCCGCGACCGTGAACCGCAGGGGCTCGGGCGGCGCCGGGCACGGGTTGTCCCGCAGCCGCGACAGCCTCTCCTTCGCCATGCGGATGCGCCCGACGGCACCGTGGTCGCGGCTCCGCGCCCGGAACGCGCCATGACCGAAGCCGTCGAGCTCGAGCTTGCGCGGGATCGCCTGCAGCCGGAACGCGTTGGCGGCGAGCAGGGACTCGGCCCGGGCGAGCTCGGCCTTCCACTCCTCGTGGCGCGCGACCGCCGCCCGGCGTTCGGCCTCGCGCGCCCGCAGGAACCCGGCGTAACCATCGCCGTAGCGACGGATCCGACCGTCCTCCACCTGCACGACGGCCGTCGCGAAACGGTCCAGGAAGTCACGGTCGTGCGTCACGACGACCAGCGCTCCCCGATGCGCCGCGAGACGGTCCTCGAGCCAGGTCAGCGCCCGGTCGTCGAGGTCGTTCGTGGGCTCGTCGAGGAGCAGCAGCTCGGCTCCGGAAGAGAGGGCGACCGCGAGAGCGAGCCGCGCCCGCTCTCCGCCCGACAGCGCGACCACCGATCGCCCGCGGTCCAGCCCGCCCACCCCGAGCTGTTCGAGAGCGGTGTCGATGCGACGGTCGACCTCGTATCCGCCGCGGGACTCGAAACGGTCCTGCAACAGGGCCACGGCGGCCATCTGCTGCGCACGCTCGGAAGGGGTCGCGGCGGCGAGGAGGTCGTACGCACGGGCGAGGTCGTGCTCCAGCGCGCGGAGGTCGCCGAGGAGCTCGTCGATGGCGTCAGTCACCGTCGCTCCGTCCGCGAACACCGGGTTCTGCCGGGCATGCGCGATCCCGCCGGGAAGGTCGAGCCGCACCTCCCCGGACGTCGGCGCGAGAACACCGGCGAGCAGATCGAGCAGCGTCGACTTCCCGGCGCCGTTGTCGCCGATGACGGCGAGGCGGTCGGCGGGGCCGACGACGAGGTCGATCCGGTCCAGCACGAGTCGGTCGGCGAATCGGACGGAGGCGGCCTGTAGCGCGCACTCGCGATGAGCGCGGGCCGAGGAGTCGGAAGGGGTCGAGAGTACAGGGAACATGAGGGATCCTCTCCCGCGGCGCACGCGCACCGCCGGGATCTGCGTCGATGACGCGGGGAACAGGAACCTCGACCGCACCCGGAGTCGGGCGCGTTCGCTCAGGACCCACCGCGGAGAAGAGCTCTCGACGCGGCGTCCCGATCTAGCGAATCAGAGTACCCACGAGGAGCGACCATAGCAGGGTCACTCCACGCCCGCCAGACCCCGCCTTCCCGGCGAGACCCCGACGTACCCCCGCCCGCGCCCCGGGGTCTCGGCGAGAACCCGGGGTCTCGGCGTCAACGGCGAGGGCGGGAGGAGAGGCGGGAGAGGGCGGCGGGGACGGCGAAGAGGAGGACGATCGCGAGGACGATGCCGCGGACGATCCAGAGGCCGGGCTCCCAGATCACCTCGTAGTTCCCGGGGAGGCCGAGGAACGCGGCGATGATCGAGCCCCACGACGCGCGACCGCTGCTGTCCGTGTCGATCGACAGTCCACCCACGATGCTCAGCACGCCGAGGCTCAGCAGCACGATCGGCATGATGAGGGCGCCGGGCTTCGCCTCCCCGCGCGCGATCAGTCGGATCACCGTCACGAGCGAGACGAGCGGGAACACGAAGAAGAACCAGACGAGGGCGCCGAGCAGCAGCCCCACGACGATGAAGACCGGCACCCAGAGGAGCATCCAGGGGCCTTCGTCGGCGACGAAGTAGTCCGGGTCGCGGAGGATCGCGACGACGAAGCCCGCCAGGGTCCCCAGCGGGAGCACCGCCAGCACCCACCAGAACACGGCCTTCGGCACGCGTTTCCGGTCCCCCAGCCGCGTCATCACGATCTGGATGATGACCGCGGCGGCGAGCGCCGGGAGGCCGAACATCGCGATGATGGGCCCGGCGCCGTCGTTCTCCCGCAGGTCGAGCACAGTGAGGATCATCCACGACACGGCGAGCGCCCCGAGCACGATGGCCGCGACCGGACGCACGGGCGAGGCTTCTCCCCGTGCGCCGGCTCCCCCCGGTGCCGTCACGTCAGGCGCCGCGGAGGCGCTCCGCCAGGTAGGCGTGCAGCTCGTCGATGGGGACGCGCTCCTGCGCCATCGTGTCGCGGTCGCGCACGGTCACGGCACGGTCGTCGAGCGAGTCGAAGTCGACCGTGACGCAGAACGGCGTGCCGATCTCGTCCTGGCGGCGGTAGCGACGACCGATCGCACCGGCGTCGTCGAAGTCGACGGCCCACGAACCGCGGAGTGTGTCGGCCACCTCGCGGGCGAGCGGCGACAGGTTCTCGTTGCGCGACAGCGGGAGCACCGCCGCCTTGACCGGAGCCAGGCGCGGGTCGAGCTTGAGCACGGTGCGGGTGTCGGTGCCGCCCTTGGCGTTGGGCACCTGCTCCTCGACGTACGCGTCGACGAGGAAGGCCATCATCGCGCGAGTGAGTCCGAACGACGGCTCGATCACGTACGGCGTGTAGCGCTCGCCCGTGGCCTGGTCGAAGTACGTCAGGCTCTGGCCGGAGGCCTCGCTGTGGCTGGAGAGGTCGTAGTCGGTGCGGTTGGCGACGCCCATGAGCTCGCCCCACTCCTTGCCCGCGAAGCCGAAGCGGTACTCGACGTCGATGGTGCCGGCCGAGTAGTGCGCGCGGTCCTCCTCCGGCACGTCGAACTGCCGCATGTTCTCCGGGTCGATGCCGAGGTCGATGAACCAGTTCCAGCACGCCTCGACCCAGTGGTCGAACCACTGCGGCGCCTCGGCGGGCGGCGTGAAGAACTCGATCTCCATCTGCTCGAACTCGCGGGTGCGGAAGATGAAGTTGCCGGGGGTGATCTCGTTGCGGAACGCCTTGCCGACCTGGCCGATGCCGAACGGCGGCTTCTTGCGGCTCGCGGTGAGCACGTTCGAGAAGTTCACGAAGATGCCCTGTGCGGTCTCGGGGCGCAGGTAGTAGAGGCCGGACTCGTCGTCGACGACGCCGAGGTAGGTCTTCACCAGACCGGAGAAGGCCTTCGGCTCGGTGTACTGCCCCTTGGTGCCGCAGTTCGGGCAGGGGATGTCGGCGAGACCGTTCTCGGCCTTGCGACCCTTGCGCGCCTCGAAGTCCTCGATGAGGTTGTCGGCACGGAAGCGCTTGTGGCACTGCAGGCACTCGACGAGCGGGTCGGTGAAGGTCGCGACGTGACCCGAGGCCTCCCACACGCGCTTCGGCAGGATGATGCTGGAGTCGAGACCGACCATGTCGCCGCGGCCGCGCACGAAGGTCTGCCACCACTGCCGCCGGATGTTCTCCTTCAGCTCGGTGCCGAGGGGTCCGTAGTCCCAGGCCGACCGGGAACCGCCGTAGATCTCACCCGCCTGGAACACGAAACCGCGGTGGCGGGCGAGGGCGATGACCTTGTCGAGGCGGGACTGTTCGGCCACGGTGGCTCCAATGGTCGGATGCGGAGAATGCCCGTGAGCACGGGCACCCCCATTCTATCCGGGGCCGGAGCGCAACCCCTGGCCGCGGGACCCGCGGGAGGAGTACCGTCCCACGCATGAGCACCACCGCGCAGCCGCCCGCCTCCCGCGACGAGGACACCCGCTTCTTCGGACAGCCGTGGTCGCTCGTGCACATCTTCGGCGTGGAGATGTGGGAGCGCTTCAGCTTCTACGGCATGCAGGGCATCCTGCTCATCTACCTGTACTTCTCGGTGGCCGATGGCGGTCTCGGCCTTCCGGAGGCGGTGGCGGGCGGGATCGTCGGCGCGTACGGCGGCTCCGTGTACCTGTCCACCATCCTCGGGGCCTGGCTCGCCGATCGGCTGTTCGGCTCCGAGCGGGTGCTGTTCGTCAGCGCCATCGTCATCGTCTCGGGCCACCTCGCCCTCGCCCTCCTGCCGGGGTTCGTCGGCGTGGGGGTCGGACTCGTGCTCGTGGCCCTCGGCTCGGGAGGCCTGAAGGCGAACGCGACGTCGGTCGTGGGGACGCTGTACCGTCCGGACGACGTGCGGCGCGACGCCGGGTTCTCGCTGTTCTACCTCGGCATCAACCTGGGCGCGTTCCTCGGTCCGATCCTCACCGGGCTGCTGCAGTCGACCCTGGGCTTCCACTGGGGATTCGGCCTCGCCGCCCTCGGCATGACCCTGGGTCTCGTGCAGTACTCGTTCGGCCGCCGCGGCCTGCCCGCCTCCGCGCGCGCGGTGCCGAACCCGCTCCCCCGCTCGCGCTATCCGCTGGTCGCCGGCATCGCCGTCGGCGCGGTCGTCGTCATCGCGGTGCTCGTGCTGACCGGGGTCATCCAGGCCGACAACCTCGCCACCATCGTGATCGTGGTCACGGTGGTCGCCGCCGTCGCCTACTTCGCGGTGATCCTCGGCAGTCGCCGTATCGACGCCACCGAGCGCTCGCGTGTCTGGGGCTTCCTGCCGCTGTTCCTCACCAGCGTCGCGTTCTGGTCGTTGTACCAGCAGCAGTTCACGGTGCTGACGATCTACTCCGACAAGCGCCTCGACCGCGACCTGTTCGGGTGGGAGATGCCGGTGTCGTGGGTGCAGTCGATCAACCCGGTGTTCATCATCATCCTGTCCGGGGTCTTCGCGGCCATCTGGACGAAGCTGGGGACGCGTCAGCCGTCGACCCCCGTCAAGTTCGGGCTGGCCGCGATCATCATGGGCTCCGCGTTCCTGCTGTTCCTGCCGTTCTCCGGCGGCGGTGCGAACTCGACGCCGCTGCTCGCGATCGTCGGCATCCTCTTCGTGTTCACGGTCGCCGAGCTGTTGCTCTCGCCCGTGGGGCTGTCGGTGACGACGAAGCTCGCCCCGGCCGTGTTCCACACGCAGATGGTCGCGCTGTTCTTCCTGTCGATCGCCCTCGGCACCGCCATCTCGGGCGAGCTCGTGAAGTTCTACGATCCGGAGAACGAGGTGCCGTACTTCTCGATCCTCGGCGGCATCGCGATCCTCGTCGGCATCGGACTGCTGCTGAGCGTGAAGCCGGTGCTGCGGCTCATGCGGGGCGTGCGGTGACGGCCCCGGCGATCACGCGGTGAAGAGGTAACCCCGGCCGGTCTCGAAGCCCGCGATGTGGAGGCCGCTGCCGAGCAGCCCCTCCATCTGCGCGCGCAGCCGCAGCCGCCACTCGTGCGCGGCCGCCGGGTCGGACTCCCGCATGCCCTCGATGTCGTCCGGGATCTCCAGCGTCTCGACGACGGCGTCCTCCGCCGGGGGCTTGGCGATGTCCGCGAGCGCCCACTCGACGTCGAGGCGGTCGCTCTCGTCGCCCGCGTCGCCGCCGCCGAAGATGCCGTACCGGTTCACCGAGTAGCCCGTGGCGCGCGCGCCGAGGACGGTGAGGAAGAAGTGCGCGTTCCGGGCGACCAGCGGGTCGAAGGTCCAGGTGATGCGGCCGACGTCGCGGGAGAACGCCCACTGCCGCTGGTGCTCCTTGAGCTCACGGCCCCATCCGCGCCCCCGGTACTCGGGCAGCAGAGCCGTGATGTGCGAGTGCATGGCGCGACGGGCCGGTTCGCCGAAGAAGGCGATCGAGGCGCCGACCATGCGCTCCTCGTCGCCCTCGCCGTCGAAGAAGCCGACGACGTAGTTGCCCGACTGCTGCAGGGCACGGAGGGTCCCGGCGTCCACCACGCGCTGCGGGCCCCGGATGGAGTCGAGCAGGCTCTGGGCGTCGAGGATGAGTTCAACGGTGTCGAGATCGCGGATGGTTCGCACGATCCCAGTCTGCCCCTCCTCCGCCCGTTCGCGGAAACCGACTCCGGCTCACCGGTACGGGAAGGCCTCGCCCCCACCCGCGGCGAGCGCCTCCGCGACGATGCGGAGGTGTTCCTCGGCCATGTCCGCCGGCAGCGGCGGCAGGATCCCGTCCCAGAACGCGAGCACCGCGCCGCGGCCCTGCATCATCCCGGCCGGACGACCCAGCGCCCACATGTGCATGTGCGCGGAGCCGTCGTTCCAGCGCCCGAAGTGACAGCGGGCGACGCCGGGGATGCTCTTCACCGCCTCGGACACGCGCTGCATCAGCGGCCCGAGGGCGGCGAGCACGTCCTGCGGCGCGTTCTCCAGGAGCCAGTGCTCGCGCGGTGCGACGCCGCCGATGAAGGGCAGACCGCCGACGTCCCACCCGGCGCGCACCTGCCAGAGGTCGTCGTGCCAGATGGTGTGCACGCTCGGACCGCAGTGGCCGCACGCGGCCGGATCGTGCTCGCCGGCGCGGGGCTTCTCCGGCACGAGCATCGGCTCGAGCGGCCGCATCGTGACGATCTCGAACGCCCAGGGCACCCCGTCCGCGAGCGCCGAGGCGTCGAGCACCTCGCCGATCGGGAGCCGGCGGTGGTACGCGGAGTCGGCGGGGTGCTGCGCGGGCGCGGAGTCGTCGGTCATCCGGCCATGCAACCACATCGGCCCCTCCCCTCCGGGAACGCCGATAGCCTGAGCCGGTGGGTGCGAACGACGACAGAGCCAGGAAACGCCTCTCCCGTACCCCTCCGCGGTGGGCGATCATCGCGGTGCTGGCGTTCGCGGGCCTGTGCTCCTCGTTCATGTTCACCCTCGTCGTGCCGCTGCAGGCCGAGCTGCCGCAGCTGCTGAACTCCTCGCGCGAGGACACCACCTGGGTGGTGACGATCACCCTGCTCGTGGCCGCCGTCGCGACCCCGATCTCCGGCCGTCTCGGCGACATGTACGGCAAACGCCGGGTGGTCATCGCGCTCCTCGCGATCCTCATCGTGGGATCGGTCATCGCCGCGCTCTCCGGATCGATCGTCGGCGTCATCATCGGCCGCGCCCTCCAGGGGGCCGTGACCGGCGTCGTGCCCCTCGGCATCGCCATCATGCGCGACGTGCTGCCGCCCGAGCGCCTCGGCACCGCGGTGGCCCTGATGAGCGCCACCATGGGCGTCGGCGGGGCGATCGGCATGCCCGTCGCCGCGCTGCTCGCCGAGAACGCCGACTGGCACATGCTGTTCTGGCTCGCCGCCGCCCTCGGAGTCCTCGGGCTGCTCCTCGTGCTCGCCGTGGTGCCGGAGGACGTGCTCCGCTCCCCCGGGCGCCTCGACGTGCTCGGGGCCATCGGACTCGCCATCGGCCTCACCGGTCTGCTGCTGTTCGTGTCGCGCGGCGCCGAGTGGGGCTGGACGGCGCCGCTCACCCTCGTCTGCGTGATCGGCGGCGTGGCGGTGCTGCTGCTGTGGGGCTGGTACCAGCTGCGCACGGACGATCCGCTGCTCGACCTCCGCGTCGCCGCCCGGCCCGCCGTCCTCTTCACCAATATCGCCGCGATCGGCATGGGCTTCGCCCTGTTCGCCTCGAACGTCACGTTCCCGCAGATGCTGGAGATGCCGGCGGTGGGCGGCGCCGGATTCGGGCTCGACATGGTGGCCGCGTCGCTCGTGATCATGCCGGCGGGTCTGGTCATGATGGTGATCTCGCCGCTGTCCGGGTGGCTGGAGCGCACCGTGGGGCCGCGTCCGCTCTTCACCGTCGGGGCCGTCGCGATCGTGCTCGCCTACGTCTTCGTGCTGCTGTGGTCGACCGAGGTGTGGCACATCTTCGTCGCCAACATCTTCATCGGCGTCGGCATCGGGTTCACCTTCGCCGCGATGCCCATGATCATCATGCGCACCGTGCCCGCGAACGAGACCGGGGCGTCGAACGGCCTCAACGCGCTGTTCCGCTCCGTGGGCACCTCGACGGCCTCGGCCGTGATGGGCGGGGTGCTCGCGGCGATGAGCGTGGACGTCGGCGGGGTGGCCGTGCCGACGCGGGCCGCGTTCGAGGTCTGCTTCTGGCTCGCGATCGCCGCCGGCATCCTGGCCGTGGTCCTGTCGCTGTTCATCCCGCGACGGCGCGCCGAAGAGCCGCACCCCTCCCTGCGCTGACCCGTTCGGCGGTCGTTGATTCGCATCGAGGTCGCAGAGATTCCGCAGAACGTGCGACCTACGGCGGATCTGCGACCTGCGGCGGAGGGTCAGCGGGAGATCGTGCGCGGATCCGGGTCGTCGGCACGCGGTGGCCGCAGCCGGGCGGGAAGCGGCCACGGCAGGGTGAACTGCGCGGTCGCGGGACGGGTCATGTCCCCGAAGTCGTCGACCTTCACGACGATGCGCCCCGGCGTGCCCTCTTCGTCCGGCGTCACCTCGAGGATGCGCACCCGCAGCGGGCGGTCACCCTCCCCCTCGAGCATCCACGGATCGGCGAGCCAAGCGATGCCGTGGTCCTCCAGCGCGGCCTCCGCGTCGAGCCACTCGCCCGGGCCGGAGACTCTCCGCCCGAGGACATCGACGGCTATCCAGTCCTCGCCCTCCGGATGGATCCAGCCGAGCAGCTCGCCGTCGTCGCGGCGGTGCGGGGTCCAGGCATGAGGCATGCCCCGATGCTAGCCCGTACGTCGCACGATCAGGCGCTCGCGCGACATCAGGCCGGGTGCGCCCCCGTCGCCTGACGCCACGCGGATGCCTGCGTTCGCGCGCGGGATTCCGGGGACGTGGGAACAGGAGCACACGCGAGGTCAGGCGACCGCGGGAGGTCAGGCTCGTTGTCACTCTGGACGCCTGATGCGGCGCGGATGCCTGCGCGGGGTCAGGCGGGGTCAGTGCGTGTACTCCATGAGCTCGACGCCGAGCACGCGGAAGGCGTCGTGCGCGCGGAGGCGGTGGCTGATCGACAGGTCGTCGAAGCACACGATCATCGAGTAGGCGACACCGGCCCGCGGCCCCGCGAGCACGCCCGCCTCAGCGCGCACTCCCCGGTCGCGGCCGGTCTTGTTCACGAATAGCAGGCCGTGCGCGTCGTGCTCGTGCGCGAAGGGGTCGAGCCCGGTCGAGGCGGCCACGAGGCTGAGGTCCTGGTTGAGGCTGAGCCATTCCGACACCTGGGCGCTGACGGCGGCATCCACGACCTGGGAGTTCACGAGCGCGGAGAACAGCCCGGCCAGCTCGCGCGCCGACCCCACCGCGACCTGCGGGGCGTCGTCCGGACCACGGCGATCGCGGAACCGGTCGAGCAGGGCGGTGCGACGCAGCCCCAGCCCCTCGATGCGCTCCCGCACCCGGTCGTGCCCCACCTTCTCCAGCAGGATGTTCACGGCGATCGGATCGCCGGCCGTCGCGGCGAGCACAGCGAGGTCTTCCAGCGGCAGCGCCGGGGCCCGCAGGTGTCGCCACAGCCCGGAGCTCTCCACGGCCTCGACGCTCGTGCGCTCCACGATCTCGAGCGGGTCGAGGGCGCCGGACTCGAACGCCGCCGCCACCTCGATGAGCAGCGGGACCACCCCGAGGCCCGCGACGGGCATGGTCACGTGGTCGTCTCCCGCCAGCACGTGCACATGGGAGTCGAGGTCGACCACATGCACCGACACCTGCGCCCCGGAGCTCGCGAGGCCTTCGAGGGCCTTCAGCGTCGACGTGAACGACCGCCGGCCGACGGCCACGCGGCGCGGCAGCCGACGGGCTCCCGGCCGCTGCGAACGGCGACCGCTGGTCGACTCGGGCGCGCTCCCGGACGCTCCGGGAGCCGAGGGGTTCCGGAACGCGTCACCAGGGTCGGTCGCACCCACGCGTGGTCCTTCAGGAGGGGGAGGGATACTGCACATCCGGGAAGGGGCGCCCGGCGGCAGGGCTATCGTAACCCCACCACCGGAGCGTGCCTCACAGAGTCCGGAGGTTCGTCACCAGATGGTCACACGGGACGACTCCGGCAGCCAGAGGGCATCCTTCTCGGTGACGCCGAAGGCGTCGTAGAACGCATCGATGTTGCGGACGATCTGGTTGCACCGGAACTCGTTGGGCGAGTGCGGGTCGATCGTCAGCAGGCGCAGCGTCTCGGCCTCGCGGCTCTTCTGCTGCCAGACCTGCGCCCAGGACAGGAGCAGCCGCTGGACACCGGTGTAGCCGTCGATGACCGGCCCTTCGACGGGCTCCGGCACCGACGGATCGGCCCGCAGCGACAGCTCGTACGCCTTCAGCGCGATCCCGAGGCCGCCCAGATCGCCGATGTTCTCACCGATGGTGAGGGCGCCATTCACGTGATGCTCGGCGTCCAGTCCCTCCGGCACGAGGGCGTCGTACTGCGCGATGAGCGCCTTCGTGCGCTCCTCGAAGGCCGCGCGATCCGCGTCGGTCCACCAGTCCTGCAGGCGCCCCTCGCCATCGTATCGGCTGCCCTGGTCGTCGAAGCCGTGGCCGATCTCATGCCCGATGACCGCGCCGATCCCGCCGTAGTTCGCGGCCGCGTCCCGTCCGGCGTCGAAGAACGGGTACTGGAGGATGGCTGCGGGGAAGACGATCTCGTTCATCGAGGGGTTGTAGTACGCGTTCACCATCTGCGGCGGCATGTGCCACTCGGTGCGGTCGATCGGCTTCCCGACCTTGTCGATGTTGCGGTCGTGCTCGAAGATCGCCGCGCGGCGCACGTTGCCGAGGAGATCGGTCCGGTCGATCACGAGGGCCGAGTAGTCACGCCACACCTCGGGGTGGCCGATCTTCGGGGTGAACGCGTCCAGCTTCGCCAGCGCCCGCTGCCGGGTCTCCGCGGTCATCCACTCCAGGGTCTCGATGCTCTGCCGATAGGCCTCGACGAGGTTCGCGACGAGCTCGTCCATGGCCGCCTTCGCCGTCGGCGGGTAGTGCCGCTCGACGTAGACCTTGCCGATCGCCTCGCCCAGGGCCCCTTCGGTGACGGAGACGCCGCGCTTCCAGCGTTCGCGGATCGTGGGGACGCCGGTGAGCTGGGTGCCGTAGAACGAGAAGTTCTCCTGCACGAGCTCGTCGGTGAGGTAGGGCGCAGCCGCGTGCACGACCTTCGCACGCAGCCAGGCCTTCCAGTCGTCCAGCCGCTCGGGAGTGAGCAGAGCGCCCAGCCCCTCGAAGAAGCTCGGCTGCGCGACGACGACCTCGTCGAACGCCTGCGGGTTCGTCGGCGTCACGGCTTCGCGCCACGGACTGAGGTCGACGCCGGCGAGCTCCTGCAGCTCGTCCCACGTCTTGAGGTTGTAGGTCGCCACCGCGTCACGGCTGCGCACGTTGTCCCAGTGGTGTCCGGCGAGCTCGGTCTCCAGCGCGATGGAGCGCTCGGCCTGCGCCGCGGCATCGGTCACGCCGGCGAGCGAGAGCAGGCGCTCCAGGTGCTCCCGGTACGCCGCGCGGGTCTCCGCGAAGGTGTCGAGACGGAAGTAGCTCTCGTCCGGCAGCGAGAGCCCGGCCTGCACGAGCACCGGGAGGTAGCGCTCCGGGTTCCCGGGGTCGCCGTCGACGTAGAGGCCGATCACCGCCGCCCGGCCCTCCCGGTCGTAGGTGCCCACGGTGCGCAGGAAGGCCGGGATGCCGTCGATCGCGTCGATCTCGGCGAACGTCTCGGCCAGCGGGGTCACGCCGGCGGCGGCGATGCGGTCGGTGTCCATGAAGCTCGCGAAGAGGTCGCCGATCTTGCGGGCGAGGGTGCCCTCCTCCGCCTCCTGCGACTCCTCGACGATCGCACGGACGTCCTTCTCGGCCTGCTCGGCCAGCAGATGGAAGGAGCCCCAGCGCGCCTTGTCCCCGGGGATCTCGGTGCGAGCGATCCAGGCGCCGTTCACGTGGCGATACAGGTCGTCCTGCGGGCGGATGTCGGGGCTGAGGTCGTCGAGCGCGAGGCCCGCGGGAAGCACGTCGGTCATGCGCTCCAGCCTATGGCCGGGGTCCCCCACGGTGTCCAGAAGACCTCAGTCCCGGCGTCGGCGCCCGAAGCGTCGGCGCCGCGGCGACGTCTCGGGCAGCGGTGTCCGCGCGGCCCGGCGTTCCGCCCACGCGACGACCTCGGCGTCGACGTCGCGCAGCGGGGTCACGACGGGAGGTCCGCCCTGGAGCTGGCGTCGGGCCTCGCGCACACGCCGGTTGAAGTCCTCGAGCACCTCGCGCACGTCGGACTCGCGACCGAGGAGGTCGAGCTGCCCGTCGAGCTCGCGGTCCTCCGTGCGCAGGAGGATGGCGGGAGGGCCGAGCCCGGTCAGGCCCTCGGTCTCGATCTTCCGGCGGATCCACCAGTCCGGGTCGTGGTGGTCGCCGAGACCTTCGAGCGGCTTCCCGGCTCCCGGCAGATCGTCGAAGTCGCCGCGACGGATGGCGACCTGGATGGCGGATTCGACGAAGGCGGCGCGGTCCACCGCGGCCGCGGCACCGGGCGGCGCGGCGGTGTCCGCCTCGTCGGGGACAGCATCGCCCTGCTGCTGCCGCGCTCGATAGCGCGCGGCCGCCTCCCGGGGATCCGTCATGGTGCGCCTCCGTCCGCTGGGAGCTCCTCCTTCACCCTACGTCCGGTCGAGGCCGGCGGTCTCGGGCGTCGACGACAGGTCATAGGCTCGGAGGATGGCCGCCCGCACCTCCCTGAACCGCGAGATCCTGCGCCTGGCGGTCCCCGCCCTCGGCGCGCTCATCGCGGAGCCGGCCTTCCTCATCGTCGACGCCGCCCTCGTCGGCCATCTCGGCACTGTCCCCCTCGCCGGGCTCGGCATCGCCGGAGCCGTGCTGCAGACGATCGTCGGCCTCATGGTGTTCCTCGCGTACTCCACGACCCCCGCGGTCGCGCGACGATTCGGGGCCGGGCGTCCGGGAGAGGCGGTCTCCGTCGGGATCAACGGCATGTGGCTCGCGCTCGGCCTGGGTGCCGTGCTCGCCGTCGTCGGCGCCGTCTCGTCCCCCTGGCTCGTCTCCCTGTTCGGCGCGAGCGCCGAGGTCGCGGCGCAGGCGAACGAGTACCTCGTGATCTCGATGTGGGGTCTCCCCGCGATGCTCATCGTGTTCGCCGCCACCGGTCTCCTGCGCGGGATGCAGGACACCATGACGCCGCTGTGGATCGCGGGGCTCGGCTTCGCGGCGAATGCCCTGCTGAACTGGCTCTTCATCTACGGACTCGGCTGGGGCATCGCCGGCTCCGCGGCGGGCACCGTGACGGCGCAGTGGGGCATGGTCGCGGCGTACGCGCTCGTGGTCCGGCGCCTCGCGACCCGGCACAGCGCCTCGTTGCGTGCCCAGCGGGAGGGCCTGCGCCACACCGCGACGTCGGGCGGCTGGCTGTTCCTCCGCACCGTGAGCCTGCGCATCGCCCTGCTCGCGACCGTGGCCGTGGCGACCGGGATCGGCACCGAGGAGCTCGCCGGGTGGCAGATCGTGTTCACCATCTTCTCCGCGGCGGCCTTCGCCCTCGACGCGCTCGCGATCGCCGCGCAGGCGCTGATCGGCAAGGAGCTGGGCGCCGGTGACGAGGAGCAGGTGCGGCGAGTGCTGGCGCGGACGGTCGCGTGGGGAGCGTGGTTCGGCGTCGTGGTCGGCGCCGTCATCGCCGCCCTCTCCGGGGTGCTCGGCATCGTCTTCACCGGCGATCAGGGCGTGGCAGAGGTGGTGCAGCCGGCCCTGATCGTGCTCGCGGTGGCGCAGCCGGTCGCGGGCGTGGTGTTCGTGCTCGACGGAGTGCTCATGGGAGCGAACGACGCCCGGTACCTGGCGATCGCGGGCGGTCTGAACCTCGTGCCGTTCCTGCCCACCCTGGCGATCATCGCCGCGACGGGGGTCGACGGCACCGCCGGCCTCGTGTGGCTCGCCGTCGCGTTCTTCGGGGTGTACCTGCTCGCACGGCTGGCGACGCTGGGGTGGCGAGTGCGCTCCGGCCGGTGGCTCGCCGCGCCGGCGTAGCTCCTCCACAGGCGACCCGAAGAACGACTTATCCCTTGCCGCCGGGCACAGCGGAATACAGCGCCCCGCCACTCTGTCGCTCCGGTCCAGCATGGAGCGACACTGAAGGGCTGCTGGGGATGAACGACGCGCAGGTATGGACGACGATCGGGGTTCTCGCCTCGGGCATGTACGCCACGATCACGCTCATGGCGACGATGTTCGTGAGGATCATCAAGACGGAGATCGGCACGGTCCGCACGGAGATCGGCGGGATCCACACGGAGATCGGCGGGATCAAGGGCGAGATCGGCGGGATCAAGGGCGAGATCGGCGGGATCAAGGGCGAGATCGGCGGGATCAGGGGCGAGATCGTCGGCGTGAAAGCCGAGATCGGGGATCTCCGGAAGGAGGTGCACGGTCTGAGCCGGCGCATGGACGGCCTCGACCGCGACGTCAGCGCGATCTCGCGGCACCTTTTCGGCATCGATCCGGCCTGACGAAGCAGGTACGACCGCTCGTCGTGCTCACTCCGCGTGGCGACGACACCACTCGTACATGATGACGGCGGCGGCGGCACTCGCGTTGATCGATCGGGTCGAGCCGTACTGCGTGATCTCGATGTGACCGGAGGCGGCAGCCAGTGCCTCCGGCGACAGGCCCGGCCCCTCCTGACCGAAGAGGAGCACGCACGAGCGCGGCAGGTCGGCGCGGTCCACCGGCACGGCCCCGTCGACGTTGTCGATCGCGATGACGGGCAGACCCTCTGCGGCCGCCCAGGCGGCGAAGGTCGCGATGTCCTCGTGGTGCACGACGTGCTGGTAGCGGTCGGTCACCATGGCGCCGCGCTTGTTCCAGCGACGGCGGCCGATGATGTGCACCGTATCGGCGAGGAACGCGTTGGCGCTGCGCACGATGGAACCGATGTTCATGTCGTGCTGCCAGTTCTCGATCGCGACGTGGAACGGATGACGCCGCGTATCGAGATCAGCGACGATCGCCTCCATGCGCCAGTAGCGATAGCGGTCGATGACGTTTCGCGTGTCGCCGTGCGCGAGGAGCTCGGGATCGTACTGCTCTCCCTCAGGCCAGGCCGACAGCCCTCCGGGCCAGGGGCCGACGCCGTATCCGGGCTGCGCCGAGGACCCCCCGGGGGCGGTCGGTTCCGTGCTCTCGGGGCGCTGCGCTTCCATCCCGCCAGGCTATCGCCGCCTCCGCCTGGTCGCCGTCGGGCGGAGGAGCCGGCACCCCATCGTCGAAGGAGTCCCGGCCATCACGACACGATATTTAGGTGTGCCGAAAAATACGCTACGGTTTCGGTGTGCCTAAAAATTCCGCCGCCTCCGTGATCCCTGCTCGCACCGCTTCGCCGCGCCTGCTGTGGCTGCTGGGACCGGCGCTGGTGGCGGGTGTGGCCTATCTCGACCCGGGCAACGTCGCCAGCAACATGACAGCGGGGGCGCAGTACGGCTATCTGCTCGTGTGGGTGGTCGTCGCCGGCAACGTGATGGCCTGGCTGATCCAGTACCTGTCCGCGAAGCTCGGCGTCGTCACCGGCCAGAGCCTCCCGGAGGTGCTGGGCCAGCGGCTGCGCCGCCCCTGGGCCCGCCGCGCCTACTGGCTCCAGGCGGAGCTGGTCGCGATGGCGACGGACCTCGCCGAGGTCATCGGCGGCGCCGTCGCCCTGAACCTTCTCTTCGGCGTGCCGCTGCTGTGGGGCGGCCTCATCACCGGGGCCGTGTCCATGGTCCTGCTCGCGGTGCAGAACCGTCGCGGCGCCCGACCGTTCGAGTTCGTGATCATCGGCCTCATGTTCGTGATCACGATCGGCTTCATGGCCGGCCTGTTCCTCGCGCCACCCGACCCGGCCGGCGTCGTGAGCGGCCTCGTGCCGCGCTTCGAGGACACGGGGTCCGTGCTCCTCGCCGCCTCGATCCTCGGCGCGACGATCATGCCGCACGCGATCTACGCGCACTCCTCTCTGGCCCGCGACCGGTTCGGTGCGACGAGTGCCGAGACGACCGAGGAGGCGGCCCGGATCGAGACCTCGCGGATCCGCCGCCTGCTCACGGCGACGCGCTGGGATGTGACGATCGCGATGGTCATCGCGGGCTCGGTGAACCTCGGAATCCTCCTGCTCGCGGCGGCGAACCTCGCGGGCGTCGCGGGCACCGACTCGCTGGAGGGGGCGCACGCCGCCCTCGCCGCAGGCCTCGGCCCGGTCGTGGCGACCTTCTTCGCCGTGGGGCTGCTCGCCTCGGGTCTCGCCTCGACCTCCGTCGGCGCGTACGCGGGCGCCGAGATCATGCACGGCCTCCTGCACGTGCGCATCCCCCTGCTGGCCCGGCGCCTGGTGACGCTCATCCCCGCGCTGGTGATCCTCGGCATCGGGGTGGACCCCACGCTCGCCCTCGTCCTCAGCCAGGTCGTGCTGTCGTTCGGCATCCCGTTCGCGCTGATCCCGCTCGTCACCCTCACCGCGCAGCGCCGCACGCTCGGCGCCTGGGTCAACCGGCCGTGGACGACGGTCGCCGGCGTCGTGGCCTCCGTGCTCCTCATCGCCCTGAACGGCGCCCTGCTCTGGCTGGTGCTGACGGGGGCATGACGCCGGATAGGCTCGACATCATGTCTGCAGACTCCGCCCGACGCACCGTCCGCCTCCTCACCTGGAGCGGCTTCGCGACCGGCGTCATCGGCGGTCTGCTCATCGCATTCCCGAAGGTCATCGGCCCGGCCAGCCCGTGGGTGCAGCTCGCGCTCGGCGTCGCGACCCTGATCTTCGCCTTCCGTGCCCGCAAGGTGGGCATCGCCGAGGTGGAGGGCTTCGACGGGCGCCTCTCGCTCGCCGCCGCCCTCCTGGGATTCCTCGTGCTCTTCTTCGCGGGGCAGGCGGCCGTGATCCTGCTCGGCTCCGCGGGCGCCTGACTCAGGCCGCGAGGCCGGCCGACCCGGACACGTAAGGTGGTGGGGTGGCATCCCCGGCAGCTGACGACTATCTGAAGACCGTCTACGCGCACACCGAGTGGCAGGATGCGCCGATCACCCCCTCGGTCCTGGCGGCCAAGCTCGGCATCGCCCCGTCGTCGGTCACGGAGATGGTGAAGAAGCTCGCCGCGGCGGGACTCGTGTCGCACGTGCCCTACGGAGCGGTCCGGCTGACGGACGCGGGGACCACCCGAGCCCTCGCGATGGTCCGCCGCCACCGCCTCATCGAGACCTGGCTCGTGCAGGAGTTCGGGTACGGATGGGATGAGGTGCACGACGAGGCCGAGGTGCTGGAGCACACCATCAGCGACCGGCTGCTCGAGGGCATCGACGAGCGCCTGGGGCGGCCGCGCTTCGACCCGCACGGAGACGCCATCCCGGACGCGGAGGGCCGCATCGAACGGGAGCCCTTCGTCCTGCTCGCGGACGCCCCGGACGGACACACCGGCCGCGTGCTCCGCGTCGACGACCGCGACCCGGAGCTCCTGCGGACCCTCGACTCCCACGGGGTCGTCGTCGGGACGACCGTGACGGTGACCCCGTCCGGCATCGCCCTCGACGGCACCGAGCCGCCGCTGCCCCCCGCCGCCCGCGACGTGGTGTGGTTGTCGGCCTGACCCCGGCTTCGAATCGCGCACTTTGCGGCAAACCGGCCGGGGATGGGACCAATCAGGCGATTCGAAAGGAAAGGTGGGGCCTCTAGGCTGAGCACATGGCACACCGTGACGACATCGAATGCTGGCTCACCGACATGGACGGCGTGCTCGTCCATGAGAACGACGCCATCCCCGGGGCCTCCGAACTCCTCGCCGGATGGGAGCGCAACGAGATCC
This sequence comes from Microbacterium sp. NPDC078814, assembly GCF_040702645.1. Lineage (NCBI taxonomy): Bacteria > Bacillati > Actinomycetota > Actinomycetes > Micrococcales > Microbacteriaceae > Microbacterium > Microbacterium sp. NPDC078814. The sequence continues at coordinate 57,729 of NZ_JBFBLT010000003.1, forward strand.
CCTACCTCGTGCTCACGAACAACTCGATCTTCACCGCCCGCGACCTCTCGGCCCGCCTCCGTGCGAGCGGCCTGATCGTGCCGGAGGAGCGCATCTGGACCTCGGCGCTCGCGACCGCCGACTTCCTCGCGCAGCAGCTCCCGGGCGGCTCCGCCTTCGTCATCGGCGAGGCCGGCATCCTCACCGCGCTGCACGAGGCCGGCTTCATCATGACCGAGACGAACCCCGACTTCGTCGTCGTCGGCGAGACCCGCAACTACTCGTTCGAGGCCATCACGAAGGCCATCCGCCACATCATCAACGGCTCGCGCTTCATCGTGACCAACCCGGACGCCACCGGCCCGAGCGCCGACGGGGTGCTGCCGGCCACGGGTGCGATCGCCGCCCTCATCACCAAGGCCACCGGCAAGGAGCCCTACGTCGTCGGCAAGCCCAATCCGATGATGTTCCGTTCGGCCCTGAACAAGATCGGCGCGCACTCGAAGAAGACCGGCATGATCGGCGACCGGATGGACACGGACATCGTCGCCGGCATCGAGGCGGGTTTGCACACGGTGCTCGTGCTCACCGGCATCAGCGACCAGCGGATCATCGAGCAGTACCCCTTCCGCCCGGACGAGATCGTCGACTCGGTCGCCGACCTGCTGCCGACCATCACCGACTCGATCCCCACCCTCGACGAGGACTGACGTGGGCGCCCTCGACGACGGCGAGCGGGTCACGGCGGCGGACGCCGCGGCCTGGCGCGCCTGGCTCGAGGCGAACCACGAACGCACGGCCGGGGTGTGGCTGCTGAGCGTGCGCGGGCGATCCGCCACCGGCGTCGGCTACGAGGACGCCGTCCGGCAGGCGCTGTGCTTCGGGTGGATCGACGGCCCGGTGCGCACGTTCGACGACGAGACCGGTGGCCAGTGGTTCTCCCCTCGGCGCCCGGGGAGCGGCTGGGCGGCGACGAACAAGGCCCGTATCGCGGAGCTGGAGGCCGCGGGGCTCCTCGCTCCGGCCGGCATCCGTGCGCTGGAGACGGCGAAGGCGAACGGCTCCTGGACCGTCCTCGACGGCCCCGAGGCCGGCATCGAGCCGCCGGAGCTCACGGCCGCCCTCGACGCGGTGCCCGCGGCGAGGGGGAACTGGGATGCGTTCCCGAAGTCGGTGAAGAAGCTCGGCCTCACGCACATCGCGATGGCCAAGCGGCCGGAGACCAGGGCCGCGCGCATCGCGAAGATCGTGGCGGATGCCGCGGAGGGGAAGCGCCCATGAACCAGAGCGACCTGCTGTTCCTCGTCCTGTTCCTCATCATGCTCACGTCGCTGGTCGTGTTCGTGGTGCAGTTCGTGCGTTCCCGCCGCCGCGGCGGCGAGGACGACGACCGTGCCGGCTGGTGGGAGGGCCCCTGGGACGACGACGACCGCCGGCGCTGAGCCGACGGCCGCCGGGAGGTCTCAGGAGGCGAGCGACGCCCCGGGGATCGCGGCGAGCAGCTCCCGGGTGTACGGATGCTGCGGCGTGTCGAAGATGCTCTCCGGGGTGCCGCTCTCGACCACGACGCCGCGCTGCATCACGTGCACCTCGTCGGAGATCATGCGCACGACGGCCAGGTCGTGGCTGATGAAGAGGTAGCTGAGCCCGAGGCGCTTCTGCAGGTCGGCGAGGAGGTCGAGGATCTGCGCCTGCACCAGCACGTCGAGCGCGGAGACCGCCTCGTCCAGCACGACGAGCTCGGGCTCCAGGGCCAGGGCGCGGGCGATCGCGACGCGCTGCCGCTGTCCGCCGGAGAGCTCGTGCGGCAGCCGCTCGGCCATGGCCGCGGGCAGGGCGACCTGCTCCAGGAGCTCCAGGACGCGGGCGTGCCGGGAAGCGGCGGTGCCGATCCGGTGCACGCGCAGCGGCTCGGCGATCGACTGCTCCACGGTGTACCGGGGGTCGAGCGAGGCGTACGGGTTCTGGAAGACGGGCTGCACGCGGCGGCGCAGCGCGAACAGTTCCTTGCGGCGGAGGGTCGTGAGATCGGTGCCGTCGAAGAGGATGGCCCCGGAGGTCGCGTCCTCCAGTCCCAGCACCATGTTCGCCGTGGTGGACTTGCCCGAGCCCGACTCTCCCACGATGGACACGGTCGTGCCGCGGCGGATCGAGAAGCTCACGCCGTCGACCGCCGTGAAGGTCTGCGGCTCCCCGGCCTTCGCGTTCCGGAGCGGGAACTCCTTGCGCAGGTCCCGGATCTCGACGAAGGGCACGGCGTCGACGGCGACCTCGCGCGCAGGCAGGGCGTCGCGGCGGGACGCGAGGCTCGGCGCGGCCGCGAGCAGCTGCCGGGTGTACTCGTGCTGCGGGTTGCCGAGGACGTCCGCCGACGTGCCCTCCTCCACGACACGGCCACGGAACATCACGACGATGCGGTCGGCGCGCTCGGCGGCGAGGGCGAGGTCGTGGGTGATGAGGAACACCGCGGTGCCCAGCTCGTCGGTCAGCTGGTCGAGCTGGTCGAGGATCCGCCGCTGCACGGTGACGTCGAGCGCCGAGGTGGGCTCGTCGGCGATGAGCAGCCGCGGCTTGCAGGCGAGCCCCATCGCGATGAGCACACGCTGCCGCATGCCCCCGGAGAACTCGTGCGGGTACTGGGTCGCCCGGCGGGCGGCATCGGGGATCCCGACCATCTCCAGCAGCTCGACCACACGGGCCTTCGTCGCGTCGCCGCTCGTGTACCCGTGGACCTCGAGCGCCTCCCCGATCTGCTCACCCACGCGCAGGAGGGGGTTGAGATTCGACATCGGATCCTGCGGCACGAGGCCGATGCCGGCCCCGCGGAGCGACACCATCGCGTTCTCGGGGAGGTCGGTGAGCTCGCGGCCGTCGAAGCGGATGCTGCCCGCCGTGATGACGCCGTTCTCCGGCAGCAGGCGGTTGACCGCGGCCGCCGTGGTGGACTTCCCGGAGCCGGACTCGCCGACCACGGCGACCGTCTCCCCGGCGGCGATGTCGATCGAGATGTCGCTGATGGCGGTGACCAGCTCGGAGCCGGTCCGGAAGGCGACCGCGAGGCCGTCGATGCTCAGCACGGGCGGAGTGGTGCTCATGGGGTACTCGTTCCTTCGGGGTCCAGGAGTGCGGGCAGCGCTGCGCGCCACAGGGTCTCGGTGGGGGCGATCTCGTCGGCGAACAGCCGGTTCGCGAGGAGGACGACGGCGGTTCCGGTGGCGGGGACCACGCCCAGCGCGCATCCGGTGTAGCCGGGATGCCAGAGCACCCGGGTCGGGCGCCCGTCCGCCGTCACGGTGTCGCTGCGCCAGCCGAGGGCCTGCCCGGGGTCGGGGCCGTCGCGGAACAGCTCGGCCACGAGCGCCGGATCCCACAGCTCGGGGTGCGACTCGGGGGCGGCGAGCGCGACGCCGAGGGTCAGCAGCTCGTCGACCGTGCCGAACAGGCCGGCGTGCCCGGAGACGCCGTGCAGGGCGTGGAAGCAGTTGCCGTCGTTGGCGACCCCGGTGATCTCCCCCTCACGCCAGGGGAAGTGCCGGCGAGAGGTGAGGATCGGGTAGGGCGTGCCGGTGGCGACCATGCGTCGCTCGGCGGCATCCCCGTTGCCCGCGGATGACGCGACCCGACCGGAGACGGGCCCGTAGCCCGTGCGCGTGAGACCGAGGGGCCCGGTCACGAGCTCGCGCACGGCGGCGTCGAGGGGGAGGCCGGTCGCGGCGGCGATGATCCGTCCGAGGATCAGGAAACCCAGGTCGGAATAGTGCCGTCCTTCGTCCACGCCGTAGCGGAGCGGGAGAGTGTCGGCGGCGGCCGCGCCGTCGTTCGTACCGTCGAGGTAGAGCGGCTGCCACTCCCAGAGCCCCGCCCGGTGCAGGAGCAGGTGCCGCACGGTCGTCCCGGGGGCGCAGGCGGTTCCGGGGACGAAGCGGTCCACCGGATCGTCGAACCGGAGGTCGCCCCGGGAGACCAGCCGGAGGATCGCGGTGGTGGTGGCGGCGACCTTGGTGACCGAGGCGAGGTCGAACGCCGTGTCCGTCGTGACCGGCGTCCCCGCGAGATCGGCGAGGCCGCCGGCGGCCGTGTCCCGGCCCATGCGGGTGGCGACACCGGCGACGGCTCCGCGCGGCGCGGTCGGCCCGGCGAGGACTGCGGCGATCGCCTCGGCGGCGCTCATACGAGAGCTCCGGTCCGGGAGCGGTCGAGCAGCACCTCGGCATCGGGGGCGATCCCGGTGATCCCCAGTCCCGCCGCCGCGGCGAGGGTGAGCCGCCCCGCGTCGGCGGTCAGCCCTCCGGTCACCGGCGACCGGCGCAACCACGATGCCGCGTCGAGGTCGTGCACGACGTCCGGAGCGACCGCGGCGGCGAGGTGCGCCGCGGCGGCCACCCCGACGTGCGACTCCATCATGCAGCCGATGATGACGCCGAGTCCGGCGGAGCGGGCGGCCTGCACGCACGCGAGCGCCTCGCGGAGCCCGCCGGTCTTGGCGAGCTTGACGTTCACGAGCCCGGCGGCTCCGCGCACGGCGATGTCCCGGACGTCCCGCGCGGTGCGGACCGACTCGTCCGCCATGATCGGCGTGTCGACGGCGGCGGTCACCACGGCCAGCGCATCGAGGTCGCGCGCGGCGACGGGCTGCTCGACGAGTTCGAGTCCGAGACCGGCGTCCTCCGCCGCCCGGATGACGCGGATCGCGGTCTCGGCGTCCCACGCCTGGTTCGCGTCCACGCGCAGGGTGATGTCGGCACCGACGGCGGAGCGGACGGCCACGAGCCCCGCGACCGCATCGTGTTCGCGGGACGCCTTGATCTTGAGGCAGCGGAATCCCGCCGCCGCATGCTCGACCGCGGTCGCGGCCAGTGCGGCCGGCTCCGCCACCGACAGCGTCATGTCGGTACGGATGCGCGCGGGCGCGTCTGCGTGCGGGGCGAGCGTCTGCGCGAGCGGCTCGTCCCGGTGCTGCGCGGCGAGGTCGGCGACCCCGCAGGCCACCGCACTGCGGGCAGCGGCGTTGCCCCAGGCCGCCGCGGCGAGGGCGTCCGGCAGCCCGGGGTCGTCGACGGAGCGCCCGAGCACGGCGTCGGCGAAGGGACCGGCGACCACGGCCGTCACGCTCTCCGGGCTCTCCCCCGTGACGCGCCAGCTCGTCGCGGCCTCCCCGTATCCGCGGCGACCGTCGGCGTCGGTCACCTCCACGAGCACGACATCGAGGTGGTCCGTGCGACGGACGGCCGTGACGAAGGGACGCGCCAGGGGCGAAGGCACCCGCAGCACGCGCATCCGCTCGACGACGGTCACGATCCCGCCGCCTCCGTGAGGGCGAGGGAGTCGATGGCCGCCACCGGCTCTGGCATCTGCAGCGGACCGGCGCCGGGCGTGATCGTGCCGAGGATGCGCGGCTCGCGCGCCCCGGTCCCGCCGGGGACGATGGCGGGGACGCCGTGCAGGGTCGACCAGCCGATGAGCGCGAGGAGGATAGCCTCCTTGCTGTCGGCGGGGGCGCCGAGCTCGTCGGCCAGGACGACCTCGGTCTGCGGCAGCGCAGTCCGCAGCCCGTCCAGGATCAGCGGGTTGCGGCAGCCGCCGCCGGACACCGCGAGGAAGCCGATCCCGGCGGCCTCGACGTCGCGGGCGACCGTGCGGACCGTGAGCTCGGTGAGCGTGCGCACGACGTCGGCGACCGCGATCTCACGTCCCTGCGCCGCGAGGTGCTCCTGCACGTAGGCGAGGTGGAAGTGCTCCTTGCCCGTGCTCTTCGGCGGGGTGAGGGCGTAGTAGGGGTCTGCGAGCATGGCGTCCAGCAGCGCCTGGTCGATCCGTCCGGTCCGGGCGATCGCCGCATCGTCGTCATAGCCGAGCGGGTTGAGGTCGTGCGCGACGATGACCGCGTCGACCAGGGCGTTCGCGGGGCCAATGTCGTAGGCGACGAGGCCGTCCGGGCGGACGACGGTCATGTTGGAAATGCCGCCGAGGTTGAGCGCCGCCGAGACGCCGGCGCGGCCACGGAGCAGCAGCTCGTCGAGGAACGACACGAGCGGAGCGCCGTGGCCGCCCGCCGTGATGTCGCGGATGCGGATGTCGGAGACGACGGGCACACCGACCTTCTCGGCGATCCAGGCGGGCTGCCCGATCTGGAGGGTGCCGAGGGCGTGGGCGCCGTCGACCCAGTGGTAAACGGTCTGGCCGTGCGAGCACACCGCGTCGACGCCGCCGACCTCCGTCGCGATATCGGCCGCGACATCGGCGAACGCCTGCCCGATGAGGGTGTCGAGCTCGGCCACCTCGGCCAGGGTGGTCTGCGCCGGAGGGAGCGCGGCGATGAGGCGTGCCCGCAGCGCGGGATCGTAGGGGACGCTCGTGGACGCGAGCACCGTGCCCCGAAGGTCGACGCCGTGCGCCGTGAATCCCCCGTTGGTGGCGAAGTCGACGACGGCGGCGTCGATCCCGTCGTGCGAGGTGCCGGAGATCAGTCCCAGGACGCGCATCAGTTCTCCTCCAGTGCGGTGCGCAGACGGCCGTCGGCCGCCGCGAGTCGGTCGGTGGCCGCGGCGAGGTCCTCCCCGCGGCGGATCATGATCGTGGCGAGCTTCACATCCCACCCTGCGCTCTCCAGCGCGGCGGCCGCCGTGTCGCGATCGACGTCGGCGATCGTCCGCACCATGCGGATCGCGCGCTCGCGGAGCTTGTGGTTCGTGGCCTTCACGTCGACCATCAGGTTGCCGTAGGCCTTGCCGTTCCGGACCATCGCGATGGTCGAGAACATGTTCAGGACGAGCTTCTGCGCCGTGCCGGACTTGAGGCGCGTGGAGCCGGCGAGCACCTCGGGGCCGACCTCGACCTCGATGCCGTGCTCGGCGACCGCGCTCAGCGCGGTGCCGGTGTTGCAGGACAGGCCCACGCTGAGCGCCCCGCGCTCCCGCGCCCGTCGGACGGCGGCGACCACGTACGGCGTGCGGCCGCTGGAGGCGATGCCGATCACGGTGTCGAGCGGGCCGATGTCCGCGGCGTCGATGGCCGCGGCACCCGCCTCCGCGTCGTCCTCCGCGCCTTCGACGGGGTTCACGATCGCGCCGGGACCGCCGGCCATGATCGCGAACACCAGCTCCGGCGGGGTGCTGAACGTGGGCGGGCACTCGGAGGCGTCGAGCACGCCGATGCGTCCGGGGGTGCCTGCGCCGACGTAGACCAGACGTCCGCCCTGCGCCATGCGCGCGGCCGTCTGCTCGATCGCCGGGACGATCTGCGGGAGGGCGCGCTGCACGGCCGCGGGCACGGTGGCGTCGGCCTCGTTCATGGTCTGCGCGAGCTCGGCCACGCTCATCTGATCGAGGCGGGCGTACCGGGGGTCGCTCGCCTCGGTGGCGAGGGCGCCGAGGTCTTCCGCGATCATCGCTTGCCCCGGTTCCGCGGGTCGAGGCTGTCGCGCAGCCCGTCGCCCAGCAGGTTCAGGCCGACGACGAGGAGCACGACGACCACGCCGGGGGCGATCATCGTCCACGGGGCGATGGTCACGAGGGTCCGCGCCTCGAAGATCATGGAGCCGAGCGAGGGCGCGGGCGGCGGAGTCCCGAGTCCGAGGAAGCTCAGCGACGCCTCCGTGAGCACCGCCCACGAGAGGGAGAGCGTGACCTGCACGATGATGATCGAGGTGATGTTCGGCAGGACGTGGCGGAACATGGTCGCCATGCGGCTCTGCCCCGTGCTCTTGGCCGCCTTGACGTACTCCACCTCGCGCAGCGACAGCACGGGGCCGCGGGTCACGCGGATGAAGATCGGCACGTAGACGATCGCGATGGCCACGGCGATCGTGAACCAGTTGCGGTCGAACACCGAGGCGAGCGACAGGGCGAGCAGCAGCGGCGGGAACGCGAACAGCACGTTGGTGACCGCCGTGATCGCCCCGTCGGAGAAGCCGCGGTAGAAACCGGCGATGAGTCCGCAGACCGTGCCGACCACGGTCGCGAACGCCACGGCGACCACGGAAATGAGCGCCGAGTTGGCGACACCGGCTGCCACCCGCGAGAACACGTCGCGGCCGAACTGGTCGGTGCCGAACCAGTGCACCGCGGACGGCGGCTGCAGCCGGGACGGCGGGTCCTGCGCGAGCGGGTCGAACGGCAGCAGGCCGAACGCCGAGACGAGGCTCAGCACCGCGAGCAGGACGACGATGATGAGGCCGGCGAGACCGCTGCGGCTGCGCAGCAGGAGACGCACGCGCTCCATGGTGCGCCCGCCGCCGGGAGCGAGGGCCGGGGTCTGAGAGATGTCGGTCATGCGGCACGCACCCGGGGATCGATGACCCGGTAGAGCAGGTCGGTGAGCAGGTTGACGATGACGAAGGCGAGCGCGATCACCAGGACGGTGCTCTGCACGAGCGCGTACTCCTTCTGCTGGATGCCGAGCAGCACCTGGCGGCCGATGCCGGGGAGCGAGAAGATCTGCTCCACCACGACCGCGCCGCCCAGCAGGTAGCCGAACTGCAGGCCGGTCATGGTGACGATGGGGACCAGCGCGTTGCCCAGCACATGGCGCACCTGGAGGCGGCGGGGCGGCACGCCCTTGGCTTTCGCGGTGCGGATGAAGTCGTTGGCACGGATCTCGAGGACCGCGGTGCGCGTGGTGCGCATGATCGGCGCGGCGATGCCGAAGCCGAGCACGATCGACGGCAGGAGCATCTGCTGGAGGTTCAGAGCGGGGTCGTCGAAGAGCCGCGCGTAGCCCTGGCCGTTCGGGTTGAAGCCGAGGGACTGCGCGAGGATCGCCAGCAGCGCCGTGCCGAGCAGGAACGCGGGGATCGAGAGGCCGGCGAGGCCGACGACCTGACCGACGCCGTCACGGAGCGAGTCGGGCTTCGAGGCGGACAGCATGCCGAGCGGGATGCCGATGGCGAGCGCGATGACGATCGAGAAGATCGCGAGCTCGAAGGTGACCGGCAGCGCGGCGGCGGTGAGCTCGAGCACGCTGGTCTGCGCCCGGGAGGAGAAGCCGAGGTTGCCGGTGAAGATGTTGCCGAGCCAGGAGAAGAACTGCACGACGAGCGGCTGGTCGAGACCGTAGTACGCCTCGAGCGCGGCACGCTGCGCCGGAGTGAGCGCGGCCGCCTCGGTGCCGAGGCCGGAGCTGATCTGGTCGCCGGGGATGGCGCGCAGCATCAGGAAGACGAAGACGGCGACGCCGAAGAGGGTGCCGAGGGCTGCGAGGATGCGTCGCAGCACGCTGTTGCGGAGGAGCTGTCTGAACATGCGCGTGGGAGAGGTGCCTGTCGTCGGGGAGCCGAGGGGGCGCGGACGTCCGCGCCCCCTCGTTCCACTACTGGATGGAGGTGGTCCGCAGGTACTGCAGCGAGCCGTTCGCCATCGGGGTGAAGCCGTCGACGGTCGAGGCCGTCGCGGTGTAGGTGTAGCTGGTGAACAGCCAGATCCAGGCGGCGTTGTCCTCGAGGTTCTCGGAGACCTGCGCGTAGATGTCCTTGCGCTTCTCCGGGTCGGCCGTCTCGCGTCCCTCGGCGAAGAGCGCGTCGAGCTCGGGCGAGGAGTACCCCGCGACCTGGTTCAGGTTGCCGGTGCTGGTGAAGTAACGGCCGTACATGCCGTCCGGGTCCGGGCGTCCGCCGTTGAGGGCGACCGCGGCGTCGAAGTCGGCCGCGATCCAGCGGTCCACGAACGCGCCGGACTCGAGCACCTCGAGGTCGAGCGTGATGTTCGCGTCGGCGAGCTGCGCCTTGAGGTTCTGCGCCTCGTTGACGGAGGTGGCGTACTCGCCCTGGGACACGATCGTCTTGACGGTGACGCCGTCCTCCTTGCCGGCCTTCTTCAGGTACTCGGCCGCCTTGTCGAGGTCACGCTCGGGGCACGGGCGCGCGTCGGGGTCGGACTTGAACGCGGGAGAGGTGATCGGACCGGTGACCTCGCCCTCGCCGAGCGCGGCGGTGTCGAGCACCTCCTGACGGTCGATCGCGCACTGCATCGCGAGCCGCACGTTCACGTCGGCGAGGTCGCCGCGCTGCGCGTTCAGCTGCAGGGCGTGGTAGCTGAGCTGCGGGGTGGTGGCGACCTCGACGTTCGCGCCCTCGGCCGTCTGCGCGACGAGCGGGTCGTCGAACACGGCCAGCTGCACGTTGCCGGACTGCATCGCCGAGACGATGGACGACTCGTCGGGGATCACGCGGAACTCGACGGTGTCGAGCAGCGCGGTGTCGCCCCAGTAGTCCTCGTTCTTGGCGAGGGTGAGCGACTGGCTCGCCTTCCGGTCCTCCAGCACGAACGGGCCGGTGCCGTTCGGGGTGGTGTTGAGCGCCTCCTCGGTGTCGTCCGACGAGAGCATCGCCATGTTGATGACGGCGAGGTTCGCGGGCAGCGCGGCATCGGGGGCACTGAGGGTGAGGGTGACGGTGCTCTCGTCGGTGGCCTCGACGGCGGCGACCGAGGCGAGGGAGCTCGCGGCCACGGCAGCGGTCGCCTCATCGGCGATCGCGTCCAGCGAGTACTTCACGTCGGCGGAGTCGAAGGCGCTGCCGTCCGCGAACGTGACGCCCTCGCGGAGGTGGAGGGTGACCGTGAGGCCGTCCTCGGAGACGTCCCAGGACTCGGCGAGACCGGGGACGACGTTGAGCTCCTCGTCGAACTCGGTCAGCGTGCCGTACAGGTTCTGCAGGACGTTGACCGCCTGGAACTGGGTGGCCTTCCACGGGAAGAGGGTGTCGGGATCGCTCGTGACGCCGATGACCAGGTCGCCGCCGGCGGATCCGGATCCGGTGTCGGACGGGTTCGACGCCGGTGCGGAACACCCGGTGATGACGAGCGCCGCGGCGAGGCCCGTGGCGGTGAGGGCGCCGAGAGACGCCCACCGTGCTGTGCTCATTGCTGTTTCCTCCTGGCTGGGACCGCGTCGCCCTGGCTCGGATCAGGCGGTGCTGCCTGATGCCCCGCGAACATCGTCGGTCTGGGTAAGTACCAAAAGTACACGAAAGCATCTACGCATGTAACAGAAGTTCCTCTAGTGTTATGAACACCGATCGGAGACCCCATGCCCCACGATGCCGCTCGCGACGACGCCGGCACCCATCTCGTGCTCGTGCGGATGCGCGCCCTGCGCCCAGAACTCCGTCCGAGCGAGCAGCGCATCGCCGACCTGTTCCTCGCCGACCCCGCCGGAACCGCCGGGCTCTCCGTCGCCGAGCTCGCGCACCGCTGCGACACCTCGACCACGTCCGTCGTGCGGTTCTGCAAGCGTCTCGGGTACGAGCATGTGCGCGAGCTGCGCAACCACGTGCTGCGGGAGGTCGAACGCGAGACCTTCGACACCGCCGCGCTCCCCGCCGTGTCCGGCGACATCGACCGCAACGACACCCTCGCCGACATCGTCGCGAAGGTGTCGCTCGCCGAGACGCTCTCCCTCGCCGACACCGCCAAGGTGCTCGACACCGACGCGCTCCGCGCCACGGTCGAGGCGATCACCTCCTCCACCCGGGTGGACATCTTCGGCGTGGGGGCGAGCTCCATCGTCGGGCTCGACCTCCAGCGCAAGCTCACCCGGATCGGGCGGACGGCGTTGGAGTGGTCCGACCCGCACGCCGCCTGGACCTCGGCCGCCACCCTCGGGCCGGGGAACGTCGCGATCGCCGTCTCGCACACGGGCGCCACGACCGACACCATCGAGTTCCTCCTGCTCGCCCGGCAGGCGGGCGCGACGACCATCGCCATCACCAACCATGCCGGCTCCCCGCTCGCCGGTCAGGCCGACATCGTGCTGACCACCGCCGCGCGCGAGACGGGCTTCCGCTCCGGGGCCCTGGGCAGCCGGATCGCCCAGCTCATGGTCGTCGACTGCATCTTCATCGGGGTCGCGCAGTCCAACTACGATCGCTCGATGGAGGCCCTCCGCGACACCTTCGCCGCCGTGCATCACGTGCGCGCGGGCGGTGCCTGAGATGAGCGCGAGCCGACTCCGCGTCGGGCTGTTCACGGCGTTCGGCGGCCTCGGCGTGACCGCGGCGTTCGTCCCGGCCGTCCTTCCGTCCGCAGAGCACGCGACGGATGCCGACCTGAGTGCCGCCGTGCCCGTCCTCTTCGCGGGACTCCTCGTGGGCGTGCTGCTGTCGGGCCCGCTCCTGGTGCGCCGACCGCCCCGGACGACGCTCGTGCTGGGCAGCCTCCTCCAGGCGGCCGCCATCGTCGGTGTCGCCCTCGCGACGGATCCGGGCGTCTTCATCGCGGCCGCCGCGCTCGCGGGGCTCGGGTTCGGTCTCGTCGAGGCCGCGGGCTCCGTGGCAGCCAAGGCCGCCAGCACGGGGAGCGCGACCGGGGTGCTGAGCGCCCTGATGGGCACGGTCGCCGTGTGCGCCGCCGTCACACCGCTCGTGGTCGCGCTCGGGGCCGGCGCCCGTCCGGCCCTGGCGCTGCTCGCGACCGTACCCCTGGCGACCGTCGCGGTGCTCGCCGGCGCCAGCACTCTCGCCCGTGCGACCGAGGCCCCGGCGCGACGGGACGCACGCTCCCTGCTCGTCCTCCTCCCCTTCGCGCTGGCTCTGCCGCTCTACGTCGGCGTGGAGACCGTCCTGTCGGGCTGGTCGGCCGTGATCCCGGAGCGGGCGCTCGCGATCGAGCCCGCCACCGCCGCCCTCGGCACCTCCGCCTTCTGGGCGCTGATGGCCGTCGGCCGCTTCGGCGCCGCCGCTCTCCGGCGCGCGGCGGTTCCGCCGCTCGCGCTGCTGGCGACCGCCACTGGTGCTGCCGCCCTCCTCCTGGTGCTCGCCGGGGTGCTCCTCGGCGAGCAGCCGGTCGCGGCGCTGCTCATCCTGGCCGTCGTGGTGGTCCTGCTGGCCCCGAGCTACGGCCTCATCCTCGGACTCGCGCTCGACCGACTCGATCCGGCCCGCAGCGCCGCCGTCACCGGGGCGCTCGTGGCCTGCGGCGCGGTCGGCGGCACGTTCGTGCCCACGCTCGTCCTGCTGATCGGACGCGACCCGGCGTCGGGCGTCACGTTCCTCGTGTCCGCCGTCCTGTGCGCGGTCATCCCCGTGCTGATGCTCGTGGCGTCGCGCTCCGGGCGCGCCGTCCCGGCGCTGCGGTGACTCACTCTTCCTCCCCCATCGAGCCTGCACGCGACCTCTTCACAGATGCCGGAATTCCGACCGGCGCCCGCACGGCGACCACGTATCGTCGAAGCCACACCCGCACTGAGGAAGGGAGCACCGTGTCCGCGGACACCCTCACGATCATCGTCAGCGCGATCGGCGTCGTGCTCACCCTCGGCGCGAGCCTGTTCGCGGCAGGGGCGTGGATGATCCGTCGCATCGACGAGCGTCTCGGCACCGTCGACCACCGGCTCTCCACACGCATCGACTCCGTCGAAGAGAAGCTCACCACACGCATCGACACCGTCGAAGAGAAGCTCACCGCACGCATCGACACCGTCGAAGAGAAGCTCACCGCACGCATCGATGCGGTGGCGGCGGACGTCACGGATCTGAAGATCGCCGTCGCCCGGCTCGAAGGGCCCCCGCGACACCTGCTCGTGTCAGGGGGCTGACACTCCCGTCAGCGCAGGACGAGGGCGGCGGCGCCGATCAGCGGCCCCTCGTCGCCCAGGCCCGAGCGGACGACGCGGGTGCGACGGGAGTACTCGTGCACGGCGCTGGCGGTGAGAGCCTGCTGGACGAGGTCGATGTAGTCCGCCGACACCCGCGAGAAGCCGCCGCCGATGGCGACGACGTCGAGGTCGACGAGGGTGGCGGCATCGGCCAGTGCCTCCCCGACGGCGCGGGCCGAGCGCTCGATCGCCGCGCGGGCGACGGCGACACCGGCCGCGGCGTCCCGGGCCAGGTCCTCCCCGGTCGCGCCGGACCAGCCCTGCTCCCGCGCCCAGGCGGCACTGGCAGGTCCGGAGGCGATCTCCTCAAGAGTGAGCCCGCCCTCGCGGCGCACCTGCCCGAGGTGCCCGGCGTTGCCGCTCGCCCCGGGCACATACGCACCGCCCACGACGAAACCGCCGCCGACGCCGGTGGACACGACGATCGACAGGGAGGCTCCCGCCTGCTGCGTCGCCCCCAGCCACGACTCCGCGAGCGCGAGCGCGCCGCCGTCGTGACCCAGGACCGCCGGGACGTCCCGTCCGAGTGCGGTCGAGGCCGCACGGGCGACCGCATCGACGAGGCCGAACCCCCGCGCGAGGGGCATGTTCACCGGCAGGATCTCCCCGCGGGTCCGATCCACGGGACCCGCGCTGCCGATCCCGGCGCCGACGAGCTCCGCATCGGCTGGCAGGGCCGCGAGCGCATGCCGCACGATCGCGTCGACCGCCGCCGTCAACGACGCGGACGTCGCCTCGCGGCCGGTGGGCTGCCGGCTGCGGCTGCCGGGGACGAGCGTGCCGTCGTCGGCGACGAGGGCGGCCTCCATCTTCGTGCCGCCCACGTCGACGGCCAGCGCATAGCGGGTCACTGCGGGTCGAGTCCGAGGTCGTCGAGGTCGAAGGCCGCGCGCCACTCCAGGCCCTCGGCCTCGATGGCGGCCTGCGCGCCGGTCTTGCGGTCGACGATGACCGCGACCGCGACGACCTCCGCACCTTCCTTGCGCAGCGCCTCGACCGCCTTGAGCGCGGACTGCCCGGTGGTCGAGGTGTCCTCCAGCACGACCACGCGCTTGCCCTTCACGTCGGCGCCCTCGATCTGGCGACCGCGGCCGTGGTCCTTCGGCTCCTTCCGCACGACGAACGCGTCGAGCGGACGGTCGGTGCCGACCGAGGCATGCAGGACGGCGTTCGCGATCGGGTCGGCGCCGAGCGTCAGACCGCCGACGGCGACGACGTCGAGATCGGCGATCAGGTCGAGCATGATGCGGCCGATGGCCGGAGCGGCGCGGTGGTCGAGGGTGAGCTTGCGCATGTCGACGTAGTACGTCGCCTTCTTGCCGCTGGAGAGGGTGAAATCGCCGTGGAACACCGCCTCGTCCGTGATGAGGGCGAGGAGGGTCTGGCGGTCTGCGTCGAGTGCGGTCACGGCATCCAGTGTAGGAGGCACACGTGCCAGTCCTGACTAGAGTGCGCGGTTGTCAACCTCCAGAATGTACGCGAAGCAGGTGCTCGCGCAGCGTCGCACGTCTGTGTCCGCGAGCCGCACGCGGGCGCCGTCGACAAAGACCCCACACTGCGATAGCACCCGAAGTACGTCGTCGCGGTGCTGCGTCAATTGCTGCTGCGTCAGGACGCCAAGGCCGTGCTGAAAGGCGTTGCGGACCACAACGAACCCATCCATCTGCGGCCAAACGTGAGCGAGCGCGGTCTCGTGATCGACGCCGTGGTTCGCCCAGTGATCCTTCCGCGAGTACCAGGTACCGACCTGGCGGTCGGTCAGCGCCGGCGCGACTCCGAGCAACCGGTGCACGGAAAAATTCTCTGTGATGGCGACGAGGTCCACGAGGGCATTAGCACGTATCCCTTCATCGGACTGCCCGGATTGATGCCGACCACGCCAGGGTCGTGCGGCTAGCACCGCAACGGCCACCTCGAACTCGTCGAGTCGTTGTCGCAGCCGACCGAGCGATTCTTCTCCGGCGGTAGTCTTCGGCAGGTCAGGCACGACTTTCGACCGAATCGAAGATCCACTCGTGCAGAGGCGAGTCAGAGACCACTGCGTTTCTCATCGCTGTACTCGCTCCGGCGGTCGCGAGTGCGGCGACGAAAGTTGGCCTTTCGACTCTCGTCGCACGGTCGTAGCGGTGCACCAGTTCCTCTTCGGAGGCCTCGGGATGCCCGAAGGTAGCCAACGTCAGTGCCGTCTCAGCTTGTATTAGAGGTGCATGTTCCGTCGATCGATAAACCTTCTGGAGCCAATCCAAGCGCGCTGGACCTCCCGCCCCATCGGCGAGAGCAACGCCGCGAAGCGGAATCTGCAGCCACCAGGCCTGCCAGTCGGTGAGGTAGCGGTCCCCTTGAAGGAACGTGTCGAACGCATTCACGACGGTTCCCTTCGTCGGCACCGTCGCCAAATATCTACATGCGTTGGGAGTCAGCGTCTGCTCGAACCGGAGCAGCGAGAACGCGACCTCGACCGCGAAGGGGTCGTCATGCGCCTGCGCTCGTAGAGTTCCTAAGGCTCGTGGAATAAGGTCGAGCAGCGAGCGATGGGTGGCTTGATCGGCTTCCGCCACCTCGCCGGTCCCGGCGATCTTCTGCCACCGATCAAGGATGGTGAGTGCAACGTCCGTGGCGGCCTCGTCTTCGCGTGCCTCGCTGTCCTCGTCGTATTCGTCGAAGACGAAGCCCACCTCACCGGCGATTTCATCTCGAAGCTTGTCCCCTTCGTCGAGACTCTTCTCGTACGTTCCTCTTTTCGAAGTGACGATCTTCGAGTCGTTCAACGTGAGTCCGAGCTGTCGAGCCTCATCCGAAAGCACCTCGATCGCCCGATTAACCTTCGACCACGATTCGCAGACGATGCGGAAGTCGTCGTTGTAGCGCGAAAGAGTGAGTCCCTTACGAACGAGCGCTCGCTCTAAGCGGGCGAGGTATGGCTCGGCGATGACATCACTCGAGCGCGATTGCTGCGGCAGTCCGTAGCGACGATCTCCCGTCTCACGCAACAGGTCAACGATGGATTGCACGGCCGTCCGGTCGTTTGATCGCCCGGTGAGTTCCGCCGCGAGGATCCCATGGTCGATGAATTGATAGCACGACGCGATATCCGCAGCGACGATGTACTTGGCTGATGGCGCCGCATAATCATTCAGCGGCGATCGAAGAAACTCCCGCCATGCGTCACCGGAGCGCACGAGTTCAGGCAGCGACGGCGTGATCCGCGCGACCAGGGCGTCGTACGCTGCATGGCTCACCGGGTCCCAGACCGCCACCGGGCGCACGCCATGCCGAGCCTTGCTCGCTCCGACAATCCGCTCACGGCTCGGTTGCCATTCTCCAGTGATCTGTGTGTGCGCCATCTGCGCAAACTCGTCGCGGTGGGCTTCGATCGCCGGGGTGACCCACGCTCGCTCGGGCAGCAGCCGTCGAGGATGATCGGCGGCGAATTCCACGGCATCGGAGAGGTCCTTCACAGCCAGGTCATCGATTGCACGCATCTCCCGATTATGGTGCCGTCTAAATCGCCAAGGGAAGCGTCGGGTCGAATCTCGCAACTAGGCTGGACGCATGCGCTTGGCCACCTGGAACGTCAACTCCATCCGCACCCGCGTCACCCGCACCGTCGAGTTCGCCGTCCGTGAAGACATCGACGTGCTCGCGATGCAGGAGGTGAAGTGCAAGCCGGAGCAGTTCCCGTATGCGCCCTTCGAGGAGGCCGGCTACCACGTCGAGGTGCACGGCCTGAATCAGTGGAACGGCGTCGCCATCGCCAGCCGGCTGCCGATCACCGACGTCCGCACCGCCTTCGACGGCATGCCCGGGTTCGCGAAGGGCCACGAGGGCCCCGATGCCCCGCAGGAGGCGCGTGCTCTGGGCGTCATGGTCGACGGCGTGCGCGTCTGGAGCCTGTACGTGCCCAACGGCCGCTCGCTCGACGACCCGCACTACGTCTACAAGCTGCACTGGCTCGAGCAGCTCAAGCAGTCCACGGCGGCCGAGCTGTCGGCGAATCCCGACCTTCCGCTCGCCCTCGTCGGCGACTTCAACATCATCCCGTTCGACCATGACAACGGCGACCCCGACATCGTGGTCGGCCGCTCCACCCACGTCTCCCCCGCCGAGCGCGACGCGTTCTTCGCGCTGACCGACGCGGGCGTGACCGACGTCGTGCGCCCGCTGCTCCCCGAGGGTTACACCTACTGGGACTACCAGCGGCTGAAGTTCCCGCGCAACGAGGGCATCCGGATCGACTTCATCCTCGGCTCGAAGACGTTCGCCGATGCCGTCACCGGGGCGTCGATCCACCGCAACGAGCGCAAGGGCGAGCAGCCCAGCGACCACGTGCCCGTGGTGGTCGATCTGGACTTCGGCGGCGACGACGCCGACGACGACCTGCCGATGATCTTCTCCTGACCCTTCGACAGGCTCAGGGACCTACCCCGTGCGGCTGATCGCGACCGACCTCGACGGCACCCTGCTCGACAGCTCGTCCGCGGTGTCTCCGCGCACCCGTGCCGCGCTCGACGCCGCGCGGGACGCGGGCGTCGCGGTGGTGCCCGTCACCGCCCGCCAGCCGATCGGCTTGCGCGTGATCGCCGCCGACGCCGGCTTCGACGGGTGGGCGCTGTGCGGCAACGGTGCGTACGCGACACATCTCACCGAGGGCCGCATGCTGTTCGCCGAGGAGCTGCCGCCCGCGACGCTGCGCACTCTCGCCGACGCGCTGCGCGCCAGCGTCCCCGGCCTGCTCTTCGCGAGCGTGCGGGAGGGCGGCGAGACATTCGTCGCACAGCACGGGTACGCGGCGATCGCGCAGCTGTCCGATCACAAGCGTGACCCCGCGACGATGGGCGGCGTGCCGCTGGACGAGGTGCTGGCCGCGCCGACGCTCAAGCTCGTGATCCGGCACCCCGAGCTCGCGCCCGCCGCACTCTTCGAGACCCTGCGCTCCCTCGGGCTCACCGGGTTCGAGGCCACGCTGTCCGGCGCCCCGTTCGTCGAGGTCATGGCGCAGGGCGTCACGAAGGCCACGGGACTCGCGCGCCTCTGCACGCACCTCGGCATCGATCGCTTCGATGTCGTGGCGTTCGGAGACGCTCTCAACGACGTCGAGATGCTCCGCTGGGCCGGTCACGGCGTGGCCATGGCACACGCGGAACCCGTCGTGCAGGAGGCCGCGGACGAGACCGCCGCGACCAACGACGAAGACGGCGTGGCCCGCGTGATCGAGCGCCTGCTCGGCCCCTGAACCGGGCCACCGCGGTCAGTCGGCCCCGTTCGGACGCGCCTCGGCACTCGGCGGTCGCAGGCCGAGGAGAGCCAGGGCACCCGCCCCCGCCGTGAGCGCCGCGATCACGCCGATCCCGACCGCCGGTACCGTCGCCGTCGCCACAGCCCCCGCGACGAGCGGGCCACCCGCGTCGCCCAGCTCCCGGCCCAGTTCCGCACTGCCCATCGTGCGTCCCATGCGTTCGGCGGGCGTCGATGCCGCGAGGTGCGAGAACGCCACCGGCGTGGCCAGCCCCACCCCGGCACCGACCAGCACACCCGTGAGGCACAACACGACCGGGGTCACCCACAAGGCCGAGAGGCCTATGCCCACGCCGATGAGAAGCAGCCCGCCGACCGCGCCGAGGCGGACCGAGAGCCGGCCGCGGTCGTGCGCCGCCCCGACCAGGGGCTGCACGATGCTCGACACGACCGCGAGCACCGTGACGATCGCCATGCTGCCCACAGTGCCGAGTCCGGCCTCCCGCCCGAGCAGGGGCAGGAAGCCGACGGCCACGGCGAGCGCGCCGGTCGTGGCCGCCAGCACCAACGTCGGGACGAGAAACCCCGGGGCGAGGAGCTCCCGTCCGAGGTCGACGAGCGTCACCCGTTTCCGGGGCAGCACCGGCACGGCCGGGACGGCGACCAGCACCCATCCGGCCGCGGCCAGCCCGAGCACGGCGAGTGCCCAGAACAGTGCCGGGATCCCGCCCGCCACCACGAGCACCGCACCGAGCAGGGGGCCGAGCGCATATCCGAGACTCTTCCAGGAGCCGTAGCGGCCGAAGTACCGACCACGCGACGCCTCGTCCGTCAACCGCGCCACCGCGGCGGAGGAGGCCGGCGAGAACGCCGAAGCGGCCGCCCCCTGGCCGAAGCGCGCGATCACGAGGCCGATCATGCCGGGGGCCAGCGCTCCGACCACCGAGAACGCGGCGAAGGCCAGCAGACCGCCGAGGATCACGGGACGCACCCCGACCCGGTCGCTGAGCGCCCCGAAGAGCGGCTTGAGCAGCACCTCGGCGATGTCGTACAGCGCGAGCGTGAAGCCGAAGGCCAGCAGCGTCCAGCCGATGTCCTCGGTCTCGGCGCCGAGGGCGGCAGCGATGCCGTGCGCGCCGAACGCGGTGGTGAAGCCGGCGAGGTAGAGCGGTGCCAGGCGCGGGCGCGTCGAGGAGGTCACACTCGATCCTGGCAGGCCCCCGCCCGGCATCCCCCTCAGCCGTGCCGACGACGGCGTCGGAGCAGTGCTCCTCCGCCGAGGAGAAGCACGACCGCCACCATCGGCGCGAAGGACGGGAACTCGCCGCCGGTCGCGGCGAGGTTCTCCTCGTTCCGCGGCGGTGCCACGGCTTCTCCCGACGTGCCTCCCGAGGCGCCGGGGACGATGTCGAGCCGCACGCTCGCCACCACATTCCGCTGCGCGTCCAGCGCGACCACGGTGTGCGTTCCGGCCGGGAACCCCGCGGGAATGCGGAAGTCGTCCGAGAACGCCCCGTCGATCCCCGCCACGGCCCGACCGAGTTCGGCCGGCTCCGACCGGATCTCCAGCGTGACCGCCTCACCGGGCGCGAAGCCCGATCCCGAGATCGTCAGCACTTCTCCGGCGAGGATCGAGGCCTGCGAGAGGGTGAGCGTGGGCGACACTGACGGCGCCGTGCACTCCGCGGACAGCATGACGTCCCGTCCCGACACGGTGGCACCGGGCTCCACCCGGAAGGTGTCGGCCCCGAGGAGCGACTGCGCGCCGCCGAAGTACCCGGTGCAGAAACCGGGCATCTCCACCCGCAGCGTATAGACCCCCGCGGGCAGCGACCCACCGGGAGCCTCGGGATCCGCTCTCCCACCCAGAGTGAATCGCCCCTCCGTGTCGAGCGTCGCCACGTCCCGCCAGCCGGACGCCGTCCAGAGCAGGGCCGTGACCGTCGCCCCGGAGACCGCGGCACCGCCCGCGGTCGACACCGTCCCGTCGATCGCGCCGCCCGGCGCGAGGTCGAAGTCCACTCCCGCGCGATCGCCGCCCGCGGCCAGCACGACAGGGGTCGCCTCGGCCCGGGTCGCGACGCCGTCAAAGAACTGCGGCGCGAAGATCATGTCGTACACGTTCGCCGTGGCTCGCACGATGTAAGTCCCGGCGGGGACGGCGAGGCGGTACGAGCCGTCGGGCTGCGTGTAGGCCATGCTGACGAGGGTGTCCCCGCTGTACGCCTCCACGATCGCGTCGCCGGACAGCGCGCCCGACGTGCGCACCACGCCGGTGATCATCCCGGTCGCGTCGAGAGTCGCATCGATGTCCGCGATGGCCTGCCCCGGGGCCACGGCGATCCTGGTCGCGTCCTTCTCCTGCCGCGCATCCTTCCAGTACTCGGGGATGCCGCGTCCGCCGTTGGGAACGAACGCCACCGCGTACTCCCCCGGCGGCACGGAGAGGGTGTACGACCCGTCCGGCGCGACGTCGGCCTGCGCCAAGGCTCCCGTCGCGTCGTCGGTCGCGGTTACCCACCCGGCCACGGGCGAGCCGTCGATCGCCAACGTCATCGACCCCTGGATGACGCCGAGCTCGGCGAGGAGGGCATCCACTCCCCCACGGTCCTCTCCCGCGGTCACGCGAACGGCCGTCGCCTTGCGGTCTCCGTACGCGTCGTCCCAGAACTCGCCGGCCAACGTCGGCTCGGCGGGATCGAAACGGACGCGATAATCGCCGGCAGGGAGACCGTCGATCCGATAGGTCCCGTCGGCGCCCGTCTGCGCGACATCCGACCGGGAGAAGTCGGCGGAGTCCACGCGCACGGTCACGCCTTCGAGCGGCGAGCCGTCGGCCTGCCGCATCACGGAGCCGGCGATCGCCCCACCGAGCGTGAGGGCGGCGTCGACACCGTGGACGGGTTCTCCCTCGGCGACGATGAGACGCTGCGCGGCCTCCCGCGACGACGCATCGTCCCAGAACTCGGAGATGAAGTCCGTCCCGGAGGCATCGAAGGCCACGACATACTCCCCCGCCGGAAGGTCCGGCACGAGGTACGCACCCGTGGCGTCGGTCATCGTGGACTCGAAGACCGACGCGTCGTCGGTCGACACCGAGACGGTGACGCCCGCGAGAGGCGAACCGTCCGCCGCCGCCGTCACCGTCCCCGCCAGGGATCCCCCTGACGCGGCATCGGCTGCGGTCGCGCCGCCCAGTGCGAGTGCGAGGGCCGCGGCCCCGCCCATGATCGACCGAAAGAACGCGCGTCGTCGCGCCATGTCCCCACCCTCCGGAGGAGGCCGGCGCAGCCCGGTGCTGTCGCGGTCGACCTCGAGCTCTGCCGATCCCGCGGCAACGCCTTCTCCGAAGGTAGACGATCGACGCATCGGAAAGGAATAGGCAGATCACAGGCGGCCGTCTCCGTCGCGCGGGGGATGCCGCACGACGGCCCCCGCCCTACGGTGGAGGGATGGCCTTCACCCGGACGCCGACCCTGCGCGACCAGCGCGGCGACCTCCTCCTCGCGCTCGTCCTCTTCGTCGGCGCGATCCTCAGCGCGGCGCTCTCCTCCATCGCCCAGGTCTACGGCGACGAACAGGCTCCGCTATGGACCGCCCTCGTCTACGCCGTCGTGGTGGCGGCGCCGCTCGGTTTCCGCCGGCGCTGGCCCGGCACCGTGGCCGTCGTGGTGTCGCTGGCCTACTTCACCGCGGTGACGATCCGGGTACCGGAGATCTACGTCGGCAACATCGCGATGTTCATCGCGCTCTACACGGTCGGCGCCTGGATGAACGACCGCCGGAAGGCCCTGGTCGTCCGTGTCGCGATCATCGTCGGCATGTTCGTGTGGCTCCTCATCACCATGTACCGCGACGCCATCAGCGAGGCGGACAAGGCGGACGTCGTCGCCGGTGCCATGTCGCCCTATGTGGCCTTCATGCTCATCCAGATCCTCCTCAACGTCCTGTACTTCGGCGGCGCCTACTACTTCGGCGAGCGCTCCTGGGCGGCGGCGGAGCAGCGCACCGTGCTGGAGGAGCGCACCCGAGAGCTGGAGCGCGAGCGCGAGGTCACCGCGGCGCAGGCGGTGGCCCTCGACCGGGTGCGGATCGCCCGAGAGCTGCACGACGTCGTCGCCCACCATGTATCGGTGATGGGCGTGCAGGCGGGTGCCGCGCGCCTCGTGCTCGAGAGCGATCCGGCGCAGTCGGCGCGCATCCTCTCCGGGATCGAGTCCTCCGCGCGGGACGCGATCCAGGAGCTGCGCCAGCTGCTGGAGACCCTGCGCACTCCCGGCGGCGACACGACCGAGCCGGCATCGACCGTCTCCCTCGACGACATCGCCGCCCTGGCGGAGGCATCGACCGAGGCCGGCCTCCCCACCGCGTACGCCGTGATCGGCGATCCGGTGCCGGTGCCCTCGCTCGTCGCGGTGAACCTGTACCGGATCGCGCAGGAGTCGCTGACCAACGCCCGTCGGCACGCCGGGCCAGGGGCGACTGCGGACGTGCGCGTGCGCTACGACGAGGACGGCGTAGAGGTCGAGGTCGTGAACACCGGTCGTGCCATCGCCCAGCTGCGTCCCGGCCTCGGCCAGCTCGGGATGCGGGAGCGCGCCGCGGCCTCCGGCGGTACGTTCGAGATCGCTCCGCGCGCGCCCGGCGGGGTGCGGGTGCGAGCGCGGGTGCCGCTCGCCGCACCCGTGACGGAGGCCGCACGGTGACCGCGCCGATCCGGGTGCTCCTCGTCGACGACCATGCCCTCCTCCGCGCCGGCTTCCGCACGATCCTCGACACCCAGCCCGACATCACCGTCGTCGGCGAGGCCTCGACCGGGGCGGAGGCCATCGCGCAGGCCGCCGATCTGCGCCCTGACGTGATCACGATGGACGTGCAGATGCCGGACATGGACGGGATCGAGGCGACGCGCCGCCTCGTGGCCGACCCCACGGTGAGCGCCGCGATCGCGATCGTGACCACGTTCGATCGCGACGACTACCTCTATCAGGCGCTCGAAGCCGGCGCGAGCGGATTCCTCCTCAAGAACGCGGGCGCCGAGGATCTCATCTCCGCGGTGCGCGCTCTCGCGGCCGGGGACGGCATGCTGGCACCCGAGGTGACGCGCCGCGTCCTCACCCGCTTCGCCGGAGCGACTCCGGAGACCGGCGCCGCTCCCGCCCGCGCGGTGACGAAGACGCCCACGACTCCCGTCCTCGCGGAGCCGCTGACCGAGCGGGAGGCCGAGGTGCTGACCCTCCTCGCCGACGCCCGCAGCAACGCCGAGATCGCTCGCGCCCTGTTCATCGGGGAGGCGACGGTGAAGACCCACGTCTCCCGCATCCTCCAGAAGCTCGGCGCCCGGGACCGCGTGCAGGCCGTCGTGCTCGCGCATCGGATGGGGCTGGCCTGACCGGAGGCGGACCGCTCCCCCGCGATACTCTCGGAGCCATGCCCGCCGCCGCCCCCGTGTCCCGTCCGATCGTCGCCGGGATCGTCACGGCGCTCGTGGGGTTCACGAGCTCGTTCGCGGTGGTGCTCACGGGCCTCGATGCCGTCGGCGCGTCGGCGGCGCAGGCGGCCAGCGGACTCCTCGCCGTGAGCCTCGCGATGGGGCTCGCCTGCATCGTGCTGGCCTGGCGCTACCGGATGCCGATCACGGCCGCCTGGTCCACCCCCGGCGCCGCCCTGCTCGTGGCGACCGGTAGCGTCGAGGGCGGCTGGCCCGCCGCGGTCGGGGCCTTCCTCGTGACCGCGGCCCTCATCCTCCTCACGGCGCTCTGGCCCGCGCTCGGAGCTTTGATCGCCCGGATCCCTCCGTCGATCGCGCAGGCCATGCTGGCGGGAGTGCTGCTGCCGCTCTGCCTCGCGCCGATCACGGGGGTCGTCGCGAACCCCTGGGGCGTGGTCCCGGTGGTGCTGACCTGGCTGGTCTTCGCCCGACTGGCTCCCCGGTGGGCCGTGCCGCTGGCGTTCGTCGCCGCGGCCGCGGTCGTCGCCGTGTCGCTGGTCTCCGCGGGGACCCGGGTCGACCCGGCCGTCCTCCTGCCACGGTTCGAGCTGACGATGCCGGCCTTCACGGTCGGGGCCCTGGTCGGCATCGCCCTGCCGCTGTTCATCGTGACCATGGCGTCGCAGAACGTGCCGGGTATCGCGATCATGCGCAGCTTCGGTTACGAGGTCCCGTGGCGTCCGGCGATGCTCGTGACCGGTCTCGGCACGGCCCTCGGCGCTCCGGCCGGCGGGCACGCGATCAACCTCGCCGCCATCAGTGCGGCCCTCGCCGCGTCCCCCGACGCCGATCCCGACCCCGACCGGCGCTGGCTCGCCGGGGTCTCCACGGGGGCGTCCTATCTCGTGCTGGGGGCGTTCTCCGCCGCCTTCGCGACCCTCGTCGTGCTCGCCCCGACGGCGGTCATCCCGGCGGTCGCGGGACTCGCGCTGTTCGGCGCCTTCGGCGCGGCCGTCCAGCAGGCGATCGACGACCCCGGCGAGCGCCTCCCCGCGGTCGTCACGTTCCTCGTCGCCGCCTCCGGCATCGCCGTTCTCGGGGTGAGCGCGGCATTCTGGGCGCTGGTCGCCGGCCTGCTCGTGCGCACGGTGCTGCACGCCGGCCGTCCGCCCCGCGGCTGATCCGTGGCCGTCCCCCCTGCGGGGGATGCCCTGCCCCGCCCGTGCTCAATAGCGTGAAGGTCATGCGGATCACCTTCGGACGGAGCACCACGACATGACCACCGGACTGCTGGAACTCTCCGGCATCACCAAGAGCTACGGCAGCCGCCGGGTGCTGGACGACGTGTCGTTCACGGTCGCGCCGGGCCGGCTCACCGGTTTCGTCGGCGGCAACGGCGCCGGCAAGACCACGACCATGCGCATCATCCTCGGGCTGCTGTCGTCGGACGGCGGACGAGTCGACCTCGACGGGGCGCCCCTCACCACCGCCGACCGCCGTCGCTTCGGCTACATGCCCGAGGAGCGCGGACTGTACCCGAAGATGAAGGTCCTGGAGCAGATCGTCTACCTCGCGCGCCTCCACGGGTTCAGCAAGCCGGACGCGACGGAGCGGGCGACCGCGCTGCTCACGGAGCTCGGACTCGGCGAGCGCCTCGACGACACGATCGAGTCGCTGTCGCTGGGCAACCAGCAGCGGGCGCAGATCGCCGCGTCGCTCGTGCACGACCCCGAGGTGCTGATCCTCGACGAGCCCTTCTCCGGCCTGGACCCCCTCGCGGTGGATGTCGTCGCCGGCGTCCTGCAGGCCAGCGCGGCCCGCGGCGCCTCGATCCTCTTCTCCTCCCACCAACTCGACGTGGTCGAGCGCCTCTGCGACGACCTCGTCATCCTCGCCGGGGGCACCATCCGTGCCGCCGGGTCCCGGGACGGGCTCCGCGCCGAGCACGCCCGCGACCGGTACGAGCTCATCTCCGCGGGCGACGCCGGGTGGCTGCGCACCGAACCCGGGGTCACGGTCGTCGACTTCGAGGGCGGCTACGCGCTCTTCGATGCGGACGGCCCCGACACCGCCCAGCGCGTGCTGCAGTCGGCGGTCGCGCGCGGCGACGTCGCGAGCTTCGCGCCCAAGCACCCCTCCCTCGCCCAGATCTTCAAGGAGGTCATCCAGTGAACGCCTCGACCCCAGCGCGGAACGGGATCTGGCTGGTCGCCGAGCGGGAGATCGGCTCCAAGCTCCGCAGCAAGGCGTTCCTGATCTCGACCGGCATCCTGCTCGTCCTCGCCCTCGCCGGCGTGCTGTTCGGCGGCTTCGCGAGTCAGAACACCGACGCCATGCCCGTCGCGGTGACCGCGGAGACCACAGGCGCCGTGTCCGCGCTGCCCGACGTTGAGGTGACCGAGGTCGCCTCCCGCGCCGAGGCCGAGGAGCTGGTCCGCGACGGCGACGTCGACGCGGCGGTGCTCCCGGGCGACAACCCCGCCGGATACACGATCGTCGCTCTGGAGGATGCGCCCGGATCGCTCGTGTCCGCGCTGTCGCTCTCGCCCGAAGTCGTGATCCTCGAGCCGGTCACCACCAACCCGCTGCTGCGCTACTTCATCGCGATCGCATTCGGGCTCGTCTTCATGATGGCCGCGGCCACGTTCGGCGGCACCATCGCGCAGAGCGTGGTCGAGGAGAAGCAGACCAGGGTCGTGGAGGTGCTGCTGTCGGCGATCCCGGCGCGCACGCTGCTCGCCGGCAAGGTGATCGGCAACACGGTGCTCGCGATGGGACAGATCCTCGCCCTCGCGGCCGTCGCCACGATCGGCCTCATCGTGACGGGTCAGCGGGAGGTGCTGACCACCCTCGGCGCCCCCATCATCTGGTTCGCGGTGTTCTTCCTGTTCGGGTTCATCCTGCTCGCGGCGATGTTCGCGGCGGCGGCCTCCATGGTGTCCCGCCAGGAGGACATCGGCTCGACGACGACCCCCATCACGATGCTCATCATGGCGCCGTACGTGCTGGTGATCGTGTTCAACGACAACCCGCTGGTACTGACGATCATGTCGTACGTGCCGTTCTCGGCTCCGGTCGGCATGCCCATGCGCTTGTTCGTCGGCGAGGCGCAGTGGTGGGAGCCGCTCCTGAGCCTCGCGATCCTCCTGGCGAGCTGCGTCGCGGCGATCGTCGTCGGCGCGAAGATCTACGAGAACTCCCTGCTCCGGATGGGCTCGCGCGTGAAGCTCGCCGAGGCTCTGCGCGGCTGATCCCGAGACCCCGCTTTCGCGCCGAGACCCCCTGCTGCACGCGCGTGCAGCAGGGGGTCTCGACGTGTACCCGGGGTCTCGGCGTCAGAGGAGGCCGTCGGAGAGGGTGGTGGGGTTGCCGAAGCGGTGGTTGGTGATCGACACGGCCTGCTCGTGCAGGAACGGGAGCATCTCGACCCGGCCCGCTCCGGTCACGGCGTGCGACCATACCGCGACGTCGGGGCTGCCGTCGAGGGCCGTGTGCAGCGCGGCGGCATCGCCACCGACGAGCCGCACCCGCTGCCACGACCGGGCGCCCTTCGCGTAGCGCTTGGTCCACGCGGCATCCGACTCGGTCTTCACGGCCACGCCCTGGGTCTTGAGCGCCTTCTCCACGCGGGACGGCAGCGACGCGGCCGACACGGTGAACGGGCTGCCGCTGCGCAGGGCCGCGGCGAGCACGCGGACTCCCTCGGCCAGCGGCGCGTCCTCGGCGATGCGCACGTCGACCGCCACCGGACGGTACCGGAACACGTTGCGCTCGACCCCGAGTCCGGACTTGTCGCTCACGGCGCCGAACTCGTCGATCCACGCCCGCTCGTCGGCGGCCGCGGCGCGGTGCAGCCACTCGATGCCCACGGGGTCGAGCTCGGGCGCGGCCGCCTCCAGTAGCCCGGTCACGGCGGGGGTCACCGCCGCCCCCGGAGCCGCGGCGGGCAGCTCGCCCGCACGCCACTCACCGAGACCGAAGAGGTAGTTGGGGCCGCCGGCCTTGGCTCCGGCGCCCACGGCCGAGCGCTTCCAGCCGCCGAACGGCTGACGCTGCACGATGGCGCCGGTGATGCCCCGGTTCACGTACAGGTTGCCGGCCTCGACGCGGTCCAGCCAGGTCGCGACCTCGGCGGAGTCCAGCGAGTGCAGCCCCGCGGTGAGGCCGTAGTCGACGGCGTTCTGCAGCCGGATGGCCTCGTCGAGGTCCTTCGCGTGCATGATGCCGAGCACGGGTCCGAAGAACTC
This sequence comes from Microbacterium sp. NPDC078814, assembly GCF_040702645.1. NCBI lineage: Bacteria > Bacillati > Actinomycetota > Actinomycetes > Micrococcales > Microbacteriaceae > Microbacterium > Microbacterium sp. NPDC078814. The sequence continues at coordinate 86,208 of NZ_JBFBLT010000003.1, forward strand.
GGTCAGGTGGAAGTACGAGCCCTCGCGCACGCCGGTCCTCACCCCCGGGGTCCACTGCTTCCCCTCGTCGTCGAGCTTCCGGGGCTCCACGAGCCAGCGCTCGCCCTTGTCGAGCGTGGTGAGCGCGGTGAGGAGCTTGCCGTTCGCGGGCTCGATGATCGGCCCCATCTGCGTGGCGGGGTCATCGGGCAGCCCGACGCGCATCGAGGTGACCGCGTCCACGAGCTGCCGCTCGAAGCGCTTCGAGTCGGCCACCGACCCGACGAGGATCGCCAGCGACGCGGCCGAGCACTTCTGCCCGGCGTGGCCGAACGCGCTGCGGGCGACGTCGGCGGCCGCGAGGTCGAGGTCGGCCGACGGCGTCACGATGATGGCGTTCTTGCCGCTCGTCTCGGCGAGCAGCGGCAGGTCGGCCCGGAAGGAGCGGAAGAGCTGCGCGGTCTCGTAGGCCCCGGTGAGGATGACCCGGTCGACCTGGGGGCTCGCGACCAGGCGGGTGCCGAGGTCGCGGGAGGCGAGGTCGACGAGGGCGAGCAGATCGCGCGGGACGCCCGCCGCCCACAGCGCCTCGACCATCACGGCACCGCACCGCTGGGTGAGCTTCGCGGGCTTGATGATCACGCCGGATCCGGAGGCGAGGCCGGCGAGCACACCGCCGGCGGGGATCGCCACGGGGAAGTTCCACGGCGGCGTGACCACGGTCACCTTCGACGGCACGAACTCGGCGCCGGGGATGGCCTCGAGATCCTTCGCCCGCTCGGCGTAGTAGTGCGCGAAGTCGATCGCCTCGCTGACCTCGGGGTCGGCCTCCGCGATGGTCTTGCCGGCCTCGTGCGCCATGATCTCCAGCAGCTCGCCGCGGCGGGCGGCGAGCTCATCGCCCGCACGGTGCAGGACGGCGGCGCGCTCGGCGGCGGGGAGCGCCGCCCATCTCTCGGCGGCGGACGTGGCGGCGGCGAACACGGCGTCCAGCTCGGCGTCGGTCTCGATGCGGGCGGCCGCGATCGCGTCCCGGCCGAGCGTCGACGACACCGAGCGCTGCAGGATCTCCCGGCCCCAGGCACGGTTCGCGGCGAGCGCCGGATCGGTGTCGGGCTCGTTCGCGAAGCCGTGCGTGGTGCCGTCAGGGCGCGGGGCCGTGCGGTCCTGCGTGCGGTTCGGGGCGGGTACCGACGGGTCGGCGACGAGCGCGGCGAGAGAGCGCTCGAAGCGCTCCCGCTCGCGGGTGAGCAGAGTCGGGTTCGACGCCAGCTCGAACACGGCGGACATGAAGTTCTCGGGGCTCGCGTTCTCCTCGAGGCGGCGCACGAGATAGGCGATCGCGACGTCGAACTCCGCCGGGTTCACGACCGGCGTGTAGAGCAGGAGGCGGCCGACGTCCTTGCGGACGGCCTCGGCCTGCCCGGTCGCCATGCCGAGCAGCATCTCGTACTCCACGGCCTCGGTCACGCCACGGGCCTTCGCGAGCAGCCAGGTGTAGGCGATGTCGAAGAGGTTGTGACCGGCGACGCCGATGCGCACGGCGTCGAGCCGCTCGGGCGTCATCGCCCAGTCGAGCACGCGCTTGTAGTTCGTGTCGGAGTCCTGCTTGGTGCCGTAGGTCGCGAGCGGCCAGCCGTGCACCTTCGCGTCGACCTCCTCCATCGCGAGGTTCGCGCCCTTGACCACGCGCACCTTGATCGGCGCTCCGCCCTTGGCGCGGCGTGCGGCGGCCCACTCCTGGAGACGCTGCATGGCGCCGAGCGCATCGGGCAGGTAGGCCTGCAGCACGATGCCGGCCTCGAGGTCTTCCAGGCCGGGCTGGTCGAGGATGCTCGTGAAGGCCGCGATCGTGAGGTCGAGATCGCGGTACTCCTCCATGTCGAGGTTGATCAACTTCTGGGTGCCGGTGCGGGCGCCCTTCGCCTCGGCCTTCGCCGCGAGCCGGTACAGCGGGGTGAGCTTCTCGACGACGTCGGCGACGGCCTCGTCGAACGACCACATGGAGAGCTGGCTGACGACGCTCGAGACCTTGATCGAGACGTAGTCGACGTCCGGACGGGCGAGGAAGTCGTACGTGCCCCTGCAGTCGGCGGCCCGCCTCGCGCTCGCCGAGCACGGCCTCGCCGAGGAGGTTCAGGTTCAGACGGTTGCCGGTCTTGCGGAGCTTGGCGATCGCGGGGCCGAGCTTGGACGGCGTGGCGTCGAGCACGAGGTGGCCCACCATGGCCCGCAGCACGCGCCGCGAGATCGGGACGACGACGTTCGGGAGTTTCGGCGCCCAGAACCCACCGGCCTTGATGGCGGCACGGAGGTAGCCGGGCAGCAGCGTGGGCGTGATGTCGGACAGCTCGGCGAGCTTGCGGCCGGCGACCCGCAGATCCTCCGGACGCATGACGCCGTCGACGAAGCCGACCGTGAAGGCGAGGCCGTTCGGATCCTTGAGCACTTCGGACAGGCGCTGCGCGGCCGGCTCGACCGGGTGGGTCTCGCTCTCGGCGAGCCAGCGCTGCACGAGCGCGGCGACCTCTTCGGTGCGGGGGGTGGTGTCGTCGATGACGGTCATGAAGCGGGGTACCTTCCTCGGCCTCGCACACCCGGGTGTCGTGTGCGGCTGGATCATTGTCCAGCCGGTCGGTAGGCTCCGTCTATCAACCGATTCGAGTGGATTCTGTTCACTCTTCCCGAACGATCGGAACCGCCGTGCTCGACGTCCATCGCCTGCGTCTGCTCGTGGAGCTGTCGCGTCGCGGGACCCTCTCCGCCGTGGCGGATGCGCTGTCCTACAGCAAGGCCTCCGTGTCCCAGCAGCTCGCCGCGCTCGAGCGTGATGTCGGGGTGCCGCTGCTGCGTCGGGTCGGTCGCGGCGTGCAGTTCACGCCGCAGGGGACCGTCCTGGTGGCCGAGGCCATCGGCATCCTCGATCAGCTCGAGCACGCCCAGGTCGCCGTCGCCGAGTCGCTCACCGAGGTGACCGGCACCGTGCGCCTCGCGGTGTTCCAGTCCACCGCGCACTCCCTGCTGCCCCGCGCGCTCGCAGCCCTCGGCGCGCGCCACCCCGCCCTGCGCGTCGAGGTGACCGAGCGCGACCCCGAGTCCGGGCTGGTGGGCGTCTCCAGCCGCGACTACGACCTTATCCTCGCGGAGCAGTATCCGGGCCATACGCGCCCCATCCACGCCGACCTCGACCGCGTGGTGCTCGCCCACGACGCCATCGCCCTCGCCCGGCGTCCGGGAGCGTCGGAATCCGCCGATCCCGTCGCGGCCCTGTGGGCGACCCGCGCCGAGCCGTGGGTGCTCGAACCCGCGGGGACCGCCTCCCGCGCGTGGGCCGAGCAGCTCTGCCGCACCGCCGGGTTCGAGCCCGACGTGCGCTTCGAGCTCGCCGACCTCACCGCGCACGTCCGGCTCATCCACGCGGGACTCGCGGTCGGGCTGCTCCCCGAGCTCGTGTGGGCCGGCGATACCCCGACGGTCGACCTCGCCCCGCTCCCGCACGAACCGCGCCGGGAGATCTTCTCCTCCGCGCGTCGGGTCTCCGCGGACGCCCCGTCGATCCGCGCCGTCCGCGCCGCGCTCGCCGACGCCGCCTCCCGCAACCTCCTGGACTGACGCGGCGCACACGGTTCCGGGAATATGCATGCACATGCATCGGTTCATCCCCCGTGTACCCGGACGACGGCGTCCGATCCCCTCCGTCCGAAAGGCACTTCTGTGAGCACTCCCGTCATCGACCGCACCGCCCCGACCGAGCACCCCGTCCTCGACGTCCTCGCCGGCCGCTGGAGCCCCCGCGCCTACGACGCGCAGCACCCGATCGACGAGGCCAAGCTCGCCACCGCTCTCGAGGCCGCCCGCTGGAGCCCCTCCGCCAACAACACCCAGCCCTGGCGCTTCATCGTCGCCCGCCGCGGCACCGCCCTACACGCCCAAATCGTCGACGCGCTCATGGGCTTCAACCAGGCCTGGGCCGGCAACGCGGCCGTGCTCGTCGTCGCGATCGCCGAGACCGCGACCGCCGACGGCACGCCGATCAGCCACGCGTTCTACGACCTCGGCCAGGCCGTGGCGCACTTCTCCGTGCAGGCCCACCACGACGGCCTCGTCGTGCACCAGATGAGCGGCTTCGACCCCGAGGTCGTCCGCGAGTTCGCCGACCTGGAGCCCCGCTTCACCCCCGCCACCGTCATCGCCGTCGGCGAGTTCGGCGACATCGAAGCTCTGCCGGAGGTGCTGCAGGAGCGCGAGGTCGCCCCGCGCGTGCGCCGTCCGATCGCGGAGACCGTCGTCCTCAGCGCCTGAGCAGCGACACACGGAAGGCCCGGTATGCGTCGCGCATACCGGGCCTTTCGTCGTCTGCCGATGCCGATCAGTCGTCGAGCAGCTCGGCCTCGATCACGTCGTCGTCCTCGACCTCCGGCTCGGGGGTCGTCGCGGTGAGCACGAGGCCCGTGCCGTCGGCCGCCACGTCCACCCGGACGGTGTCGCCGTCGTGCACGCCGCCCGAGAGGAGGGCGGTCGCCAGCTTGTTCTGCACCTCGGTCTGGATGAGGCGACGCAGCGGGCGGGCGCCGAACACCGGGTCGTACCCGCGCTCGGCCAGCCACGACCGCGCCCCGGGAGTGACCGCGAGCGTGAGCCGACGGTCGCGCAGCCGGTCGTGCAGCTGATCGACCGACAGCTCCACGATCTGCGCGAGGTCGTCTTCGGTGAGGGCCTGGAACATCACGATGTCGTCGAGACGGTTCAGGAACTCCGGCCGGAACGCCTGGCGAACGAGCGCCATCACCTGCTCCCGCTTCTCCTGCACGGAGAGCACGGGGTCGATGAGGATCGGCGAGCCCAGGTTGGAGGTCAGGATGAGGATCACGTTCGAGAAGTCGACCGTGCGCCCCTGCCCGTCGGTCAGCCGCCCGTCGTCGAGCACCTGCAGCAGCACGTCGAACACCTCGGGGTGCGCCTTCTCGACCTCGTCGAGCAGGATCACGCTGTACGGACGGCGCCGCACGGCCTCGGTGAGCTGACCGCCCTGCTCGTAGCCGACGTACCCGGGAGGGGCCCCGACGAGCCGGGAGACCGAGTGCTTCTCGCCGTACTCCGACATGTCGATGCGCACCATGGCGTGCTCGTCGTCGAAGAGGAACTGCGCGAGCGCCTTGGCCAGCTCAGTCTTGCCGACACCGGTCGGTCCGAGGAACAGGAACGATCCGGTCGGCCGACCGGGATCGCTGATCCCCGCGCGCGAGCGGCGCACCGCGTCGGACACCGCCTTGACGGCGTCCTTCTGGCCGATGAGTCGCTTGCCGAGCTCGTTCTCCAGGTGGAGCAGCTTCTCGCTCTCCCCCTGCAGCAGCCGCCCGACCGGAATGCCGGTCCAGGCCGCGATCACGGCCGCGATGTCCTCCTCGGTGACCTGCTCGTTCACCATGCGCGGTTCGCTCGAGGCGGTGGCCTCGGCCTGCTCGGCTTCGGCGATGTCGCGCTCCAGGCGCTTGATCGTCTCGTACTCGAGCTTCGACGCCTTCGTGTAGTCGGCGTTGCGCATGGCGAGGTCGCGCTGGGTGATCGCGTCGTCGAGCTGCTTCTTCAGCTCCCCGACCCGGTTCAGGCCCTGCCGCTCCCGCGCCCATCGGGCCTCGAGTCCGGCGAGCTCCTTCTCGAGCTCGACGAGGTGCTCGCGGAGGGTTCCGAGGCGCTCCTTGGACGCGGCGTCCTTCTCCCGCTTGAGCGCGAGCTCCTCCAGCTTCAGCCGGTCGACCTGACGCTTGAGCTGGTCGATCTCGACGGGAGACGAGTCGATCTCCATCTTCAGACGCGACATCGACTCGTCGATCAGGTCGATGGCCTTGTCCGGCAGCTGCCGCGCGGGCAGGTAGCGGTTGGAGAGCGAGGCCGCGGCCACGAGCGCGCTGTCGGAGATGGTCACCCCGTGGTGCGCCTCGTAACGCCCCTTGAGTCCGCGGAGGATCGCGATCGTGTCCTCGACCGTCGGCTCGCCGACGTACACCTGCTGGAAGCGCCGCTCGAGGGCGGCGTCCTTCTCGATGAACTCGCGGTACTCGTTGAGGGTGGTGGCGCCGATGAGCCGCAGCTCGCCGCGGGCCAGCATCGGCTTGAGCATGTTCGAAGCCGCGACCGACCCCTCGCCCCCGCCCGCGCCCATGAGCACGTGCAGCTCGTCGATGAACGTGATGATCCGGCCGTCCGACTCGGTGATCTCCTTGAGCACCTGCTTCAGGCGCTCCTCGAACTGGCCGCGGTACATGGCGCCCGCGACGAGCGCGGAGATGTCGAGCGAGACGAGTTCCTTGTCCTTGAGGGACTCGGCGACGTCGCCTGCGACGATGCGCTGCGCGAGGCCTTCGACCACCGCGGTCTTGCCGACGCCGGGCTCACCGATCAGCACCGGGTTATTCTTGGTGCGGCGGGTGAGCACCTGGCTGACGCGCCGGATCTCACTGTCCCGTCCGATGACGGGGTCGAGCTTGCCCTCGCGGGCACGGTCGGTCAGGTTGATGCCGAACTGCTCGAGGGCGGACTGCTGTTCCTGGTTCGGGGATCCGGTCTGCGGGGTGGTCATGCGCTCCTCCTGGAGATGCTCCTTCTGAAAGTTGAGTTTGATTGACTCAAGTTTAGCATTCGGCGGTGCGCGGCTCCACCACCTCTCACCTCTCGCGGGCGACCTCGTCCCAGACGGCCGCCGCCACCTCGCGCTTGGTCCCGGCCGCGGTCCGTGCCAGGGCTCCTCCGCGAGCGAGGATGTGCACGGCGTTCTCGCCACGTTCGAAACCCTGCTCCCAGCCGACCTCGTTCACCACCAGGAGGTCGACCCCCTTGCGCTCCTGCTTGCCGCGGGCGCGCGCGAGCAGCTCGGCCTCGTCCTCCGGGGTCTCCGCCGCGAACGCGACGATGAGCTGCCCTTCCCGCCGGGTGTCGACGAGCGCGGCGACGATGTCCTCGTTCTCGACGAGTTCGATCGTGCCGACGCCGCCGCGGTCCTTGGTGAGCTTCCGGGCGGAGACCTCGACCGGGCGGTAGTCGGCCACCGCCGCCGCCATCAGCACGACGTCGGCCGTCGCCGCCTCCTCCTTCATCGCCGCGGACAGCTCGGCAGCCGTGCCGACCCGGACGATCCGGATCTTCGGGTGGCGGGCCTCCGCGAGCACGTCCCCGGCGACGTTCGCCGCGACGAGCGTCACCTCCGCGCCGCGTGCCGCCGCCTCCGCCGCGAGCGCGACTCCCTGGCGCCCGCTGCTCCGGTTGCCGAGGAAGCGCACCGGATCGATGGGCTCCCGCGTGCCGCCCGCCGAGACGACGACCCGCACGCCCGCGAGGTCGCCCGGCGTCATCAGCGCCTGGGCTGCGGCAAGGATCTCCTCCGGCTCGACCATGCGACCGGGGCCGCTGTCGCCGCCGGCCAGTTCGCCGTCGGCGGGGCCGACCACGTGCACGCCGCGGTCCCGGAGCGTCGCCATGTTCGTCTGCGTGGCGGGGTTCCGCCACATCTCCGCGTGCATCGCGGGGGCGACGAGCACCGGCGCCTCGGTCGCGAGCAGCGTCGTGCCGAGGAGGTCGTCGGCGAGGCCCGCGGCCATCTTCGCGAGGGAGTTCGCCGTGGCCGGGGCGATCACGACGAGGTCCGCCCCCTGCCCCAGGGCGATGTGCCGGACGCGGGCGACGTCCTCATGCACGCTCGTCGTCACCGGGTGCCGGCTCAAGGCCTCCCAGGTCGGCAGGCCCACGAAGCGCAGCGCATCCTCCGTGGGCACGACGGTCACGTCATGACCGGCCTTGGTGAGCAGGCGCACGAGGTGCACCGTCTTGTACGCGGCGATGCCGCCCGTGACTCCCACGACGATGTTCACGCCTCGATTCTGCCCCAGGGTCCGGACGCCCGGGCCGTCGCGGGCGGATCCGTCCCCGCCCGCCCCGGCCGACCTAGACTCGGAGGCGTGTGCACGGTGGTGATCGATGTCGAGGCTCCGGGATCCGCGCGGCTGCTGGCCGTCCGCGACGAGGACCCGACCCGGGAGTGGGACGCCCTGGGCGCGTGGTGGCCCGAGGAGTATCCGGGGGTGATCGGCATCCGCGACCGCCGCGCCGGTGGGGCCTGGCTCGCCGTGAACCCCGCCGAACGACGCCTCGCCGTACTCCTCAACCGCGCCGATGTGCAGGACCTCTCCGCGACCGCGGCCGTCTCCCGCGGCACCCTTCCGCTCGCCGCGGTCACCGGGCGTTCTCCGCAGGGAGCCCCGCCGATGCACGGCTTCAATCTGCTCGAAGTCGGTCCGGAGGGCGCGCGAGTGCTCTCCTGGGACGGTGCCGAGTTGCGGGAGACCCCGATCGAGCCCGGAACACACATGATCGCCCACGACGACCTCGACGACGAGGAGACCCCGCGCATCGCCGCGTGGCTCCCGGAATTCCGGGCGCTCGGGCCCGCCGCGGCGAGCGCCGACTGGACGGCCGAGTGGACCGCTCTCCTCGGATCCTCGGCGACCCTGCCCCCGGAAGACGACCGCGCCATCATCCGCGACAACCGCCCGCACGGGTACCCGACGCAGTCCCTCCTCTACGCGGTCGCCACGGTCACGCCCGCCGGGGTCGACGTCCGCGACGTCACCCTCCCCTCTCCCGCCCACTGGCACTGACTCCCCTCCGTCTCCCCACCCCCCCTCTCGCGCCGCGGGATGAAAACAGCACCCCCGCCGTCCGCCCGCGGCCCCTTTCTGATCCCGCCCGCCCCGCCGCTTCCCGCCCAGGATCGAAAACGCACCACACCGCCCATCCCGCGGGACCTTTCTGATCCCGCACCGATGCGGGCGACCCCGCCCTCGGTTGGACGAGATCCGCTGCGGAGCTTGGGGGGCGATGCCCGCCGGGCGGGGCTGGACCAGAATGCCGCGGCCTGTAGCGAGACCGCTCGGCCTGATGCGGGACGGTAAACGCTCCGGGTGGGGCACGGTGCCGCGCGTTCTTGATCCCGCACGACAGCGGGGGACGGTCGCGAGGCCGACGGGCAGAAGCGGGACGGAAAACGCCCCGGACGCGGGGCATTCACGCGCGTTTTCGATCCCGCACGACTGCGGGGGACGGTAGGGGGACCGTGGCGGGACGGAAAGTGGGCCGGATGCGTGGAGACGGGGCACGAAACTGATCCCGCACCGCCGAGGGAAGGGCGGGGTCAGGCGGCGGGGAGGGCGTCGGCGCAGGAGAAGCGGGCGCGGTAGGCGGTGGGAGTCACACCCAGCACGCGGGCGAAGTTCTGCCGGAGGACGGCCGCGGAACCGAAGCCGCAGTCCGTCGCGATGTGTTCGAGCGGAAGATCGGTGCGCTCGAGGAGACGCTGGGCCTGGATGATCCGCTGCCGGCCGAGCCACGCGGCAGGGGTCGCCCCGTACTCGGCCTTGAAGCGGCGCGCGAAGGTCCGCGGCGACATCAGCGCCCGGGCCGCGAGCTGGTCGACCGTCAGGTCTTCGCGGAGGTTCTCCACCGCCCAGTCGGCCACCACGGCGAGCGAATCCGTGGGCGCGACCGGGATGGGGCGATCGATGAACTGCGCCTGACCACCGTCCCGTTGCGGCGGCACCACCATCCGACGCGCGATCCGATTGGTGATCTCCGCCCCGAGTTCCTGTCGCAGCAGGTGCAGGCAGGCGTCGATGCCGGCAGCGGTGCCCGCACTCGTGATGATGCGGCCGTCCTGGACGAAGAGCACGTCCGGATCGATGTCGACGGCGGGGTACATGTCGGCCATCGTGTGGGCGTACATCCAGTGCGTCGTGGCCCGCCGTCCGTCCAGGACCCCGGCCGCGGCGAGGATGAACGAGCCGCTGCAGACGCTCATGACCCACGCTCCGCGCGCCACGGCCTCGCGGGCCAGGTCGACGAGGAGCGGGTCGATGTCGCCCCAGACCTCGCGCGGCACCGGGCAGAACACGACGAGGTCGGCCTCCGCGGCGAAGGACAGATCGTGCTCCACGTTGATGGAGAAGCCGATCTTGGAGCGCACGACCCCGGGCCGCGGGGCGACGATGCGGAAGTCGAAGTTCGGCACCCCGTCGGCCGACCGGTCGAGGCCGAACGCCTCGCAGGCGACCCCGAACTCGAACGGCGCGAAGCCGTCCTGCACCACGCACGCGACGGTCTTCATCACATCTCCCGGAATGGCAGTTTTCCTACGCACAGTGCCCGATCCGCCACTCGTGGCAGCATCACACTGAGCGTAGCTTTTCTGCCATGCTACTCCTCATCCTCCTCCTCGCCCTCGCCATCTGGGCGCTTGTCGCCACGTTCGTCGAACTGCGTCGGGACGGCTACCGTCGCACCCCCACCGACTGGAGCCGCGTCGCCGGACAGGACGCCCTGTCGCAGGCCGACCCCGGACACGTCTATCGCTGACCTCCCGACCGTCCGCGAGGAGGGCTACGCTCGGGGGCATGAGCGACCCGCAGCAGCCCGGACACCCCTCGCGCGACGGCGCCGGCGACCCGGCCGCCCCGCCCCCTCCGTCGCTCCCGGCTGAGCCGCAGTACCCCCGCGCCCAGGCCCCCGCCCCGGGGGCACCGTACGCACCCGCTCCCGGCGGCGGCCACGTGTTCCCGACCGCGCCCCCGCAGGCCTTCCCCACGGCGAGCCCGCAGCCGTCACCGACCGCACCCGGATTCGTCCCCGGATCCGCCGGCATCCCGCCCTACGGCACCCCGGCCCCGGGCGCATCCGGCGACGGCCTCGGCCGCGCCGCGTTCACCGTCGCGCTCGTGACCCTGGTGATCGATCTGTTCCTGATCCTGGCGCGGCCCTTCGTCTACATGTCGGACCGGACCTACAGCATGATCGGCCTGATCGAGGGGGCGTCGGGCATCCTCACCTTCCTCGGCTACGGGGCGGCGCTCGTGCTCGGCCTCATCGCGGCACGCCGACCGGGGCCGCGGCTGCTCGCCGGGATCGCCGTCGGCATCTCCGGCGCCGGCCTGCTGACGATGGTGCTGAGCTGGCTCTCGTCGAACTTCTACGGGTTCCTCTGACCGCTCAGGATCGCGGGAGCACCCGCTCGTAGACCTCGATCATGGCGGCCGTCCGCGACGACTGCCGGAAGGCGTCCGCCACGGCGGGCACCGGCTGGGGTGCGGTCCCGTCCGCGATGTCCGCGGCCGCCTGCCGCAGCGTCGCGGAGAGGGCCTCGATCCGTTGCGCCTCGACGGTTCGCCCGCGGGCGGCCGGGTCCGTCGTCGGCACCGCCCAGAGCCCGCCCTGGAGCTCCGCGGCGATGTCGGGGTCGCACACGACGGAGGGCGTGCCGAGGGTGGCCGCCTCGAACGGCGTCATGCCCTGGGTCTCGAACCCGATGGACGTCTGCACGAGCGCATCGGCGGCGGCGATCCGCTCGAGCGTCTGCGCATACGAGAGCCGGCCGGCGAACCGTACGTCCGCACGCCCCGCGACGATGCGTTCGGCCGCCGCGCGCTGTCCGCCGCCGCCGATCACCTCGAGCTCGGCGTCGATGCCTGCGTCGACCCAGGCCTGGAGGAACGGGAGGAGGCGCTTCTCCGGACTCATCCGCCCGAGCCAGACGAAGCGCGGGCGCCCCGGCGTCCGTTCGGCGGGTGCCGCTGCGAGGGTCTGCGCACGGACGTCATCGTCGATGCCGTTCCACACGACGTCGACGACGCGGGCGACGCCGTTCTGCTCCAGGCGTCGCGCGAAGTGCCCGGACGGGGCCGTGACGGCAGCGGCGCCCGCCGCGAGACCGCGGAGGTACGACCACCCGTCGCTGCCACCGACCGGCACACCGATGCCGCGGAGGGCGGCGCGGCGCCACAGGTTGAGCACGGCGAGCACGGGGCGGTGCAACGGGGTGACCGCGGCCAGCCCCACGTCGACGCGGTTGTGCATCGTGTGCACGACCGGGATCCCGTGGCGGGCGGCGAAGCGGTGCCCGATGAAGGCGCCCCAGAAGTCAGCCTGCACGTGGACGAGATCGACGGGCGGACGGTGTGCCATCGCCCGGTCGAGGACCCGGTCGGTCGCCCGCCCCGGCCAGGTCATCGCGTACTCCCGGTCGAGGGTGATCGGCAGCGCCGGGAGGTCGACGTTCCCCTCCGACGGTGCGGCGTCATCACGCCGTGCGTGCATACGGGGCGCGACGACCGTCACGGTGTGCCCGGCGCGCTCCAGGAACGTCCGCTGCAGCCGCATCGACACCTGCGCCCCGCCGAGGGAGTCGAGGTGCTGATCGGCGAAGAAGACGACGTGCATCCGCGTCACTCGGGCAGCGGCTCGTCGCGGTACAGCGCCTCGAAGGTGTCGAGCGTGCGGTTGATGTCGTGGATGGCCACCCCGTCGAGGGACGCCTTCTGCATCCGCTCGTACTCGCCGGGGGAGGCGGTCAGCACGGCGGTGAGCTTCGCGGCGAGGTCGTCGACGTCTCCCGGCGTGAAGAGGTGCCCGTTCTCGCCGTCGTGCACGAGGTGCGGCAGGGCGACGGCGTCCGCGGCGACGATCGGCAGCGCCGATGCCATGGCCTCCATCGTCGCGATGGACTGCAGCTCGGCGATCGACGCGATGACGAAGAGGCTCGCGCGGGACAGCAGCGCCCGCAGCTCCTCATCGGTGGTCCGGCCGTGGAAGGTGACCCGGTCCGACAGCCCGAGCTGTGCCGTCAGGTGCTCGAGCTGCTTGCGCTGGTCTCCGCCGCCGACGATGTCGAACGTCGTGTTCAGTGCCGGGTCGAGCTTCGTCATGGCCTTGAGGATGACCTCGACCTGCTTCTCCGCCGTCAGCCGGCCCACGAACACGAGCCGGTTCTTCTCGCGCGGGGCGATGACCGGGGTGTACTGGGAGCGGTCGATGCCGCAGCTCACCGGGATGACGCCGCGCACCTCGACCGTCTTCTCCAGGAAGTCGGCGGCCCGACGCGTGGGCGTGGTGATCGCCCGCGTCAGGTCGAAGGTGCGCTTCGCGTCGGCCCAGGCGAACTTGAGCACCAGGTCGTCGACGAACTTCGGCATGGTCGTGTGGTCGAGGATGTTCTCGGCCATGACGTGGTTCGTCGCGATGACCGGGATGCCGCGCTGCTTCGCGATGCGCGCGAGTCCACGCCCGATCACGATGTGGGACTGGATGTGCACGACGTCGGGCTGCACGGCGTCGAGCACCTTCCGGGCGTAGTGCTTGGAGCGCCACGGCCACACGAAGCGCAGCCAGTCGTGCGGGGCCCAGCGCACGGAGGGCAGGCGGTGGAGCGTCATCGGCTCCCCCTCGATGACCTCGGTGCGAGGCGCGGTGCGACGGTAGGCCTGGTTGGGGGCGACGACGTGCACCTCGTGCCCGCGCTGCACGAGTCCGGCGGCGAGACGCTCGGCGAACCGGGCGGCGCCGTTGATGTCGGGGGCGAACGTGTCACACCCGAGGAGGATCTTCAGCGGACGGGGCTGTACGGCGGTGGCGTCGCGCGACGCATCGATCGGATCGTCGGAGGAGGTCACAGAGATGCCTAACGGGGTGGCGGCCAAGGAGAAGCCCTGGTCGGGCGGTGGCAACTCTACCCGAGGGCCCTGTCCCCGACGCCGAGCCATACCGGCATCCTTCAGCCTCGGCCGATACCGTGAAGCCATGCGACTGCACGCCGACGCCGACCCCCAGCTGTGGATCCCCGTGACGGACTCGCTCGGGTGGAGGGGACGCCGGCATCGCAAGGCCGCGATCCGGATGCTGCTCGGCCAGGTGAACGCCGCGGTCGGCGCGACGGAGCGCCCCGGTTCACGGTTCGGAGCCTGGGCGATGAGCCAGGCCGCGCCGATGCTCATGAAGAAGGCCGACGGCCGGGTCCTCGCGTGGACGTGGAAGGCGGAGCCCGACCTCGTCGTGGCGATGGCGAGCGTGCAGGCGCTGACCCCCGACATCCGGATCGCCCGCGCGTCGATGCCGATGGAGTACGACGACACGACCTCTTTCCCGACCCGGCTCGGCGTCGGCGAGAAGCTCGTGGTCCCGACTCCGCCTTCCCCTTCGGCGCCACCTTTCGCGACCTACACGTGGGACACCGGTACACACCTGGTGACCCTGACGGCCGTCTGCAGCGACCGCGAACGCTTCGGCACGCTCATCGGCGCGCTCGACGAGCTGGCCCGCAGCCTCCGTATCGCCGACGACCTCACCGGCGGCGAGTCGCCCGACGTCCTCCGCCTCCCGCCCGCCTGAGAGCGATCCCGCCCGGCGGGATGAGAAACGCGCCTCCCGAAGGGCGGGGAGGCGCGTTTCTGATCCGGTGCGGCGCACCCGGCGCGAGGAGGCCGGGGGCTCAGCGTGCGATGCGGAGCGTGCGGACCTCGAAGGGGCGGAGGTGGAGCCCGCCGCCGAGACGGGGCGCCTCGATCTCGTCCTCGATCAGGCTCACCTCGCGCACCTCACGGTGGTCGAAGCCGACGGAGAGCTCGCCGACCGCCCGACGCCCGAGCGCCTCGTACACCCGGACGATGACGTCGCCGGAGCCGTCGTCGGCGAGCTTCACGGCCGAGACGACGATCCCCTCGCCCGACACCTCCACCAGCGGCTCGACCTCGCGCTCCCCGCGGATCACCGTGGGTGTGCTGTTGAGGCGGATACCCTCGGCGGTCGCGATCGCGGCGTCGGCACCGATCACGAAGCCGACCTCGATCTCATGGAGCCCGTGGTCCGTATCCGGGTCGGGGAACCGCGGCGCCCGCAGCAGGGAGAGCCGCACGGTGGTGGTGACCCCGTCCTCGCCGACCTCGCGCGTCGTGTCGTACCCGTAGATCGAGTCGTTCACGAGGGCCGCACCGAAGTCCTGCTCGCGCACCAGCACGAAGCGGTGCATCGAGGTCTCGAACTTCGCCGCCTCCCAGCTCGTGTTCGTGTGGGTGACGCGCGCCTGGTAGCCGAACTGCGTCTCGGCTTCGGTATGCGACGCCTGGATGTCGAGCGGGAACGCGAGCTTGAGCAGCTTCTCGGTCTCGTGCCAGTCGACCTCGTTGCGCAGCAGCACCGTGCGCGAGTCGGGCGCGAGGAGGATGGTCTGCGTGATCGTCGACTCCGAGAAGGGACGCACGACGACGATCTGCGCGACACCGTTCACGAGTGATGCCTCGATGGACGAGACCGCGGTGAGGTCATCGACGCTGTTGCGGTAGTAGCGGTCGATGTCCCACGCGTCCCACATGTTCGGGAAGTCCTGGTGCACCTGGAACAGGTTCGCAGCCTTGCCGGGCGCGACCGTCTCCCGCCCTGTGGCCTTGTCGACGGCCGAGACGATCAGCCCCTCGGCCGAGACCAGCACGGACACGAGTTCGTTCTCCAGGCGCCATCCCGGGTGGGTCGCTGAGCCTGCCGAAGAGTCCTCGACGAGCGAGACCGGCCCTTCGACGGGTTCAGGGACCCACGAGGCGCCGAGCGCGCGCCCCCGACCCACCGAGGTCGGCTCGAACCGCAGCTCGCGGTCGCCCTCCCCGGCAAGCGACCGGCGCGCGGCGTCGGCGATGTCGCGCGCATCCGACAGCACGTCGGACAGCACGGCGACGGCCTCCCGGTGCACCCACGCGATCGAGGTGCCGGGCAGGATGTCGTGGAACTCGTGCAGCAGCACGGCCTGCCAGAGCCGGTCGAGCTCGGCCTGCGGGTACGCGGCGCCGGTGCGCACGGCGTCGGTCGCCGCCCACAGCTCGGCCTCCACCAGCGCGTGCTCGGCCCACCGGTGCAGCGCCTTCGTGGCGTGCTGGCTCGTGAGCGTGCCGCGGTGCAGTTCGAGGTAGAGCTCGCCGACCCACACGGCGGGGTTCGGCAGCTCGGCCTTGGCGGCGTCGAAGAACACGTCCGGGTGCTCCCACACCACCTGCGCGCTGCCCTCGAGGTCGCGCAGCCGCTCGGCCTTGCCCGTCATCTCGCGCGTCGTGCCGCCGCCGCCGTCACCCCAGCCGACCGGGGCGATCGACCGCGAGCTGAGGCGGTTCTCCTTGAACTGCCGCGAGGCCTTCGCGACCTCCATGCCGCTCAGCTGCGAGTTGTAGGTGTCCATCGACGGGAAGTGCGTGAATACCTGCGAGCCGTCGATGCCCTCCCAGAGGAAGGAGTGGTGCGGGAAGACGTTCTGCTGGTTCCAGGAGATCTTCTGCGTGAAGAACCACTCGAACCCGGCACGGCGCATGAGCTGCGGCAGGGCCGGCGAGTAGCCGAAGCTGTCCGGCAGCCACACGCCCTTCGACCGGAGGCCGAACTCCCGCTCGAAGAACCGCTGCCCCTGCGAGAACTGCCGCACGAGCGACTCCCCCGTCGGCATCACGGTGTCGGACTCCACCCACATGCCGCCGAGGGGCAGGAAGCGTCCGGCGGCGACGGCGGCCTTGACCCGCTCCCACACCTCGGGACGGTGCTCCTTGATCCAGGCGTACTGCTGCGCGCTCGACATGCCGTACTGGAAGTCGGGCTGCTCCTCGATGAGCGTGGTCATGGACGAGGTGGTGCGCGCGACCTTGCGGATCGTCTCGCGCACCGGCCACAGCCAGGCGGAGTCGATGTGCGCGTGGCCGACGGCCGAGATCCGGTGCGCACTCGCCTCGGCCGGAGCGGCGAGCACGTCCGCGAGCCGTGCCCGCGCGTCGCCGGCGGTCTCCACGATGTGCTGCAGGTCGAGCACGTCGAGCGCGTCGTCCAGGGCCTGCAGGATGCGCATGCGGCGCGGCGACGTGGCAGGGAGCTCCGCCTGCAGCTCGAACAGCACCTCGAGGTCGAGCGACAGGTCGAACACCTCGGGCTCGAACACCGCGAGGTCGAGGCGCCGCAGCCGGTACAGCGGCTCCTTCGAGGAGGTGAGGACGTCGCCCTCCTGGGTCGGCAGGAAGGGGTGGTAGTCGAGGAGCACAGGGTTGGACGCGCCCTCCAGGTAGAGCTCGACGGGCTCATCGCCCGCCGCCGTCTCCACGATCGGCACCCACTGGTTCCGCGGGTTGATGCTCTTGATCGGCGTGCCGTCCGGCCGGTAGGCGAGGGCCTCGCACTGGAACCCCGTCATGTTCACGTCGAAGCCCAGGTCGATCAGCGCCTCGACCCGGCGCCCGGCCCACTCCGCGGGCACCCGACCGGTGAGCTTGAACCACGTGGTCCCCCAGGCCGGGCCCCACAGCTCGCCGACCGCGGCCGGGGCGAAGGAGAGCGCCAGGCCGTCCGCCGGGGCGATGGGCTCTCCGGGGAGCTGATGCGCCTCGACCGTGAGGGGAACCGCGGCCGAGTGGATTGCGGGGCGGATGCGCTCGTCGAGGACCCGCTTGACGCGGCCGACGGTGAGCGAGGTGTCGTCATGCATGATGGGGTTCTCCGGGCTCGACGGTGAGGGATGGGGTTCGATGCGCGTCGCTACTAAAACGATCTAGCACGGGAGTCTACGGCACGTTCTCCGCTGCTTTCGAGAGGCTAAACCGATCAAGTAGGGTGATGCCTATGACCCCGGGGAAACGCGTGACCATCGCGGATATCGCGCGCATGGCCGGCGTCTCCCCCGGCGCCGTCTCGTTCGCCCTCAACGGTCGCCCCGGCGTGAGCGAGGAGACGCGGCAGCGCATCCTCTCGATCATCGAGGAGCATCACTGGCAGCCGAGCTCCGCCGCGCGTGCCCTCGTCGGCGCCCGTGCCAACGCGGTCGGATTCGCCCTCGCCCGCCCGGCGCGCTCCCTCGGCTCCGAGGCCTTCTTCACCGACCTCATCGCCGGCATCGAGTCCCGCCTCTCCGAGAGCAAGGTCGGTCTGCAGCTCCGCCTCGTCGCCGACATCGACGAGGAGATGGAGGTGCATCGGCAGTGGCGCTCGTCGAATCAGGTCGACGGCATCATCCTCATCGACCCGCGCGACGACGACCCGCGCGGCGCGCGCATCACGGCCCTGGACGCCCGCGCCGTCATGATCGGCTCGAAGCCCTCCCCGGACGGCGCGGTGCCCAGCGTGTGGATCGGCGACGACACCGTCGCGGAGACCCTGTTCTCCTACCTCGCCGCCCTCGGTCACACGCGCATCGCCTACGTCGCCGGTCCGGCCGAACTGGAGCACACCCGCCTGCGCGCCGAGGTGCTGGAGCGGATGGCGGCGGACGGCATCGCCGGCGAGGTCATCACGACGGACTTCTCCCCCGCCCGCGCCTCCGCCGTGACGCGCGCGCTGCTCTCCGGCCGGCAGCGCCCGACCGCGATCGTCTACGACAACGACGTGATGGCCGTCGCCGGCCTCCGCGTGGCGCAGGAGATGGGCCGGGCGGTTCCCCGCGACGTCTCCCTCGCGTCGTTCGACGACTCCGTCATCGCAGGACTCATCAATCCGTCGATCACCGCGATGACCCGCGACACGTTCGAGCTCGGCGAGCAGGCGGCCACGCTCCTGCTGCAGCAGATCGAGGCCGGCACCACGCTGCCGAGCGTCCAGGGCCCGACCCCGGTGCTCACCGCTCGCGAGAGCACGGCACCTCCGCCCCGCTGAGACCCCGCCTCCCCGCCGACACCCCGGGCTCTCGACGCACGCACCCCGGGGTCTCGACGACAACCCGGGGTCTCGGCCTCAGACGGGAAGAAACTCAGACGACGGTGTTGACGGAGGCGTAGCGCGTCACGTCGGACGCGGACGGGGCGGGGTGGATGAGGCGGCGGATGCCGCGTGCCTCCAGCGCCGCGGGGTCCTGTGCGGTGCGGGAGGTCACCAGCGCGGGGTCGTCGCCGGCGGCGCACGCGTCGACCCAGGCCTGGAAGACCGCGCCGCCGGGGCTCAGCGCCGCCCGGCTCACCGGCACCTCCTGCTCGTCGACGTCCACGACGATCGCCGTGGGGCGGTCCGGAGCCGCGGTGCGGGTACGCAGCTCGGGGATGAGCTCCGCGAACCGGCGGCCGAGGGGCTTCGCCGCCCCCTCCTGGTCGATCAGCCCGAGGGAGTACTCCAGCTCCGGGAAGTCGGCGAGCTCCCGGCTCACGTCGTGCGAGCACCACCAGGTCACACCCCAGAGGTTCTCGGTGCGGAGAGCCGAGCGCACGGTGGCCTCGAGGAATCCGGGCATCTCGCTCTCGTCGAGGCAGTTCGAGGGGGCACCCACCTCCTGCAGCCAGATGGGCCGGGCGGGATCCGTCGCGAAGGCGCGGGAGAGCTCGATGAGGTACTCGGCATGACGGTCCGCCGCGACGGAGCGCCCGCCGTAGCGCTGGGCGGTGCCGTTGAAGATCCAGGAGTGGATGGTCGTCATCGCGCCGAGGCGGGAGGCATGCGCCGGCGTGAACCCGTGATCGTCCATGTACCAGACCGCGTCGTACTCGCTGTGCACATGCGGCAGCCCGGGAGCGCCCCGGTCCGCTGCAGCGAGCAGCGCCTCGATCCAGGCGCCCGCCTCATCCGTCGTGACCGGCCACGGCGAGGGGTGGGTGTGCGCGGAGAACTGGTTCGTCTCGTTGCCGAGCGTGAGCCCGAGGAAGTTCGGGGCGTCCCGCAGCGCGCCGGCCAGCCGCTCCACGAGCTGCGCCTGGCCGTCCAGGGCGCTCGGATCGGTGAACATGTTCCGGTCGTGCCAGGTGTACAGCCAGGACGGGACGAAGTCGAAGCTCGACAGATGCCCCTGGATGACATCGACGCTCGCGTCCAGCCCGAACTCGGCGGCGATGTCGACCATGGCGCGCACGTCATCGATCGCCTTCGTCCGGATCAGGGTGCGGTTCGGCTGCAGGATGGTCCAGAGCGGGAATACGCGCACGTGGTCGAGGCCGAGCGCGGCGAGGGCCGCGAAGTCGCGGCGCACGTCGTCCGGGGTGAAGTCGAGCCAGGAGTGCATCCAGTCCGTCGACGGCGTGTAGTTCGCCCCGAAGCGGAGTGGGGCGTCGAGAGCGCCGCGCTGCGTCATGTGTGCACCTTTCGGACCGTGCCCTCCCGCGAGGACATGTCGCACCACTATAACGCTTGAGCATCAGCCTCGATAGGGATGTCTTGACACCGACCGGATCCGATGGTTTCATCTGCTAAAGCGCTGTAGTCCCTCCGTCGGACCGCGCCGATTCGCCCGCCTCGAGGAAGAAGCACGATGAAAGTTCCCGCACGCATTGTCGCTCTGGCAACCTTCACGATCGGCGCCCTGGCGCTCGTGAGCTGCACCGGAGGCGGCGCCGCCTCGGACGGTGCCGGCCCCATCGACACCTCCGGCGAGCTCAGCGGAACCATCCAGTTCCAGACCTGGTCGCTGAAGAACGAGAAGTTCACCCCGTACTTCGAAGACCTCATCGCCGCGTTCGAGGAGGAGCACCCGGACGTGACCGTCGAGTGGCTCGACCAGCCCGGCGACGGCTACCAGGAGAAGATCCTGAGCCAGGCGAACGCCGACACGCTGCCCGACGTGCTCAACCTGCCGCCGGACATCGCCTACCCCCTCGTCGCGGCGGGGAAGCTCGTCGACCTCGACACCGCGGATCCGGACCTGAAGGCGGCGTACAACGCCGGCGCCTGGGACGCGTACAGCCAGTACCCCGGCGTCGAGGGCACCTACGGCCTGCCCTGGTACCTCTCCAGCGACGCGTCCTGGTGGAACCTCGCCCAGCTCGCCCCGTACGGCGTCACCGAGGAGAACCTCCCGACGACGGTCGACGAGCTGCTCACGCTCGCGAAGGACGTCGCCACGGAGTCCGGCGGCAAGGTCCAGCTCCTCTCCTCGATCCCGGCGCTCGACACCTTCACCGCCGCCGGCATGGAGGTCATCAACGACGAGGGCGAGTTCGACTTCAACACCGATGAGGCCGCCGCGATCATCGAGCAGTACGCCGACGCCTACGCGGCGGGCGCGATGCCCGCCGAGGCACTGACCGGCGACTACGGCGGGAACGCGGAGGCGTACATCCAGGAGAAGGTCGCCTTCACGACCGGCGGCACCGGCTTCACGACCGATCTGCAGAAGGACGCCCCGGCACTGCTGGAGAACACCGTCGCCACCCCGCGCCTCGGTGTCGCCCCGCTCTACGTGCAGGGCCTCAACGTCTCCGCCGACTCCGACAACAAGGAAGCCGCACTCGCGTTCGCCGAGTTCGCGACGAACGAGGAGAACCAGGTCGCGTTCTCCTCCCTCGCGGTCGGCACCGCCCCCGGCACGGCCGACGGCGGCGACCAGGTGGTCGAGAACATCGCCTCCTCCGTCACGGACGAGAAGCAGCTCGCCGCGATCGACACCGTGTTCGGCGCGATGAAGGACGCCAAGGCGCTGCCGTTCCAGTGGACCTCGGACATGGCCACCTACATGACCCAGCAGATCGCCCTGGCCGTGAACGGCGAGGCCGACGCCAAGACGCAGCTCGACAAGATCGTCGAGTACGCCAACGCGAACCGCGTGGACCAGTGAGCATGCGCGCGGACACCGGCACCCGGCAGCGGAGGTCGACGATGAGATCCCACAAGTGGTTCACCCCGTGGCTGCTCCTCGCCCCCGCCGTGATCTGGGTGCTGGTGTTCGCGCTCTGGCCGTTCCTGAACACCGTCGTGCTCAGCTTCACGGACGCCCGCCCCCTGCGGACCCCGGAGTTCGTCGGCGGCGCGAACTACGAGCGCATGTTCGGCGACGAGATGTTCTGGAACGCGCTGACCACCTGCCTCATCTACGTGGTCGTGTGCGTGCCGCTGCTCACGATCCTCCCGCTGCTCCTCGCCCTCCTCGTGCAGAAGAAGCTCCCCGGCATCTCGTTCTTCCGCACCACGTTCTACTTCCCTGTCATCGCCTCGGTCGTCGTGGTCGCCCTCATCTGGACCTGGCTGTTCGACAGCCGCGGCATCATCAACCAGACCCTGGAGTTCCTCGGCGTCATCGACCAGCCGATGGCCTTCCTCGTCGACCGCTGGCTGCTGCTCGGCTGCGCGATCCTGCTGACGGTGTGGAAGGGACTCGGGTACTACATGGTGGTGTACCTCGCCGCCCTGGGGAACGTGGGCAAGGAGCTGCACGAGGCCGCGATGCTCGACGGGGCGAGCTCCTTCCGCCGCTTCCTCTCCGTCACGATCCCGTCGGTGCGCGGGGCGATGCTCCTCATCGCCGTCCTCATCGCGGTGTCCGCCATGCGCGTGTTCGCCGAGCTCGACGTGCTCTCCAAGAGCACGGGCGGCCCGGGCGGCTACGACATGTCGCTCGTGATGCTCATCCGGCAGGTGGGCTCGGGCCTGAACGGCAACATCGGCTACGCGTCCGCGATCAGCGTGGCGCTGTTCCTCCTCACGCTCGTGCCGCTCGCGGCGATCGCGTTCATGAACCGCGAGAAGAAGGCGAAGGTCTCCGCATGACGACTCTGACGACGCCCCCGGTGGAGAGCACTCCGCCCGCGGAGGAGGCACCGCGGCCCGGCCGCGAACGCATCTTCCGCCGCCGCGGTTCCGGCGACTTCAGCAAGCCCACGCTCGGCGGACTCATCGGCCGGTACGCGCTGCTGCTGTTCGTCCTGTTCCTCGTCATCGGCCCCTTCGTCTGGCAGCTCTCCACCTCGTTCAAGGGACCGCAGGAGAACATCTACTCCTTCCCGCCCGAGCTCATCCCCCGCGATCCGACGCTGCAGAACTACACGAGGGTCGCCGACATCGTCCCCGTCTACCTCTACGCCTGGCACTCGCTGCTCGTCTCGCTCGGCACCGTGCTCAGCAACGTGATCCTGGCCACGTTCGCCGGCTACGCCCTGGGCTGCATGCGCTTCCGCGGGAAGTGGATCGTCATGGGCATCCTGCTGTCCACGCTGCTGTTCCCCGGCGAGGTCACGGTCACCAGCAACTTCCTCACCATCCGCGCGCTCGGGCTCGCCGACACCCTGTGGGGCGTGTTCCTCCCCGGAGCGATCAGCGCCATGAACGTGCTGCTCGTCGCCACCGCGTGCCGCATGATCCCGAAGGACGTGCTGGACGCGGCCACCGTCGACGGTGCGACCACGTGGCAGCGCATCCGGCACATCGTGTGGCCGAACATCCGCGGCATGGTCTCGGTCGTGGCGATCTTCGCCTTCATCGGCGCGTGGGACGACTACCTCTGGCCGCTCATCGTGCTCTCCGACCCGGCGAAGTACACCCTGACCGTCGGCATGGCCTACCTCAACAGCAGCTTCTCGGTCGATCCGCGACTCATCGCCGCCGGCACCATGATCGCGCTCGTGCCCATCGTCATCATGTTCTCGTTCACGCAGCGCTTCTTCTTCAAGGGCGTGCAGGAGGGTGCACTGAAGGGGTGAACGCGCCGCTGCTCCGCCCGGCCTCCGGTCCCGCGGATCCTCCGTCGTCGCGCGCGAACGCCGGAGTGCTCCCCGGCCCGGTCTTCGCGTACAGGTTCGACCCCTCCCGCGGGGCGCAGCGGATCGATGTCCCCGGCCTCGACGGCATCGCCCTCACCCCGGACACCGTGCTGCACTGGGCGTTCTACGCCGACGGCCCCGCCGCGACCCTCGCCCCCTGGGCCGCGCTCGCGGTCGCCGTCGACGTGCGGAGCGCCGACGGCAGCCGGCTGAGCGACATCGCCGCCGTCCGCGACCGCTACGACTTCCCGCTCACGGCCGAGGGGCAGTTCGCCGCCCGGTGGAGCATGCCCGAGCAGTGGAACGCCGACAGCGTCGCCCTCGCGCCCCTCGCCGTCGGGAGGGGCACGGGCACGGTCGAGCTCGTCTTCGGTACCGCCGATCTCGCGACCGCGCCGGATGTGCCCGCCGAGGTCAGCGGCTTCGTCCAGGTCCGCGTCGAGGAGCGCCCTGGCCCCGGCGATCTCCCGCCCGTCGAGCGGGTCGACACCCGGCGCGGCTCCCACTCCGGCCCCCGCTTCTCCCGCGGGAACACGATCCCGGCGGTCGCCGTGCCGCACGGATTCACCTTCGTCACGCCCGCGACCGACGCGGCGGATCCGCGCTGGCCCTATCGCCCGTTCGTGCATGACGATCCCCCGGGGCGGCGTCTCGAAGCCCTGCAGTTCTCGCACCAGCCCAGCCCGTGGATCGGCGACCGCTCGGTGCTCCACCTCATGCCGTTCCGGGGGACGCCGACGTCGGACAGGGCGGCCCGGCGTCGCTGGATCGTCCCCGAGAGCGAGCGGGCCCGCCCGCACGAGTACACCGCGGACCTCGGCGACGGGCTGCAGGTCGAGATGACCGCGACCTCGCATGCCGCCGCGTTCCGCGTGCGGTGCGACGACCCGCACGCCGCCGTGGGGTTCGTGATCGACCAGCTCACGGACGACGGCCGACTCACCTTCACCGACGCCGGCTTCGAGGGCTGGATCCCCGAGGGGCCCGAGGACTGGGGGAACGCGCCGCGCTGCTACTTCGCCGGCACCGTGCCCAGCGCCTCGGACGTCGCTTGCGGCGCCCTGGACGACGACGGACGCGCCCGGGTCGCGGGCTTCGTCCGCGCCGGGGGTGCTGTCGAGGTGCGGGTCGGGGTCTCGTTCCTCTCCGTCGCGCAGGCTCGGCACAGCCTCGCCCTCGAGGCCCCTCCCGCCGTCCCCTTCGACGAGCTCCGCGCCCGCGCGGCCGCCGCGTGGAACCGCGTGCTCGGTCGCGTGACGATCCCCCCGCTCCCCGAGGCAGAGCGTCCGTTCCGCGGCCTGGCCGACGAGGAGCAGCGCGCCCGGATCGCCGCCGCACTCCACCGGATGCACCTGTATCCGAACACGGCGGCGGAGAACGCGGGCACCGCAGACGCGCCGGAATGGCTGTTCGCCGACGTGTTCGCGCCCCGGACCACCTTCGGAGAGACCACCACCGGGGCGCCGGTCGCGGAGGGCGAGCTCGTCGTCAACAACGGCTACTGGGACACGTACCGCACCGAGTGGCCCGCGCTCGCGCTCCTCGACCCCGCGCTGGCCGGACGCCTGCTGGACGGGCAGCTCACCCAGTATCGCCGCGGCGGCTGGATGGCCCGCTGGAGCGCCCCCGGGTACGTCGACAGCATGGTCGGCACCTCCAGCGACCAGATCTACGCCGACGCCGCGCGGTGGGACGTTCCCTTCGACCGGGAGACGGCGTTCGAGAGCGGGTGGCGCCACGCGTGCGAGCCGGGACCCGATCCGCGACGGGGTCGCAAGGGCATCGGCCGCGGGCGCTTCCTCGGCTTCATCCCGTCCGACGTGCCGGAGGGGATGAGCTGGAGCATCGAGAACGCCGTGAGCGACGCCGCCCTCGGGCGGTTCGCCGCCCGGCTCGCGGCATCAGCGACGGACCAGGCCGCGCGCTATCGGGCCTTCGCGCGGTACTTCGCGAATCGCTCCCGCGCGGCGCGCGTGCTCTTCGACCCGGCGTCCGGATTCTTCCGCGGTCGCGCGGCGGACGGCTCGTTCGCGCCGGATTTCGATCCTCGGGTCTGGGGTGGCGACAACGTCGAGACGAACGCCTGGGGCATGTCGGTCGGCACGGTGCACGACGGGCCGGGACTCGCGGCGCTGCACGGCGGGCGGACCGGACTCGGCCGGCACCTCGACGCCCTCTTCGCGGAGCCGGAGACCGCCGACGAGCGCTTCGGCGGTGCGTACGGCACGGTCATCCACGAGCAGCGCGAAGCCCGCGCCCAGCGGTCGGGCATGTGCGCCCTGTCGAATCAACCGGCCCACCACATCCCCTTCATGTATGCCTTCAGCGACCGGCCGTGGCACAGCGCGCGCCTCGTGCACGGCCTCGCGCGCCGTCTCTTCGCCGGTGCGCACATCGGCCAGGGATTCCCCGGTGACGAGGACAACGGAGAGATGAGCGCCTGGTGGCTCTGGGCCGCGCTCGGCCTGTATCCCCTGGAGCTCGCGGCGGGGTCTCTGCGCATCGGATCGCCCCTCTCGGAAGACATCCGGGTCGCGCGCGGAGACGGCTCGTCGCTGCGCATCCGCTCGCGACGGAGCTCCCCCGAAGCCCACGTGCTGGAGGACGCCCGGCTGGACGGACGCCCTCTGCCCACCGCCGACCTGCCAATAGACGCGCTCCAGGGAGATGCGGTGCTTGAGCTCGTGTTCGGCACGGACCCGGCGCGCGCGCTGGAGAGCGGGGAGGACGCGCTCGACGCGGAGCCGTGGCACCGCGACCTCACGGGCGGAGAGGGAGAGGCCGTCGCCTCCGCGGATGTCCGCGAGGCGCGGCACCTGTTCGACGATGGCGACCCGCGGGGTGACGAGGGCGTCCGGCTGTCGGAAGGCTCGTGGGTGGGCTGGCGATTCCCCTCGCCCCGCGGCCTCACCGACATCACCCTCACGAGCCGCGAGCCCGTCGCGGCCGGTGTGCTGCGCGGGGAGGTGGAGGGGGCCGACGGTCGCTGGCGCCCGCTCACCACGACGCACCTCGAAGACCTGGCGCCCGATCGCACGACGCCGTTCGCTCTGGAGACGCGGGTCGTGACCTCGGCCGTCCGCATGCGCGCGGAGGCCGAGGTCACGCTCCGTCAGATCGAGCTCTTCGATCTGGACTGACTCACTGCGCCGCTGCGCGGTAGACGGTCGCCTCGCCCTTCAGCGCCTCGGTGATGCCGGAGAGGTAGGCCGACTGGTTCGTCGCGGTGAGGTTGTATGCGACATAGACGCCGTACCCGTCGGCCACCGTGCGCTGAGCGAAGTCGGCGGCCGTCGTGGCACTCGTGTTCGCGAGGTCGATGGCCGCGGCCCCGAGCCGACCACGGTCGTCCAGGCCCGGCACGGTGGGAGCGTCGTAGGTCGGGTAGTACGGGTTCCAGGCGTGATCGAGCACGCTGCCGGCGTCGAAGAGACCGAAGTCCGTGGTCGTGTAGGACGGGCCGATTGCATACAGCGTGATGAGCTTGTCCGGCCCGAGCCGGTCGCGCAACGCAGAGGCCAGCCAGCCGAAGGACTGCGGGTTCGGCTGCGGGGTGCCGTTCGCCCCGTAGTTGCTCCACTCGTCGTCGAAGTCGATGCCGTCGAGGCCGTAGGCGGTCACGGTGTCGGCGAGCTGCGCGGCGAAGGCGTCGGCATCCGCGTACGACGTGAAGTTCGCGAAGCCGGCCCCCTGGTGGTTTCCGAGCACCGACAGCAGCACCTTGGTGCCCTGGGCCTGCAGCGGACGGATCTGGTTCTGCGCATCCTGCAGCGTCTCGGTGACCCGGTCGTTGAGGTGGAGGACCGCCTGCTCCCCGTCGTAGTTGATGTTCGCGGCGAAGATCATGGCCAGATCGACCGCGGGACGGCCCGACTCGGCGAGCGTGTAGTCCGCGACGTTCGCTAAATCGTTCGAGTTCACCTCGACGTAGACGGCGAGCTTCGGGTCGGCAGCGGCGGCATCGGCGACCGCCGCGGTCGAGGCGGCGAGGGCGGCGGCTCCGGCGGCGGCGAACGCCGCTGCTGCCGCGATACCTCTTCTCAGGCGGGACGATCGTGCGGGTGAGGAACTCATGACGGGATCTTCTCCTTCGGCGTCGTTGTCGAGATCGGGTCGCGACGTCGCGACTCGCGGCCTGACTATATCGCTTAAGCACAGGTGTCGGAAGGGGATGCTGGCGGTGCGCACCGATTCCGACGATGCTGGACGCATGCGCGCCCTCCGACTCCTCTGGCGGTATCCGGTCATCACGCTCACGGTCCTGGTCTTCGCCGTGGTCGGGGCGCTCCACGCCGCAGGCGAAGAGACCATCGGCCGATGGGTCGCGACGATCTTCGTGGCTGCGGTGGTCGTGTGGACGCTCATCGGCATGGTCCGCGACGTGCTCCGCGGCCACGTCGGACTCGACATCCTCGCGGTCGTCGCCATGGTGGCGACACTCGCGGTGGGCGAGTACATCGCGGCGCTCATCATCGTCCTCATGCTCTCCGGGGGCGAGGCGCTGGAGGACTTCGCGGGCCGCCGGGCCAAGCGCGACCTCTCCGCTCTGCTGGATCGCTCGCCGCGCAGCGCCCATGTGCTGACACACCCCGAGGATGCGGACTCGGACGCGGCGAGGGAGGTGCCGGTCGACGATGTGGCCGTGGGCGACGTGCTTCTCGTCCGCCCGGCGGAGATCATCCCCGTGGACGGTGAACTGCTCACGGACAGCGCGTCGTTCGACGAATCCTCGCTCACGGGCGAGAGCCTGCCCGTGACGCGCGGCGCGGGCGACGAGGTGCTGTCTGGCGCGATCAACGGCAGCCGGGCCATCCGCCTCCGTGCCCTCCGCACCGGCGCCGACAGCCAGTACCAGCAGATCGTCGCCCTGGTCGCCCAGGCCGAGTCCTCCCACGCGCCCATCGTGCGCCTCGCCGACCGGTTCGCGATCCCGTTCACCGCCGTCGCGCTCGTGCTCGCGGGGACGGCCTGGGCGCTCTCCGGCGACGCCACGCGGTTCGCCGAAGTGCTCGTGCTGGCGACGCCCTGTCCCCTGCTGATCGCCGCTCCCGTCGCCTTCCTCGGCGGACTCTCCCGGGCGGCGAAGTCGGGCGTCATCATGAAGAGCGGTGCGGTGATCGAGCAGATCGCGCGCGTGCGCTCCGCGGCGTTCGACAAGACCGGGACGCTCACCCAGGGGAGGCCGGAGCTCGTCGACGTGCGTCCGGCACAGGGCTTCGATGCGGATGAGATCCTGCGACTCGCCGCCTCGGCCGAGCAGTACTCCTCGCACGTGCTCGCCGACGGCATCCGCCGCGCCGCCGCCGCCCGAGGCCTGGCGCTGCACGGGGCGACGGAGGCGAGCGAGACCGCGACGAACGGGGTGTCCGCGACGATCGGCGGCCGCGCGGTTGTCGTCGGCAAGCCGGCGTATGTGGCGTCCCTCGCCCCGGACACCGTACGGGCGGAGCTCGCGCCGGGACAGGCCGCCGCCTATGTCGCCGTGGACGGACGGTTCGCGGGGGTCCTGGTCCTCGCCGATGCCGCCCGCCCGGAGGCACCGGCCGTGATCTCGTGGCTGCGGACGCACGAGGTCGACCGGCTCGCGATGCTGACCGGGGATGTGGAGACCACCGCGGCGTCGATCGGACGGCAGGTCGGGATCGACGAGATCCACGCCGAACTCCTGCCGCCCGAGAAGGTGCGTCTGGCCGCCGAGATGCAACCACGGCCTGTGCTGATGGTCGGCGACGGTGTGAACGACGCGCCGGTGCTGGCAGCGGCCGACATCGGCATCGCGATGGGCGCGAAGGGAGCGACGGCCGCCGGGGACGCCGCCGACGTCGTCATCCTCGTGGATTCGCTCGCCAAGGTCGTCGACGCCGTCGCGATCGGACGGCACACCCTCCGCGTCGCCCTCACCGCGATCTGGATCGGGATCGGGCTGAGCGTGGGGCTGATGGTCGTCGCGATGACCGGCGCCATCCCCGCGGTCGTCGGCGCGCTGGTCCAGGAGCTCGTCGACCTCGCGACGATCCTCTACGCCCTGCGCGCGCTGAGCGGCCCGCCGAGCGATCTCCGCCCCTCCGCCTGAGCGCTGTTCCTGCACCGCACGCGGTTCCGCCTCTCCCGTCCACAGGTCCCGTGTTCGCGATCCTGTGGACGCGGAATACCGTGACAGCCTGAGGCCCCGGACTCAGACTGGAGGCATGACCGTGGACGACCCGCAAGTATGGACACTGATCGGCGTCTTCGCCGCCGTGATGCTCGGCGGCATGACGCTCATGACGTCGCAGCTCAGTCGCGTGATCCGTGCGGAGGTGGACCGCATCGACGGCACCCTCTCCGCACGGATCGATCGCATCGACGGCACCCTCTCCGCACGGATCGACGGCCTCGACGCCCGGCTCGGACGCATCGAGACGAAGGTCGACGATCTCGACAGGGAGCTCACGAACCTCGCGACGCGGTTCTGGCGCTCGCAGTGACCGGCCCGCGGCCTCAGATCGCCACGTCGCCGACGAGGTTGACCTTGATGCCCATGCCGTCGAACATCGCGGCCTTCGCGATCAGCGCCTTGTCCGCGGTCTCGGCGTCGGGCGCGTAGACGAGCTGCGCGTGGTTCGCCTTGTGCCGCGCCATGAACTGGTCGCGCGAGATGCCGTGCAGCACCACATGGGCGATCGGCCACTCCGGGTTCGTGGCGTCCTTCCGGCGCTGCGTCTCCTCCGCCGGCAGCTCGACGACCGACGCCCGGAAGATGTCCGCCTGCAGGACGCCCTCGGCGATGAACACCCGGGAGAGCACGACCTCGCCGGGCTTCGAGACGCCGTTGATCGTGGCGCCGCCGGCGGGGAAGAACACGTGACCCTGGCGCCACCCCTCCGCGTTCTGCCAGCCGCCGAGGTGGGAGGCCGGCACCGAGCCGGAGATCTCGTACACCCACACGAACTGCCCGTCGTAGTCCTCGCCCCAACGGACGTCGTGGAGAGTGTTGTCGGGGACGAGCCCCATCGCCCGCCAGACGCGGTCGGTCACGAGCGCATCGACGGCGACCCCCTCGTCGGCCTCGTTGAAATGCGGGAACGCGCGCCCCTCGTGCAGCACGCGGGAGCCGTCGCGCGAGGTCACCGGCGGGCGCTCGGTGGAGTTCAGGATGCCCTCCGCCAGATCCGACGCCGGAACGAGATCCTTCAAGCCCTGCTGGTACTGGATGCCGACCGCGTCGAGGCCGAAGTCGTCGGCGATGCGGAGGGCGGCGATGTACATCTTCAGCTGCCACTGCACCTGCTCGCGGGTGAGCTCGGTCGCGGCGTCCTCGCCGTAGCGGAAGGTCATGCCGCGCTCGATCAGCCAGTCGTAGGCGGCGTCGGCCTCCTCCTCAGTGACGTTCAGCATCTCCGCGTAGAGAGCCGACTGCGACAGGCGCTCCTTGTAGATGCCGGTCTGGTTGAGGAGCTCGTCGTCGAAGATGGCGTTGTACATGCCCATGCAGCCCTCGTCGAAGACGCCGATGATGGCCTTCTCGGCGCGCAGCTCCGCGGCGAGCGCCTCGCCGAGCTGCTTCTCCGGGCTGTCCGGCAGTGCGGGGAGCGGACGCACGTGGGAGGCATCGTGGGTGATGGCGCCGGTCTCCGTCCACTCCCGGATGCCGTCGCGGAACCAGTCGTCGGTGAAGTCGACCGACCAGATCGTCGCGTACGGCTTGTCCATCTTCGTCAGGCCCGCGTTGAGGCCGAGGAGGCCGACGAGGCCGGGCCAGTCACCCGCGAAGTTCGCCACCGTGAGGATCGGGCCCTCGTGCGTGCGGAGGCCCGCGAGCACGTGGTGCGAGTACTGCCAGACGGCCTCGGCGACGATGAGCGGCGCGTCGACGGGGATGTTCTTGAACACCTCGAGACCCATGCGCTGGCTGGAGATGAAGCCGTGACCGGTCTCCGGGTCGACCTCATTGGCGCGGACGACCGTCCAGCCGAGGTCGTTCAGCACGCCGGTGACCCCGGCCTCGAGCTCGACCTGGGTGGGCCAGCCGGCCGTGTTGGCCGACTCGCGCAGGTCGCCGGAGGCGATCAGGTACGCGGTCTTCGGCGCAGCGGTGGGACGGGATGCCGGGGTGGGCAGGGTATAGGCGGTCATGAGTTCTCCGGGGTCGAGGGGGTGGGGGATCCGTCGCGCTGGGCGGCGGCGAGTTCATGGACGACGTCCTTCGAGCCGTCGTACAGGCGCACGTAGCGGTCGAAGAGGGCGTCCGCGAAAGGACGCAGCGCCTCGTCCGGGCGGACGGTGTCGGCGATGGGGTTCCAGTCGGTGATCGCGGGCGCGGCCCCGTCGGCGGCCGTGGCGGTCGCCGCGAGGAAGGCGGCCCCGTAGCTCGCGCCGATCGTCGTCTGCGGCACCTCCTGCACGAGCCCGGTGATGTCCGAGACGATCTGCAGCCACAGCCGTCCCTGCGTGCCGCCGCCGACCGCCACGATGCGGCGAATGTCGGCGCCGGCGGCTCGCATGGTCTCGACGTTGTGGCGCACGCCCAGCGCGGTGGCCTCGAGGGCCGCGCGATAGAGGTCTCCTCGGGTGTGCCGGAGGGTGAGCCCGGCGATGACGCCGCGGGCGTCGGGATCCTGGATCGGGGTGCGCTCACCGGCGAAGTACGGCAGCATCAGCAGGCCGTTCGCGCCGGGACCCGACTCCTCCGCCTCGGCGAGCAGCGCCGGGTAGTCGGCGCCGGAGAGGTCCTTCAGCCACGCGGTGAGCGCTCCGGATGTGGACAACCCGCCGGCGAGGTTGCGCGTGCCCGCGAAGGCGCCGGCCGTCGTCCACATCGAGGGCGTGCGGAGCGTCTGCTCCCCGGTCGCGACGAGGAACATCGTCGTGCCGTACATCAGCATGAGGTCGCCGACCTCATGGGCGCCGACGCTCACCGCCTCGGTCCAGGCGTCGATCGTGCCGGTGATGACCGGAGTCCCCTCGGGCAGGCCGGTCAGGTCCGCTGCAGCGGCGGTCACGGTGCCCGCGATCTCCCCGGCCCAGCGCAGCGGGGGCTGCTCGATCGTCCCGGCGAACCGCTGCCACCAGGGGTCGTGCCACTGCTCGCGCTCGATGTCGTACAGCGGCGAGACCTGGCTGGCCGACTGGTGGTCGAGGACGTAGGCGCCGGTGAGCTTGCGGGCCAGCCAGGAGGCGGGCATGTAGAGCCGCCGCGCGCGCTGCCAGGACTCCGGCTCTTCGTCGGCGACCCAGGCGAGCTTCGGCCCACCGGCCTGCGAGGTGAGCGTCGAGCCACCCACGCGGGTGATCTCCTCGACGCCGAGCTCCGCCGTCATGCGCTCGATCTGCGCCGTGGAACGGGTGTCCACACCGTAGAGGATCGCGGGGCGCACGGGCTCGTCGTCCTCGTCGGCGAGCAGGACGCACGGGCCCATGCCGCTCACGCCGACGCCCACGACCTCCGCGTCGGGGACCGCGGCGAGAAGGTCGGTGGCCAGCTCGACGAACTCGTCCCACCAGATCCGGCCGTCCATCTCGACCCATCCGGACTGCGGACGGGAGACATCGTGCGCGCGGGTCGCCGTCGCGAGGATCGTGCCGGCGGGGTCCACGAGGACGCCCTTGCTGCTGGACGTGCCGATGTCCACCCCGAGGGTGCAGCGCATGGTCTCTCCTTTGATCCCGACGGGCCGTGCAGGCCTGGACCCAGGCTACGCGAAATCGATTTCAAGGCGCAAGGAGCCGACCGCTTCTGCACCACGAGGACCGATATCGAGAGTCTCCACAGTCTTCGCCTCCGGCCGGAAAAACGCCGGTTCAGCACCGGAATACCGTGACATCCTGACCCCTCCGATCGAGACTGGAGGCATGCCCTTGAATGACCCGCAGGTATGGACGCTGATCGGCATCTTCGTGACGACGATGCTCGGCGGCATGACCCTCATGACGACGCAGTTCGGCCGCGTGCTCCGTGCGGAGATCGGCGGGCTGCGTGGGGAGATGACCGGCGAGATCGGCACCCTCCGCACCGAGATGACCACGGAGATCTCCGGCCTCCGCACCGACATGACCACCGAGATCGCTACCCTCCGCACCGACATGACCACCGAGACCACACGACTACGCAGTGAGATCGGCGCCCTCCGCACCGAGATGACCACCGAGATCTCCGGCCTCCGCACCGAGATGACCACCGAGATCTCCGGCCTCCGCACCGAGATGACGACCGAGATCGGCACCCTCCGCACCGACACGAGCACCGAGACCGGGGGCCTCCGCACCGACATGACGAACGAGGTCAGCGGACTCCACGGGGCGTTGGCAGCGCTGCACGCAGTGATGATGCGCGAGGTCGGCGGGCTGCGCGCGGCGATGGGTGCGCTGCACGGGGCGATGATCGGGCTGCGTGGCGAAATGATCGGCCTCCGTGGCGAGATGACCGCGCGGCTCGACGGCCTCGATCACCGCCTCGATCGATTGGAGGTGAAGGTCGACGATCTCGACAAGGAGATGACGAACCTCGCAGCGCGGTTCTGGCGCTCGCAGTAGCGACGCCCCGTTCAGGCGCGCGCGGCCGCGCGCTGCACCTCGCCGGAGAGGACGATCGTCCGGGCCGGTTGCTCGTCGCCCTTGATCCGATCCAGCAGCATCCGCGCCGCCGTCACACCCATGAGGCGCGCGGGGAGCCTCACGACGGTGACGGCGGACGGCGACAGCGTCGTGAAGGGCAGCGACCCGATCACCGCGACGCCGAGCTGCGGCGGGGTGAGTCCGTGCTCCGTGAGGACCTGGATCGCGCCGACACCGATGAGGTTGTTCCCGGCGACCACCGCGTCCGGCGGCTCCGGCAGCGCGAGGAGCTCCTCCATGGCCGCGCGCCCGCCGTCGACGCGGAACGTGGCGAAGCGCTGGAGCGAGGAGAGGTCATGATCGGAATCCATCGCCGAGAGCGCTTCCCGCCAGCCCTCCGCACGCTCCGCCGCGGTGTCGATGTGCGCGGGGCCACCGATGTACGCGATGCGCCGATACCCGGCGTCGAGCAGGCTCTGCGTCGCTGCGGCGCCCGCCTCCCGGTTGGCCATGACCACACCGTCGATGTCGGCGTCTGTACGACGGTCCACCGCGACGACCGGCCGTCCCGTCGCCCGCACCGGCCCCAGATCCGAGTGCTCGTCCGCCGTCGCGATGATGACGCCCGACATGTTCTCGGCGATCGCGATCCGGAGGTACGTCGCCTCCTTCTCGGCCTGGGCGTCGGAGTTGCACAGCACGACGGAATACCCCGCTTCGGACGCCGCATCCTCCACGCCGCGCGCCATCTCGGTGAAGTACGGGTTCTCGATGTCCGGGATCACCAGGGCGATGACTTCGGAGCTCTGGGTCCGCAGCGTACGCGCCGTCCGGTTCGGGGTGAAGCGCAGTTCCTCGGCCGCCGCCCGCACCGCCGCCGCCTTCTCCTCCGACACGCTCGTGCCGTTGAAGACGCGCGAGACCGTGGCCGGGGAGACGCCGGCCCGCCGCGCGACGTCGTAGATCGTGGCCATGGGCACCCACTGTAACCGGTTTCAGCCTCAGCCCTCCGCGAGGAATCGATCGAGAGTCGCTCCGAGAGCATCGAGCCGGGTCCGAGCCGCCTCCGAGAGCGGTCGGAACGGACGACGGCAGTCCCCCAGCGCTCCTGCACCTCCCGCGCTGCGACCGGAGAGGTATTTCGCCGCGGGGAAGACGTCGACCGCGACGAGCTCGGCGATGACATGGTTGATCCGGCTCTGCACCCGCTGCGCTCCGACCAGGTCGCCGGCGTCGAGGAGGCGCCGCGCCGCCTGGAAGAGCTCGACCTGGAGCCCCACGGTCGTGCCGATCGTCCCGCGGGCACCGGCGGCGAGCGCGGGCACGAACACCTCGTCGAACCCGTTGATGTAGGCCTTGTCGGGGAACGCCGCCTTCATGCGCTCGAGGGCGTACATGTTGTGCGCGGTCTGCTTGAGACCGATCACGCGATCATCGCCCAAGAGCTCTCCGGCCGTCTCCAGCGTGAACTCGGTCCCCGTGAACTGCGGGATGTTGTAGACGATCAGCGGGAGGTCCACGGCGTCCAGCACCGCGCGGTAGTGGTCGAGGACGGCCTCGATGCCGAAGGAGTAGTAGATCGGCGGGATCATCGAGAGGGCGGAGGCGCCGGCGCGCTGCGCCCGCCGTCCGAGCTCGATCGCCTCCCGCGTCGACAGCGCGCCGACGTGGGCGACGACGGGGATGCGCCCCTCGGCGGCGCGCACGGCGGTCTCCACCACCGCGGTCCGTTCATCCGCTGACAGGAGGAGACCCTCCCCCGACGACCCGCAGCAGTAGATCCCCTCGACGCCGCGGGAGACGTAGTCCTCCACGAGCGTCGAAAGCAGTCCGGTGTCCACCGCCCCGTCCGCGTCGTAGGGAGTGGCGATCGCCGCCATCAGCACCCCGAGGTCCGCCGCGGTGGTCACCATGCGGTCCACCCCCCGTCCACGACGAGGTTCGCTCCGGTCATGTAGCGCGAGGCATCCGAGAGTAGGAAGACCGCGGCCCCGTTGAAGTCGGTCGCCTCCGCCATGCGTCCGATCGGGATGCGCGCGGTGTAGTTCTGCTGGAACGCCGCGTCCTGCGTGTCCCGACCGACGCCGGAGGGGGTGAGGGTGTTGACCCTGATGCCCTGTCGGCCCCAGTACGTCGCGCAGTACCGGGTGAGGTTGTACAGCCCCGACTTCGCCGCCGAGTAGGCCACCGGCTTCACGAACGGCACCCCGGTCTGCTCCTCCTTGTAGGCGTAGATGTCCTGCACCGGCGACACCATCCCGTAGATCGAGCCGACGTTGATGATCGAGCCCGGCGTGCCGGCCGCGCGCATCCGGGCGCCGGCGGCCTGCGTGACGAGGAAGGTGCCGACGAGGTTCACGTCGACCACCTCCCGGAACACCTCGAGGGGGAAGTCCTCGAAGGGCCCGGAGACCTCGGGGGGCGCGCTCGGCTGGGTGTCCAGACCGGCGTTGTTGATCACGCCGTCCGGCGCCGCACCCCACGCCTCGACGATCGCGTCGAGGCCGGCCTCGACGCTGTCCTTCGAGACGATGTCCACGGAGACGCCGAGGAGGCGCGGGCTGTCGGCGATCTCGGGGAACACCTCCTTCAGGCGTGCGGCGTCGACCGTGCGCGATGCCACGGCCACCCGGGCACCGCGTCCGTGGAGCTCGCGGACGAAGGCCGATCCGATCTGGCCGAGGCCGCCGGTGACCAGGATGATGCGGTCGGTGAGGTCGAAGATGTCCGTCATGTCGTTCGCCTCCCTCAGCTCACCGCGTGCCGCGCGAGGTTCTCACGGTCGTACTCCAGGCCGTTCCCCGGCGCTCCGGTCGGGACGAAGAACCCGTTCTGCGGCCGCTGCGGCACGATGACGCCGAGGTCGCTGAGCGTGCCCCCGTCCGTCATCTCGCCGAACAGGGCGTTGGGCACCGCGCAGAGCACGTTCGCCGTGAGCTCCATCACGAAGTGCGGCGTCATCGGGGCGTTGTACGCCCGGCCCAGGGCGGCGATGTCCATGTAGGGCGTGATGCCGCCCACGCGACCGACGTCGGCCTGGATGAAGTCGCACGCGTCGGCGAGGAGGTACTGGTTGAACTGCTGGAGCGTGTAGACGTTCTCCCCCAGCCCGATCGGGATCGGCGAGCGGGCCCGGAGGCGCGCATGCGAGGCGACGTCGTCCACGCGCAGCGGCTCCTCCACCCAGTAGAGGTTGAGGTCGCGGAACCGGGTGACCGCCCGGACCGCCTCCCCGTACGTCCATCCCTGGTTCGCATCGACCATGAGCGGATACTCGCCCACCGCCTCGCGGATCTTGGTGAGCCGGTAGACGTCCTCTTCGAGGTCCGGCTTGCCGACCTTGACCTTCCCGGCGGCGTACCCGTCGGCCTTCCATTCCTTGACCTGCTCGACGACCTCCTCGGCGGACAGGTTCAGGTTGATGCCGCTGCCGTACAGTGCGACCCGGTCGCGCACCTGGCCGAGGAGCTTCGCGAGCGGCTGCTCGTAGTGCAGCCCCAGCAGGTCCCACAGCGCCACATCGATCGCGGCGAGGGCGAGCGTAGTGGTCCCGCCGGGGCCGTTGTCGCGCAGGTGCTGCCAGGAGTGCTGCCAGACGGCCCGCGGATTGACCTCGCGGCCGATGAGCGTGGGGATGAGCTCACGCAGCGCCGCCATCATCATCTGACCGCCGACACCAGACGTGTGGCTGAAGCCGGTGCCGACCAGCCCGGTGTCGGTGGTGATGTCGGCGAGGATGATCTCGATGTGGGTCACCCGATGGATCTGGTCTCCCCACGGCCCCTTGGGGAGGGGGATGCGGGAGAGCTGGAGGTCGATCGATTCGATTTTCATGCGTGGTCCTTCCGGGACGACGAGGAGGGGACGGGCGCTTCAGCCCTTGACGGCGCCGGCGGCGAGACCGGCGACGAGGCGCTTCTGCACGAGGAGGAAGCCGACGACGACGGGGAGCACCGAGAGCACGCCGCCCGCGGTGAGGAGGTCCCACCGGATCTGGTACTCGCCGATGAACAGGTGCAGCCCGACCGGCAGGGTGCGCGTCGCCGTCTGCGAGGTGAAGGTGAGGGCGTAGAGGAACTCGTTCCAGGTGAGGATGAACGCGTAGGTTCCCGCCGCCACCATCCCGGGCCGCAGCAGGGGCAGCAGGAGGATGCGGACGATCTGCGCGGACGAGGCCCCGTCGATCTGGCCGGCCTCCTCGATCTCCCGGGGGATGGAGTCCGCGAACCCCTTGAGCAGCCAGGTGGCGAACGGCGTGGCGAACGCGGCGTGCACGAGCGCGAGACCGAGCGTCGTGTCCATCAGCCCCATCCCGCGCAGCTGCCCCTGCAGCGAGATCACGAGCAGCACGGCGGGGAACATCTGCGCGAGCAGCAGCCCGATCATCACGGCCCCGCGGCCGCGGAAGTCGAACCGCGACATCGCGATCGCGGCGCCGGTGGAGACGACGAGCGTGACCGGGACGGCGATCGCGGCGACGGTGAGGCTGTTCCGCAGATAGGTCAGGAACGGCGTCGTCGACAGCAGTTCGGCGTAGGACGCGGTCGTGAACTCGGAGGGGATGAGGTTCGCTCCGGCGCCGGCGAGCTCGTCCCGGGGCGTGAGCGACGTCAGCAACATGACGATGTAGGGACCGAGCACCATCGCGAGCACGCCGAGGAGGGCGATCGCGAAGCCGGTCCGTCCCGCGAGACGGCCGAAGCGGACGGGAGCGGTTGTCGTGCTCATCGCGTGGCGTCCTTCCGGGTGAGGCGCACGTAGAGCGCGATGAAGACGGCGAGGAACAGGGCCTGGATGACCGCGTACGCCGCGCCGGCGCCGAAGTCGCTGGCCTTGTAGGTCGTCAGATAGGACTCCAGCGCCAGGGTCGTCGAGGAGGTGCCCGGCCCGCCGCCGGTGAGGATGAAGATGAGGTCGACGTAGTTCGAGGTCCAGATCAGGCGCAGGAGCGTCGTGATGAGGATCGTCGGGAGGATGGCGGGCAGCACGACGTGGCGGAACACGCCGACCGGGCCGCACCCGTCGATCTGCGCCGATTCCTTGAGCTCGCCGGACACGCTCTGCAGTGCCGCGAGGATCATGATGGCGAAGAGCGGGATGCCCTGCCAGACGTCGATCATCACGAGCGTCGGCAGCGCGGTGCTGTTCTGCGAGAGGAACTCGATCGGCGCGTCGATGATCCCCGCGTTCAGCAGCCACTGGTTGAGGACGCCGTTGTTGGGGTCGAGGATCCACTTCCACATCAGCGCGACCAGGACGCTCGGCGTCGCCCACGGGATCATGATGAGCCCGCGGTACACGCCCCGCAGGGGGAAGCGGTTGTTCAGCATGAGCGCGAGCGACAGCCCGCCGATCAGCTGGAGCGCGACGGCACCGAAGGTCCAGAACGCCGTGCGGCCCAGCGTGGGGACGAACTCCGCGGTGCCGATGACGCTGGCGAAGTTCTGGAACCCGACGAACTCGAGCACGCCGGTGAAGACGCTCACGTCGTTGAACGAGAACCACATCGAGCGGACGAGCGGATATCCGGCGAAGACCGCGACGAGCACGATCGCCGGCGCGAGCAGGACGAGGGGGGCGACCGAGCCGCGGCGCGCGCGTCGCCGGGGCCGGGTCACCGGCCGGCGCGGGGCCGGCCGGCCGGTGACGACCGCTTCCGTGAGGGTGGAGCTTGCCATGTCGATCCTCAGCGCAGCACGTCGGACATCTTCGTCAGCACGTCCTGGCTGCTGATCTCGCCCTGGAACGCCTGCTGGATGAGCGGGTTCCACTCCTTCGCGGCGAGCTCGGCCACCCCCTCCAGCGCAGGCCACGTCTTGGCGGTGGGGATCGCGTCGACGGCGACCGCGAGCTGCGGGTCGGACGAGTACGCCTCGGTGTCGATGACCGACTCGAGCACCGGCAGCTGACCCTGCGGCGAGGCGGAGATCTTCTCCATCTGCGCCTCCTCGCTCAGCCAGGAGATCCACTCCCAGGCGGCGTCCTTCTTGTCGGAGCCCTCGAGGATGACGTTGCCGCTCATACTGCCGAGCGTCGCGCCGGGCTTGCCGTCGGCCGTCGGGATCGGGACGACGCCGAGCTTGTCGCCGAAGACCCCCTGCAGCTCCTTCAGGGAACCCGGGTGGTGGATCATCATGCCGGTGAGGCCCTCGACGAAGTTCGTCTTGACGTCGGCGAAGGCGGCCGTGATCGATCCGGGGGGCGCCGCCTGCAGGTCGGTGACGATGCGGAGGTAGTCCTCGTTCACCGCGACGCCCTTCGCGTCGTCCAGAACGACCTCGCCGGAGTCGTCGACGACCGACGCCCCGCCGGCGTACATCCACGCGAGCCACTGGTCCTGTCCGCCCGCACCGCCGCGGACGTCGATGCCGTACCGGCCGTCACCGGTGAGGGCGGCCGCCGCGTCGAGGAGGTCCTGCTGGGTGCGCGGCGCCTCGAGCCCGAGCTCCTCGAAGTAGTCCGTGCGGTAGTAGAGGTAGAGCGTCGTGTACTGGTGGGGCAGCATGTACACCGCGTCCTCGCCGGGCAGCTGACCCGTCGCCCAGAGCGAGTCGACGACGTCGTCCGAGGCGTCCCAGCCGTCGACGTACGAGGTCAGGTCGGCGATGGCGCCCTGCGGCGCGAACTGCCCGAGCCACCAGTCCTTGCTGCGGGCGGCGTCCGGCCCGGTGCCGTTCATCGCGGAGGACACGAGCTGGTTCTGGTACTGGTCGAGCGGAATCGTCTCCAGCACGACCTTCACGTCGTCCTGAGCGCCGTTGAACTCGTCCGCGAGTTCCGTCCAGGTGGGATCGGTCGCGTCGTCCTGCCAGAGCCAGTAGGTGATCTCGACGGGGCCGTCCCCTTCCCCGGACGGGGCGCTGCCGGCACAGCCGGTGGCGAGGGCGACGACGCCGAGGGCGGCCAGGGCGGGGAGGATTCGGGTGGATCTCATGATGCGTACTCCTTCGTCGATCAGATGAGGGTCGTGCGAAATCGATTTCAAGACGGGTGCGACAGAACGCGCCGGTGCGGGGAGGGTCAGACCGGCAGCGGGGCCGTGGTGCCGAAGTCGATGTCCGGATAGCGGTTGCGGACACCGTAGAAGTGGGCGTCCAGCTCATGGACGGCCCGGCGGGTGTCGCCGGCCTCGATCGCATCGATGATGCGACCGTGCATCGCGGCGATGGCGGGATCCTCCTCGACGGGCTCCTCGCGTCGCGCGGCGGCGAAGACGACCCAGAAGGACTGCAGGAACTGATCCACGAACGCATTGCCCATCGGTGCCAGCAGCCCGCGGTGGAATTGCTGGTCGAGCTCGGCGAAGCTCTCATTGCGCAGGGCGCGCTCCACCATCTCCTCCGAGAGCAGCCGCAGACGGGCCAGATCACTCGGCTGCAGGCGCGGGATCACCAGAGGCAGCAGAGACGTCTCCAGCGCGTGACGCACTTCCAGGAGCTCGCGGGTGGCGGCCTCCGGGTCGTCGACGAAGCCGATCCAGCGGGTGGCGAGATCGGCGGCGCGGAATCCTCGCCAGACCCGGCGCGCCCCTTGCCGGGACACCACGATGCCGAACGCCTCGAGGACACTGAGGGCCTCGCGGATACGCTGCCGTCCCACCTCCAGCACGGCGCCGAGCTCGGCCTCGGTGGGCAGCGGGTCACCGATCTCCAGCCCGGAGCGCTGCAGGTGCTGAGCCAGACGTCGCGCGAGCGCGTCCGACAAGTCGGACCCGGTGACCTCGATCTTGTCTGACATGTTCCGTTCGCTCCTTCGCGACATCGGCGGAATTCTCGGTTCTGAGCCTAGACAGTCCGTGTACCTGTCGTCAAGTGACCGTCCGGTCGCCGCTACTTGTCCGACAAGCAAGCGAGCGGATACGCAGAGATGCCGCGACCCGAAGGCCGCGGCATCCCGTCCGTGCGTGTCCCGGATTCGCGTCAGCGGTGCGCGGCCACTACCTGCGCGACGGACGCCCGCTCGTCGGCGGAGGGCTCGGCGATGGCCATACGGCAGTGCGTGTCCACGACGTCGAGCACGCGGTACGCCTCCTTCATGCGCGCCATGTCGCCGCCGATGAGCGCGACGACGTCGTCCACGGCGGCCTGTGCCGCGGCGATGGCATCGGCATCGCCGGAGCGTCCGGCGTCGGCGAGGGCGCGGAACGGCTTCGGCGTCACGGAGGAGACACCAGAGACGACGCCCTGCGCGCCCGCTTCGACGGCTGCGATGAGGTCACGGTCGGCGCCGGTGTACAACTCGAAGTCGGCCGGCACCACCGCGCGGTACGCCGCGATGTCGTCGAGCGAGAGCTCGCTCACCTTGGCCCCGACCACGTTCGGCAGGGCGGCGATGCGCACGAGCAGCTCCGGCGAGACGGGGTTCCCGCTGCGCGCGGGATAGATGTAGACGTAGAGGCGCCCCTCCCCCACGGCTGCCGAGACGGCGCGGTAGTAGTCGAGGATCGCGTCGTCCGTGGCACGCAGGTAGTAGGGGGTGAGGGCCGCGAACTCCGTGGCCCCCAGCTCCTTCG
Source organism: Microbacterium sp. NPDC078814 (assembly GCF_040702645.1). Lineage (NCBI taxonomy): Bacteria > Bacillati > Actinomycetota > Actinomycetes > Micrococcales > Microbacteriaceae > Microbacterium > Microbacterium sp. NPDC078814. Next base: position 128,505 of record NZ_JBFBLT010000003.1, read on the forward strand.
CGATGCCGACCAGGCGCACGGCCTCGAAGGTGCTCGGCTGTCCGACGTGCACGATGACGCGCATCCGGTCGGCCAGCTCCTCCAGCGCAGCACCCACGAGCGCCCGGAACTCGCCCGCGTCCACGGCGGGGAACTCGCCCGTGGTGCCGAGGACGAAGGCGCCCTCGTTCCCCGAGTCGGCCACGAACCGGAAGATCGCACGCGACCCGTCGAGGTCGAGGGCCCCGTCGCGGTGGAACGCGGTCGGGACGGCGGTCAGGATGTCGTAGCGGGTCACTTCTCGGTCTCCTCGGGGGTCGTGCTCTTGCGGTTCTTGCGGTCGGCGCGTCCCCGGCGCGCACCGGCGTCGACGTTGCGGACGGTGGAGGTGAGCAGGTCGGGCTGCGCCGCGAGCTCGTCGTGTGCCTTCTCGATCTGCACGATGCTGTCGGTGTGGAGGATCGAGTCCTCCACCGAGGCCCGCTCTGCCCGGGGCGTGCGGGCGGCGCGGATCGCGGGCATCACGATCGACAGCACCGCGAGCGCGAGCAGGACGAGGGCGATCGGGCTGACGACCTCGAAGAACGGCCGCGTCGGCAGGATCGCCAGCGTGCGGGCGAGGTTCTCCTCGGCGAGCGGACCGAGCAGGAGACCGAGCACCACGGGTCCTGCCGGGACCTGCATGCGCTTGAGCAGCACGCCGACCACACCGAAGACGAGCATCGTGACGACCGTCGACAAGCTGTTCGAGGTGGCGTACGTGCCGATGATGCAGAAGATGAGGATGCCGCTCCACAGATACGGCTGCGGCACGTCGAGCAGCTTGACCATGCCCTTCATCCGCACGAGGCTCAGCGCGAGCGACAGGAGGGTCGCGACGAGCATGATCCCGACGATCGAGACGACGAGGTCGGGGCGGTTGGTGAACAGCGTGGGCCCGGGGGTGATGCCCCAGATGATCATCGAGCCGATCATCACCGCCATCACGGAGTCCCCGGGGATGCCGAGTGCCATCGTGGTGGTCAGCGAGCCGCCGAGCGTGGCGCTGGAGGCGGTGTCGGACGCGGCGACGCCCTCGATCGATCCCTTGCCGAACATCTCCGGGTGCTTCGACGCCTTGCGCGCCCGCTCCCAGCCGATGAGCCCGGCGATGTCGCCGCCGGCCGCCGGGATGAGGCCGACACCGAGGCCGACCGCGCCGCCGACCGCGGTGGCCCGTCCGCTCTGCTTCAGCTCCGCGCGGTTCGGCCACCACCGCCCGAGGCTCGAGATCGGTCGGACGTGCGACTTCCGGTGCGTGAGGAGCTGGTCGAACAGCTCGGCGATGCCGAAGAGGCCGATGATGACGGCGATGAAGTTCACGCCCTCGACCAGTTCCAGCACACCGAACGTGAAGCGCTGGTCGGCCGTGGCGGCGTACGTTCCGACACTGCCGAGCATGAGTCCGAAGAGGCCCGCGAGGATGCCCTTGAGCATCGACTTGGACGAGATGCCGATCATGATCGCGATGCCGAAGACGACGAGCGCGAACAGCTCGGGCGACTTGAAGTAGTCCCGGGCGAAGCTGGCGATCGGCACGGCGGCGACGGAGAAGAGCACGAGCGAGGCGAGGATGCCGACGGCCGACACGATCGCGGAGATCGTCAGCGCGAGACCGGCCCTGCCCTGTTTCGCCATCGGATAGCCGTCGAGGGTGGTGGCGATGGAGGCGGGAGTCCCCGGGGTGTTGATGAGGATGGACGGCACCCGGTCGCCGAAGTTCGCCGCGACGTAGATCGTCAGCAGCACCGCGAGGCCCTGCACGGGTTCGAGGGTCATGGTGAAGCCGGCCGCGAGCGCGACGGCCATGGTCGCGGTGATGCCGGGGAAGGCGCCGACCATGAAGCCGAGGACGAGGCCGACCGCCATGTACAGCAGGATCGAGATGTCGAGGAGCGAGTTCAGCCCCTCCAGGAGCGCGTTCACAGGGGGATCCTCAGGAGCATGCCGAAGACGACGTAGACGAACGCCGTGACGGCGGCGGAGTAGATGACGAGGCTCAGCCAGCGGCGGTGGCCGTAGAGGAGCATCAGTGCGGCCATGAGCAGGGCGCAGGCGATCGGGAAGACCTCGATCCGGTAGCCGAAGAGGATGACCGAGCCGAGGGACCAGAGTGCGATGAAGGCACCGGCGATCGCGATCGTCGCGACCACCCGGAGGACGCCGCCCGGCTGGATGCGCTCGAGGTCCTCCCGCGTGGGTGCCGGTCGCGTGATCGCCACGGCGAGCAGGGCAATCGCGATCACGACGCCGGTCACGCCGATGACGAGCGGCCAGAAGCGCGCGTCGATCTGTCCGGGGGCGGCCTCGCGGCGCAGCGGGATCTGCGTGGCGAGGAAGAGATAGCCGGCGGTGATCGCGAGGGCGACGGCGGCGAACGCGATCTCGAGGGGTCGCGAGGCGGTCGCCCCCTCGTAGCCGCCCGGCGCGGCCGACCCGGCCGCGGTGTCGGGGCTGGTCATGGTGCTCCTTCGTCGGAGGACGCGGTGGGGCCGGCGCGTGCCGCCCCCACCGGAGGTGTTCAGCCCAGGAGATCCTGGAACAGGGCGAACTGGTCGTCGACGAACCCGGTCCACTCCGTGGAGTCGCGGTAGACCACGAGGTTGCCGGCGTCCGCCTGGAACTTCTGGTAGCTCTCGGACTCCACGGCCTCCTTGACGGCGGCCTCGAGGGCGTCGTGCACGTCGTCGGGCAGGCCGGCCGGTGCGTAGATGCCGCCCCAGCCGCCGAAGACGACCTCTTCGCCGATGGCCTCCTCGACCGTCTCGACGTCCTCCGCGTCCGGGTGACGCTCGTCGTTCATGACCGCGAGGATGCGGACGGCCTCGCCCTGCGCGAGGGCCTCGCCGAGTCCGGAGACGGCGGCGACGGTCTCACCGGACGCGGCGGCCGCGACCGCCGTGGCGCCACCGTCGTAGGGAACGGGGGTGAAGTCGGCGTCCGTGGCCTTGCCGAGACCGAGGGTGGCGGCCTCCCAGATCGAGCCGGCGCCGGAGTTCGCGACCGTGACCGCGCCGGACTTCGCCTGGGTCACGAGGTCGTCGAGGGTCTCGATGCCGCTGTTGGCACCCACCGTGATGACCCCGGGGGCGAGCATGATCTGTCCGAGCAGGTCGAAGTCGTCGGGCAGCACGTCGGCGCTCTGGGTCGTGTTGAGCATCGCGATCTCGACCGGGGCGAACCCGATGACGTAGCCGTCCGGATCCTGCGAGCCGACGTACTCCATCGCGAGCGCTCCCGCGGCTCCGGGCATGTTCTCCGGGATCACGCTGACGCCGAGAATCTTCTCGAGCTCGGTGGCGAGCGCGCGGGACGACAGGTCGGAGCCGCCGCCGGGGTTGGCCTGGATGATCAGCCGGATGTCGTCCTCGGGATAGGTCGAGGCGGCCCCCTCGCTCTCGTCGACCTTCGTGCAGGCCGACAGCACCAGAGCGGTGGCGGCGAGGGCGGCGAAGGCAGCGGCCGCCCGAGTGATGCGCATGCGGGGCATCTTTGCTCCTCTACGTGGGTCGACCGTGTTGTCGACACCGCGAGGCTACCAGTGTTGACTGTTAACAGTCAACACTGTGGCCGAGTCACCGCACGCGACACACGGCCAGGAGGTGCGGGCTCAGCTCCCGGATTCCGGGAACGGTGCTCCCGGCTCGTGCCAGCTGGAGGGCCGCCTGCGTGAGCGCCGTCTCCGCCACCGGCATCCCCTCCAGCAACAGCCCGCCGGGCCCTTCGACGCCATGGACCTCCAGAACGTCGAGTCCGGCCGAGACGGCCTCCTCGGCGAGCGACTCCGCCGTATGGAAGTGCCCCGCCGGGAAGCGACCCCGCGAGGAGGGAGTCCCGTGTTCCAGCAGGGCGCCGTGCTCGTCGTCGAGCTGGAGGTCGGTCACGCCCAGCGCGAGTTGACCGAATCCGACGAACCGCGAGAGGCCTGCCGCGAACACCCAGCCGCCGGATCGCACCACCCGTGCGGCCTCGCCGAGCGCCTCGAGACGGTCCGCGCGGTCGGCCAGGTGGTAGAGCGGGCCGAGGAGAAGGGCGGCATCGAAGCTGTCCGCGGCGAACGGCAGGGAGCGCGCGTCGCCCACGCGGGCGTCCACACCTCGCTCCGCCGCACCGCGGACGTGCCCGGGCACCGGGTCGACGAGCGTGACGTGATGGCCGCGGTCCAGGAGAGAGCGCGCATGGACACCCGCCCCGCCTCCGACATCGATCACACGGCCCTCGGTGAGGTGCCTGGCGATCAGCTCCTGGATGCGCTGGTGCTCCAGCGGCCCCTGCGCCGAGCGGGTCGTCAACCGCGCCGATTCGTCGAACTGCTCCTCGTAGTAGTCGCGGATCCGCTCGTCGAGCTCACGCTGGTCCATGGTCGGCCTCTCTCCCCTCGCGCGACGTTCGGATCAAGTCAGCCGCTCCGGTCGGGTACAGGGGAACCTCGTGGCCGGCGTCGTCGAACGAGCGCCACACGACAGGGACGGCCGAGCCGTCCGACTCGGTGAGGGTCCCACCTTCGACGCCCGGTGCCGGATCGAGTGAGCCGGAGTACAGAGCGACGATCTCATGGCCGATCTCACCGTTGAAGCGGAAGATGTTCTCGACGATCCCGACGTGTTCGAGGCCGTCGATGCGTGCTCCGAGCTCTTCATCCACCTCTCGGACTATCGCGTCCCGGAAAGACTCGCCGAGTTCGACACTCCCCCCGATCAGCCGATGGTATCCCCGAGGATTCTCCGTGGTCGGTGCGTTGACACTGACGAGGTGAGACATCCCGTCCGCGCTCGGAGCGACCAGCATGGCTTTGACGCGGATGGTGGAGCGGTCGATTCCCATGCCACCATCATCCACGCCCGCCTGCGCGAGGGACGGCGCCAGGCGGGGATGCCCGCCTGGCGCCGTCCCTCCACGTCTGACCGGGCTAGCCGGCCGTGGCGTTCTCGTACGCCCGCATCGCGGCCTCCTGGGCTTCCTTCAACGCATCCTCGGGCGACTTGTCCCCGAGCAGCGCCGCCGTGATGGCGTTGTTGAGCTCGTTCTGGATCTCCTGGCCCGCCGGCGAGGAGCCGAACGACTGCCCGTAGTCCACCACGTCGTAGTAGGTGGAGATGACCTGGTCGAAGCCGGCGTTGCCGCTGTCGGTGACGAAGGTCTCGCGGATGGACTGGTCGGCGGACGGCGACCCGGTGAACAGCCCGGTGTTGATCCCGCCGTCGGTCTTCAGGGTCTCGGCACGCGCCTCGCCCGCCGCGTTCCACGCGTCGTCGGAGGTGAGGTTGACCATCCACGCGCACGCCGCCGCGGGGTTCTCCGCGCCGGCCGGGATCACGAACGCGGTACCCGAGGCGACCGAGAACGGCTCCCCGTCGGCATTCCGGAACGGCACCGCCTCGAGGTCGATCTGGTCGGCGTAGGGGCTCAGCACGTTCGGGTACCACTGCGCGTTCACCTGCGCCCCGACCTGCTGGGCGACGAACTGGTTCTGGTCGCCGAAGGCGTCGAACGAGTCGGTGAAGCTCTTGACGGCCGCGAAGCCGCCCTGCGCGTCGGTGATCTGCTTGAGCATCTCGATGCCGGCCACGTTGCTGGGGTCGTCCAGGGTCGGCGCCCCCTTGTCATCGTTGAGCTGGCCGCCCATGCCGAGGATCCACAGCCCGGCCTGACCGGTCGCGACCGGGTCGAAACCGAGCCGCGTGGGCACACCGCCGGACTCCTGGTACATCTTCTCGATCGCGCCGAGCAGCACGTCGGGCTTCGAGGTGTCGATCTCGTCCGCCGTCACCCCCGCCTCGTCGAGCACGGCCTTGTTCAGCAGGATCGCCGGAGGCTGGTAGAACTGCGGCACCGCCCACACCGCGTCGTCGTAGGTGACGTCGTCGACGACGAAGGGGTACCAGTGGTCGCGCGGCGAGACGTCCTGGGCCGCGAAGCACTCGTCGAGCGGCATGATGAGGTCCTGCGCGGCATACGTGGTCACGTACCGGCGATCCATCTGCACCACGTCGGGCACGTCACCGCTCGCGATGCGGGTGGTGAACTTCTGCGCGTCGAAGGCCGTCGCGTCGAGGTCGACCTCGACGTCCTTCAGCTGCTCGGCGGCATAGTCCATGCGCGAGGTGCCGACATCGTCGGCGTTCTCGAAGCCCCACGCCTTCAGCGTGCCGCTCGGCTCCGCCCCGAAGTCGGCGTCGGCCGCCTGGTCGTCGCCCCCTCCCCCGCCGCACCCGGCGAGGACGAGGACGGATGCCGCGGCGACCGCGGTGATTCCCAGCATGCGTGTGCGCATGACTGCTCCTTTCGATCTGTGGTTCGTCATCCCTTGCGCCCCTGGGTCGCGACGCCCTCGATGAAGGCGCGCTGCCCGAAGGCGAAGAGGATGAGCATCGGGAGGGTCACCAGGAGGGAGGCGACCATGACGTACTGGTAGTCGCCATGACCGCCCGCGGTGGGGCTGTACTTGGTCATGGCGTACGCGATGCCGAGCGGCGCGGTGAACTCGTCCACCGACCCGGCGTTGAGGTAGATGAGGGCGGCCTGGAGGTTGTTCCAGCTCGCCTGGAACTCGAACAGGAACACGATGACGAACGACGGGATCGACAGCGGCATCGCGATCCGCCAGAAGAGGCCCCAGGCGCTGGCCCCGTCGAGCCGCGCCGCCTCGAACAGCTCCCGCGGCAGGCCGAGGAAGAACTGACGCTGCAGGAAGATGTAGAAGGCCGAGCCGAAGAGGTTCATGCCCCACAGCGGCACCCAGGTGCCGAGGAGTCCGGTCTCCTTCCAGATGAGGTAGATCGGGATCATCGTCACCGCGCCCGGAAGCATCATCGTCGCGAGCACGAGGCCGAACAGCAGGCCGCGCCCCGGGAAGCGGAAGTAGGCGAACCCGAACGCCACGATCGAGCTGGAGATCGCGACGGCACCGGCGGCGAGCAGCGCGATGGCGATGCTGTTGCCCATCCAGTTCAGCAACGGGAGCTGATTCCACACCTCGACGTAGTTCTCCGGCACGAACGTCTTCGGGATGAGGGCGTTGTCGAACACCTCTCCCCGCGGCTTGAAGCTCGCCGCGATGAGCCACGCGAAGGGGTACAGGAACAGCAGCGCGAACAGCACGAGGATGACGTTCAGCACGATCCGGGCGACGAGGCTCTTCGGCTGCCGCAGCTGCCGTCGCCAGCGCGAACGGGTGGCGACGGTGGTCGTGAACGTGCCCGGGGACTTCTCGGGCTCCGCCTCGACGGGGACCTGACGCAGGGTCTGGGACATCAGCGGTCTCCCTCGTAGTAGACGAAGCGGTTGCCGACCTTCACCTGGATGAGCGTGATGATCATGATGATGACGAAGAGCAGCCATGCCATCGCCGCCGCGAAGCCGAAGTTGAACTGCCGGAAGGCCTGCTGGAACAGGTAGATCGCGTAGAAGAGGGAGGCCTCCGGTGACGAATTGCTCTGATCCCGCCAGAACAGCAGGTACGCCTGGTCGAAGATCTGGAACGCGGCGATCGAGAGCACGATGACGTTGAAGAACATCGCCCCCGAGATCATCGGGAGGGTGATCGAGAAGAACTTCCTGATCGGTCCCGCGCCGTCGAGCGAGGCCACCTCGTACAGCTCGACGGGCACGTTCTTCAGCGCCGCGAGGAAGATCACCATGGTCCCCGCGACGGTCCACAGCGTCATGATCACGATGCTCGGCTTGACCCACGCGGGGTCGACGAGCCACTGCGGCCCCTGGATGCCGAACACCCGGAGGAACTGGTTGATCGCTCCGGAATTGCCGTTCAGGAGGAGGAAGAACACCGCCGCGGTCGCGACGGCCGGCGTCATCTTCGGCAGGTAGTAGAGCACGCGGAAGGCACCCGCGCCCCGCCCGACACGGTTGAGCAGCAGGGCGAGGATCAGCGCGAACACGATCTCCAGCGGCACCGCCATCACCACGTAGAACAGCGTGTTCGCGAGCGAGACGCCCACCCGCGGGTCCTCGAAGAGGTTGGCGTAGTTGTCGATGCCGACCGGGCGGGCGCTGTTCGTGGCGAGGTTGTAGCTGCTGAACGAGATGTACAGGCTGTAGACCATCGCGCCGGCCGTGAAGATGAGGAATCCGATGAGCCAGGGCGAGATGAAGAGATAGCCGGCGAGGGCCTCCCGGCGGTTGTACCGGTCCCGCTGGCGGGTCTTGAGCGGCATGCACCTGCCTCCTTTCCGAGGACGTGCAGACACGGCGCTCCCGTCCTGGCGCGATGCTAGGTCCGGAGAAGCGGTTCTCCGCGGGGCTTGCGCAGAACCGTTTCCTGTGGTTCGCCTGAATGCCGCGTGGACGCCCTGGTGCCCCGGCTGCGGTTCCTCCCTAGGATGAGGGGAATAAACACGGAGGAGGGCCGGGGGAATGTTCGACGAGCGACGGCGACAGGCAGCGCTCGAGGAACTGGGGATCCTTGACACACCACCCGATGAGCGGGTGGATCGGGTGGCACGACTGGCGAAGGAGATGTTCGGCGTGCCGATGGTCAGCGTCTCGCTGATCGACCGCGACCGGCAGTGGCGCAAATCGCAGATCGGCCTCGGGGGGAACGAGGCACCGCGCCAGGACTCGTTCTGCGACTACACCGTGTCGCAGGACCGGACGGTGGTGGTGGAGGACGCGAGCACGACCGACCTCTTCGCCGAGAACCCGTTCGTGACCGGCGATCCGCACCTCCGCTTCTATGCGGCCCATCCGCTGCACGCGCCGGGCGGCGAGCCGGTGGGGACGCTGTGCGTGCTCGACACGGAGCCGCACACATTCACCGACGCCCAGCAGGACCTCCTGCGCGACCTCGCGTTCTGGGTGCAGACGGAGCTGGCACAGGACGCCGACGTCGACCACGCCGCCGTGGTGCAGCGGGCTCTGCGCCCGCGGGTGCACCCGGAGATCGACGGGTACACGATCGCCGCCGGCGCCGCCCCACGGGGAACGCTCGCCGGGGACTACTACGACTTCTCACGCCACGGGGAGGCCCTGCGCGTGACCCTGGCCGACGCGATGGGCAAGGGCACGGGACCGGCGCTGGTCGCGGCCACGGTGCGCGCCTCCCTGCGGACGGCGCCGGAGCGCTCGCTGTCCGACGCCGTGATCGAGGTGGACCGCCTGCTCGAGGACGATCTCGCGGACACGTCGATGTTCGTCACGGCCGTCGTCGCCGAGCTGCAGCCGGAGACGGGAGACCTCGAGGTCATCGACGCCGGCCACAGCCTCGCTTTCGTCGTCCGGGCGGACGGGTCGTGGACGCCGCTGCGCTCCACGAACCTGCCCCTCGGCATGGGCATGGGCCTCGTCGTCCCCCGGGTTCCGGTGACGACGCGGCTCGAGGTCGGCGACGCCTTCCTCTGCTGCAGCGACGGTCTGCTCGACGTGCTCGACGCCGACGACCCGTTCGGCCACGTGGAGCGGGTGCTCACGGCGATGGGGCCGGACGGCGCCGTGCGGGAAGCCCTGCGGCTCGCGAACGACGAGCGCGCCACCGACGACATCACCGTCGTGGTCGTGCGGAGGGACGCGTGACCGCCCGGTTCGCGACCATCCGCGTCCTCGCCCTGCTGTCGGTCCTGCTCGGCGTGAACTACGTCGCATGGCGGTGGCTGGAGTCAGTGAACTGGTCGGCCTGGTGGATCGCGGTGCCGCTCGTGATCGCCGAGACCTACAGCCTCATCGACACGTTCCTCTTCTGCCTCACGATGTGGCGCGCGAAGGAGCGCCCGGCGCCGGTATCGCCGCCGCAGGGCACCGTCGACGTGTTCATCACGACCTACGACGAGCCGATCGAGCTCGTCATGACGACGGCGAGGGCGGCGAAGCGGATCGCCTATCCGCACTCCACCTGGATCCTCGACGACGGCTCCCGCCCCGAACTCGAGGCCGAGGCCAGGGCCGCGGGCATCGGCTATCTCACCCGCTCCGAGGACTGGACGGGCAAGCCCCGGCACGCCAAGGCCGGCAACCTCAACAGCGCGCTCTTCCAGACCGACGGCGAGTTCCTCCTCATCCTCGACGCCGACCAGGTGCCCGACCCGCTGATCCTGCACCGCACACTCGGCTACTTCGCCGATGATCCTGAAGTCGCCCTCGTGCAGACGCCGCAGTGGTTCGTGAACGTCGACGAGGCCGACCCGCTCGGCAGCCAGGCGCCGCTGTTCTACGGGCCGATCCAGCAGGGGAAGGACGGCTGGAACGCGGCCTTCTTCTGCGGCTCGAACGCCGTGCTCCGCCGCGAGGCGCTCATGCAGCTCGGCATCGTGGGCTACGTGCGGAACGTCACCGACTCCGCGGCGCGGGCGCTCAAGACCTCCGAGGCGCTGATCGCCCGCGAGGCCGAGGCCGCGACCGACCCCGCGCTCGCCACCGAGCTCGGCGCGCTACGCATCGCGATCGCGCGCGGACGCAAGGAGCTCGCCGCGGGTACGTCGGTCGCCGAGGTCGCCGCCCGCGTGGGCACAGCGGTCGACGACGCCTCCCGCATCCTCGTGGCGCACGACCTCGCTGGCATCCGCGCCGACCTCGCCGTGATCGAATCCCTGCCGGTGCAGCACGACGCCGAGCTCGGACAGGTGATCGTGGACGAGGCCGGGCTCGACGCTCTGGCCGCCTCCGACCTCTCCCCCCTCACCGCCGTGGAGGCCGTCCGCGGACTGCTCGACGCGCTCCGCCTCGACCGGGCCGATGAGGCCCAGCCGATCCTCCCCCTCGCCACGATCTCGGTGACGGAGGACATGGCGACCGCGATGCAGCTGCACGCCCTCGGCTGGAAGAGCGTCTACCACCACGAGATCCTGGCGCACGGCCTCGCCCCGGAAGACCTCAGGACGATGCTCACGCAGCGGCTGCGGTGGGCCCAGGGGACGCTGCAGGTGATGCTGCGCGACAACCCCCTGGCCAAGCGCGGACTCTCGGTGGGGCAGCGCCTCATGTACTTCGCGACGATGTGGAGCTACCTCTCCGGCTTCGCCGCGATCGTCTACCTCGCCGCGCCCGTGATCTATCTCGTGTTCGGGGTGCTTCCCGTCACCGCCTGGTCGGTCGACTTCTTCGTGCGGTTCCTGCCGTACTTCCTCGTCAACCAGGCTCTGTTCCTCGTGGTCGCGAAGGGGGTGAAGACCTGGCGGGGTCAGCAGTACTCGCTCGCGCTGTTCCCCGTGTGGATCCGCGCGTGCTGGACGGCCTTCGCCAACGTCGTGCTCGGCCGGCCGCTGTCCTTCGCCGTGACCAGGAAGGACGGCCGGGATCCGCGCGGCGTCCCCTGGCGCGAGATCTGGCCGCAGCTCACCGCCATGGTCGTACTCGTAGTCGCCCTCGTCATCGGGGTCGCCCGGGTCATCGTCGGCACGGGCGACGGCACCGGCACCCTCGTCAACACGGCCTGGGTCCTGTACGACCTGGTCGTCCTCAGCGTCATCATCCAGGCGGCGCGCTATCGCGGTCCCGCCGCGCAGGTCCTCGAGAAGGAGTCGAATGAACGTCAGCACTGACACCAGGGACGGGTACGCCGTCGTCGCGATCACGGGGCGCCTGACCGCCTCGGGCGCGCCGTTGCTGCGCAACGCGGTGAGCGACCTCGTCGCCGCCGGGCAGCCGCGCATCGCGATCGACCTCAGCGGCACCGAGTTCGTCGACTCCTCGGGCCTCGGCGCCCTGGTGGGCGGCCTCAAGAGCGCCCGGGTGGCCGGCGGCGATCTGCGCATCGCCGCCGTCCCCGAGGCCGTGCGCACCGTCCTCCACCTCACCAACCTGGATCGCGTGCTCCGCGACTACCCGACGCCGGAATCGGCGTTCGATGGACGCTGACATCCGGGCCTTCCACATCGACGGGCCCGCCGGGCTCGCCCTCGTCGACCGCGCCCTCGACGAGCTCGACCGGCTCTGGACTCAGGCTCCGGAGGTACCGGCGCAGGACCAGGTGCTGTTCACCCTGGCGCTGAGCGAGGTCACGACCAACGTCGCGCAGCACAACGAGCACGCGGACGTCGTCCTGAGCATCGACGTCCGCGTGACGGCGGAGGAGCTGCGGGCCTACATCCGCGACACCGCCCCGCCGGCACCGATCGACTGGGACGCGGTGTCGATGCCGGGCGAGGAGGCGGAGAGCGGACGCGGCCTCGCGCTGTCGCAGGCGGCGCTCGACGAGTTCACCCACACGGTCACCGATCTCGGCAACACCTGGGTCCTCGTCCGGCGCGTGGATCCGGCGCGCGAGGCGGGCGGCTGACCCGTCAGGCGAGCCAGGCCGGTGCGCGTCCGCGGAGTGCCGCGGCGTCGATGGAGTAGCGGCCCGCCCCCGTGAGCGCGAGCGCCAGAGCCGCCGCACCGAGCACGGCGACGAACTCGTAGCCGCCGGCCGTCACCCACAGGCCCGCGGGCAGGTGCACGAGCACGAGGGCCACCAGCATGTCGACGGCGAGGAGGATGCCGACCGGACGCGTCAGCAGTCCGAGGATCAGCAGGATCCCGCCGATGAGCTCGAGGAAGGCGACGACGGGCGCGGCGATCTCGGCGAGCGGGACCCCCATGCCGGCGAAGCTGCCGATGGTCCCGGGGATCGTGAACTCGAAGATCTTCTGGGCGCCGTGGGCGGCGAAGATCGCGCCGACGACGATGCGCAGGACGAGGAGTCCGAGCGACGAGGCGGAGGAGGCGGAGGCTGTGGTGTTCGTCATGAGGAGGTTCTTCCTTCGTGGCAGGACACCCGCGCGGGCGCGGACCAGGGCTCTTGCCCTGGCCCCCACGGTAGGAACCGTTCTTTTCCGTCCGCTGAACGCATCGGGTTCGCGGACGGGGCGACCTCAGCGGGAGCCGACCTCGTGGAGCATCCGCTCCCGGGCGCCGTCGAGGTGAGCCGAGAGGACCGCGGCGGCGTCCTCCGGGGCTCCCGTGCGCATGACGTCGAGCAGCTTCACGTGATCGTCCGACGACTCGTGCAGGTCTTCGTCGTGATTGATCGTGACCTCGAGCAGGGCCGTGAACGTGGGGAGGTATTGGTTCCAGGCGCCCTCCAGCCGCGGGTGATCGGCGAGGGCGTAGATCTGGGAGTGGAAGTCGAGGTCGGCCGTGACGAAGGCGGCATGGTCACCCGCGTCCGCGGCCTCGGCCATGCGCTGGACGGCATCGGCCATCGGCTGCCATCGGTCGTCGTCGTCGACCCGCATCGCGCGCGACAGGGCGAGCTGCTCCAATGCGCCTCGGAGGCTGTAGAGCTGGTCGACGTCGTCGCTCGTGAGGCCCACGATGTAGACGCCGCGCGGGCGCTGCACCTCGACGAGCTTCTCGAAGCTGAGCTGGGTGAGGGCGTCGCGCACGGGACCGCGGCTGACGGCGAACTCCTCCGCGAGGGCCTCTTCGGTGAGCCGGGCCCCCGGCGCGAGCTCCCCTCGGACGATGCGCTGGCGCAGCACGCGCGCGACCTGCGCTCCGAGCGACTCCCCGCGCGTGACGGTCTGCGTCATGGTGACCTCCTGTTAACAGTTGACAGGATACACACCGGGTGCGCGGTCAGGCTCCGGAGCGCGGACTCCAGAGCACGAGCTCGGTCGAGCGGCGAATGCGGCGGCCGGTCGGCATGGGCACGACCCCCGCGGATCCGGCGGCGAACACCCGCACGCCGGGACGGCTCTCGCGCTCGGCGCGGAGGGCGCCCTCCAGCGCGACGACACGGTCGCGCAGCATCCGGTTCTCGTCCTCCAGGTCGAGGAGCCGGGCGATCGCGGGGAGACTGACCCCTTCGGAGGAGAGCTGGGCGACCTCGCGCAGCTGCTCGATGTTGCGGTGAGAATACCGACGGGAGCCGCCGGGCGTCCGTCCCGGCACCACGAGGCCGATCCGGTCGTACTGACGGAGGGTCTGGGGGTGCAGGCCGGAGAGCTTGGCGGCTGCGGCGATCGCGAAGACCGGGGTGTCCGCGTCCATCACGCCTTCCTTCCTGATTTCACGTCAGGCCGTCGCGCCGGGTCAGGCAACTCCCTTCCGGAAGCGCCTGACCCGACGCGAAAGCCTGTGCTCGTCAACGGCGGGCTTTCGCCATGAGCTCGGCCCGCGGATTCTCCTGCGGCTCCAGCTCCTGGAACCGCTCGAGAGCCTCGCGCGCGGCGTCGTCGAGGTGCGTCGGAACCGCGACCTGGAGCTCGGCGAGCAGGTCACCGGTCCCCTTCGCGGTCGCGACACCCCGACCCTTGACGCGGAGCACGCGGCCCGACGGAGTTCCGGGGGCCACACGCAGCTTCACCACGTCGCCGCCGAGCGTCGGGACCTCGATGGTCGCGCCCAGCGTCGCCTCGGTGAAGGTCACGGGGACCACCACGCGGAGGTTGAGGCCGTCCCGCGTGAAGACCGGGTGCGGACGCACCGTGATCTGCACCACGATGTCTCCGCTCTCCCCGCCGTCCGGCGAGGGGCGACCACGGCCGCGCAGCCGGATCTTCTGCCCGTCGGCGACGCCCGCGGGGATCTTCACCTTGAACGGCTTGCCGTCTTCTCCCTGCAGGGTGATGGTCTCGCCCTGCACGGCGGTGCTGAAGTCCAGCGTGGTGCGGGCCGTGACGTCGGCGCCGCGCTGCGGACCACCGAAGCCCCGGAAGCCGCCGCTCGGCTGCCCGAACCGGCCACCGCCGAACGAGCTGCCCTGGCCCTGGTTGAACATCGCGAAGATGTCCTCGAAGTCGGCGGTCTGGCCGCGCCCCTGCTGTCCGAACCGGCTGAAGACGTCTTCGAACCCGCCGGCGCCCGAGCCGCTCGCCGTGAAGCGAGCGCCCGAACCCATGGCGCGGATCTCGTCGTACTCCTTGCGCTGCTCGGCGTCGGAGAGCACCGAGTACGCCTCGCTGATCTCCTTGAACTTGGCCTCGGCCTTCGCATCGCCCTGATTGGAGTCGGGGTGATACTTGCGCGCGAGCTTGCGGTACGTCTTCTTCAGGTCAGCGTCGCTGACGTCCTTCGAGACCCCGAGGGTCTTGTAGAAGTCCTTGTCGAACCAATCCTGGCTGGCCATCGATCACCTACTCCGCAGGGACGGCGACGACGACCTTCGCAGGACGCAGCTCGACCTCGCCGAGGCGGTAGCCCACCTCGACGACCTCGAGCACCGTGGTCTTCGAGGTGCCGGGGGTCGGCTGCTGGAAGATCGCCTCGTGACGCTGGGGGTCGAACTCCTCACCCTTCTCGCCGTAGGCGACCACGCCGAGGCGCTCCACGACCGCGCGCACCTTCTCGGCGATCACGGCGAAGGGGCTGCCCTCGACCAGATCGCCGTGCTGCTCGGCGCGGGCCAGGTCGTCGAGCACGGGGATGAGACCCTTGGCGGCCTCCCCCTTCGCGCGCTCGATCTCGATCTGGCGCTGCTCCTCCGTACGGCGGCGGTAGTTCGCGTACTCCGCCTGCAGGCGCTTGAGGTCGGTCAGCAGGGCGTTCTCGGCGTCGGCGATCGCGGCGTCGCCCGCGGCGGCATCGGCCGTCTGCGCGGCACCGAGGATGTCCTCGACCGTCAGCCCTTCCTCCGCCTCGGCAGCCGCGTCGACCGG
The DNA here is from genome assembly GCF_040702645.1 of Microbacterium sp. NPDC078814. Classification (NCBI taxonomy): domain Bacteria; kingdom Bacillati; phylum Actinomycetota; class Actinomycetes; order Micrococcales; family Microbacteriaceae; genus Microbacterium; species Microbacterium sp. NPDC078814. The sequence goes on from NZ_JBFBLT010000003.1 coordinate 144,050, forward strand.
GGTCTCGTCCGAGCCCTCGGCGGCCTTCGCCTCGCGGGAGTCCTGGTTCTGCGGCACGGGGCCGGATGCCTGAGCATCCGACCCCTCCGGAACCTCGTTCTCGTCGAAGTTCTTGTCCGTCATGATTACTTCTTCTCGTCCTCGTCGTCGACGACCTCGGCGTCGATGACGTCCTCGTCGGAGGAGGGGGCGTCACCGGTCGGGGTCTCGCCCTCGGCCGAAGCGCCGGCGGCGTCCGCCTGCGAGGAGGCGTAGATCGCCTCGCCGAGCTTCGACTGGGACTGGTTGAGCTTCTCGAACGCGGTCTTCACGGCCTCGTCGTCGTCGCCGGCCAGTGCCGTCTTGAGTGCGTCGACGTCGGCCTTGACCTCGGTCTTCACGTCCTCGGGGAGCTTGTCCTCGTTCTCGGAGATGAGCTTCTCGATGGAGTAGGCGAGGGTCTCGGCCTGGTTGCGGGTCTCCGCAGCCTCACGACGCGCCTTGTCCTCGGCGGCGTGCTCCTCGGCCTCGCGCACCATGCGCTCGATGTCCTCCTTCGACAGCGACGAGCCGCCGGAGATGACGATCGACTTCTCGGTGCCGGTGCCCTTGTCCTTCGCGGACACGTGCACGATGCCGTTGGCGTCGATGTCGAACGTGACCTCGATCTGCGGGATGCCGCGAGGAGCCGGCGCGATGCCGGTGAGCTCGAACGTGCCGAGCGGCTTGTTGTCGCGCGTGAAGTCACGCTCGCCCTGGAAGACCTGGATCGCGACGGACGGCTGGTTGTCGTCGGCCGTGGTGAAGGTCTCGCTCCGCTTGGTCGGGATGGCCGTGTTGCGCTCGATGAGCTTGGTCATCATGCCGCCCTTGGTCTCGATGCCGAGGGAGAGCGGGGTGACGTCGATCAGCAGGACGTCCTTGCGCTCGCCCTTGAGGACACCGGCCTGCAGCGCGGCGCCGACGGCGACGACCTCGTCCGGGTTCACACCCTTGTTGGCTTCCTTGCCGGTCTCGCGCTTGACGAGCTCGGCGACGGCGGGCATACGGGTCGAACCACCCACGAGGACGATGTGGTCGATGTCGGAGACCTTGATGCCGGCCTCGCGGATGACGTCCTCGAAGGGCTTCTTGGTGCGGTCGAGCAGGTCCTTCGTGAGGTCCTCGAACTTCGCGCGGGTCACGGTCTCGGAGAGCGAGACGGGACCCGAGTCGGTCAGCGACAGGTACGGGAGGTTGATGCTCGTGGACGTCGAGCTGGAGAGCTCCTTCTTCGCCTGCTCCGCGGCCTCCTTGAGGCGCTGCAGGGCGATCTTGTCACCTGAGACGTCGACGCCCGTGGTCTCCTTGAACTGCTTGATCAGGTAGTCGACGAGACGCTGGTCCCAGTCGTCTCCACCGAGACGGTTGTCACCGGCGGTGGCGCGCACCTGGATCGTGGAGAAGTCGTCGTCCTTGCCCACCTCGAGGAGGGAGACGTCGAACGTTCCGCCACCGAGGTCGAAGACGAGGATGAGCTCGTCCTCCTTGCCCTTGTCGAGGCCGTAGGCCAGGGCGGCCGCGGTCGGCTCGTTGATGATGCGGAGCACGTTGAGGCCCGCGATCTCACCGGCCTCCTTGGTGGCCTGACGCTCGGCGTCGTTGAAGTACGCCGGAACCGTGATGACGGCGTCGGTCACGGTGTCGCCGAGGTAGGACTCGGCGTCGCGCTTGAGCTTCTGGAGGATGCGCGCGGAGATCTCCTGCGGCGTCCACTTCTTGCCGTCGACGTCGAAGCTCCAGTCGGTGCCCATGTGGCGCTTGACCGACGCGATCGTCCGGTCGACGTTGGTGACGGCCTGGCGCTTCGCGGTCTCGCCGACGAGCACCTCCCCGTCCTTGGTGAAGGCGACGACCGAAGGGGTCGTGCGGAAGCCCTCGGCGTTGGCGATGACCTTGGGCTCGCCACCCTCGAGGACGCTGACGACGGAGTTGGTGGTTCCGAGGTCGATACCGACAGCACGTGCCATGTGTTCTCTCCTTTGTTGGGAAGTCTGTAGTGGTCTGGAAACCTGCGGCGATCAGGGAAACCTGAGTCGCGATGGCTCAAGTGTACGCCGGGGCCGAAACGCTGTCAAATGAACTTGATATGAACAGGCTCAAGTTTTGCCCGCCGGGCGGTCAGATGTCCGCGAGCCGCCATGCTTGACTCTCACACGGTGTCAGACGGGAGAACAGAGACATGTTGTCCATCGGAGCGTTCGCGCAGATCGGCCAGGTGACCCACCGGATGCTCCGGCACTGGGACACGGCCGGGCTGCTCGTCCCCGCCCACGTGGACGAGTTCACCGGCTACCGGTCGTACGACCCGTCGCAGCTCGAGCGCCTGCACCGGATCGTCGCCCTGCGTCAGCTCGGCTTCGGCCTCGACGACATCTCGGCGATCCTCGCCCAGGGCGTCGACGCCGACCGGATCGCGGCACTCCTGCGCATCCGGCGCGCCGAGGTGGAGCAGGAGCACCGGCTCGCCGCGGCGCGACTCGTCGATGTGGAGCGGCGCCTCCACCTCATCGAGAAGGAGAAGCACATGTCGCAGATCGAGATCGTCCAGAAGCCCCTCCCCGCCGTGCGTCTGGCGGCCGTGCGCACCGTCGTCGCCGAGCAGCCGGCGGTCGCCGAGGTCGTCGGCCCCTCCTTCGACGCCGTGGCCGAGGTCATCGGAGACGAGTGCGGCGCCCTCACCACCCCGATCGCCCAGTACCGGACGCTGCCGGACGGGATGGAGGTCGTCGCCGGATACTCCTACTCCGGCCCCGCCGCCGACGGGATCGAGATCATCGAACTCCCCGCCGAGGAGGACGCCGTCTGCGGGGTGCACCTCGGCTCGATGGAGCGGATCGCGGAGAGCTGGCACGCCATCCACACCGAGGTGGTCGCGCGCGGCCTCGTGCACGCCGGGCCGTGTCGGGAGCTCTACGTCCGCGCCGTCGGGGAGGACCAGTCGGACTGGGTCACGGAACTCCAGCAGCCCGTCGCGCGCCGCTGACGCGGAGACCGCACAGACGGGGCGACGCCGGGGTCACTTGCCCCCGGGAGGGCCGACCAGCAGCAGGATCACGTACAGCGCGACGATGCCCACGACCAGCAGCACCGCGAGCACCCAGGGGCGGCGGAGGAACCAGCGCATCAGGCGGTCGTACCAGCGGCGGTCGCGCGGGTCGTCGGTGGCGTCGAGGCGCCAGTCGCCCCGAAGACGGCCGGTGCGGTGCAGCCAGATCTCCATCGGGATGGTGGCGTACGGCACGACGGCGCTGAGGACCGCCAGCACACCGACGCCCGGGTGCCACCGCTGGTTGAGCGCGACGAGGACGGCGGTCGCGGCGTAGGCGAGGAACACGAACCCGTGGATACCGCCGCCGACCGTCACGACGCCACCGGGGGCTCCGACGGCGCGGGCGATGATCGCGGCGATGAGGAGGGTCCAGGTGATCGCCTCCGCGATCGCGAGGACACGGTACAGGCGGCCAGGGGTGCGGAACACGGAACTCCTCGGGTGGGGTACCCCTCCAGCGTATCCCGCTTCGAATCGCCCACTTGGCCCCATCCGGCGCCGAAATGGAGCAAGGTGAGCGATTCGAAGGGGAATAGGGGGACGGCAGCCGACGTTGCCAAAGGCATGGTGACGGTGGACGCGGATGCGCTGTCCGCTGTGCTCGGCACGGTGGACCTGCGGGTGGGGATCGCCCGCCGCGTGCGGCTGACCACCGGAGGACTCCTCTCGCTGCCGCCTGGCCGGATCACCCTCGTCTACATCGCCGACGGCGCCGTGCACGGACACCCTCCCCTGGGCACGGGGTGCCGCCTCGACGTGGACCCCTCGTCGCAGCAGCTCACGGTCGAGGAGCCAGGGCACCGCGATCGACTCGTCGCCGGCGACGCCTTCCTCCTGCTCCGCGGCGACACCTTCGCGCTGGAGGCCGATGCCGACACCACGCTCCTCGTCGTCGACATCGAGCTCGCGGACACCGCCTCTCCCCTCCCCGCGCTCCTGCCGCCCTTCCTCGCGGTGACCGGATTCGACGCGCTGGAGCCGGCCGCCGCCGCCCTCGCCGAGAACATGGGCGTGGTCGATGCGCCCGCGTGCCCGGTGCGCCAGGGAGACCCGTTGATCTGCCGGATGATGGCGACCACCGTGCTGCTCTCGGTCATCCGGGCCTGGGCGGCCAACGGCTGTGCGCCCGCGGGGTGGCCCTCGCTGTCGAAGGACCCCTTCCTCGACCGCGTGGTGGACGCCATCCACGAGCAGCCGGGACGGGACTGGACCGTCGAGCGCCTGGCCGCCGTCGGGGCCATGTCACGCTCGGCCTTCGCGGAGCGGTTCCGCCTGGCCGTGGGCCGCTCCCCCGCCGACTACGTGACGGAGGTGCGGATCGACGCCGCGAAGCGGATGCTCCAGGCCGGGCAGTCGGTCTCGAGCGTCTCGCGCGAGCTCGGCTATGCCTCGGACGAGGGGTTCAGTCGTGCTTTCCGCCGCCGGACGGGGATGACGCCCTCCTCCTGGCGCGCCTCGCACTCCCTCGTTCCTGCCTGATCCCACGACCTCGCCCCTGCCCGGCGGGCATGGCTTCGGAGATCCGGGGCGACACGCCGGCCCCGAGCCCGAGGGGACGGCGTGTCGTCGGCCTGCTCCGAAGTCGTGCCCGGGAGACCCGGGGTCAGGAGCGGGAGCTGCGGCGGTTCGAGAGGCCGAACAGCACGGCACCGGCGAGGAGCGAGACCGCACCGATGGTGTAGACGAGCTCGATGCTCAGGGTGTCGACGAGGAGTCCGCCCACACCGGCCGCGAGCGTGATCGCCCCCTGGAACCCGACGACCACGAGGCTCCCCCCGGCCTCCAGGCGGTCCGGCATGCGGTGGCCCACCCAGGTGTTCACGACGATCAGCCACGACGAGAAGAAGAAGCCCCAGAGGAGCACGACCGCACCGATGCCGATGATCGATCCGGAGAAGAGCACCATCGACAGCACGGCGGCCGAGATCACCAGCGGCGCGAACACCGCGAAGAAGGCGAAGGAGCGGTCGATCACGAGGCCGATGGAGAGGTTGCCGAGAAGGCCTCCGACGCCGAACAGCGCCAGCAGCACGACGATCGTCGAGGCGTCCACGTCCGGGATGCGCTCCAGCGCGAGGCGGACGTAGGTGTAGGCGAGGAAGTGGCCGAGCACGACGAGCACGTGTCCGACCATCCCGAGACCGATGCCCGGACGCCGCACCGTGTCGACGAGCAGACGCAGGCTCGACGCCCGCTCTGCCGGGACGGTCGGCAGCGCCCACCGCAGGGCCGCGGCCAGCACCACCATGAGCACTCCCGCGATCGCGAACACGGCACGCCAGTCGACGACCTCGCTCAGCATGACCCCGAGCGGGACGCCGGCGACCGTGGCGAGCGAGACGCCCGCGGAGGTGAACATGACCCCGCGACCGAGGTGCTCCGGCCCCGCGAGCCGCGCGGCGACCGTGATCGACATCGTCCAGTAGGCGCTGATCGCCGCTCCCAGCAGGAACCGCGCCAGCAGCACGACCACGAGGTTCGGCGCGATCGCGACCACGAGATTCGACACGGCCGCGGCGAGCGCCATCCACACCAGCAGCGACCGACGATCCAGACGGGGGAACACGAGGCCGACGGTCGGGGCAACGAAGAGCCCGACGAGCGCGGTGACGGTGACGGTCTGCCCGGCCTGGCCGGGGGTCACCCCGAGACCGTCTGCCATCTCGGTGAGCACTCCGTTGGGGAGGAACTCGGCGGTCACCAGCAGGAAACCCATCACCATGAGGGCGATGAGTCCGCCGTAGCGGATGCGGTCGACGCGGGTGGTCGGCAGGGTCGGGACGGGGGCGGTCGTGGTCATGCTTCCAGACTCGCAACGGGGGCGGGCGCGCGCCCGACCGGTCGTCCGCCGCATCCGACCGATCGTCCGCCCCTGGACAACCCCCGGGAGACCCCCTAGGCTCGACGACGCACCGGGATCCGCCCGGGAAGCCCGAGCGAAGGAGGCGAGGAGATGAACGCTGTCGTCGTCGCGCCTATCGCCGACCACCTTCCCTTCGAGGCCACCCGCTCCTGATCGCCGCGTGGCCTCCCTTCCCGGAGCCACACCGTGACCGAATCCCCCGCTTCCTCGGAAGCCGCGTCCTTCGACGCCACCTCCTTCGATTCCCTCGAGACCGCTCTCTCCTTCGCCGAGGTCGAGCCCGGCCCGAACCAGCGCTGGACGACCTGGCCTTCGTCCACCCCCACCGAGCGGGGACCGGACCCCCGCCCCGCCTGGGTGGTGACCTCCGCCGGCGCCCTGGACACCGAGCTCGGCATCCTGAAGACCGGCAAGGAGGCCGACGTGTTCCTGCTGGAGCGCGCCGTGCCCGACGACCCGACGCAGCGCACCCTCCTCGCCGCCAAGCGCTACCGCGGCATCGAGAACCGGAGCTTCCAGCGCTCCGCCGTCTACACCGAGGGACGCAGCACGCGGAACACCCGCGACACGCGCGCCCTCGCCAAGAAGACCGCCCACGGGCGGGAGGTCGCCGCAGCCCAGTGGTCGCTCGCGGAGTTCGAGGCCCTGTGCCGGATGTGGGAGCGCGGCGCCCCGGTCCCCTATCCCGTGCAGGTCAGCGGCACCGAGGTGCTCATGGAGTTCCTCGGCGACGACCGGGGCATCGCGGCACCCCGGCTCGCCCAGGTGCGCGGGTCGAACGCCGAGATGCAGGAGTACTTCACGCAGGTGGTCGAGCTCATGCGGGTCTTCGCCGCCGCAGGCTTCGCGCACGGCGACCTCTCCGCCTACAACCTCCTCGTGCACGAGGGGCGTGTGCGGGTGATCGACCTGCCGCAGATCGTCGACGTGATCGCGAATCCGCAGGGCCTCGACCTCCTGCACCGCGACTGCGTCAACGTGTGCGACTGGTTCGCACGGCGACGGGTGGAGTGCGACGCCGAGGCCCTGTTCGCGGACCTCCTCGGGACGCTGTTCTGACCCCGGGTGTCAGGAGGCGAGTCGGGCGGCGAGAAGGGTCACCAGCTCGTACACGACGTGGCTCGCGGCGATCCCGGTCATCTGGGCGTGATCGTACGCGGGCGACACCTCCACGACGTCGGCACCGACGATGTCGCGGTCGCGCAGCGCCCGGAGGATGCGCAGCAGCTCGCGACTCGTGAGCCCTCCCGCCTCGGGGGTCCCTGTGCCGGGCGCGTGCGCGGGGTCGAGCACGTCGATGTCGATCGAGACGTACAGCGGCTTGTCCCCGATGCGGGTGAGGATGCGGTCGATCGCGGCCTCCACCCCGTGCTCCTCGATGTACTCGCTGGAGACGATGGAGAAGCCGAGGCGCTCGTCGTCCTCGAGGTCCTGCTTCGAGTACAGGGGTCCGCGGGTGCCGACGTGGCAGCTCGCGGTGAGGTCGATCAGCCCCTCCTCGCTCGCGCGGCGGAAGGGGGTGCCGTGCGTGATGGGGGCCCCGAAGTAGGTGTCCCACGTGTCGAGGTGGGCGTCGAAGTGGAGGACCGCGACGGGTCCGTGCTTCGCGGCCACCGCCCGCAGCAGGGGAAGGGCCACGGTGTGGTCGCCGCCGATCGTGACGAGGCGCTGCACCTGCTCGCCGAGCGCCAGCGCCGCGCGTTCGACCTCGGTCACCGCCTCGGTGAGGTCGAACGGGTTCACCGGGATGTCCCCCGCATCCACCACCTGGGCGAGCTGGAACGGCGACACGTCCTGCGCGGGGTTGTAGGGCCGCAGCAGCCGGGACGACTCCCGCACGTGCGACGGGCCGAAGCGGGTGCCGGGGCGGTAGCTCACGCCGGAGTCGAACGGGATGCCGACCACGGCGATGTCGGCGCGCGGCACGTCCTCGATGCGGGGCAGGCGGGCGAAGGTGGCGATGCCGGAGTACCGCGGGTTCACGGAGGCGTCGACGGGGCCGATGTTGTCGGTCATTTCTCGTTCCTGTTCGTCGGGAGGTGTGGGTCTCAGAGGGCGTGCTGCGGGATGTGCACGAGCTGCACCCCGCCGTCGGCGATGGCCGCGCGGATACTCGGGGCGATGTCAGCACGCGATGCCACCCGTCGCCCGGTCGCCCCGAAGGCGGTGGCGAGCGCGGCCCAGTCCGGCTGCACGAGGTCGACGCCGACCGGGGTCATGCCCCGGTCGAGCTCGTTCTGGCGGATCTCCGCGTACCCGCCGTTGTCGACGCACACCACGGTGATATCGAGGCGCTGCTCGACAGCGGTGACGAGCTCGTTCACGCAGAACATCAGAGCGCCGTCGCCGATGACGGTGACGACCGGGCGTTCGGTCTGCGCGACGGCCGCGCCGATCGCGGCGGGGAGGCCATAGCCGAGCGTGGCGTAGGTCGGCGTGTAGAGGAGGGAGTGCGGCTGCTCCTGCCGCAGCACGCTGCCGAGCGCCATGTAGACGATCTGGGAGGAGTCGCCGGCGACGATCGCGTCGGCAGGGAGGGCGTCGGCGATGATCTCGGCCAGCGCGACGGTGTCCGGCGCGGTCTCCCGCGATTCCGCCTCGATCGCGGCTCGCTCGGCCGCGAGGTCCCGGGCGGGACGGGCGGGGTCCGGCAGCAGGGGCAGGAGGGCGTCGGTCACGGCGGCGGCGTCTCCGGTGAGAGCGACCGTCGCGGTGAGGTTCTTGTCCCGCTGCTCCGGAGAGATGTCGACGCGGATCACGGCGCCGCGTGCCTCGAGCCGCGGAGCCCAGAGCTCCGCCTCGCCCAGCTTCGAGCCGACCACGAGCAGCACGTCGGCATCTTCGGCCACAGCCCGTGCGGCGGCGAGGCGCAGGTTCGAGCCGAGCGAGAGCGGGTGCCGTTCGTCGAGCACCGCCTTGCCGTTCAGGGTCGTGAGCACGGGGGCTCCGAGCCGCTCCGCCACCGCGGCGATCTGGTGCGCGGCGTCCACCGCACCCCCCCCGGCCACGATCACCGGGCGGCGGGCGGCGGACAGCAGCCGGGCGGCCTCGGCGAGCGCGATCGGATCCCCGGAGACGCGGTCGGGCATCGGGCGCGGCTTCCGGTCCTCCGCGGGCACGGCGGCGGGCGCCTCCAGCACGTCGAGCGGGATCTCGATGTGCACGGGGCGGGGACGGCCGGTGCGGAAGAGGTCGAACGCGTCGTGCGCGGCCTGCACCGCCTCCGCCGCGGTCGACACCCGTCGCGACCACTCCGCGATCGCGCCGACCATGGCCGTCGCGTCCTTCGTCTCGTGCAGCGTGCCCACGTCGGCGAACTCCGCCCCGAGCGGCACGCCGGGCGAGAGCACGATGAGGGGTCGCGACTCGCAGAAGGCCGTGCCGATCGCGCTCATCGCGTTCTGGAGCCCGGGGCCCGAGGTCGTGATCACCACGCCGGGGAGCCCGGTCTGCTGCGCCCACCCGTCGGCACCGTACCCCGACCCCTGCTCGTGGCGGTTGGTCACGGCGCGGATGCCGAGGTCGGCGAGGGGCCGGTAGAACTCCAGGTTGTGCGTGCCGGGGATGCCGAAGACCGCGGTCACCCCGTAGCCGCGGATGGTCTCCAGGACCGCACGGCCTGCGGTGTCGGCGTACCGGTCGTCTCCGGTGGTGTCGGTGCTCATCGTGTCATCCTCACATCGCGTGCCGACGGACGCCGTCGACCCAGGTCTCACGGACCTCGATCGCCGCGATCTCCTCGGCCGGCACCGCGAGCGGGTCGTCCGAGAGCACCGCGAAGTCGGCGTACTTGCCCGGCTCCAGGGAGCCGAGGTCGTCCTCCCGGCCGATCGAGACCGCGCCCTCGATCGTGTGCGCCCGCAACGCCGCGGTCGCGGAGATGCGCAGGTCGTCCGGGCCGAGCGTGTGCCCGCGCCGGGTGACCCGGGTGACCGCGGTCTGGATCGCCTCCAGCGGGATGGGCTCGGCGACCGGGGCGTCCGAGGAGATCGTCATGGGCACGCCCGCACGCTCGAACTCCCCGAGGGGGTTGAAGCGCTCACCGGGCGTGCCGATGGCCTCCTCCACGCCCTCGCCCCAGTTGAAGTAGTGCTGCGTCTGGTTCACGGGACGGATGCCGGCGGCCGCCATCCGCTCGATCTGCCCGGGGGTCGGCAGGCCGCAGTGCTCGATGCGGTGCCGGGCGTCCGCATCCGGACGCTCCGCGAGCGCGGCCTCGATCGCGGACACGACCATCTCGATCGCGGTGGGCGACTGGGCGTGGGTCGCGGTCTGCAGTCCGGCCGCGTGCGCCTTGCGGATGAGCTCCGCGTAGTCGGCGGGCTCGTGGTAGAGCTGGCCGGTGCGGCAGGGGTCGCCGACGTAGCCGTCCGGGAAGTACGCGGTCCAGCCGCCCAGCGTGCCGTCGGCGTAGAACTTGATGCCGGCGAAGCTGAGGTGCGCGTTGCCGAACTGCCCGACGAGCCCCATCTCCAGCGCCTCGTCGAGCAGGTGCGACAGCAGGTACATCGACACGCGCAGCTCCAGCCTCCCGGCCTCGGCGAGCCGCAGGTACATGTCGAACTCGCGACGCGTGACCTGACAGTCGCCGATGGAGGTGACCCCGCCCGCGAGGAACCGCTGCGTCGCCGCGTCGAGCTGGCGCAGGTGCTCCTCCGGCTCGTCCGCGAGGTGGAAGTTCGGACCGTGGTGGCCGATCTTCACCCCGTGGACGCCGGTGAGGATGTTGCACGCCGCGTCGGACAGCTCGCCGGTGAGCTCGCCGTCGGCGTCGCGGAAGAACTCGCCGCCGTCCGGGTTCGGGGTGTCCCAGTCGACGCCGTTGAGGTCGAGTGTGTACGAGTTCACCACCCCGCCGTGGCCGGAGGCGTTCATGAGGTACACCTCGCGGTCGGCGGCGACCTCGTCGAGCTCGAAGCGGGTGGGGTGCCGCTTCTCGGCGAGGTTCCGCTGCTCGTAGCCGTAGCCGCGCACCGGGCGCCCGGCGGGGAGCTCGGCGGCCGCGGCCTTCAGCAGCGCCACGATCTCCGGGATGCTCCCCGCCTTCTCCGGACCGCAGTCCACCCAGGTCATCATCTGCCCGAACATCAGCGGATGCGCATGCGCGTCCACGAAGCCGGGCACGACCACCGCCTCGCCCAGATCGACGCGCTCCGGAGTGAGTCCGGCCCGTGCCGCCACGTCCTCGCACTCCGCCGCCGTGCCGAGGGCGACGATGCGCCCCCGGTCGGTCAGCATCGCGGTGACGGTGGTGTCCGCGGGGTCCGCCGTGTGGATGGCTCGCGCGGTGACGAGGACGGGAGCGGCCTGGGCCGAGCGGTCGAAGGGGGTGAGCTTTCTCATGATGCCTGTTCGCGGTGGTGTCGTGCGGGGGAAGGGTGCCGGTCAGGGCAGGCGGTTCGCCGTGGTGTCGGTCCGGGCGGTGAACGACGCCGTGACCGGGGCCTCGTCGGAGTGCTGCGGCGCGAGACGCGTGCAGATCCCGGCGATGACGGCCATGCCCACGAACATCGCGATGACGGACCAGACGCTGCCGGTCCAGGCGATGAGCTGGGTCGCGAACCAGGGCGAGAATCCGGCCCAGATGGCGGCGCCGACGCCGTACGACAGCGCGATCGAGGTGTAGCGCGCCTGCGGACGGAACATCTGGGCGAGGATCGCCGCGATCGGGGCGTAGGTCGCACTCATCGCGATGCGCACGAGCGAGGCGAAGAGGAAGATCAGCGGCTCCACGCGACCCGGCATCAGCAGCAGGAAGGGCGCGAAGGTCAGCACCGAGGTGATCAGGCCGATGTACATCACGTTCTTCCGGCCCCACTTGTCACCGAGCCAGGCGACCGGCAGCGTCACGACGAACTCCACGAAGGAGGCCAAGGTCATCGCGTCGAGGATGACCTGCTCGCTGATCGCGATGGGCTCGCCCGTCGCGTAGGCGGTGGCGAAGGTGGTGGCGAGGTAGTAGCCGCCGGTGGAGATGGGCAGGATGCCGATGCCGAGGAGGATCGGCTTCCAGTTGACGCGGAGGGCGAAGGCGAGCGGCATGGACTGCTTCCGGCCCTCGATCTTCTCCTCGAAGACCGGCGACTCCTCGACGCGATACCGGACCCACAGACCGACGCCGATCAGCACGATCGACAGCAGGAACGGGATGCGCCAGCCGCCGTCGATGATGAACGTGTCGCCGCCGCGGGCCATGATCGCGAAGATGCCGGAGGCGAGGAGGGCGCCGGCCGGGTTGCCGAGCTGGGTGAAGCCGCCGTAGAACGTCTTCGACTTCTCGGGAGCGTGCTCCACGCTCATGAGCACCGCGCCGCCCCATTCGCCGCCGACCGCGAGGCCCTGGATGGCGCGGAGCAGGATGAGGAGGATGGGCGCGAGGATGCCGATGTTCTCGTATGTCGGCAGGCAGCCGACGAGGACGGTCGCGGCCCCCATCAGCAGCAGCGTGATGACGAGCGAGACACGCCGACCGAGCTTGTCGCCGATGTGGCCGAAGACGATGCCGCCGAGGGGGCGAACGAGGAAGGCGACCGCGAACGTCGCGAACGCCGCGGCGGTCTCGGCCAGGGGGTCGTCGCTCGGGAAGAACAGCGGGCCGAAGACGAGGGCGGCGGCCGTGGCGTAGACGTAGAAGTCGTACCACTCGATGGTGGTGCCGACGAAGGCGGCGAAGCCGGCGCGGCGCGCGCGGCTGTGGACGCCGCTTCGGGGGGTGGGGGTAGTGGTCATGGACCCGCTCCTTCGCGGATGGTGTCGGATAGCGAAGGATGCTACGGACGTGGAGCATCGGGAGCAAGGGCAGAACTCCAGCGATACGCGTCATTCACTGGATTTGTGTGAGACGCATCGCGCACTCCGGGCCTTCCGCTCGGTCGAACAGCGCCCTACGCTGAGGTTCTGCGGGGGCGAGCGTGCACTGCGGGGAAATCGACGGAATCGGACGGCACATGGACTTCGACGCGGAACTCATCCGGGCGCTGCAGGAGGACGGCCGCGCCAGCATCCTCTCCCTCGCCGAGCGCGTCGGGCAGTCCCGCGCCATCGTGGCGGCTCGTCTGCGCACGCTGCTCAGCGACCGCACGGTGCGGGTGGTCGCGGCCGTCGACCCCGTGTTCCTCGGGCAGCACGTGCTCGCCCACGTGTCGATCCGGACCGACGGGGCCGTCGAGGTGGTCGCCGAGCACCTGCGCGACATGTCCGAGACCGTGCTGGTGTCGGCGGTCGGCGGCGCCCACGACATCGTGACGGAGGTGCGGGTGGGCTCGATGTCGGAGCTGCACGACCTGCTCGCGCGCATCCGCGGGAGCGCCGGCGTGCTCGACATCAACACCATCATCTACTCGACCGTGATCAAGGGGTTCTTCGTCTCGGAGTACCACGGCGGCGTGACCCTCGACGGCATCGACGAAGCCCTCATCGAGCACCTGCAGTCCGACGGGCGGATGAGCTTCCGTGCCCTCGGCGAGCAGGTGCGGCTCTCCCCCAGCGCGGTCGCCACCCGGGTGCAGCGGCTCATCGACGCCGGTGTCATCAAGATCAGTGCCGTGGAGGCCCGAGGCCTCGCGCACCGGCAGCTCTCGATGGGCGTGGGCATGACGCTCGGAGACGACGACGAGGCCGTGATCGATGAGCTGCGGCGGGGGCGCGGCGTCGACTTCGCGGCCCGGACCCTCGGGCGGTTCGACGCCGTCGCGACCCTCGTGGAGCCCTCCGCCGGCGCCCTGTATGCGAGTCTCGAGCGGCTGCGCGCGCTCCCCGGAGTGACCCGGATCGAGGCGTGGCTGCATCTCGCGGTGCTCAAGGAGGACTACGCCCGCACCCTCCGCCCCCTCCGCACCGACTGACCCCGGCCCCGTCCGGCCCCGTCCCCGTCCGGTCCCGCCCGGGATCAAAACTGCGCCTCGTTCACCCATCCCCGGCACGTTTCTGCACACTCACCGCGAGGGGTTCCCCACGCGGGATGCAAACGGGGCTTCGGAAGCCGCGTGGAGGACCCTTCTTGATCCGGCACCCTCGGCACTTCCACCGGGAAGAGTTCTCGGTGCGGGATGAATATGGGGCGTCGGAAGGCTCGGGGAGGGGCCTTATCGATCCCGGGACCGGGGCGAGACCGGGAGCGGGGCGGGTAGGGGGGTCAGGGGGTGAGGGGGGCGAGGAAGGCACGGCGGACGGCGGCGACGTCGGCGTCCTCGCGCGTGGGGTGCACGCGGTTGAGGAGCAGCACGCCGTAGGCGCCCGTCTCGGGGACGACCGCGAAGCACGTGCCGGTGAAGCCGGTGTGGCCGACCGCATCAAGGTCACCCATCCACGCGGCATCGCGCACGCGCAGACCGATCGCCTGGCCGTAGCCGGCGTCGGCCTGGACGGACGGGGTCGTCATCCCGCGGAACGACTCCCGTGACAGCACTCGCCCGTGCGTCCCCTCGCCCTCATCGCGGAGGAGACGGGCGAGAGCGGCGACGTCCCCCACCGTGCCGAACAGTCCCGCGTGGCCGGCGGGACGGCCGAGTGCATGGGCGAGCTCGTCGTGCACCGCACCGCGCACGTTCCCGCGGTGCGGCTGCGTCTCCGTGGCGACCGCCTGCTCCCGCTCCGGAGCCGCGGTCAGCGACGCGGCGCCGATCCCCGTGGCCACCTCCGCCCAGAGCGCCGCGAGCGGCCGCCCGGAGACCCTTTCCAGACAATCTCCGGCCGCGATGTACCCGACGTCGGAATACAGATGGCGAGCGCCCGGCTCGGCACCGAGCGCCCGACGCCGCACGCGGGCACGCAACTCGTCCCCGCGCAGGCCCTCCCGCCACTCGCGGCCCTCCGCCGGCAGCCCGGAGGTATGGGTGAGGAGGTGCCGGAGGGTGATCCGCTCCGCTCCGGTGCCGCTGCCCACCGGGAGGACGCGCTCGACGGGCTCATCGAGGTCGATCACGCCCGCGTCGACGAGCCGCAGCGCGGCGATGGCGGTGAAGACCTTCGTCAGCGATGCGAGATCGAACAGGTGCGCGGCGGTGAGCGGAGCGGGATCGTCGTGCGCCGGAGACCCGAGGAGCTGCAGCTCTTCCGCGCCCCCGGCGACCGCCCGCACCGACGCCCACGCCGAGCCCGGGGCTCCGTTCACCATGATCCGCCTGCGGCCGTCACTTGCTCATGCCGGAGGTGAGGCCGTTGATGATCTGCTTCGTCGCCAGCAGGAACAGCACCACGAGCGGGATGGTGGCGATCGTGAGTCCGGCGAACAGCTGCGGCCAATCGGTCGAGTACTCCCCGAAGAACCGGGTCAGGCCCACGGGGAGCGTGTACGAGTCGCGGTCGCGCAGCAGGATCAGCGGGTAGAAGAAGTCGTTCCAGACCGGCACGAACCGGAAGACGATCACGGTCGCGAGCGCCGGGCGCACGAGCGGCAGCAGGATCTGCAGGAACGTGCGCAGCGGTCCGGCGCCGTCGATGCGCGCGGCCTCCTCCAGCTCGATCGGCAGCGCCCGGAAGAACACCGTCAGCACGAAGGTGGTGAACGGGATGCCGAGGGCACCGTAGACGAGGATGAGGCTGAAGACGTTGCTCGTCATCTTGAGCGCGTCGAGCAGATAGAACAGCGGCAGGATCGCCAGGTGCACCGGCAGCATGAGGCCCGAGAGGAACACGGCCTCGATCCCGCGGAAGAACTTCGCCCTGGCCCGCGCGAAGGCGTAGGCGGCCAGCACCGACACGACCGTCGTGACGATGACCGACCCGACCGTGACGGTGATCGAGTTGACGAAGTACGTGTCGAACGAGGCGGTGATCCACGCGTTCTGGAAGCTCGTGAACGTCGGGGGGACGGGGAGTCCGAGCGGCTCGGTGGCGATCTGCTGCTGCGTGCGCAGGGAGTTGTTGACCATGAGCAGCAGCGGACCGATCGCGACCAGCGCATACCCCCACAGGAACACGTTGGCGAGGAGGCGGCCCACGAATGGGGTGTCGTTCGTGCGACGGGAGCGGCGCCGCGGGGCGGAGGGCCGGCCGGAGACGATCGCCTCGGTGGTCGTTTCCTGACGGGTGTCGAGGGCGGTGCTCATCAGAACAGCTTTCGTTCGGCGCGGCGCATCGTCGTCGTGATGACGACGGAGATGACCATGATGAAGATGAACAGGACGGTCGCGAGGGCCGAGGAGACCCCGATGGAGTTCGGGTTCCCGGACTCGAACGCGGTGCGGTAGAACAACAGCATCATCACGTCGGTGGAGCCGGCGGGAGCGCCGTTCGACCCGGCGAGCGCGAACGGGATGGCCATCGCCTCCATGCTGCCGATGAAGGTGAGCACGGTGATGATGCCGATCGTCGGCGTGAGCATGGGGAGCGTGATGTAGCGGAAGCGCTTCGCGGCCGTGGCGCCGTCGAGCGACGCCGCCTCCTCGATCTCCTCGGGGATGCCGCCGAGGGCGGCGCCGTACAGCAGGATGGGGAATCCGATCCACTGCCAGGCGCTGACCAGCACGATGACCCAGATCGCGAGCTGCGGATCGCCGAGCCACGGCAGCGCGAGGCTCTCCAGGCCGACGCCGCGGAGGATCGCGTTCACCGGCCCGAACAGCGGAGACAGCATCAGCGACCACAGGTAGCCGATGACCATCGGACTCACGAGGTAGGGCAGGGCGAAGATCGTCTGGAAGAACCGCTTGGTGCGCTTGCGGCGGTGCAGCAGGGTCGCGATGCCGAGGCCGAGCGAGTTCTGGAAGACCAGGGCGCCGGCGAAGAGCAGCAGGTTGTGGCCGAACGCGTTCCACAGCTCGGAGGCGTAGGGCTCCTTGGTGAGGAGCGTGAGGTAGTTGCCGATACCGGCGAATCCACCCTGCTTGGTGCCCTGCCAGTCGAAGAACGAGTAGCTGAGCGCGGCGAGCATCGGGTAGAGGATCAGCACCGCGAAGAGCACGGCGGCCGGGAGCACGAACAGCGCGGCCGTCGGCGTCGACAGCGCGATGCCGGTGCGGGGGCGCCGGCTCTTCGGCGGGCGCACGGGGAGGGTCAGAGCCATGGGGGGTCCTTCGCTCGTGGTGGGGCGCCGGACGCGGCGCCCCACCACGCTCGGATCAGGAGGAGGGGGTGAACCAGGTGGAGATGCCCGACTGCAGGTCGGCGCCCAGCTGCTCCGGGGTCTTCTGACCGAGGAACATGGCCTGAATGTCCGGGCCGAGCACCGCGGTGCCGGTCGGGTCGCCGTACCGGAAGTCGACGAGCAGCAGGTACGGAGCCGGGTTGGCGGTGTACTGCTCGTTCATTTCCTGCATGAGCGGGTCGGAGTACTCCACCCCGGGGAGCGCGGAGAACTGGTCGACCTCGTCGGCGACGAGGTGGCCGAACTCCTTCGTCGTCATCCAGTTGAGCAGCTCGGTGGCCGCCTCCTGATTCTCGCTGGCCGCGTTGATGCCGAAGCTGCCGTCCGCGTAGCCCGGGGTGACCGCGTGGTCGAGAGCACTGTCGGGGGACGGCGGGACCTCGTAGACGCCCCACTCGGTGTCGGGCGCGGAGCTCTGGAACGTGGGCAGGTCGAACGAGCCGCCGGGCCACTGCGCGGCCTGGCCCGAGGTGAACTGCAGGACGGCGTCGGCGACGGCGATCGCGTTGACGTTCTTGTCGAGGTACTTCTGCATGTCCTGCACGATCTGCAGCGAGGACACGTAGGCGGGGTCGGTGAAGTCGACGTCGCCGGCGAGTACCTTCTCCTCGAAGTCCGCACCGCCGTAGTGCGCCGAACCGACGATGTCGTGGAACATCGGCAGGACCCAGTCCTCGCGGGCGCCGAGCGCCATGGGGGTGACGCCCTCCTTGAGAAGGGTCTCCTGCAGCTCGATGAACTCGTCCCAGTCGGTGGGCTCCTCGAGGCCCATCTCGTCGAACATGGTCTTGTTGTAGAACATCTGCATGGTCTGGTACGCGAAGGGGACGCCGTAGGTCTTGCCGTCGTCCTTGCCCTGGGCCGCGCGCAGGACCGTGGGGTCGAACTGGTCGAGACCGTCGACGATGTCGTCGATCGGCACGATCTGCTCCGACTGGATCGCCGACTGCACGCCGCCATAGGCGCGCAGCATCGCGATGTCCGGACCGTCGCTGCCCTCGAGGCCGGTGGCGAGGATCTGGTTGTACTCGGTGGGCTGGAAGCCCTCGAACTCGATGGTGACGCCGGGGTGGGACTCTTCGTAGGCGTCGAACACGGCCTCCCACTTCGGGGACGACGAGGCCTGCCAGGACCAGATAGTCAGGGTGACATCATCCTGACCATCGCCGCTCGAGGCTGCGGGCGCGCAGCCGGCGACGGCGAGTCCGGCGACCAGGATCCCTCCGGTGAGAGCGAGGCGGACGGGGCGGTTTCGCATGGTGTTCCTCTCGGGTGACGTCTTCGTCGCGGCACGGGGACGATGCCGACACTGCCACTGTGGGCAATCTCTTACAAAAATGCAAGCGTTTCTGAAAATTCCTACCGAGTGCGGACCCGACCTGCCATCATGGGCTCGTGCCGAACAGTGTCGTGACAGCCATCCATCAGCGCCTCTCCGCGCTCACCCCCACGGAACGTCGCATCGCCGAACGCGTGCTCGCCGAACCGCAGGCGGTCCTGGAGAACTCCATCACCCGCCTCGCCGAGGAGTGCGGGGTGTCGGTCGCCAGCGTCGCCCGCTTCACCCGCAGCCTCGGGTTCCCCGGGTACCCCGACCTGCGGATCGCCCTGGCCGGAGAGCTCACGCGGAGCGCATCCGAGCGCGAGCGCTTCCAGGTGTCCGCGGGGGATGTGAGCCGCCACGACGACGCCGCGACCACGGTGCGCAAGATCGCCTTCGCGGAGGCCGAGGCCATCGAGCGCACCGCCCGCCAGCTCGACATCGCCGAGCTGGAGCGGTGCGTCGCCGTGGTCCGCGGCGCGCGTCGTATCGACATCTACGGCGCGGCCTCCAGCGGACTCGCCGCGCAGGACCTCGAGCAGAAGCTCCATCGCGCCGGCCTCGTCGCCCAGGCGCGGACCGACCACCACCTCGCCCTCACCGGCGCCGCGCTCCTGGACGATCGGGACGCCGCGATCGCCATCTCGCACTCCGGCCGCACCCTGGAGATCGTGCAGGCGGCCGAGGTGGCCGCCGCCGCCGGCGCCACCACCATCGCCATCACCAACAACCCGCGCTCGCCGCTCGCCCGCGCGTGCGCGCACACCCTCGTCACGGCGGTGTCGGAGTCGACCTTCCGCTCCGGCGCGATGGCCAGCCGCATCGCCCAGCTCGCCGTCCTCGACTTCCTCTACACGCGCATCGCCCAGGCCGACTACGACCGGATCTCCGCGAACCTCCAGCGCACGCACGACGCCGTCACCGCTCACAGAATCGATTGATCATGCAGCTCGGAATCGACCGCCTCCTCCACGACGACCTGACGCAGCCGCAGCGGGACCGCCTCCGGGGCGCCCGCCTCGGGATGGTCACGAACGACCTGGCCCTCACCTCGACCCTCGCCCGTGGACGCGCAGGCCTCGCCGACGCCGGATTCCCGCTCACGCTCCTCTTCGGCCCCGAGCACGGCCTCGACGGCCGGGCCAGGGAGGGAGAGCTGATCGGGGATCTGCGGGACACGCTGACCGGGCTCCCGGTGCGCAGCCTCTACGGCGCGGACGTGCGTCCCGCGGCCGCCGACCTCGCCGACCTCGACGTCGTGCTCGTCGACCTTCCCGACGTGGGTGCGCGTTTCTACACGTACATCTGGACGATGAGCCATGTGCTCGAGGCGTGCGCAGACGCGGGCGTCGCCGTGATGGTGCTCGACCGCCCGAATCCGCTCGGCGGACGCCTGGAGCAAGCCGACGGGCCGATGCTCGACGAGGCGGCGAACTCGCTCGTCGGGCGGTGGACGATGCCCGTCCGCCATGGTCTGACGATCGGCGAGCTCGCGCGGCACTGGGTGCGCACGCGCCGGATCGACGTGGAGCTGCACGTCGTCGAGGTGCAGGGATGGACGCGCGATCAGACCGCCCTCGGCCGGCAGGAGCTGACCTGGATGCCGCCCTCGCCGAACCTGCCCAGTGCCGCGACCACCCTGCTGTACCCCGGCACGTGTCTGGCCGAGGGCGTGAACGTCTCCGAGGGTCGCAGCACGGCCGTGCCCTTCCGCGTCATCGGCGCCCCGTTCATCGACGCCGAGGAGTACACGACCGCGTTCGTCGAGCTCGCCCTTCCCGGCGTCACCGCATCCCCCTACGGCTTCACCCCTCTGGTGCGGGATCACGCCGGCGAGGCCTGCCAGGGGCTCCTCCTGCATGTGACCGACCCGGTCGCCTTCCGGCCGGTGCACACCGGCGTCCGCCTGCTGTCGCTGCTCGCCACCCTCTACCCCGAGGCCCTGGCCGAGCGGGCGCTGGTGCCGATGCCCGGGGAGTCCGACTGGTCCCCTCTGGAGAAGCTGTTCGGGGTCGAGGGCGCCTTCCGCCGGATCACGGCGGGCGAGTGGGACGAGCCGGAGTCGCTCGCGGTGCCGGACTGGCCGGGGCTCGTCGACGCCGACCTCCTCTACCGCTGACCGGCAGCCGCGCGGACGTCAAGGGGATGGCGGCGCGCGCGGCCGCCGCGCAGGATGGCCGGTATGACGGACGACGGCCCCGCGCCCACCGCGGACGGACACCACATCGTCGTGAACGGCCGGCGGTGGCGCGCCACCGATCCGTCGATCCCCGAGAACCTGCGGCAGGAGCTCGTCGACGAGCTCATGGCCGCACGGCGCGCGGTGAAGGCGGCGGAGCCCGACGCCCGCCGTCGCGTGCAGGATGCGAAGACCGCCCTCGGCGAGCGGGGTGCCCCGTGGTGGGAGGAGCCCTCCGCGGCGCAGGCCGAGGAGCGGATCGCCGCGACGATGCGCGCCCTCACCCGGAAACGCGCGGACTCGTCGATCTGCCCGAGCGACGTCGCCCGCGCGGTCGGCGGCGAGGAGTGGCGCGACCGGATGCCCGACGTGCGCCGCGTCGCCGCGGACCTGGCCTCCCGCGACGTCGTGGTCGTCACGCAGAAGGGCGAGCCGGTCCAGATCGCCGACGCCCGCGGACCCGTCCGCATCCGCCGCGGCCCCGCCCTCTGAACGCCCCGGGCGCCCGACGCCGACGGCGCGCCGTCACCGGGCGTTCACCGTCCGCGGCCAGACTTCGACCATGACCTCACCCGATCCCGCGGCGGGCGCCCCCGAGCCCGTGGCGACAGCGAACAGCGGCGCCGTGGCCGTCGTCGGCCTCGATCTGCGCGGAGACACCCCCGCACCTCGGAAGCAGGTGTACTCCTGGGCGCTGTGGGATTGGGCGACGCAGCCGTTCAACACCGTCATCCTCACGTTCGTCTTCACCGCGCTGTACCTCGTCAGCGCCTCGTTCCTGCCGCCGGAGATCGCCGCCCTCGACCCGAGCGACCCGGTCCGCGTCGCCGCGGAGGCCGACCTCGCCTCCGGTCTCGGACTGGGTTCGACGATCGCCGCGCTCGGCATCCTCCTGCTCGCCCCCGTCCTCGGTCAGCGCGCGGACGCCGCCGGACGACAGAAGCTCTGGCTGGGCATCGGCACCGGCGCTCTCATCCTCTGCATGCTGGGACTGTGGTTCGTGGAGCCGCAGCCGGCCCTGTTCTGGCTCGGCGTCGCGCTGATCTCCGCCGGTTCCGTGTTCGGCGAGATCGCCGCGGTGAACTCCAACGCCATGCTCATCGGCATTGCGAACCCGAAGAACGTCGGCCGCATCTCCGGCCTGGGCTGGGGCTTCGGCTACCTCGGCGGCATCATCGCCCTCGTCATCGTCGTCCTGCTCGACACCTTCGACTGGTTCGGCATGTCCACCGACAACGGCCTCGCGTACCGGCTCATCGCCGTGGGATGCGCGGTCTGGGCGATCGTCTTCAGCATCCCGATCTTCCTCAACGTGCCGGAGCCGTCGCTCGGTCGGCCGGAGCGCAAGGTGGGGTTCTTCCGCTCCTACGTTCTCCTCGTCCAAGACGTGATCGGCCTCTACCGCGACCCGCAGACCCGGTCGACGTTCTGGTACCTGCTCGCCAGCGCCGTGTTCCGCGACGGCCTCGGCGGGGTCTTCGCGTTCGGCGCCATCATCGGCACCGCGGTGTTCCGGTTCGGCACGCAGGACATCATCGTCTTCGGCATCGCCGCGAACCTCGTCGCCGGCGTCTCGACCATCATCGCGGGGCGCCTCGACGATCGCCTCGGCCCCAAGCGGATCATCCTCGGCTCGATCGGATCGATGGTCGTCGCCGGCCTCGCCGTGTTCCTGCTCCGCGACGCCGGGTCGCTCGTGTTCTGGATCGGCGGCCTCGTGCTCTGCGCCTTCGTCGGCCCGGCGCAGGCGGCGGCGCGCTCCTTCCTCGCCCGCGTCACCCCGGCAGGCCGGGAGGGCGAGATCTTCGGTCTCTACGCCACGACCGGCAGGGCCGCGAGCTGGATGGCCTCGGCCGCCTGGACCGTGCTCATCGTCTCGACGAGCCAGACCGCCTACGGGATCCTCGGCATCATCATCGTGCTCATCATCGGGTTCCTCCTCCTGCTCCCGGTGAAGGCGCCGCGCTGAGCCCGCTCCGGGAGTCGGACGGGTCGGGCGGGAGTAGCCTGACCCGGTGACCGTCGTCCTCGCCTTCCTCGCCAACATCCTCGTCGCGATCGCGAAGACGGTCGCCGCCGTCATCACCTCGTCCGCGTCGATGGTGGCCGAGGCCGCGCACTCGTGGGCGGACGCGGGGAACGAGGTCTTCCTGCTCATCGCCGATCGACGCGGCGCGAAGACCAAGGACGCCCGGCATCCGCTCGGCTACGGCCGCAATGCGTTCGTCTGGTCCCTCATCGCGGCGTTCGGCATCTTCACCGCCGGCTCGATCGTCTCGATCATGCACGGCATCCAGGAGCTGTCCGACTCCGGCCCCGTGGAGAGCCCGGTCGTGGCGTACATCGTGCTCGGGATCGCCTTCGTGCTGGAGGGGGCGTCGTTCACACAGGCGATGGTCCGCTCCCGTCGGCTGGCCCAGGAGCGCGGATCCTCCACGTGGGACTTCGTGCTCGAGACGAGCGACACCACGCTCCGGGCGGTGTTCTTCGAGGACTCCGCCGCCCTCATCGGCCTCGTGCTGGCGGGCGGGTCGATCCTCCTGCATCAGCTCACCGGTGTCGCCGCATGGGATGCGATCGGGTCGATCCTCGTCGGGATCCTGCTGGGCATCGTCGCCGTGATCCTGATCGGACGGAACATCGCGTTCCTCGTCGGCACGTCGGTGTCCCCCGCCCTGCGCTCCCGGGTCGGCACGGCCCTCCTCGGCATGGACGACATCGAGCGGGTCACCTACCTGCACATCGAGTACGTGGGGCCGAACCGGCTGTTCCTCGTCGCCGAGGTCGACCTCGCGGGCGATGCGCGCGAGCACGACGTGGCCCGGCGTCTGCGTGAGGTGGAGCGGCGGATCGAGGCGCACGACGCGGTGGAGACCGTCGTGCTGTCCCTCTCGGTGGACGACGAGCCCTCGCTGGACTTCGCCCGCGCGTGAGGCCGGTCAGGCGCGCCAGTTGTCGGCGAGCTTGGTGAGCAGCCGCGCGAGCTCCGTGCGCTCCTCCGGGGTGAACGACTCGAGCGCGCGACCGAGCAGCTCGCGGCGTTCGCCCCGCATCCCGCGGGCCAGTCGGCGCCCCTCGTCGGTCAGCGCGATGCGGGTGCGGCGGGCGTCGTCCGGGTCGGCCTCGCGCCGCACGAACCCAGCCTGCACGCCCTGCTGCACGAGCCGGGACGCCCGCGGCTGATCCACGCCGATCGCCTGCCCGAGCGCGCTCACGCTGAGGGGTTCCGGCGCGGCGGCGAGGGCTTCGAGCATGCGGAGACGGGCCGGTCCGCCGAGGCGGCCGCCGTCGGCCATCCACGGCGGCATCCCCGGGTGGCCGCGGTGATGGGCGAAGTGCTCGCGCGGGTCTCCGTGGGGCCCGTGCCCGTGTGCACCGCGGGGCCCGTCGTGCTCGCGGCCGCCGGGTCCGGGTCGGCGTCCGCGCAGTCGGGAGAGCGCCTGCGCGATCGCTTCGGCGGCGTCGGGGGACGCGGGGTCGATCGGATCGGTGGCCATGCCCCGAGTTTACATGCAGCTTGACATGCGTCTCGGTTCCATGTCACACTGCATGTACATGCACAGTGACATTGATATGTCGGATGACATCCGTCATCGGTGCACCACAGACGACGAAGGATCACCATGAACACCACTGCAGACAGCACTTTTGACAACACCTCCCGCCCGTTCGGTTTCTGGCTCAAGGCCGTCGACCGCCTGATGGCACAGGACTTCGCCACTGTCTTCGCCGCGGAGGGCGCGACCCGCCGCGACTGGCGGCTGCTGAACGTCGTCGATGGCTCGGTACCCGCCCGCCGCCCGTTGAACCCGCACAAGCTGCACGATCTCATCGACCGCGGCTGGGGTCGAGGCGGACGGCGACGGATGGGCGCTGACCGACGAGGGCCGCGCGGCGAAGGAGCGTCTCGGCGCCGCCGTCGACGGCATCCGCGCGAAGGTCGCCGACGCGGTCTCCGACGAGGAGATGGCGACGACCCTCGCGGCGCTCGAGAAGATCGCCCGCGCCTTCGGGTGGGACGAGGAGACCCCTCTCCCCCGGAAGCAGCGCCCCGGGTTCGGCTTCGGCCCCCGCGGCGGCTTCGCTCGCCGGCACGGGCACGGGAACGAGCACGGGCGCGGCTTCGGGCACGGCTTCGGGCACGGGGACTTCGACCCCCGGCACGGCTTCGACCCCCGGCACAGCTTCGGCCCCGAGGAGGGCTTCGGCCCCCGGCACGGCTTCGACCGTCACGACGGAGCCGAGGAAGGCGGGTACCGCGGGCGCGGTCACCACGACGGCCAGGGGCACCGCGACCACGGTCACGCACACCGCGACCACGGCCGCGGTCACGGGCACGGGCACGGCCACCGCGCGCAGCGGATGGCGGAGCGCGCATTCGAGCGTGGCTTCGACGCCGGATTCCGCCACGGCCACGCCGCCTGACCTCACCTCCTCGAAGCGCCCCACCGGAACCCCGGCTGGGGCGCTTCCGCGCACCGGGACGCCCCTCCGGGATCACTTCCGCACCTCCCGAGCGCACTCGAGGCACGTCTTCGATCCCCCGCCGCGGCGACGCGAGCACCTACTCTCCGGACGGGATCAGAATCGCCCCTCCCGAACACCCCAGCGGCACGTTTTCCATCCCGCAGGGTCATGCAGGCAGGGGAGCAAGGAACGAGGCGCCCGGTGGAAGCGCAAGGGCCTGAGGTGACAGGTACAGGGAAGGCACGTGCGCGGATCAAGAACGGCCTCTCCTTCGCACCTCGCGGGCCACTTCTCATCCCGCACGCAAGACGGCAGGCCCCAAACCGTCGGGCGGGATCAGAAACGCCCCTCCCGACGGACCTCGGGGCCCGATTCCCGTCCCGCACGCAAGACGGTAGGCCCCCGACCGTTAAGCAGGATCGGAAACGCCCCTCCCGACGGACCTCCGGACCCGATTCTCGCCCCGCACGCAAGACGGCAGGCCCCAACCGTCGGGCGGGATCAGTAACGCCCCTCCCGACGGACCTCGGGGCCCGATTCCCATCCCGCGAGCGAAAGAGTGGACGGCCCGACCGTCGGGCGGGATCAGAAACGATCCTTCCGACGGACCGCGGCGCGCATTTCCCATCCCGCACGCATAAGGGGGCCGGGCCCGACCGTGGGGCGGGATCAGAAACGGGCCGTCGACACGGGATTGCGGTGCGTTCCTGAGCCCGCAGGGGGAACGGGGGCGTGGGGCGCGGGCGCGGGACGGGGCTAGAGGTCGAGGAGGGCGAGGGCGGTGTCGGGGGCGCCCGCGTCACGGAGGCGTGAGCGCATCGCGGCCGCCGCAAGCGCATACGGCCTGTCGCCCCGCAGGAGGAGCGACCGCGCGTTGGCCTGCTCATTGAGGGCGACGAGCTCGAACGCCAGCACCTCGACGTCAGCCGCGTCGACCTCCCCCTCCGCGGCCGCGAACCGCAGCTGGGCCTCGATGTATCCGTACCAGTCGACGAGGGCCGCCCGCACGGCATCGCTCACGGGACCGGGCTTGGAGTCGACGTCCGCCGCGGTCGCCGCGAAGAAGCACCCGCCCGTGAAGACGCGGTCTTTCGAGTAGACCAAGGCGTTATGGAGGAGCGCGGCCAGGCGGTGCGCTCCCCTCGGCTGAGCGCGGGCGGGCTCGATGATCCGCTCGACGAAGATGTCCCGAGCGGCGGCGACCGTCGCGAGCTGCAGGCCCTCCTTGCTCTGGAACAGCGTCGCGATGCTGCTCTTGCTCGACCCCGAGGCGGTCGCGAGGCGTCCGATCGTCACGCCGTCCAGACCCTCGACGGAGGCGAGGTCGGTCGCACTCTCCAGCACGATGCGGCGGGAGGCGTCGCCGCGTGCCCGCCGGCCGTCCTGAATTACACCATCCACCATGGCCCTAGTATACGAACGACCGTTCGTCTAGTATACGGATGATCGTTCGTATAGTTCGGTGAAGGAGCCTCCATGCCGTCCGCGTCCTCTCTCCTCGTCCGCGCCCTCCCGACTGTGGGACGCCTCTCCCCTCTCCTCGCCGGCGATCTCGCCTACCGGCTGTTCTTCTCCACCCGCCCACGGATGGCCGTGCGTGCCGCCGACGCCGCCACCCACGACGACGCCCGCCGCGGGACGCTCCTCGTGCGCGGCATCCCCGTCACGACCTACACGTGGGGCACGGGTCCGCGCACCGTGCTGCTCCTGCACGGCTGGCGGGGCCGCGCCTCCCAGTTCGCCCCGCTCGTGCGGGAACTCGTCGCCGAGGGATTCCGGGTCGTCGCCTTCGATGCCCCGGCGCACGGCTCCTCCGGCGGGCGGCACACCGATATCCGCGACTGGGTCGATGCCGCGGAGCAGCTGGACCGCACCCACGGCCCCTTCTCCGCTCTCATCGGACACTCCTTCGGCGGACTCGCGGCGCTGACCGTCGCCCGGTCGTCCGGCTCGGTCCCCGCCGTCGCCGTCGTCGCCGGGGCCGCCGCACCCGAGGCGTTCCTCGCCCAGTTCGTCCGTGACCTCCGGCTCGACCCCGCCACCGCGGACCGACTCCGCACCCGCTTCCACCGCCGCCTCCGGCTCGATCCCGCAACCGCCGTCGAACGGTATGACGCAGGCGCGCATCCACTCCCCGCCGGCACCACACTGCTCATCGTGCACGACCGGGGCGACCGCCGGATGCCCGACCACGACGCCCTCCGGCTGCACGCCGCTCATCCCGGCCGCTCCCGTCTCGTCCGCACGGTGGGTCTCGGTCATACGAGAGTGCTGTCGGCTGATCCGACCCTCGACGCCGTGGTCGCTCTCGTGACCGGGGGTCTCGACGCCGTGGATGCGCTCGGCACCGCCACGGGACGAGCCGACATTGATGCCGCACCGGCGGACCCGCCCGCCGCCCTTCGGAGCCCTACACCCGGGTCGGCAGGAAGCCCGCGCCCGGGTCGACGGCCGCGAACGGCAGCCCGACAGTGGTGATCAGCACGACGAGCGTCACCACAGCCGCCGCGAGCAGGAGGAAGAGCACGACGAAGACGACGACCGCGAGCATCCGGTAGCTGCCGGTGTCGGCGACCTCCGGGGCGATCGATCGCTGCGCCCAGTCGTCCGCAGCCGCCGCGGGCTGCTCGCCCTGGAGGATCGCGGGCGTCGGGCGGGATCGCTCCGAGCGACGGGTCGGTGCCGGAAGCGCATCGCCTGCGGCTTCGGGAGCAGCCAGCAGCCCCTCCGGGAGCGGCGTCTCCGGCGGCGGAGGCGGGATCACGGCGTCGGCCGGCGGGATCACCGCGTCGGCGGGAGCGATATCCAGCCCCGGATCGTCCGGCAGCGCCGCCCCGTCAGGCACCGCGGACTCGTCGGAACCCGTCCCGCTCGCGTCGCTCATGTCAGCCTCCGACGGCTCCGATGTCGGTCACACCCACGTCGGTGCGGTGGAAGTTCTGGAACGACCGGGACGCCGTCGGACCCCGCTGACCCTGGTAGCGGTTGCCGTAGGGACCGGAGCCGTACGGGTTCTCCGCCGGTGAGGTGAGCCGGAAGAAGCAGAGCTGGCCGATCTTCATGCCGGGCCACAGCTTGATCGGCAGCGTCGCCACGTTCGCGAGCTCCAGCGTCACATGCCCGGAGAAGCCCGGGTCGATGAAGCCGGCGGTCGAGTGGGTGATGAGCCCGAGGCGCCCGAGCGACGACTTCCCCTCCAGCCGCGCGGCGATGTCGTCCGGCAGGGTGACCTGCTCGAACGTGGCCCCCAGCGCGAACTCGCCGGGGTGGAGGATGAAGGGCTCGTCCGGATCGACCTCGATCAGCCGCGTCAGCTCGGGCTGGTCGACCGAGGGGTCGATGAACGGGTACTTGTGATTGTCGAAGAGGCGGAAGTAGCGGTCCAGTCGCACGTCGATGCTCGACGGCTGGATCATCTCCGGCGCATGCGGTTCCAGGCCGACGCGGCCGGAGGCGAGTTCTGCTCTGATGTCGCGATCGCTGAGAAGCACGGCACAAGCCTAGTCATGAGCGACCCGCGCTTTGGCCATCCGGCCCGCGACAGGTAGGCTTGCTCCACCTGCTCTCGGGCGGGTGCGGGGCTGTAGTTCAATGGTAGAACTTCTGCTTCCCAAGCAGACAGCGCGGGTTCGATTCCCGTCAGCCCCTCCATATGTGACTTCCACAGCTGATCCGGACATTCCGGAGATACTCCAGACCGGAGCTCGCCTCTTGTGCTCCCGCGGTTGCCCGCTTGTTGCGTCGATCCTCCCTGATGACGCTGATGATGCTGACGGTCGTCGTGATGAGCAGCAGGGTCTGGAAGGTGGCCTGGAATGGGTCAGGGTTCTCGGAGGAGTGAGCTTGCGGCAGGGAGGCACCCAGGGTCCCGCGCCCGAGGCGAGGTAGGGGACATCGCCGAGCTACGAGCGATGCCGCGAAGAACGCCGCATCGTGTCGCAAGGTACGGGCCACTCCCGGACGGATGGTTCGTCGCCGAATCGCGACCCTGCCGTTCCGACCCCGACGTTCCGTGGCGGGGCTCCGGGTGTACCCGTTCTCAGGCAGACTGCCCGCCGGAGGCCGAGTTCATCCCGATGTCCGACGGCAGCTGCAATAAGAATGCGCCGTGGTGTTCAGCCGGCCCAGGGATCACAGCAGTTCGGCCACCAGCTTCTGAATGCGCGCGCGGATGTCGTCGCGTATCGGGCGGACTGCGTCGATTCCCTGTCCGGCCGGGTCCTCGAGCTTCCAGTCCTCGTAGCGCTTGCCCGGGAAGAACGGGCAAGCGTCGCCGCATCCCATCGTGATGACGACGTCAGACGCCTGCACGGCTTCGGTTGTGAGCACCTTGGGCTGTTCGGCCGTGATGTCGATGCCGAGCTCGCCCATCGCCTCCACGGCGATCGGGTTGATCTGGTCGGCTGGCATGGAGCCAGCGGAGCGCACTTCGATGCGGTCGCCGGCGATGTCACGGAGGAAACCGGCGGCCATCTGTGAGCGTCCGGCGTTGTGGACGCAGACGAAGAGGACCGAGGGCTTGGTGCTCGTGGTCGTGTCAGTCATTGGTGCTCCTGGTGAGAGGCGTGGTCAGTGGACGAGGTCGTCGACGAGTGCGCGAACGCGTTGGGCGATCTCGTCGCGGATGGCCTCGACGCCTTCGCGGGAGGCGAGGGCGGGATCGCCGACCGCCCAGTCGTCGTAGCGGACGCCGGGAATGATGGGGCAGACGTCGCCACACCCCATGGTGATGACGACGTCGGCCGCGCGGACGGCATCGTCGGTGAGCGGCTTCGGGAATCGCTCAGCAGCCCCGTCACCTTCGATCTCCGCTAGGAGCGAGCGGACGTGGGGGTGGACGACGTCGGCGGGAGCGGAACCGGCGGAGCGTGCGACGACCTTGCCGGGGGCGAGCTGGTTGACGAGCGCGGCGGCGAGCTGCGACCGTCCCGCATTGGCGACACAGACGAACAGCACTTGCGGGAGGGCCGAGCCGCGGTCTCGGGTCAAGTCCGCGAGCCGTTGCCGCGCGAAGCGCTCGGTGAGAGGGATGAGCGTCGAGGTAACGCGGGCGGTCCGCGCGAGCGCGGTGTAAGACTCTCGGACGGTCGTGAGGACGACATCTGGGTCGAGCTCGGGCACTTCTGCCGCGAGCTCCTCGGCGAGGCGGGTCACGCGCGCGTCGAAGTCCGGCCGTAGCGGGCTTTCTTCGTCGACGCGGCCGGGCGCGACCGAAGCCGGCGCGAAGGAGTCCAGCAGTGCGGTGACGGCACCACGTCGCGTCGGGTTGATCCGATACCAGACCCATGTGCCGCGTCGCTCAGATGTGAGCACCTCGACGTCCCTGAGCACCTTGAGGTGGTGGGAGACGGTGGGCTGGGAGACGTCGGCGAGCTCAGCGAGGTCGCACACGCACGATTCTCCTCGCGGGTCGGAGGCGATGGCCGACAGCATCCGTAGGCGCAGCGGATCCGACAGCGCCTTCAGCGTCACGGCGACTGTGGAGGCTGCTTCCAGCCCGATGGCGTGCGTCGCGACCGGACTGCACGTGTCGATGTCCGTCGTTGCAGTGACGTTCATGACTGCATCCTTTCAGCCGCGTACGGGTCCGTGTGGAACCAGCGGCGGGCTGCCCAGAGCGAGACATACACGAGCCCGACGAGAACCGGGACCTCGATCAACGGACCGACGACGCCTGCCAGGGCCTGTCCGGACGTCGCTCCGAACGTGCCGATGGCGACGGCGATGGCGAGCTCGAAGTTGTTGCCGGCCGCGGTGAACGCCAAGGTCGATGAGCGGGCGTAGCCGAGTCCAAGTGCTTTCCCGGTGAAGAGACCGATGAACCACATGACCGCGAAGTAGGCCAGCAGAGGAAGCGCGATCCGCGCGACGTCCCACGGGCGGCTGGTGACCTGTTCCCCCTGAAGAGCGAACAGCAGCACGATGGTGAAGAGCAGACCGTAGAGGGCCCAGGGACCGATCTTCGGCAGGAAACGACCTTCGTACCAGTCGCGTCCCTTCGCACGCTCTCCGATGAGGCGGGAAGCGAAGCCGGCGATGAGGGGGATGCCCAGGAAGATCAGGACGTTCAATGCGATCTGCCAGACCGATATCTCCAGGCCTTGCGAATCGAACCCGAGCCAGCCGGGGAGGACGGTCAGGTAGAACCATCCGAGCAGCGAGAATGCGACGACTTGGAAGACCGAGTTGATGGCGACCAGAACGGCTGCCGCCTCCCGGTCGCCGCAGGCGAGGTCATTCCAGATGACGACCATGGCGATGCAGCGCGCGAGCCCGACGATGATGAGCCCCGTGCGATACTCGGGCAGATCGGGGAGGAACGCCCAGGCGAGGACGAACATCAGCGCAGGACCGACGAGCCAGTTGAGCACCAGCGACGAGATGAGCAGTCTCTTGTCTCCGGTGACGGCAGCGATCCTGTCGTAGCGGACCTTCGCGAGGACTGGATACATCATCACCAGCAGGCCGAGGGCGATGGGAATGGAGATTCCACCGAGTTCGAGAGCGGCCAGGAGATCGGAGACGCCGGGGATGAAGCGGCCGACGAGGATTCCACCGACCATGGCCAGGCCGATCCACAGTGGCAACCACCGGTCGAGAGTCGACAGACGTCGAGTGGCTGGAGCAGTAGTGGGAACAGTTGCGGTGCTCATGCGAGGAGCGCCTCTGCGGCGGCGTCAGCCTCGATGGGTGCGGTTTCGTCAAGCGCGGCCAGGTAGTGCTGGGCATCCTGAGCCGCGGCGCATCCGGTGCCCGCCGCAGTGATCGCCTGACGGTAGGTATGATCCACCAGGTCGCCGGCGGCGAAGACTCCCGACACGTTCGTGTGGGTGGAGGGGTGGTCGACGAGGACATATCCATCGGCGTCGGTTTCGACGAGCCCGGTGACGATCTCGGAGCGCGGGTCGTGACCGATGGCGACGAACACTCCGGTGGCGGGCAGTTCCCGTTCCGCACCGGTGACGCTGTCGCGGAGTGCGACCGCCTCGACCTTCTCGG
This sequence comes from Microbacterium sp. NPDC078814, assembly GCF_040702645.1. Lineage (NCBI taxonomy): Bacteria > Bacillati > Actinomycetota > Actinomycetes > Micrococcales > Microbacteriaceae > Microbacterium > Microbacterium sp. NPDC078814. Next base: position 176,035 of record NZ_JBFBLT010000003.1, read on the forward strand.
CGCCGATGAGGCCCGCGACTTCCGCGTTCCAGGCGACTTCGATCTTCGGGTGGTCGAGCACGCGCTGGGCCATGATCTTCGATGCGCGGAACTCGCCGCGGCGGTGCACGATAGTCACCTTCGATGCGAAGCGGGTGAGGAACAGCGCCTCCTCCATTGCGGAATCCCCGCCGCCGACGACGACGATCTCCTGGTCACGGAAGAAGAAGCCGTCACACGTGGCACACCAGGACACGCCGCGGCCAGTGAGGCGCTCCTCGTCTGGCAGTCCCAGCTTGCGATAGGCGGAGCCCATCGTGAGAATGACGGCGCGAGCATGGATAGTGTTCCCCGTGCCGGTCTCGATGGTCTTGGTGCGCCCGTCGAGGTCGACCCGGATCGCGTCGTCCAGGAGGATGCGGGCACCGAAACGCTCCGCCTGCGCGCGCATCGACTCCATCAGTTCGGGCCCCTGTACGCCGTCAACGAACCCAGGGAAGTTCTCGACCTCGGTCGTCGTCATCAGCGCGCCACCCGCCGTCACGGATCCGGCAAGCACCACGGGCGCGAGGCCAGCTCGCGCAGCATAGATGGCTGCGGTGTAGCCCGAAGGGCCGGACCCGATGACCGCAAGCTCGACTTCTTGTATCGACATGTGTCTATATTGACACTCATCAATGCCTGAGGCAACCGCTACGATCCGCGTTGGTCTGACACGGAAGGGCGGGGCTCCACTCATGAGCCCCGCCCTTCCGTCAGCGGAGATCAGCTGACGGTGACGGGCCGTGCGCCGATCTGGATGGTTGAAGGAGCCGCACAGCAGCTGCCCGCGTTGTCATCGAAGTCGCCGGACCCCCCGCACACCCCGGTGTCGGGGAGGACGAGTTCGCTGCGCCCGGCGGCCTCGTGATCTCCCACGAGGTGCGCGGCAACACTTCGCACCTGCTCGAAGCCGGTCAACGCGAGGAAGGTCGGCGCCCGACCGTAGGACTTCGCGCCGACGATGAAGAACCCCTGCTCCGGCTGCGCGAGCTCTCGCGCCCCCGTGGCACCCACAGATCCGCAGGAGTGGATGTTCGGGTCAATCTCGGACGCGATGCCCACGACCGCCTCGAGCGCGGGATCAAGATCGATACGGAGCTCTCGCAGCATCTCCGTGTCCGGCCGAAAGCCCGTGAGTGCGAATACACGCCCGACACCCGCGACCTCGCGCCCGTCTTCGGCGACCACGGTCAGGCCGTCAGCGGCTTGCCGGAACTCGGCGACACGGAATCCGGTCACCAGCTCCACGACACCCTCGTCGACCATCTTGCGCGCACGAGAGCCGAGCGCGGCCCGTTCGGGAAGTTCATCTCTGGCGCCACCCCCAAAGACGTTCGTTGCCTCCCCCCTACGGAGAATCCAGGTGACGCGGGTGCCAGGGGCCCGGCGTGCCAGCTCGCTCAATCTCAGGACAGCGTGCGCGGCGGAGTGCCCCGCTCCCACGACGACGACGTGCGACCCCGCGAGTTCTGACACATCGGCCGGGATGCGGTACGAGATCAGATCGGATGCTGCGGCCTCCCCGAGGGCGGGATATCCATCCGCGCCCGCCGGATTCGGAAGCGCCCAGGTGCCGCTCGCGTCGATGACCGCGCGAGCGAGAACTCGCGACTCTTGGCCGTCCGCGCTGACCGTATGCACGACGAACGGCTGGCCCTTGCGTCCGCCGTCGACGACCTTGTCACGACCTTGACGAGCGACTCCAGTAACGGTGGTCGCGTAGTGAACCCGCTCGCCCAAGGCATCCGCGAGAGGCGCCAGGTAGCTGTCCACCCATTCGGCGCCGGTCGGGTACCCCGAGTCGGGTGCGGTCCATCCGGTCGGCTCAAGAAGACGTCGTGCCGCCGCGTCAGTGAGCTCTGGCCATGCCGAGAAGAGGCGCACATGCCCCCATTCAGCGACCGCAGCAGCAGGCCCCTGCCCGCGCTCGACGACAATCACGTTCTCGTCGCGTTCGACAAGACGCGCCGCTGCGGCGAGACCCTGCGGACCCGCTCCGATGACGACGACAGGAAGCTCGGACATCATGTCTCCTCAAATTGACAAACTTCAATACGAAGACTGTCGCTTATCTATCGAAGATTGTCAATACGTGTCACACTAGACCCGTGAGCTTGCCGACGACAATCGAAGCGACCAGCTGTTGCGTTCCGCCCATAGCGCCGTCGATGACCGTCGCGGACGCCGAGCGTGTCGCCCGGGTCTTCAAAGCGCTGGGCGACCCCACGCGCGTCCGACTGTTGTCGCTCATCGCCGCCGGAGCCGGCGGGGAAGCGTGCATCTGCGACCTGACCGAACCCGTGGGACTCTCACAGGGCACGGTGTCGCATCACATGAAACTACTGGTGGAAGCGGGCCTGGTCACACGTGAGCAGCGCGGCAAGTGGGCCTACTTCGCTCTGGACGCGGGGGCGATGGATGCTGCCGCCAGTGCGCTCCGCGCGGTGTGACCAGCGCACCGAGCCGGCTGGAGCTGGCTCTTCGTGATGCCCGCCCGTGCGGACGCGTGCCCGACCGGCATCCATCGAAAGAGGGAGACTTCCCTCCATCGTCTTGACGATGTCGCCGCGCGACGCTCCTGGTGGAGTGACGGGTATGGCAGATTCTCGCGCTCTTCGGCGCTTTCCCGAGTGGATGACCTCCCGTGGCGGAGCGTGGATCACGCTCGGCGTGGTCCTCCTGATCATGACGGCTCTCTTCGGCCTGTTCGGGTCGGCGAAGGCACCCGCCGGCAACGAGCAGGCCCCCGAGGGGTCGGAGTCCGCACGCACGAGCGCCCTGCTGGCCGAGTTCCCGAACGCGGATCGGCAGTCCGTGATCGTGGTCGCGTCGCGCGACGACGGTGCGACGCTCTCGGCACCTGACGTCGCCGCGCTCGAAGGCCTCCTCCCGGTGCTCGGCTCGCACGCGGACGCGGATCCGACCGGGCCTCTCGTGAGCGAGGACGAGAGGGCCGCGGTTCTCGTGACGCCGATCGCGGTCGGCCAGACGAGCACCGACACCGCCGCGGTGATCGCGGCGCTCCGCGCCGACATCGACGAGCACGCACCGGACGGGATGACCCTGCTCGTGACCGGCGGTCCGGCCTTCGGCGCCGATATCGCCGCCTCCTTCGAAGGCGCCGACTTCACCCTGCTCCTCGTGACCGTGCTGATCGTCGCCGTGCTCCTCATCGTCACGTACCGATCGCCGGTGCTGTGGCTGCTGCCGCTCGCCGCCGTCGGCCTTGCCGATGGGCTCGCCGGACGCCTGACCGCGGCTGCCGGTTCGGCGTGGGACCTGCAGTTCGATGCCGGGATCATCAGCGTCCTGGTCTTCGGCGCCGGGACCAACTACGCCCTGCTCCTGATCTCGAGATATCGGGAGGAGCTCACCACCACGACGAACCACCGCCGCGCGCTCAGCACGGCCTGGCGCCGGACCGCTCCGGCGATCCTCGCCTCGAACCTCACGGTCGTCCTCGCCCTCCTGACACTCGCCCTGGCGGTGATCCCCGGCACGCACGGACTCGGCGTCTCGTCCGCCATCGGGCTGCTGGTCGCCCTGGCGTCCGTCCTCTTCCTCCTGCCTCCCCTGCTGGCGGTGTGCGGACGGACGGTGTTCTGGCCGTTCGTCCCTCGTCCCGGAGCTGCCGCACGACGCGGCGGGGTGTGGCGGTCGATCGCGACGCGCGTCGTGAGCCGGCCGGTCGTGAGCCTCCTCGGCGGTGCGGCCCTGCTGGCCGTGATGACGGTCGGCCTCGTCGGGACGACCGTCGGGCTCGACCAGGTCGACAAGTTCCGGGTCCCGTCCGAGTCCGCGACGGGTCTCGAGGTGCTCTCGAACCACTTCCCGGCGGGAGAGGCGCAGCCGATCCTCATCGTCACGGACAGCGGCGAAGCCGAAGCCGTCCTCGCTGCGGCGCGCGACGTGGAGGGCATCGTCCGCGCCACTCCTGTCGGGACCGCGCACGATGAGAACCTCACGAAGATCCTGGTGACCAGTGAGTATGCGCCCAGCACCGACGAGAGCCTGGCTCAGATCACGGACCTCCGGGACGCCGTGCACGATGTGCCGGGGGCGGGGGCCGTCGTCGGCGGCGCGGTGGCGACGGACCTCGACGCCCGCGCCGGGAACCTGGCAGACCTCGGCGTCGTGGTGCCGCTGGTCCTGGCCGTGAGCTTCCTGGTGCTGGCATTCCTGCTGCGGTCCCTGGTCGCGCCGCTGCTGCTGCTCGCCGTCAACGTGGCGAGTGCCGTGGCCGCCATCGGCGCCGGGGCCTGGCTCAGTCGCGTGCTGTTCGGGCAGCACGCGCTCGATCTCCCGGTACCGCTGCTGGCCTTCCTGTTCCTGGTCGCCCTCGGCATCGACTACACGATCTTCCTCGTCCACCGCGCCCGGACCGAGGCGGTGCTGCGGGGCACCCGGGACGGCATGGTCGAAGCGGTCGCCCACACCGGCGGCGTCATCACGAGCGCCGGGATCGTCCTCGCCGCCGTGTTCGCGGCGCTCGGCGTCCTGCCGCTGGTCACCCTCGGGCAGCTGGGGCTGATCGTCGGCGTCGGTGTGATCGTCGACACCCTGGTGGTCAGGACGGTGATCGTCCCGGCGCTGTTCGCTCTCGTCGGCGACCGCATCTGGTGGCCGGGGCGACCTGCCTCCGGACGCAACGCTGACGCCGGCTGATGCGTCGGGGTCGCTGTGCGTCGCTCACGCCACCGGACGGTACCGCTGCGCGACGGCGCCGGAGCGGAACTCCCGCCGCTCCACGAGCTCGAGCCGAAGACGCTCGTGCACGCCGTCGAGCAGCCGGGGACCATGCCCCGCGACGACCGGGTGGACCACGAACAGGTACTCGTCTATCAGCCCGAGGTCCGCGAGCGCCGCGGGCAGAGCCACTCCGCCGACCGACAAGCCCTCCCCAGGCTGATCCTTCAGCCCCCGCACCGCCTCCGAGAGGTCGCCGCGTACGAGGTCCGCGTTCCAGTCGACGGCATCGAGCGTCGCCGACACCACATGCTTCGGCAGGCGATCGATGGTCTCTGCGAAGGGCGTCTCCCACTCCTCCATCCAGTCCGGCCAGACTCCGGATTCCGGACGCCGCCACGCGGCCCGCATCATGTCGTACGTCACCCGGCCGTAGAGCAGCGCGTCGGCGCGCTGCAGCTCCGCGGTCCAGAAGCGCATCGACTGCTCGTCGGGCGGGAGTCCCGCTTCGTGATGGCAGCAGCCGTCGAGCGTCACGTTGATCGCGTACCGCAGCGGTCTCATCGGAGCTCTCCGACCGGGATCGGCACCGTCAGCACGTTGCCGGGTGGCGCCAGCGGGCACGCCCACGCCGGGTCGTAGGCGCAGGACGGGTTGTACGCGAAGTTGAAGTCGAGCACGAGCGTGCCGCGGCGCGGGTCGGCCCCGAGGTCGGCACCCTTGATCGTGTCGATGAGGTACCGCCCGCCGCCGTACGTCCCCCCGCTCTGCCCGGCGGAGGAATCGCGCACTGGCACGAACAGGCCGCCGCCGTAGGAGGCGAGCCGCCACACGTCGAGAGACCCGACGTCAGGGATCTCCACGACGCCGACGCGCTCGAACGGCACGATGCCGTCCGTCCCCGTGGCGAACTCGAACGTGGCCGGCTCCGTGTCGAGGATCGGGAGCTCGAACCGCCAGGCGGGGTCGTACGAGGCGATCGGCAGCCCCTCGAACAGCGCCCTGTCCTGCGGGAGGAGGGGCGTCGCCGGGTGCCGCAGCAGCAGCTCGTCGCGCTCGATCCGCCACAGCTCGTGCGCCTCCTCCGGGGAGTCGGCCCGTCGCACCGCTTCGTACAGGGCGAACACCCGCCGCCGCCAGTCGACGACCTCGACGGCCGTCTGCGCATTCGTCATGCGCCCACGGTACGCCGGACGACGGACGCTCGGAACGGCCTCAGTCCCGGTCGATCATGTCCGCGTAGCCGTCCTCGTAGGTCGGGTAGTCGAGCCTGCCGAGGACCGCCTGCACCAGCGAGCCGTCGTAGACGAATCCGGTCGCCGCACCGCCGTCGTCCGGGGGCACGGGCACGCCGAGGCGATCGGCGAGGAAGGTCACGACGTCTCCCAGCGGAGCGGGCGCCTGGTCGACGGCGTGCACGAGCCCCGGGGGCTCCGGCATCCGCAGCAGCAGGTCGAGAATGCGTACGAGGTCGGTCTCGTGGATCCGGTTCGTGCGGCGGCGGTGCGTGACGGGTGCCCCCTCCCTGACCTTCCGGGGGAGGAATTCGCGCCCGGGACCGTAGATGCCCGCGGGGCGCACGACCACCGCGTCGAAGAGCTCGACGGCCGCCTTCTCGCCGTCCCGCAGACCGCGGCCCCGGTCGGTGGTGGGCGCCGGCTCGACCCGCTCGGTCACGGGCTCGGAGCTCCCGGCGCCGTCGAACACCCCGGTGGACGAGACGAAGACCGTCCGCGTCGGCCGGGCCGGCAACGCCGCCGCGAGATGCGCGAGCGCCGTGCGATACGACGACACGTCCGGACCGGGCGGCAGGGTCATCACAACCGCGTCGACCTCGGGCAGCGGCGTGGTGAGCGGAACGGTCAGATCGGCCGCGAGCGCCGTCACCCCGTCCGGCACGGGTCCGTCACTGCGGCGGAGGGCCAGGACCTCACCACCGTCCGCGAGGAGCAGCGGAGCGAGCCGGGTGCCGAGTTTCCCGAAGCCGACCAGGAGGGTGCGGCGCGGCGGAGGCGGAGTGGTCATCCCTCCCACCCTCGCACATCGTCGCCGAGCGACGGACGTAGGCTTGATCGGTGACGGAATCGCAGGGACGGGTGTGGACGGGAGTCCTCCGCGTCGGTCCGCACCGCGGGGATCATCGGGTCGCCCTGCGCGCCGCGGTCAGTGTCGCCGTCCCGCTCCTCGTGCTGTGGGCCGTCGGCCGGCTCGACCTCAGCATCTATGCGAGCTTCGGCGCCTTCGCCGCGCTCTACGGCCGGCACGACGTCTTCCGCGACCGGATCCGCATGCAGGCCAGCGCCGGCGGAGTGCTGCTCGGCGCGATGCTGATCGGCACTGCCCTGTCGGTCCTCGCTGCACCCGCCGTGCTGAGCATCGTCGTCGTCGCACTCGTCGCGTCGGCCGTGACGCTGCTGGCCTACGTCCTCCAGTGGCACCCGCCCGGTCCGCTGTTCACGGTCTTCGCGACCGGGGCCTGCGCGACCATCCCCGCCACCGGCGCCTCCTTCGGCGCGGTCCTGCTCGTCGGCGGGGCGAGCGTGCTCTTCGGCCTCGCGCTGACCGCCCTGGTCGCCGTCGTCACCCGGACCACGGCGGAGGCGGCACCGAAGGCACGCCCGGCCGTCGGGCCGGTCGCCGCCGAGATGGCCGCCTCGGTCGCCGCCGCGATCGTCGGAGCGGGTGTGGTCGGCCTGCTCCTCGGCGGCACCCACTGGTACTGGGCGGCGGTCGGCGCGGTCGCGGCGGTCAGCGGCGCACAGCTCAACGCCCGCGTGATCCGCGGCATCCAGCGCCTCGTCGGCACGCTGCTCGGCGTGCTGGTCGCCGCCGGGATCCTCGCCCTCGACATGCCGCCGCTCGCCGTGATCGCCGTCGTGGTGGTCCTGCAGGGGGCGGCCGAACTGTTCATCGGCCGCAACTACGGCATCGCGATGGTGTTCGTCACCCCGCTCGCGCTCCTGATGGTGCACCTGGCCGCGCCGACTCCTGTCGCCGACCTGCTGACCGACCGCGTGCTGGAGACGATCATCGGCGTCGTGGTCGGAACGGTGGTGGCCGTCACGTCCGCCGCACTGCGCCGACGGAGCCGACGCCGCTGGCGAGACGACGAAGCGCCGCACCCCGGGAGGGATGCGGCGCTCCGAGGCGAGGCTTCTACTCGGCGTCCGCGGCGATCTTCCGCGCATCGTCGGCGTTGAGCACCCGGAACAGCAGGGCGGCGATGATGGCACCGACCGCGGGGGCCACGATGTACAGCCAGAGCGAGCCCCACGCGAAGTGCCCGCTGACCGAGAGGCCGAGGGCCACCGCCGGGTTGAATCCGCCGCCCGAGATGGAGCCGACCGTCGCCGCACCGACGAAGACGGTCGCACCGATCGCGAGCCCGTAGAACGAGTTGCCCGCAGTGTCCTTCGAGGTGGCGGAGTTCAGCACGACCCAGACGAGGATCAGCGTGAACAACGCCTCGACGAGGAACGCCGGGCCGACCTCGATGACCATCGCCTTCTCCCCTGCCGGCCAGACGGCGAGGGCCACGAGAGCCGCGAGCGCCCCACCGGCGAACTGCGCGACGAGGTAGGAGACGAAGTCGGCGACGCTGAGCCCACCGCGCAGGAACACGCCCAGCGAGACCGCCGGGTTGAGGTGGGCGCCGGAGATGTGGCCCGTGGAGTACACGAGCACCATCAGCGTGAAGCCGATCGCGAGCGGGGTGAGCGGGCTTCCGCTGTTCACCGCGGCGATGATGGCGAGGACGAAGAGGAACGTGGCGACCGCTTCTGCGAGCGCCTTTCGAGGTGTACCGGTCATGATGGTGTCCTTCTGTGGGATCGCAGGCGGCCCCCCGTCTCCCCGGAACGGCCCGGGCGACGACCCGCCTTGCGGCACCGAGGATAGCGCGCGGTCGGCTCTCGCTGGCTCATTGGCGGCGGAACTGTCAAGCCCGTCGCCCGCCGGAGTCCCGGCCCCTACCGTGCAAGGATGACCGTCCAGACCGAGCCGCGCGCCGAGAACCCAACCCGGCTGCGCCGCGCCATCACCGGCCCCCTGTTGTTCGCGTTCATCCTCGGCGACGTGCTGGGGGCGGGGATCTACGCGCTGATGGGTGTGCTCTCGGAGGACGTGGGCGGCCTGCTCTGGGCACCGCTCGTCCTCGCGCTCCTCCTCGCCATGCTCACCGCAGGGTCGTATGCCGAGCTCGTCACCAAGTACCCCCGCGCGGGCGGCGCCGCGGTGTTCGCCGAGCGGGCGTTCCGCAGCCCGCTGGTCTCCTTCCTCGTCGGCTTCAGCATGCTCGCGGCCGGCGTGACGAGCGCGGCCGGTCTCGCCATCGCCTTCGCCGGCGACTACCTCAGCACCTTCATCGACCTGCCGACGATCCCGGTCGCGATCGTCTTCCTCGCGATCGTCGGCCTGCTCAACGCCCGCGGCATCCGCGAATCGATGGGCGCGAACCTCGTGATGACGGCGATCGAACTCAGCGGCCTCGTGATCGTGATCGTCGTCGTCGCGGTGTTCGTCGGCGGCGGAGGCGGCGATCTGTCCCGGGCGACGCAGGTGCCCGAGGGGGCGAACGTCGCCCTCGCGGTGCTCTCCGGCGCAGTGATCGCGTACTACTCGTTCGTCGGCTTCGAGACCTCGGCCAACATGATCGAAGAGGTCAAGAACCCCCGGCGGACCTACCCGCGCGCGTTGTTCGGCGCGCTCCTCACCGCCGGCGTCGTGTACGTGCTCGTCGGCATCGCCAGCGCCGTCGCGCTGCCGGCCTCCGAGCTGCAGGAGTCCAGCGGCCCGCTGCTCGCGGTCGTCGAGGCCACCGGGGTCAGCGTCCCGTCCTGGATGTTCAGCCTCATCGCGCTCATCGCCGTCGCCAACGGCGCCCTGCTGACGATGATCATGGTCAGCCGCCTCACCTACGGAATGGCCGAGCAGAACCTCCTGCCGTCGGTGCTCGGACGCGTGCTGCCGAAGCGGAAGACCCCGTGGGTGGCGATCCTCACCACGACGCTCGTGGCCATGGGCCTCACGCTGGTCGGAGACCTCGCGACGCTCGCCGAGACCGTCGTGCTGCTGCTGCTCGTCGTGTTCCTCAGCGTGAACATCTCGGTGCTGGTCCTGCGCCGCGACAAGGTCGAGCACGACCACTTCCGCGTGTGGACGTTCGTCCCGGTGCTCGGCATCGCGTCGTGCATCCTGCTGCTCACCCAGCAGCGCCCGCAGGTGTGGCTCTTCGGCGCCATCCTGCTCGCCGTCGGCGGCGTGCTCTACGCTGTCGCCCGGTGGACCCGCAACCGCTCGAAGACCGCCGACACGAAGGAGAGCCATGAGCACGCCTGACGACACCGCCGACGAGACGTTCGAGGAGAACCGTCACGACCAGCTGACCTCGGCCCCCGACGCCACGGAGGCCGACGCCGCGCCGCGCGTGGACGTCTCGGAGCACGACGGCAACACCCGTATCGACATCCGGGACGATGCCGAGGTGCGTCCGGGCCCCGGTCCTGGCATGCCCGAGGCCGACGGCGACGACTGAGTCCGTACACGCACGAGCGCCCGCTCTCCTCCCCGGAAGCGGGCGCTCGCACGTGCGGGGTCAGAACAGTGTGTAGCCGCCGTCGACCACCAGGACGGTGCCGGACATGAAGCTCGCGGCATCCGACGCGAGGAAGACCACCGACGGGCTGACCTCGCTCGGCGTGGCGTAGCGCTGCTGCGCGGAGTCCTCGATCCAGAACCGTCGGAAGCGCGGCTCGTCCACCGGCGACATGTCGGTCTTGATGTAGCCGGGCGCCACGGCGTTCACGCGCACCCCCGCCGGCGCCCACTCGGCCGCCAGCGACTTGGTGAGGTGGTGCACCGCGGCCTTGGAGGCGTTGTAGGCGGGCTGCATCTGCGGGCGGTTGACGATCTGGGCCGAGATGGAGCCGACGTTCACGATCGACCCGGAGCCGCGCGCCACCATGTGCGCACCGACCGTCTGCGACAGTCGCCACAAGGCGGTGAGGTTCGTGTCGATGACGTGCGCCCACTCGTCGTCCGTCACCTCGAGCGCCGGGCGGTGGATGCAGGCGCCCGCGTTGTTGATGAGGATGTCGAGACGCCCGCCCACAGCCTCGATCGCCTCCGCCGCGATGCGGTCCACGGAGGAGCGCTCGGTGAGGTCGCCGAGCACGACCCAGGCCCGCCGGCCGACGGCCTCGATCTCGGCCGCGGTCTCCTTCGCTGCGGCCTCGTCCCGGCCGTGGACGACCACGTCGGCGCCGGCCTCGGTGAGGGCACGGGCGAACTCGCGCCCGAGGCCGCGGGTGGCGCCGGTGACCAGCGCCGTCTTGCCGGTGAGGGCGAATGCATCCATGACGCTCATGCGTCGTCTCCTTCGTTCAGGGTGATGATGGCGTCGGCCCGATGCCGGGTCGCGCGGATGAGGACGGCGTTGGGGCCGTCGACGTCGGTCGCCCAGGCGACGGCGTCGGTGTGCGACCTCCCGTACGCCTCGTGGCGGGCGACGAGACGACGCAGCCGCAGGTCCTCGGGCACGTCGAGGTACCAGGTCTCGTCGAGCAGGGGGCGCACGTGCTCCCACCCGTCGGCGTCGTGCAGCAGGTAGTTGCCCTCCACCACGATCACGCGATCCCGGGCGGAGAGCGGCAGCATCTCGGCGACCGCGGCGTCGATGTCGCGGTCGAACCGCGGGGCGCGCACGTCCTCCCCCGCGCGGAGGCGGCCGAGGAGGGCCGCGAAACCGGCGACGTCGAACGTCTCCGGTGCCCCTTTGCGGTCGCGGAGTCCGCGGCGATCGAGGTCGTCGTTGGCGAGGTGGAACCCGTCCATCGGGAGGACCGGCATCCCGAGCCGCTCGGCGAGGGTGGACTTGCCGGCCCCGGGCGGCCCGACGACGCCGAGCAGGAACGGCCGCCCGTCGCGGGACAGTTCCCGCACCCGGGTCAGGGCATCGGCGGCGGTGAGTGCGTGCATCAGCGGTCCTCGGCGGTGGTCGGGCACGGATCGGGGGAGCGGGCGGGTGCCCGCTCCCCCGGCCGGTGTCACTGGTCGAGCAGTCCGGCTTCCTTGTACAGGTCGATGTACTCCTGGACGCCGTCCTTCGTGATGAGCGGGTTGCCGATGTCGACGTTCACCTCGTCCTCCGCGCCCGTCAGGAGATCGTGCACGGCCTTGAGGTTGAGCTCCGCCAGCTCGCGGGCGTTCTGCAGGGAGGTGGCGGTCATGGTGCCGGCCTCGATCAGCAGGACGGCCTCGGGGGTGCCGTCGACGCCGTAGGCGAGGATGCCGTCGAAGCCGCCCTTGCCCTTCACCGCCTCCAGCGCACCGGAGGCCATGTTGTCGTTCATCGAGATGATCGCGTCGATGTCGGAGTTGGCCAGCGACCAGTCCTCCATCAGGGTCATCGCCTCGTCCTTGTTCCAGTTCGCGATGTCCTCGGCGACGATGGTCACGTCGGGACGCTCGGCGAAGAACTCCTTCTCCCAGGCGTCGCGGCGAGCCGTGCTGTGGAAGTTGCCGGCCGGGCCGTTCAGCACCACGACGTTGGCCCCGTCCGGGATCTGCTCCACCGCGAGCTCGGCGACGACCGCGCCCTGCTTGTAGGGGTCGGCGTCGACCGAGTCGCCACCGGTCAGGCCCTCCACGCGCGGGTTGGTCGTGATGGTCACGATGCCCGCGTCGATGGCCTGCTGGATGTACGGCAGCTGTGCGTCGGCGTTGTTGGCCTGGACGATGATCGCGTCGAACTTGTTCGCGATCGCGTTCTCGATCATCTTGTTCTCGATCTCGTCGTCGGCCTGGCCGTCGAAGACCTCGAGGGTGATGTCGTCGTACTCGCCGGCGGCCGTCTTCATCTCGTTCGCGAGCCAGGCGGCGAACGAGTCGGCCTGCGCACGGGCGATGTACGCGACGCGGTACTCGTCCTTGTCCTCGGAGCCACCGCCTCCGCCGTTCCCGGTCGGGTTCCCGGTGGTGACGGCGCAGCCGGCGAGGCTGATCGCCGCGGCGGCAGCGGCGCCGAACGCGATGATCCTGCGGGTAAGACTCTTCATTGTCTTCTCCTGTTTCTCTGGGTGGGGTGAAGCGGTCGGGTGGGCGCGGTCAGGACGACGTCCTGCCGCCTCCCGGGTCGGATGCGGATGCGGATGCTCCGACAGGGAAGGGATCGCCCTTCGCGTCGGACTTGAGGATCGTGGTCTTGGCCTTGCCGCGCTTGCTGAACACGTCGTAGGCGACGGCGACGACGATGATCGCGCCCATCACGATCTGCTGGATGTACGAGCCGATCCCGATGAGGTTCATGATGTTGCCGAGGATGCCGACGATGAGCGCACCGGCGAGGGTGCCCATCACGGTGCCGACGCCGCCGGAGAAGCTCGTGCCACCGATGATCGGGGCGGTGATGGCCTGCAGCTCGTAGCCGACGCCCGCGTTGGGGAGACCGGCGTTGACGCGGGACATGAAGATGACACCGGCGATGCCGACCAGGGCGCCGTTCACGAGGAACGCCTGGTACTTCACGCGCTCCACGGAGATTCCGGCGGCGCGTGCCGCCTCCTCGTTGCCGCCCACCGCGTAGACCGAGCGGCCGTACCTGGTCTGGTTCATGAGATACCAGATCACGATCGTCACGCCGATCAGCACGAGCACCGGGATCGGCAGCCAGCCGAGGTTGCCCTGGCCGATGAGGATGAAGTCGCCCAGCTGGAGGACGTTCTGCCCCTGGGTCAGCTCCAGCACCGCGCCGCGGGCCATCAGCATCATCCCGAGCGTCACGATGAACGCGGGGGTCTTCAACGTCGCGACGAGGAAGGCGTTCACCAGGTTGCACAGCATGCCGATGAGGATGCCGGCGAGGATCGCGAGCAGCAGGTTGCCCGTCGACTTGTAGACCAGCACCGACACGACACCCGCGAACGCCATGACGGCGCCGGCGGACAGGTCGATCATGCCGCCGATGATCAGCGTCATCGCCCCGAAGGCGAGGATCGTGATCACCGCGACCTGGCGCAGCACGTTGAAGATGTTGTCCGAACTCAGGAAGTTCGGGCTCAGGAAGCTCGCCGCGACGATCACCACCAGCAGGATGATGTAGATCGAGAAGCGGTTCACCTCGAGTCTCTTCAGTGTCTGGAGCATTGTCATGCCACCTCGATTTCATTCATGGCGTAGGTGAGGATGGTTTCCTGCGAGAACTGATCGGGCGTCAGCTCCGCGGTGAGGCGTCCGGCCGACATCACGTAGACGCGGTCGCACATGCCGATGAGCTCGGGGAGCTCGGACGAGATCATGAGGATGCCGCGTCCCTGGCGGGCGAGCTCGGTCATGATCTTGTAGATCTCGAACTTCGCGCCCACATCGATGCCGCGCGTCGGCTCGTCGAGGAGGAGCACCTTCGGATCGGCGATCAGCCAGCGGGCCAGGAGCACCTTCTGCTGGTTGCCGCCGCTGAGGTTCGCGATGCGCGTCTGCAGGCTCGGCGCCTTGACGTTCATCTTCCGGAAGTACTCGGTGACGAGCTCCTCCTCCTCCCGACGCCGGGCGAAGCCGCCGTGGATCACCTTGCGGAGGCTGGCGAGGGTGGCGTTCTTCATGATGCTCAGCTGCGGGACGATCCCCACCAGCCGGCGGTCCTCGGACAGCATCGCGACGCCCGCCTTGATCGCCTGGGTCGGGTTCTTGATCTTCACGGTCTGCGTGTCGACCTCGATCTCCCCGGCGTCCAGCTTGTCGAGGCCGAACACGGCGCGGATGACCTCGCTGCGCCCGGCGCCGATGAGCCCGGCGAGCCCGACGATCTCGCCGGCGCGGATGTGCAGGTCGATGTCCTCGAACATGTGCTCGGCGGACAGCCCGGTGGCCCGGAAGACCGTGTCGCCGATCTCGACGCGCTCCTTCGGGTAGGACTGGTGGTCGAGGTCACGGCCCACCATCTGCGCGATCACCTGGCTCGACGTGATCTCGGAGGCCGGCTGCGAGCTCACCACCGTGCCGTCCCGCAGCACGCTGATGTCGTCGGCCAGCTCGAAGACCTCGTCCATCTTGTGCGAGATGTAGATGATCGACTTGCCCTGGGCGCGCAGGTCGCGGATCTTCGCGAACAGCGACTCGACCTCCTTGTGCGCGATCGCCGAGGTCGGCTCGTCCATGATCAGCACGTCCGCGCTGTGGTACACGGCGCGGAGGATCTCGAGCGTCTGGATCTCCGACACGGTGAGGGTGCCGAGACGGCGGTTGATGGAGAAGTCGAGCCCCTCCTCGGCGAGGATGCGCCGGGCCTCGCTGCGGATGAACCGCCAGTCGACCTTGCCGAACTTCATCGGCAAGCGGCCCAGGAAGAAGCTCTCGGCGATGGTCATGCCGGGCACGTAGTTGAGCTCCTGCGAGATCATCGCGATGCCGCGGGCGCGGGCGTCGATGGGGTTCTTGATCCGCACCTCCTCGCCGCGCACCCGGATGGTCCCGGCGTCGGGCTGGTAGATGCCGTTGATGATCTTCATCAGCGTCGACTTGCCGGCGCCGTTCTCTCCGCACAGGGCGTGGACGGTGCCGGGACGCACGTCGAACGAGACATCGTCCAGGGCCTTCACCCCGGGGAACGACTTCGAGACGCCCTCGACCGAGAGCAGGGCCTCGGTCATGACGCCGCCTTCACGGCGGGCTCGTCGACGCGCCGGACGCGGGGCAGGACGATGCGCTTGAGGGAGTCGATCGATCCCTCGCCCGACAGCGCCTCCTCCACCTGCTCGATGCCGTAGACGTGGGTCACGAGCGAGTCGAGCTCCACCTGACCGGATTCGAGGAGCGCGCGGGCGATGGGCCACGTGCCGGTGTACCGGAAGATGCCGGTGACGTTGAGCTCGCGCATGGCGACCTCGGGCACCGACAGCGGGAACTCGTCGGCGCTGCCCACGAGCACGACCGTGCCGCCGGCCCGGGTGGAGCGGATGCCGTTGACGATGGCGGGCGTCGCGCCGGAGGCGTCGATGAACACGTTCGCCTCCAGCTCCACCGTGGAGTCGGCGGCCGGATCGATCGTGCGCGCACCGTACGACGCGGCGAGCTCGCGGCGGGCCGGGTTGATGTCGGCGATCACGACGTCGACCGCACCGAATGCTTTCGCGACCTGCGCCGTGATGATGCCGATGGGACCGCCTCCGGCGATCAGCACGGTGTCGCCGACCTTGATGCCGCCCTTCTGCGCGGCCGCGATCCCGACCGACAGCGGCTCCATGAGGGCGGCGGCGTGATCGCTGATCGAGTCGGGGACGTCGTAGGCGAAGTCGTCCTGGATGAGCACGTAGTCGCAGAACGCGCCGTCCACGGGCGGGGTGGCGTAGAAGGCCATCTGCGGGCAGAGGTTGTAGTCGCCCGCCCGGCAGAAGTCGCAGCGGCGGCAGGGCCGCTGCGGCTCGATGGCGACGCGCCGACCGATCCGCGCCGGGTCGACGTCCGCACCCACCGCGACGATGCGTCCGCTCACCTCGTGGCCGAGGATGAGCGGGCTGTCGACGACGTACGGGCCGATGCGGCCGTGCTCGTAGTAGTGCACGTCGGAGCCGCAGACGCCGACGCTGGCGACCTCGATCAGCACCTCGTCGGCCGCGGGGACCGGGACGGGGCGCTCCTCGAGCGCCAGGTCCTTCACCCCCCGCAGCACGCTGGCGGTCATGGTGGTGGGGATCTCCGTCATGGGTGTCCTCTCTCTCCTGTGGAAGCGGGCATGCGTCCGCCTAGAACCGTCGGCCGTCGGCCTGGAGCTCGGCGAGCTCGAGGTAGCGGTCCGCGATGTCGGTGCGATCGGCGGCGGGGGCGGTGACGGAGGTGATCTCCGGCCGCCACTCCGCGGTCACGGCGGCGACCGTGGTCCCGCGCCACACGGCCGCGGCCTGCACGGCGGCGCCGCGCGCGGTGCCCTCGGGCGCGTCGACGGTGTGCACCGGGCGACCCGTGAGGTCGGCGATCACCTGCCGGTAGGCGAGCGACCGCGCGCCGCCACCGATGGCGATGGTGTTCCCCGTCACCGGGATGCCGAGGTCGGCGAGGGCCCGCTCCCCGCGGACCAGGCCGAGCACGACGCCCTCGAAGGCGGCGAGGGCGAGCTGCTCGCGGCTCGTCGCGGTGGTGAGTCCGGCGAGCATGCCCCGCGCGGCGGGGAGCCGCGGCGAGCGCTCCCCGTCGAGGTAGGCGGCGAGCACAGGACGGTCGGGGGCGAGCGGCGCGTCGAGGGCGAGGGCCGTCAGCGTCGCGTGGTCGACGGCGAGCAGCCGCGCCATCGTGTCGGTGACCTTGGTGGCGTTGAGCGTGCAGACGAGCGGCAGGTACCCGCCGGTGACGTTGGCCACGCCGTCGACGGCTCCGCGGGGGTCGACGACCGGGTCGGGCGTGGTGGCGAACACCACGCCGGAGGTGCCGAGGCTGTAGGCGATGTCGCCGGTGCCGAGACCGATGCCCTGCGCCGCGAGGTGCTGGTCGCCTCCGCCCGCGCTGACGACGGCCGCAGGATCGATGCCCAGCGCCGCGGCGGCCTCGGGGAGGATGCGTCCGGCGGCCTCGTCGGGTCCCAGGACCTCGGGCAGCAGGGCCGCCCAGTCGCGGGGTCCTACGAACTCGTCCAGGATGTCGGTGCGCCACTGCCCTGCGGCGGCCGCGTAGTAGCCGGTGCCCGACGCATCGGAGCGGTCCGTGACGTGACGGCCGGTGAGGCGGAAGGTCAGCCAGTCGTGCGGCACGGCGAGGTGGCGGGTACGGCCCCACGTCTCGGCATCCGTCTCGGCGAGCTGGACGAGCTTGGGCAGGGTGAGCGCCGCCGACGGCACGACGCCGATCTGCTCGGCCCACCACGCCGCGGGGCGGGCCTGGACCAGCGCGGCCGCCTGACCGGCGGAGGTCGTGTCGTTCCACAGGCGCGCAGGGCGCAGCACGCCTCCGTCGGCGCCGGAGACGACGAGCCCGTGGCACTGCGCCCCGACGCCGACGCCGACGATGCGGACGTCGTGGTCGGCCCGCGCCTCGGCCATGGCGAGGACGAGCGCCTCCCACCACGCCTGGGGGTCCTGCGCGCTCACGGGCGGGTGGGTGATCGGGTGCGGCGCCCGACCGGTGCCGATGAGGGCTCCGGTCGTGGCGTCCCTGAGCTCGACGGTGCAGGACTGCGTCGAGCTGTCGACTCCGGCGACGACGTCGATCATCGCGCACCTCCGCCGGGAGCGGGGATGACGATGCGCGCCGGGTCCGACGGCAGGTCCTCGAGGCGACCGACCGCACCGGCGGGGTGCGTGGTCATGAACTCCGCCCACGTGTACCCGCGGCCGCGCATGAGCACCTCGGCGAGCGCGTCGCCCCAGGCGGACTGGGCGATGGTGATGCCGGTGGCCACGATGCCGCCGATGTCGGCGGAGGGCGACACCGCGACGGCCACGCTGTGGTCGGCGAGCTGTGCCAGCGGGGTCGTGTGGCTCCGGGTGAGCGCGATGACACGGGCACCGCGACCGCGGGTGATGCGGGCGAGCTGCACGACCTCGTCGGAGGCCCCGCCGTTCGAGATGAGCAGGACGATGTCGTCGGCCGTGATCGCTCCGGACGCGCCGTGAAGGCCGTCCATCGGGGAGAACGGCAGTGCGGGAGTGCCGGTGACGGACAGGATGTGCGCCATGCGACGGGCCACGGTGCCGGACGTCCCCGAGCCGCCGACGAAGAGCTTGCCCGTACCGGCGAGGATCAGCGACGCGGCGGTCACGAGGGTGTCGTCGATCGTGTCGATGAGCGCCGTCACGGCATCGGCCTCGGCCCGCAAGCGCTCGCGCGCCACCGCCAGGATGTCGTCATTGACCGTCAACACGTCTCCTTTGATCGCGCGTGAAGATTCACTTCGCTCATCTGTGATGCTTGGATGTACGTTTGAGCATAGGAAAGCGGCCGGAGCCGGAGGAAGGCAGAATCACATATGTCACAATTTCGTGATTTCAGCGCTCAAATGAGCGAAGTGCCGAAGGGCCTGGAACACGAGCGCGCACTGATGGCGGCGGTGGCCAGGGCGCACTATCTGGAGGATCGATCCCGGGTCGAGATCTCCGATGCCCTCGGTATCTCCCGCTTCAAGGTGGCCCGGCTGCTCGCTCGCGCCAAGGAGGAGGGCGTGGTCACGATCGAGATCCACGACTGGGGCCTGCCGGACGTCGAGCTCAGTCAGCGCCTGCAGGACAAGCTCGGCCTCGAGAACTGCCTCGTCGTCCGTTCCCATGGCGACGACGACGACGTCCGCCGCCAGATCGGCGCTGCCGCGGCTCGCGCTCTCAGCGACACCCTCCATGAGGACGAGGTGCTGGGCGTCACCTGGGGGCGCACGCTCACGGCCACCGCGAGCCAGTTCGCCCATCTGCCGCGCCTGTCGATCGTGCAGCTCACCGGCGTGGTCGCCGGCGATCTCGCCTCCTCCCCCATCGAGGTCGTCCGACAGACCTCGCGGCGCGCGGGCGGCGCGGTCTACCCGATCTTCTCGCCGCTCATCGTCGGGGATCGCGAGACCGCGGCGAGCCTGCGCAATCACCCCGACATCCGCTCCGCGATGGACCTGTTCCCCTCCGTCACGACAGCCCTGCTCTCGGTCGGCGCGTGGGACCCGCCCGTGTCGCAGGTGCGGGACGTGCTCCCCATCGACGATCTGGCGAATGCCCTGAAGAAGGGATGCATGGCCGACATCGCAGGGATCCTCATCGGCAGCGACGGCACCCCGGTCGACGATGAGTTCCAAGACCGCTGCGTGAACATCTCCTACGCGGAGCTGCAGAAGGTGCCCCGCGTCGTCGCGGTGGCGGGCGGCGCCGCCAAAGCCGACGCGATCCGCACGGTCTCCCGGGTGGGCCTCATCACCGAGCTGTTCACCGATCACGCGCTCGCCCAGGCCGTGCTCGCGGAGGACGCGTGATCCAGGTCGCCGGGTCGCTGTGGTCGGTGCCCGCGACCGAACGACGGGCGACCGCCGAGCGGCTGCGGGCGGCCGGACTGCGCCGCCTGCACTGGGACACGACCGACGGACGGTTCGCCGCGGCAGGCGGCTTTCGCCCCGAGGAGGCGGCGACCCTCGCCGCTGAGACCGGTCTGACGGCGGAGGCACACGTCATGGCGCGGCGTTCGGCGGTGGAGGTCGACCCGTGGACCGATTTCTGCGACCTCGTGATCGTGCACGTCGAGAGCGACGACTGGGAGGCCGCCGTCGATCGCATCGCGCGTCGCGGCGGCACGCCCGGCCTGGCGGTGTCACCGCAGACGCCGGCGACGAGCGTGCCGGCGGACATGGCGGTGCTCTGCATGTCGATCGTGCCGGGTCAGGCCGGCAGTGCCTTCGACCGCGCCGTCCTCGCCAAGGTCACTGCCCTGCGGGAATCCTCGCCGTCGCGTCGCATCGGCGTCGACGGCGGCGTGCGCCGGGCCGACGCCGCAGCCCTCGCCGCGGCGGGGGCGGACTGGGTCGTCGTCGGCACCGATCTCGTCGGCGACCGGACCGCGGCCTGGGCCGACGTCCTCGCCTGATCGCGGTCAGGCGGCCGGAGGCAGATCCCGCCCCAGCGTCCGCGCCGCCTGACGGGCCATGCCCCACGCCACGTACTCGCCGGGCGGCGGCGCGTCGATCGGGATGTCGAGGATCAGCGGCGCGATCGCCCGCACCGCCGCCGACCGCGCACCGCCGCCGATGAGGATCCCGCGCTCCGCCGGCACCCGGAGGTCCCGGATGGCGTCGAGGCCATAGCGCAGACCGCCGAGCACCCCTTCGAACGCCGCGCGGGCGAGGTTCTCCCGCGTCGTCGACCCGAGTGTCATGCCGAAGAGCGTCCCGGTCGCATCCGGGAGGTTCGGCGTGCGCTCTCCCTCGAAGTACGGTTCGAGCATCAGTCCGCCCGCGCCGGGCTCCGCGGCGAGGGCGAGTCGGCCGAGCCCATCGTGGTCGACGCCGAGAAGGGCCGCGACCACGTCGAGCACCCGGGCGGCGTTCACCGTGGCGACGAGGGGCAGATGGCCGCCGGCCGCATCCGCGAAGCCCGCCACGGTTCCGGTGGGATCGACCGTGCGGTGCGCACTCGTGGCGAAGACGGTGCCGCTCGTGCCGAGCGAGAGCACCACGTCGCCGACGCCCGCGCCCAGACCGAGCGCCGCGCCGGCGTTGTCCCCGGACCCGGGACCGACCGGGCGCCCCCGGGCGTCGTCGACGGCTGCGTCGTGGGCGAGCACCCGCGGCAGGATCGCATCCTGTCCGAGCGCCGCGCAGAACAGTTCGCGGTCGTACCCGGCATCGGTCCAGTACCCGGTGCCGGACGCCTCCGAGCGATCGGTGACGACCTCTTCCAGCACGGCGCCGCGCTCGCTCTCCGGTCCGAAGCCGCGCAGGCGCCACGTGAGCCAGTCGTGCGGGAGCGCCACCGAGGCCACCCGGCGCGCGTTCGCGGGCTCGTGCTCCCGAAGCCACCGCACCTTGGTGAGCGTGAAGGAGGGCACCGGCACGAGTCCCGTACGCGCGGCGAGAACCGCCGCACCGTGCTCGGCGATGAGCGCGGCGGCGGCGTCGGCCGAGCGCAGGTCATTCCACAGCAGAGCAGGCCGGATGACCCGGCCCTGTGCGTCCAGCGCGACCATTCCGTGCTGCTGACCGCTGATCGCCCAGGCCTCCACGTCGTCGAAGCCGCCTGCGACTGCGATCGCCGCCTGCAGAGCACGCCACCACTCCTCGGGATCGACCTCGGTCCCCGGCGGGTGGGGAGCGCGACCCTCCCGGATCACCCGGCCGGAGACCGCATCGACGATGACGACCTTGCAGGACTGCGTCGAGGAGTCGATTCCCGCCACGAGTTCCATGGTGCGATCATCCCATGCCCGACCTCACCGCCCGTCGCGACGGCCGCGACCCGGATCCCGCTGCGGACCGGCTTACAGCCAGCCCTTGCGCTTGAAGGCCGCGTAGAGCCCGACCCCCATCGCGACCATGAGCAGCACCGCCATGGGGTACCCGAACACCCAGTGCAGCTCGGGCATGTGGTCGAAGTTCATGCCGTAGACCGTGCCGACGAGCGTCGGGGCGAAGAGGATCGCGGCCCAGCCGGAGATCTTCTTCACCTCGTCGTTCTGGCGGATGCTCAGCTCCGTCATCCGGCGCATCTCGTCGTTCTGGCGCCGCGCGACGATGGTCGACTCGACCGTGAGGGCGTTGTCGAGCACGGAGCGGAAGGTGGCCGCCTTGTCGCTCACGCGCAGGGTGTGGTCGAGCACGTCGCGCAGGTACCGTTGGAGCTCCTCGCTCACGCGGTACTTCTCGGAGCCGCGCAGCAGCGCCTCCAGCATGCCGGCCAGCGGCTGGGTCGCCCGCTGGAAGTCGATCACCTCGCGGCCGAGGTCGTAGATCCGCTGGGTCGCGTCGGCGTCCTCCTCGAAGAGCTGACCCTCGATCTCGTCGATGTCGTTCTCGAGACCGGCCAGGACCGGGGAGTACTCGTCGACCACCTCGTCGAGGATCGCGTAGAGCACCGCCTCGGGACCGTGGGCGAGCAGCGCCGGGTCGGCCTCGAGCCGCCGCCGCACGCGGCCGAGGTCGGGCGACTCCGCATGACGGATCGTCACGACGAAGTCCGGCCCGACCAGCACGTGCACCTCGCCGAACTCGACCTCCTCGCGCTCGTCGAGGTAGCGGGCGGGCCGCAGCACCATGAACAGCACGTCGCCGTACCGCTCCAGCTTGGCGCGCTGATGGCCGGACAGGGCGTCCTCGACGACGAGCTCGTGGATGCCGAACTCGTCGGCGACGGCCCGGACCTCCTCCGCGCTCGGGCGGTAGAGGCCGATCCACCCCATGCCCCGCCGTTCCCGGATCCGCTCGAACGTCTCGTTCAAGCTGCGCGGGTTCTCGGCGCGCACTCCGTCCACGTAGATCGCGTTGTCGACGATCGCCATCCGGACCTCGCTCGCTCGGGCCGGGATCACTCCGCCGGCGGAATGCAGGGAAGAGCCGCCTCCGCCGTCGCCGCGTGGTACTGCTCCGCGGTGAAGGGGAGACCGAACTCGGGTGCCGTCTCCCCGGACGCGGCCGGCGCCTTGGAGGCGATCGCCGCGAGCTCCCACGAGAGCTGCTGAGCGAACACCGCTCCGGCGGTGGAGTCGTTCAGCACGACCGCGACGGTGAACCCCGTGGTCGGATCGGAGTAGGCCGCGGTCGCGTACCCGGGCGTCCACCCGTGCTGACCGATCATCGACCCGGCGATGTACGCTCCCCCGGTCGCCTGGTACCAGGTCGGCGCGTCCTCGGCCACGGGCAGCGGAGTGGCGAACCGGTCGGGATCGTCCTTCGTGCGCAGGGCCTGCGTGGCCTCGGCCTGGATGTAGCGACCGAGATCGGTGATGGTCGACACGGCCCCGGAGTCGGTGAAGCCGGTGCTCGACGACAGCGTGGTGATGTCGACGGGGGCGGCGCAGTCGTAACCGCCCTCGCCCTTGTTCATGTAGTGCCCCTCGAGCACGGGGCCGTCCGAGGGCGGCGCGGCGGCCGCGGGCGGAAGCGACGTCTCGGCCAGCTCGAGCGGCTCGGTGACGTACTCCGCGATGAGCTCACGCGCGCTCATCCCGGACGCGCGCTCGAGGGCGAGCCCGAGCAGGAGGTACCCGGCGTCGGAGTCGCGGAACGTCGTGTGCGGAGCCACGCGGGTGCGACCGAGGCCGTACCCGGCGAGCTCGAGCGGCGCCCACACACGGTCGGGGGTGTTCTTCCACGCCGCCTTGACCGTCTTCTCCGAGGAGCCGGCCCCACTGGTCCCGTTGCAGAGGTCGAGCAGGGTGATGTCGTCCATGTCGGCGACGCCGGAGACGTACTCCGGCACCTTCGCGTCCAGCTCGACCGTGCCCTCGTCGGCGAGCGCGTAGAGCACGTCGCAGGTCATCAGGCGGGTCACGTCGGCGATGCGGAACGACATGTCGGTGGAGAGCTCGCCGCCGTCCGCCTTGCTCTGCGTGCCCGTGGCGGCGACCCAGGTCCCGCTCCACGGCACCCAGACGCCGACGATCGCGCCGCTTGCACCGGAGGCCGCGATCGCGTTGTCGACGGCGCCCTGGAGTGCGGCGACGGTCTCGTCGGGCAGGGTCGCGTCGACCTGCTCGGGCGGCGTATAGCTGAAGGTCTCCTCAGCGGAGCATCCGGTGAGGACGAGACCGAGGACGGCCGCCGTGGCCGCTGCGGCGCGCCACCGGCGCGACGAGAGAAGCTGCATGTGTGGGAACCCCCGAAGACGTGTCTCCTGAGTCTAGAGCGCGGATGCTGAAAGTCGGCCCCGCGAGCCGTCGTAGGGTGTCCCTGTGCCCCATGACTTCGCTGCCGACGTGATCGCCGCCGTCCTCCGCCACATGAACGACGACCACACCGACGACAACCTGCTCATCGCCCGCGCCTTCTCCGCACCGCCCGTGGACGACGTCGACGGCGCCGTGATGACGGGCTTCGACGGGGAGGCCGGACGGTGGGAGGTCTCGCGTGGCGGCGCGACGTCGGAGCTCCGGGTGCCGTGGCCGGGCGGTCCCATCACCGAGCGCCGGGAGGTCCGCCGGGAGATCGTGGCGCTGTACGACGACGCCTGCGCCCGCCTCGGCGTGGAGCCCCGACCTCACGACTGACCGCCGGCGGCGCCCCGGGCTTCCCTCCAAGGTTAGGCTGCCCTTACACTGAAGCCATGCCCGAGATCCTCTCCTTCTCCGCCGCCCTCCGGGAGCGCTCCTCCGGTTCGCATTCCCGCAGCGAGACGGCGGGCTTCATGTCCGATCTCCTCAAGGGCGAGGGGTCGCGCGAGGACTACATCGCGCTCGTCGCGCAGCACTACTTCATCTACGACGCGCTCGAGGGCGCCGGCGAGCGGATGCGCCAGGACCCGGTGGTGTCGGTGTTCCTGAGCGACAAGCTCACGCGCCTCCCCGCGCTCGAGGCCGACCTCGCCTTCCTCCTCGGACCAGAGTGGCGCGAGCGGATCGCTCCGCTGCCCACCACGCAGCGCTACGTCGAGCGCATCCGTCAGGTCGGCGCGACGTGGGCGGGCGGTTTCGTCGCCCACCACTACACCCGCTACCTCGGCGACCTTTCCGGCGGCATCTTCATCGGCCGGGTGATGGCGCGGCGCTTCGGCTTCGAGACGAACGGCATCGGCTTCTACCTCTTCGACGACATCGCCGACCCCTCCGCCTTCAAGGACGTGTATCGCGAGCAGCTCGACGCCGCTCCGTGGGACGAGGCCGAGCGCGAGCGCGTCATCGACGAGGTGCTCCTCGCGTACCGCTTCAACACCGAGCTGTTCGAAGACCTCGACCGCGCCCGCGCCGCCGCCTGACCCGGCGGTCGCCGTCAGGTCCGCGGCAGCTCGGGCGTCGAGGCGGCGAGCCACGCATCGCGCATGAACCGCCGCACGTCCTCGTCCACGCGGATGTCGCTCGGCCGCAGGGGTCGGGAGAGGTAGAGGCCGTCCAGCGACGTGAGACGGCTGAGGGCGACGTAGGTCTGTCCCGGCGCGAACGCCCCGGAGCCCAGGTCGATCACGGCCCGGTCGTAGGTCTTGCCCTGCGACTTGTGGATCGTCACGGCCCAGGCCAGGCGCAGCGGGAACTGGGTGAACTCGGCCACGACGTCCCGGGAGAGCTTCTTCGTGTTCGGGTCGTAGGCGTACCGGAACCGCTCCCAGACGGCCGGCTCGACGTCGACCTCCTCGCCGTCGATCTCCACGCGCACGGTCCCGCCGAGGATGCGGGTCACCGTCCCGATGGTGCCGTTGACCCAGCGCGGCGGCTCTCCGGTCATCGCGGTGTCGTTGCGCAGGAACATCACCTGCGCCCCCACCTTGAGCTTGAGCTCGGACTCGGCGGGGAGGGAGGCCTCTCCGCGTCCGAAGTCGCCGCTGACCTCCGCCCGCGCGGTCTGCTCCTTGCCGGGGAGCGCGGCCAGATGCCGGCTGTTGATGCTGTTCACGATGTCGTTGCGGGTGGCGAGGGTGATCATCGGCACCTCGCCCGGCTCGGGGTCCGGAGGGGTGCGCGCGCCCTGGGCGTTGAGGATCCCGGCGATCTCCGCCGTCACCCGGCCGTAGCGGACCGCGTTGAGCATGGACTTGAAGCCGTCGTCCGACTGGCGGTGGATCTGCACGAGCTCCCGCACGTGCAGCTCCGCCCGGGTGTCCACCTCGAACAGCGCCCCCTGGCCCCCCTGGGTCCCCGAGCCTGTCGAAGAGTGGGTCCCTGAGCCTGTCGAAGGGCCCGCCCACACCTTCGCGTCGAAGAACCAGAACGACCGGTAGTGATCCTTCACGTACCGGGCCTCGTCCCCGCGCGGGGGGACGGGGGCGAGCTGGTACGGGTCGCCGAACATGACGATCTGCACGCCGCCGAAGGGCTCGCCCCGTCGGCCCCTGGCCTGCCGGAGGGAGCGGTCGATGGCGTCCATGAGGTCGGCGTTGACCATGGAGATCTCGTCGATGACGAGGGTCTCGATCGCGTTGAGGATCCGTCGGGTCGCATCGTTCTGGTCGATGTCCCCGTCCCCGATCAGCCCGATCGGCAGCCGGAAGAGAGAGTGGATCGTCTGCCCCTCGACGTTCAGGGCCGCGACGCCGGTGGGGGCGCAGATCGCGATCTGCTTCTTCGTGTTCCAGGCGAAATGCTGCAGCAGCGTGGACTTGCCGGTGCCCGCGCGTCCCGTGATGAAGACGTGCTCCCTGGTGTCCTCGATGAGCCGGAACAACTCCTGCTGCTCCTCGGACAGGGCGGGAAGGGACACGGTTCTCACAGGGCTGGCGGGTCGGACACGGGACGCTCCCCCATGGTACGTGCCCCGTCCGGTGGGGGCTCGCCGACGCTCGGCGTCCCCTCAGGACGCCCTCCTAGACTGACCGGCATGGAGCGGGCCGGGACGCGCGCGCCCCGGCGGTCGCGCCTGGGCGCCGATCTGGCGATCCTCGGGCTCATCGGCGTCCTCCTGCTGGCCGCGATCGGCGCCGGGGGTGCGACCCTCTACCGGCAGTTCTACGGTCCGTCGGCCTTCGTGGTCCGCTATCTCGATCTGCTCGCCGAGGGGCGCGCGGCCGACGCCCTCCGGGTCCCCGGCGTCGCGATCGATCGGGAGACCCTCGACGAGGCCGGGATCGACCCCGCCGCATCCGAGGCGATGCTGCGCCGCTCCGCCCTCGGCCCGCTCACCGACATCGAGGTCGAGTCGGAAGAGACCTCCGGCGACGACACCGCGGTCACGGTCAGCTACCGGGCGGGCGGCCATTCCGGGACGACCACCTTCCACGTCACGCAGGACGGCTGGGCGGGGGTCACCCCGAACTGGCGCTTCACGACGAGCCCCCTGGCGGTGGTCGAGCTCACCGTGCGCGGCTCCGACAGCTTCGCCGTGAACGGCTTCGAGGTCGACCGTCGCCAGGTCTCCGCCGCCGGCGCCGCCGCCGCTCCGCTCGAGCCGCTGCCCCTGCTGGTCTTCACCCCCGGTGTCTACTCCGTCACCGTGGACACCGCGATCTCGGAGTCGTCCGGCCACGGCGTCCTCGCCGACAAGCCGCTCGCCGTGACCCCGTTGGACGTGCAGTCGGAGCCGACGGAGGAGTTCGTCGAGGTCGTCCAGGAGCGCGTCGAGGAGTTCCTCACCGGCTGCACCACGCAGGAGGTGCTCCAGCCCACGGCCTGCCCGTTCGGGCTCCGCGTCGAGAACCGGATCGCGTCGCCTCCGAAGTGGTCGATCGCCCAGCAGCCCGAGATCATGGTCGCGCCCTCCGACGACGGCCACTGGCAGATCCCGCCCACGACCGCCGTGGCGCACGTCGAGGTCGAGATCCAGTCGCTGTTCGACGGCTCCGTCGAGCCGGTCTCCGAAGACGTGCCGTTCCGCGTGAACGGATCGATCGCGATCCTCCCCGACGGCTCCGCCTCGATCCGCGTCGGATCGCCGGACGACCTCGGGCAGTGAAGCCGTCGCGTCAGCGGCGCTGACGCTCCGCGGCGCGCTGGTCGCGGGCCGCGAGGTCGGCCAGCCGGGCGTTGTACTCCTCCAGCTCGGCGTCGCCCGTGCGGTCGGCGTGCCGATCGCGACGGCGCTGGAGCTTGGTGTCGCTCCGGCTCCACTGGATCGCGACCGTGATGGCGAGGATGAGCGTGGGGATCTCCCCGATCGACCACGCGATGCCGCCGCCCACGTACTGGTCGGTCATCGGGTCGGCACCCCAGTCGCGGCCCATCGCGCCGAACCAGTCTGCGACCATCAGCCCTTCCTGCATCATGATCGCCATGCCGAAGAACGCGTGCATCGCCATCACCGCGATGAGGGTGATGAGCCGGCCGGGGTACGGCAGGCGGTACGGCACGGGGTCGGCGCCGATCAGGCTCATCACGAACAGGTAGCCCGAGATCAGGAAGTGGATGACCATCCACTCGTGCCCGAGGTGCTCGTACATCGACCAGCGCACGAGGTCGGTGAAGTAGAACGCCCAGAGCGACAGGATGAAGATCGCCGCCGCCACGATGGGGTGCGTGACGACCCGCGCGAACGGCGAGTGCACGGCCCACATGATCCACTCCCTGCCGCCGCGCGTGCCGTCGTCGCGCTTGTGGACGGCGCGCAGGGCGAGGGTGATCGGCGCCCCGGAGACCAGCAGCAGCGGGATCGCCATCGAGAGCATCATGTGCCCGAGCATGTGCACGCTGAAGAGGTACTCCTGGTAGGCGTTGATGGGACCACCCGTGACCCACACCAGCAGCAGCAGGCCGAGCACCCAGAAGACGGTGCGGTGGATCGGCCAGCGGTCGCCGCGGAGCCGGAGCCGGCGCACGCCCGCGAGATAGAGGAAGAGTCCGAAACCCGCCGCGACGAGCCACAGCACGTCGATGTCCCACGCCGTGAACCAGCGCTCCAGGGTGAGCTCGGGCGGCAGCAGCGATCCGGTGAGGATCTGCGCCGGGGTCTGCGCGAACGCCGCGACCTCGCCGGTGGGCGGGGGCGTGCGCGCGAGCGCGGCCGCGGCACCGGAGGCGAGTCCCATCAGCGCCACCTCACCGAGGACGAGCGCCCAGAACCACCGGGACGCGCGGTCCCCGCTCAGCTTCGGGATCAGACGCGTGCGGTACCAGGCGCCGAGCAGCCCCATCCCGACGAGCAGAGCGGCCTTGACGACGACGATGAGTCCGTAGGGGGTGGTCCACACGGCCTCCCAGCTCCCGATAGCGACGATGGAGCGGGTGAAGCCGGAGACGGCGACGACCGCGAAGGCCGCGATCGCGAGGGAGGAGTACCGGCCGACGAGCGTGGGCAGATCGAGGCCCTGCTGCCCACGGAGGAGCACGAGGAGGAGCAGTCCGCCCAGCCACACGGCCGCGCCGATCGTGTGCAGGAGGATGGAGTTGACGGCCATGTTGTGTCCGTCGAGGTCGCCGGCGTGCCCCTGGGTGGCGAGCGGCAGGAACGACACCGCGGCCAGCAGGGCGGTGAGCAGCGTGGGCGTCCAGGTGCGCCAGGCGAACGCGAGCACCGTGATGACCGCACCGAGGATCGTCGTGATCAACCACGACTGCCCCAGCGGGAGCTCCAGCAGGAAGCGCCCGAGCTGCGAGCCGAACTCGCGCTCGATGCTGAGCTGCGGGTTGAAGGCCGCCATGAAGGAGAAGAACCCGGCGAGACCCGCGGAGACGGTGAAGACGGCGGCGCCGACCGAGGCGATGTTCAGGGCCGTGTCGAACGTGCGCTCTCCCGCTCGCAGTCCGAACAGGGCCAGCACGAGCGATCCGAGCATGAGCGCACCGGCGAGGTTCATGACGAGCTTCGCCAGCGGTGTGCCCCACAGCACCACGGGTCCGGGGTCCTGCAGCAGCGGCGGGTTCGCCCCTCCCCCGACGAGCAGCGCCCAGACGAGGGCGACGCCGGCGGCGGCGAGGAGGATGACGATGCCGGCGAGACGGTACGCCGACGTCGAGCGCGGCGTCTCGGTGCGGGAACTCACCCCTCCAGCCTAGGCGCGCGCAGCAGGGAGGATGCACGAAGGCCGCCCCCGGAGCGGGGGCGGCCTTCGAAAGGGTGCGGTCTTACTTGACGGCAGCCTTGAGCTTGGAACCGGCGGTCACCTTGACGCGCTTGCCGGCCGGGATCTTGATCTCGGCGCCGGTCTGCGGGTTGCGGCCCGTGCGGGCGGCCGTGTCGACCTGCTCGAACGAGATCCAGCCCGGGATGGAGACCTTGCTGCCCTTGGCGACAGCGTCGGAGACCGTGGCGAACAGCGAGTCGAGGACACCGGAGACGGTGGCCTGGCTCTGGCCGGTGGCGGAAGCGATGCTCGCGACGAGCTCGGTCTTGGTGATGGACTTGTCAGCCATGTCATCCTCCAGCGACGAAGGACCGTCGCATCGTGTGTGGGTGCGAGGAGCGGGTGCTCCCCGTTGGTCGTGTGACCGCCTCGAATGTACCAACGGCCACCCGGATTTCCGCGTCATTTCGCGGGTTTCGACCGATTTCCCGGCGTGTCGCGTCACATTGGCCACTCGCGTCACAGGTTTTCGGTCGCCCTCTCGCCGGTCCAGGCCCCCGCGCGACAACAGGCGCTCCCCCGCGTACGCGCCTGATCCCGCGCGATCGCCTGCGCCGCCGGGCATGCAAAAAGGGCGAGGATCCGAGATCCTCGCCCTTCTTCGCTGGTGCTTACCAGCTCGACTTGGTCACGCCGGGCAGCTCGCCACGGTGCGCCATGTCACGGAAGCGGACACGCGAGATGCCGAACTTCGTGAGGACACCACGGGGGCGGCCGTCGATGACGTCGCGCGAACGCACGCGAGCCGGCGACGCGTTGCGCGGCAGCTTCTGCAGGCCGACGCGGGCGGCCTCGCGGGCCTCGTCGGTGGCGTTCGGGTCGACCAGGGTCTTCTTCAGCTCGGCACGACGCTCGGCGTAGCGCTCGACGATGACCTTGCGCTGCTCGTTGCGCGCGATCTTGCTCTTCTTAGCCATGGATCAACGCTCCTCTCGGAATTCGACGTGCTGACGGATGACCGGGTCGTACTTCTTGAGAACGAGGCGGTCGGGGGTGTTGCGGCGGTTCTTCTTGGTCACGTACGTGTAACCCGTACCCGCCGTCGAACGCAGCTTGATGATCGGACGGACGTCCTGAGCCTTCTTGGCCATTAGAGCTTCACACCCTTCGCCTGGAGATCCTTGACGACGTTCTCGATGCCGCGCGCGTCGATCACCTTGATGCCCTTGGCGGACACGTTGAGCGTGATCTTACGACCGAGCGAGGGCACGAAATAGGTCTTCTTCTGCACGTTCGGGTCGAAGCGACGCTTCGTCCGGCGGTGCGAGTGCGAGACGTTGTGACCGAAGCCGGGAACAGCTCCGGTCACCTGGCACACTGCTGCCATGATGATGACTCCTTCATTACCGTGAGACCGGACGGCCTCACCCAAGATCCCTTGTCTGCACGCCGCCCCGCATGCCGATCTCTCGGCGGAAGAAGGGGGAGCACACGAACTGCGCACAGGAGCGTGCGCAGACGAAGAGTCAGTGTAGCACGGCCTCGGTCGGCCGTTCGAATCGCCTGAATGGCCCCATCTCAGGCCGAAAAGCCGCCATTCGCGCGATTCGAAGCGTCGGCGGCACCCCGCCCCCAGCGGAACGGGGAGACCGTGGGGTCGCCGGGGATCCAGAAGCGCCAGGGGAACGCGTCCGTCCCGGCGACACCCGCCACCCCCACCCGCGGGCCCTGGGCCACGTCGGCCACGGGAGGGCCGAGCCACAGCTCCGCCCTGGCGCCGTTCTGCTCGTCGCCCGTGATGGCGTCGATGCCGTCGTGCAGGGAGTGCCGCAGCCCCGCCGCCTGTCCGAGCCGCCCTGGTCCGCGCGCGAGGTCACGGAGGGCGGTGCGGCCGAGCGGCGGGACGGCCCGTCGTCGTCGGGCCGCCGCGTCCACGCCGGACACGATCTCCCCGGCACGCAGCAGAACGCCGTCGCCCTGCCCCTCGGGGCCACAGGCCACATTGACGCAGGAGTGGATGCCGTGACTCAGGTACACGTACAGATGCCCGGGCTCGCCCCACATCGTGGCGTTCCGAGCCGTGCGCCCCATGCGGGCGTGCGAACCGGGGTCGGCGACCGCCCCCGTGCCCTGCCCGTGATACGCCTCGACCTCGGTGATGCGCACGCGCACCTCGACGGGGAGGCCGTCCTCGATGACGACGGTCCGCAGCTCCGCGCCGAGCAGCGTCGGCGCGACGTCCACAGCGGAACGCATCACGTCTTCTCGGGTGGCGCGGCGCAAGGCCTCCGGCTCCGTCACGTCAGAACCGCGGCGCCGTCTGGCACCAGGACGCGTCGAAGCCGGTCAGCGCCACGAGCTCATCCCCGGTCTTCATGTCGATCAGGTGCGTCTCGAGCTCCTCCGGGAGGGGCAGCAGCATCCCGTCATAGGCGTTGTCGGCCATGTCGGGGGCGATCACGACGGCGGCGTACTGGCCGCTCGGCGACGCGCAGGCCTGGAGGATCGAATCGGCGGCACTCACCTCCACGAGCGGGGTGGCCGCACCGGAGTCGTCGACGCGGATCACG
This sequence comes from Microbacterium sp. NPDC078814, assembly GCF_040702645.1. Taxonomy (NCBI): domain Bacteria; kingdom Bacillati; phylum Actinomycetota; class Actinomycetes; order Micrococcales; family Microbacteriaceae; genus Microbacterium; species Microbacterium sp. NPDC078814. The sequence continues at coordinate 208,331 of NZ_JBFBLT010000003.1, forward strand.
GCCTCGCCCACCGGGAGACCGCCCTCGTCCCGGGCGACGACGTGTCGCAGGGTCCCCCCGGGGAACGGGGTGATGGAGGTGGCGCTGCCGTAGTCCGGCTCGGAGGGGGCGAGCGGCTCCTCGGAGCCGTCCGCGAGGTCGAGCTCGACGACCGAGCCGTCCAGCCGCTCGACGATGGCGGTGTACGTGCCGCGGGAGATGCCCTGGATGGTCGTCGCGAGCCCGAGGGACTGCACCCCGGTGTCGGCGGACTGATCGACGAGCGAGAGCGCCCCGTCGAAGTCGATGAACAGCACGGCGGCGCTGTCGGGCACGAACTGCCACACGAAGACGCTCACCTCCTCGTCGCCGACCTCGATGATGCGGGGCTCGTCGTCGCCGCTCAGCGACTGGGTGACGAGCACGCTCGCCCGCCCCTCGGTGTCACTGAGCTCGCGATCGGAGTAGCTGTAGCCGACGAGGTTGCCGCGCTCGGACACCTGGATCGCGCCCACGTAGCCCTCGCCGGGCAGCGGGAGCTCGCGCTGATCGGAGCCGTCCCTGTCCATCACGAGCAGCCGCGACTGGTCGTCGTCCTCGACGGCGGCCACAAGCTGCGTGGACGTGGCCCGGAAGTCGTCGATGCGCGGGTGGGAGAACACCGGCTGCGCGTTCTCCCCGCTCAGATCGGTGCGGAAGATGATGTCGTCGCCGTCGGGGTCGCGGCGCAGCAGGAAGATCGACGACGGCGGGGTCTCGAAGGACGTCGTGAGGTCCGCGGCGGGGCCGCCCCCGGCGCCGGTCACCCCGGCGACGGTGACCGTGTAGGTCGTGTCGTCGTCGAGGGGCACGGTGAAACGCACGCCCACCCCGCGGCCGGCGGCATCGACCGTGAAAGGCACGGAGGGCTCGACGGTGACCTGCTCGGGGTCGATCGCGGAGAGGGGCTGGTTCGCAGTGAGGATGACGCGGCTTCCGGACGATTCGATGGCCTGCGCGGCGTCGACCTGCACGTCGGTGACCCGCGGGCCCTGGAGGAGGCTCACGATTCCGAGCCCCGTGCCGACGAGTACGAGCACTCCGACGACGGCGCCGATCGTGACGAGGAACCGGCGGCGGGACCACGGGGCGCTCCGCGGCGCCTCATCGTCGGCGGGGAGGTCGGTCGTGGGCGTCCAGCCCGGCTCCGCCGCGTCGTCCGGGGCACCGTCTGCTCGGGAGGTGGACGTCGGGCCCGCGGGGGTGAACACCGGTTCGGGTGCCTGCGGGATCGCGGGGATGCCAGCGGCCGACTCCTCTGCCGCGTGCTCCGCGGCTTCGCGCTCCGCGGCACGCTCCGCCGCAGCACGCTCCGCCGCAGCACGCTCCGCCGCAGCACGCTCGGCCGCAGCACGCTCCGCGGCTTCACGCTCCGCGGCTTCACGGTCGACGGCTGCCTGCTCGGCCGCGACCTCCGCCGCCATGCGCTCCACGGCCGCACGCTCCTCGGCGACCTGCTCCGCCTCGGCCTGCTCGACGGCGGCGCGCTCGGCCGCGGTCTGCTCCTCCGCGGCGCGCTCCTCCGCTTCCCGGGCGGCGCGCAGCTCGGCGCGGGTCCGCGGGACGGCGGGCGGCTCCGGCCGCTCGTCGTCAGTACTCATACGGGTCCTTCGGCTCGTCGATCGCCACCACATCGGTCGGCTCGATGTGCAGGGAGCCGTCGTCGTCGGCGCGGACCTTCCCCGTGATCTCGACCCATTGTCCGGTCTTGTAGGCGTCGGCGTCGACGCTCACCGGCAAGGCGGCGGTCTGGGCGTCGATGACGCAGTGCGTGATGACGAGGCGCGTGAGGTTGACGCCGTCTCCCTCACCGGGCGTGACGAAGCCCTGCAGCGTGACGTCGGCCCCGTCGTAGGCCGCGGTGTTCGTCGCGGCGGCGAAGACGCTCGCCCAGTCGCCCACACCGAAGGTCGAGGTGTCCGCGACCCCGAGGGCGACGGTGTCGGCCCCGGCGAACAGCGCGGTCTCCTCTCCGGCGCGGGACATCGCGAGCTCCACCGAGAGCGAGGCGGGCGGGAGGACGAGCGCGGAGACGACGACCCCGGTCGCGACCACGCCGCCGGCCAGCGCACCGACGCCCGCGAGGCGCCGGCGCGACAGCCCGGACGGGCGGTCGGCTTCGTCGTCCACGGACGCGGCCGGCTCGTCGGAGCGCGAGGCCGCGGGACCGTGGTCGTGTCCGTGGTCCTCCTCGGCCCCCAGCGGCAGCGCGCACGACCAGATCGCCCCGGCGAGCGTCACGACGGCGGCCGCGCACGCGAACCACACCGACTCCGGGCTGATGTAGAGGCTGAGACGGTCGGTCACCGCGAGGCCGAGGGTGACGACCGCGACGACGGATGCCAGGCCGATCCCCAGCCACCGGGTGGCGAGGGCGCGGGAGCGGGCGGAGAGCTCAGGCAAGGACGTTCACCCCGATCCCGATCGCGAAGGCCGATGCCAGCACGACAGCGGTGATGCCCACGAGCGTGCGGGTGGTGAAGGTCGTGCGCATCAGCGCGAGCATCTTGATGTCGACGAGCGGGCCGACCAGGAGGAACGCCACGAGCGCACCCGAGGAGAAGGTCGACGCGAACGACAGCGCGAAGAAGGCGTCGACGTTGGAGCAGATCGCCACGACGATCGCGAGCAGCATCATCGCGACGATCGACAGCACGGGGTTGGCGCCGATCGTGAGCAGGACGTCGCGCGGGATGAGCACCTGGACGGCCCCGGCGAGCGCGGAGCCGATCACGAGCGCCGGCATCACGGCCCGCAGCTCCACGAGGAACTGCGTGAGGCTGCGGCGCACGGGGGTTCCCGGTTCGTGCGTGACGCGCTCGCACGTATCGACGAAGCGCTGGGTGAGCAGCGACTCCGGCGAGGGGTGGCGGCTGTAGATCCAGCCGATCAGGTTCGCGATGAGGTAGCCGCCGACGAGGCGGGCGACGAGGATGCCGCCGTCCCACCCGAAGGCGGCGTGCGTCGTGAGGATCACGATCGGATTGACGATCGGCGCCGCGATGAGGAAGGTCAGCGCCTCCGCGGGGGCGAGGCCGCGCATCATGAGCCCGCGGGCGAACGGCACGTTGCCGCACTCGCAGACCGGGATGAGCATGCCGAGCAGGGAGAGCACCGCGCGACGGGCCCAGGCGCGGCGGGGGAGCCAGCGGTGGATGACGTCTGCCGGGAGCCAGACCTGCACGACGATCGACAGGAGCACGCCGAGCACGACGAACGGCAGCGCCTCGATGAGCACACTGAGGGCGAGCGTCAGGCCGTCCTGCGCGCGAGTGGGCAGCGAGGCGGGGAAGAGGGTGGGGAGGAAGGCGTCGATGAGGAACAGGGCCGCGACGATCACGACGCCGATGCCGACGGCGATCCACGTCGAGCGCGGCGAGGGCGCTCGACGGTGCGTGTGGCCCGGACGGGTGGCCGTTCGTGCCGGGGCGGTCACGCTGTCGCAGCCCTCTCCGCGTCGCGCTTGTTGGCGCAGGGGGTGCAGAGCCCGAAGATGTCGACGACGTGGGCGGCCTCGGTGAAGCCGTGCAGGGCGGCGGTGCGGTGCGCCCACTGCTCCACGTCCTTCGCCTCGATCTCGACCGTGAGGCCGCAGGATCGGCAGATGAGGTGGTGGTGGTGGCCCTGGGTGGTGCACGCCCGGTAGAGCGCCTCTCCCTCGGGGCTCTGCAGCGAGTCGGCGTCGCCGGCGGCCGCGAGCCCGGCGAGAGCGCGGTAGACCGTGGCCAGGCCGATCCCGGTGTTGTCGTCGCGGAGCGTCGCGTGGAGGCTCTGCGCGCTCACGAAACCGCGCGCGTCGGCGAGCGCTTCGCGCACACGTTCGCGCTGCCAGGTGTTCCGCTGAGCCATGCCATCGATTCTAGGCCGGGACGGTTGGCGAGGGCTGGGAGCGGCCTTCCCCGCTTCGAATCGCCCGATTGGCGGCATCTCCGGCCGAAATGGAGCCAGGTGCGCGATTGGAAGCAGGGTCAGACGCGGGTGACCCGGGACCGGACGCGCTGCACGATCCAGCACACGACGTAGATCGTGAAGGACAGGGTCGTGATGTAGGGGCTCACCGGGAGGGTTCCGGCGAGCGCGAGGAGGATCCCGCCGACGGCCGACACGAACCCGAACACAGCCGCCAGCACCGGCACCGCGACAGGGCCCGCCGTGATCCGCATGGCGGCGGCCGCCGGTGTCACCAGCAGCGCCATCACCAGCAGCGCGCCGATGATGTGCACGCTCACCGCGACGATGAGCCCCAGCAGCACCATGAACAGCAGGCTCACGGTGCGGGTGGGCACCCCGCGGGCGGCCGCCGACTCCGGGTCGAGCGAGTCGAAGCGCAGCGGATTCCACATCACGAGCAGGCCGAGCAGCACCACGAGGCTGATGCCGATGAGCCAGCCGAGGTCGGGGCTCGAGACCGACACGATCTGCCCCGTCAGGAGGCTGAACCGGTTGGCGCTCCGGCCGTCGTACAGCGACAGGAACAGGATGCCGAGACCGAGCCCGAACGGCATGAGCACGCCCACGATCGAGTTGCGGTCCCTGGCCTTGGCGCCGAGGACCCCGATGAGGATCGCCGCCACGAGGGCTCCGCCGAGGGAGCCGAGCACGACGCTGCCGCCGAACAGCAGCGCCGCCGCCGCTCCCGCGAAGGAGAGCTCGCTCACCCCGTGCACCGCGAAGGCGAGATCGCGCTGCATGACGAAGACCCCGATGAGGCCGCCGACGAGGCCGAGCACGGCACCCGCGATGATCGAGTTCGAGAGCAGGGCGACGAGCTCGCCGTAGTCCTGGAAGGAGAAGATGTCGTCCCAGCCGACCATCGGGACGAGGGCGGACGCGGCGGTCATGCGGCGCCCCCGTGCTCGTGGTCGTGGTCGTGGTGCGGCTCCGCATCGGGGACGCCGACCACGACGAGCCGGTCGCCGGCCCGGAGCACGAACACCGGGGTGCCGTAGAGATCCGTCAGCACGCGGGTCTGCAGCACCTCCTCCGGGGTCCCGAGGAGGAACCGGCCCCCGGCGATGTAGAGGATGCGGTCGACGCGGTTCAGGATCGGGTTGACGTCGTGCGTGACGAAGAGCACGGCGGCCCCGCGCTCCCGACGCTGGCGGTCGATGATGTCGGTGACGGCGACCTGGTTGGCGAGGTCGAGGTTCGACAGCGGCTCGTCGCAGAGCAGCAGCGCGGGCTCGTCGGCCAGCGCCTGTCCGACCCGGAGGCGCTGCTGCTCCCCGCCGGAGAGCAGGCCCACGCGGCGGTCCGCGTAGGACGTCGCCCCGACCGCGGCCAGCAGCGCGTCGACCTTCGCCCGGTCGCCGCGGTGCGGGACAGGGAAGCCGAAGCGGCTGCCCTGCACGCCGAGGGCGACGAGGTCACGGGCCCGCATGCTCGTGTCGGGCGCGAGCGAACGCTGCTGCGGGATGTACCCGATGCGGGCGTTGCCGCGGTGCACGGGCTCGCCGGCCACGCGGATGCTGCCGCGGGACAGGGGCTGGAGTCCCAGGATGCTGCGCAGGAGCGTCGTCTTCCCGGAGCCCGACGGACCGAGAACCGCGATGAACTCGCCGGGCTGCACCGCGAGGTCGAGCCCCGACCAGAGCTCGCGGTCGCCCCGCTGCAGGGCGCCGTCGGCGATCTCGAGGACCGGACCGGTCTCCCTCGCGGGTCGCTGAGCCTGTGAACGGGCTCCGCTCACGACTGGACGGCGGCGGCGAGGCTCTGGATCGCGTCACTCATCCACTCAGAGTACGACGATCCGTCCTCGAGCAGCTCCGTGAACGCGACCACGGGCACCCCGGCGTCCTCCGCGGCCTTCTCCACGCGCTCCGTCTCCGCGCCGCCGGTCTGGGCGTTGGTGAGCACGGCGGTCACATCGCCGGACCCGACGACCTGCAGCGCCTCGAGCAGCACGGCGGGCGCGACATCGCTGCCCTCCTCCACCGACTCCGCGAAGCCCTCGGGGGTGACGTCGGTGAGCCCGGCGGCCGTGGCCAGGTACCCGGGCAACGGCTCGGTCATGAACACCGTCGCACCGGCGGCGTCCGCCTTGATCGCCTCGAGGTCGCCCTCGAAGCCCTCCAGTTCCGCGACGAGCTCGTCCGCGTTCGTGCGGAACGTGTCGGCACCGTCGGGGTCGATCTCGGTGAGCTCGTCGGCGATCGCCTCGACGACGTGGATCATCGTGTGCGGGTCGAACCACACGTGCTCGTTGAAGCCCTCGATGTGGTCGTGGTCGGCGTGCTCGTCTTCGCCCTCGGCGTGCTCGTGATCGTGCGGCTCCTCGGTCGCGGCCTCGTCGTCGCCCTCGTTCCCCGGGTAGTCGTGCGAGAACTCCACCGCGGTGACGACGTGCGGGTCCTGCGCATCCTGCAGGAGGCTGTCGATGAACGCGTCGTAGCCGCCGCCGTTCTCCACCACGAGGTCGGCCTTCTGCAGCGTGAGGCGGTCGCGAGCGCTCGCTTCGTAGGAGTGCGGGTCCTGGGTGACCGAGTCGATGATCGAGGTGACGTCGACCCGGTCTCCGCCGACCTGCGCGGCGATGTCGCCGTAGACGTTGGTGCTGGCGACGACCGTCACCGCGCCGTCGTCCTCCGCCGCGCCGGAGGTCGACGAGCATCCGGCCAGGGAGAGGGCGGCGACCGAGGCGAGCGTGAGGGCGAGGGCGGGCTTCTTCATGGGTCCCACTCTAAACGCTAATGAGAACCATTATCAAACCGGCCCTCGCCCGCCGGCGCCGCCTCAGCTCGCGAGCGCTCCCGGGGCGATCCAGACCGTGGCCTCGCCCGGCAGCGCGGACCCGTCCAACGCGACGGTCGACAGCACGGCGTCGTCGGCCGCGGCGCCCAGCTCGAACGGCGAGGTGCCGAAGTTCGTCACGACCTCCCACCCGTTCGGGCGGCGGAACCGCAGCACGTCCTCCCGACCCGTGTCGACCCACTCGAGCGTCTCCCCGGTCTGCAGCAGTCGTCGCAGCCGCAGCGCCTCGCGGTACAGGTTGAGGGTCGAGCCGGGGTCGGCGTCCTCCACCTCCACCGCATGCGCCGCGAACCAGGCGGGCTGCGGCAGGTGCGCGCCGGCGGCGCCGAAGCCGTACGAGCTGCCGGACGCCGTCCACGGCAGCGGCACGCGGCAGCCGTCGCGGCCCAGGCCGTCGAAGTCCGCGCCGCGGAAGAACCCGGGGTCCTGACGCTGGTCGGGCGCGATCTCCGCGACCTCGTGCAGGCCCAGCTCCTCGCCCTGATAGAGGTAGGCGCTGCCGGGCAGGCCGAGCAGCAGCAACGTCGCGGCGTGCGCCCGGCGCAGGCCGCCCTCACGGTCGAGGCCCTCCTCCGGGCCGCCGGCGCGCACCCACTCGGTGCCCTGCTTGACCGCGCGGCCGCGCAGCGGCGGCAGGCCGTAGCGGGTGGCGTGCCGCGTCACGTCGTGGTTCGAGAGCACCCAGGTGGTCGACGAGCCCGCAGCCTGCGCTTGGGCGAGGTTGTCGGCGATGATGCGCTGGAAGTCCGTCGCATCGAAGTCGGCGACGAGCAGGTCGAAGTTGAATGCCTGCCCGAGCCCCTCCGCGGAGGCGTACTTCGCGCGGCGCTCCGGGGTCTCCACCCACGCCTCGGCGACCGCGGTGCGCGGCGGGTCGTACTCGTTGAAGACCGCGCGCCACTGCGCGTAGATCTCGTGCACGTCGTCGCGGTCGATCATCGGATGGGTGCCGGAGGTGCGGTCCATCGCGTCGAGCTCCGCGCGGGACGGCAGCGGCTCGGTGAGATCCTTCGTCAGCATGTGGGCCACATCGATGCGGAAGCCGTCCACGCCGCGGTCCGACCAGAAGCGGAGCGTCGTGAGGAAGTCCTCGCGCACCTCCGGGTGGTCCCAGTTCAGGTCGGGCTGCTCGACGGCGAAGTTGTGCAGGTACCACTGGCCGTCCGCGACGCGCTCCCAGGCGCTGCCGCCGAAGACCGAGACCCAGTCGGTGGGCGGCTCCGCACCGTCGGGGCCGGTGCCCTCCCGGAAGATGTAGCGCTCCCTGGCGGCCGAGCCGCGGCCGGCGGCGAGTGCCTCCTGGAACCAGGCGTGCTGGTCGGAGGTGTGGTTGGGGACGATGTCGACGACGACGCGGATGCCCCGCGCGTGCAGCGCCTCGACCATGGCGTCGAAGTCGTCGAGGGTGCCGAGGCGGGGGTCGACGTTCCGGTAGTCCGCCACGTCGTACCCGCCGTCGGCGAGCTCCGACGGGTAGAACGGGCTCAGCCACACCGCGTCGATGCCGAGCTCGGCGAGGTAGTCGGCGCGCGACACGATGCCGGGGATGTCGCCGAGGCCGTCGCCGTCGGCGTCCGCGAAGCTCCGCGGATAGATCTGGTACACGGCGGCCTGGCGCCACCAGGTCGCGGTCTTGTCGTCTTCGCGGGTCGCGGTGAGCAGCGAATCGGTCATGAGGAAGAGGCTCTCCTTGGTCTTCTTGCGGGGGTCGGGTCAGCCCTTGACGGCGCCCTGCGTGACGCCCTCCATCACCCAGCGCTGAGTGAAGAGATAGGCGACGATCGCGGGAGCCATGGCCATCAGGTACGAGGCGAAGGCGACGTTGTAGTTGTTGCTGAACTGGTTCTGGAAGAGGTTCTGCCGCACCGGGAGCGTCTGCAGCGCCGGGTCGGAGATGATCAAGGACGGCATCATGAAGTCGTTCCAGGCGTAGAGGAAGGCGAAGATGCCGACCGTGGCGCTCATCGGCGCGAGCAGCGGGAAGATGAGCCGCCAGAACGTCTGCCACGTCGTGGCGCCGTCGATCCGCGCGCTCTCCTCCAGCTCGATCGGGATCGAGCGCAGGAACGCCGTGAACAGCAGCACGCTGAAGCTGAGCTGGAACATCGTGGCGAGGATGATCACGCCGAACGGGTTGTCGAGGCCGACGCGTCCGGTGAGCTGGATCTGCGGAAGGGCCACGACGGGGAACGGGATGAACATCGCCGCGAGCAGGTAGAAGAACGAGTAGCGGAACAGCCGGCGGTCCCAATTGCGCACGATCGCGTATGACGCGAAGGCCGCGAGCACGATCGTCGCGATGACCGTGCCGGCCGTGACGAGCAGCGAGATCGCGGCGCCCACCGGGAACTTCGTGAGCGTCCACGCCTGCACGAAGCCGTCGATGCTGAACGGCGCCGGCAGCGAGAACGCGTTGCCGTCGACCGCCTGGCCGGTGGTCTTGAACGCCATCGAGATCGTCACGTACAGCGGGATGAGGATCGTCGCCGTGCACAGGATCAGGATGATGGTGCCCGACCAGTTGACGCGCTCCATCTTCTGCCGCTTCCGGCGTCCGTCCGCGGGGATGGTGGTGAGGGTCTCCGTCGACATCAGAACGTGTTCCTTCCGCGGGTCAGCGAGAGCTGGAGGACGGAGATGAGCACGGCCACGATGAAGAAGATCGTGGCGTTGGCCATCTGGTAGGCGTAGTCGCCGCCGTTGAAGCCCGCGATGATCGTCATCGCGACGCTGCGGGTGGCGGTGCCCGGGCCGCCGTTGGTGAGGCCGACGATGATGTCGTAGGCGTTGAGGAAGCCCTTGAAGCCGAGGATCACGTTGATGACGACGTATCCGGCGACGAGGGGGATCGTGATGCGGGTCAGCTGCTGCGTGCGGCTGGCGCCGTCGATGCTCGCCGCCTCGTACACCTCGCCCGGCACCGACAGGAGTCCGGCGATGTAGATGAGGAGGGTACCGGGGACCGCCTGCCAGGCGGTGACGATGACGATCGCGACCCAGGCGAGATCGGGGTTGGCGAGCAGGCTCGTCTCCAGCCATGGGATGCCGGTGGCCGCGCCCGCCGCGGGGATCGAGTTCGAGAACAGGAAGTTGAAGACGTAGGCGATGATGATGCCCGAGATCACCATCGGGATCACGAAGATCGTCCGCAGCCCCGTCTTGAACCGGATGCGGGAGGTGAGGCCGACCGCCAGCAGGAACGCGATGACGTTGACGACGATCACGGTCGCGATCGAGAACCCGAAGGTGAAGAGGTAGCTCTGCAGGATCGCCGGGTCGCTGAACAGCGCGATGTAGTTCGTCAGCCCGTTGAAGCTCCACTCGCCGATGCCGATGGAGTCGGTGAAGCTGAAGAAGATGCCGATGACACCGGGGACGGTGATCGCGAGCGTGAAGATCACGAGGGTCGGCAGGAGGAAAAGGTAGTAGATCGGCTCGACGCGGCGGGTGTGGCGGCGGATCTTCCGCGGCCCGCCGGTGAGGATCGCGGTGGTGCTCGTCCCGGCGTCGGCGCCGGTGGTCGTGGTGGTGCTCATGGCGCGGACTCCTCTGTCTCGCCCGATGCGGAATCCTCGGAGCTCGGGATGGGGGCGCGGAAGGCGATGCGGGCCCAGTCGGCGTCCATGGTCCGGAGGATGGACGACGGGGCGGCGCCGAGGACCATGGCCTGCGCGTAGTTGAAGATCGGCAGGGTCTTCGGGACGAGCACCGAGGGGCCCTGGTAGATGCGGCCCTCGTCGTAGTACGGGATCATGCCCTCGATGCGCGGGTCGTCCGGCGGCGCCGCGTCGGTCGTCGGGGTGAACCCCAGCTGCGAGGCGTTGTACTCCTCGATGTTCTCGGGGAGGTAGAGGTAATCCAGGAAGTCGCGCGCGGCCTCCTGGTGCCGGGACTCCTCGGGGATCATGACCGCGAGGTCCATGTTCACGCGGACCGCGAGGTCGTCCGGCTCGTCGGTCATGGGCAGCGGGAAGGTGCCGAGGTCGAGGTCGGGGTCGGTCTTGGCGATCTCGCTGAACGCCCACGGCCCCTGCAGGTACATCGCGGCCTCGCCCTTCGCGAAGGCGAGGTTCCCGTCTCCGTACGCCCGGCTCGCGGCGTCCTCGTTCGTGTATTCGTCCGCGAGCACCATCATCCTGTCCATCGGCTCCGCGAAGTCCTTCTCGAAGGAGACCTCCGAGTCCGGCCCGACATCGGTGCCCTCGGCGGCGAGCGCGTCGAAGAACGCCAGCACGTCGAGCGAGCCGCCGACGGCGTAGTCGTACCACCCCTGTCCGACCGTCCAGTCGTCCTTGAAGGTGGCGTAGAACGGATCGATCCCGGCCTCACGGAGGCTGTCGCTGACGGCGAGGAGCTCGTCCCAGGTCTGCGGCACCTCCAGGCCCTGCTCCGCGAAGATCTGCTTGTTGTAGATGACCGAGGCGGCCATGACCGAGTAGGGCAGGGCGCTGGTGCGGCCCGCGCAGGAGCCGTACTGGTCCATGAGCGGCTGCAGGTCCTCGCGGATCCCGGCGGCGGCCTCGGTGTCGGAGAGATCGGTGAGCGCGCAGCGCTGCACGAACCGGGCGACCTCGTAGTTGTAGTTGGCGAGCATGATGTCGGGCGGATTGCCCCGGACGAAGCTCGCGGAGACGACGTCGACGCCGGACGTGTCGATCTCCACCCGCACGTCGTCCTGCGACGCGTTGTACTCCGCGACGAGCTCCGTCATGAACGGGATGGCCTCGCGCTTGCTGAACGTGAAGCGGATGGTCTCCGCTCCCCCGCCGACGGCGCAGCTCGTGAGCGCCGTGCCGGTCAGCACGAGACCGAGCGCTCCGGCGGCCCAGCGCACCGCCCGTGATCGTGTGGCAGACACCGTCGTCCTTTCGTAGATCCGCGGAGTAAATCTAGTGAGCGAATTTAGTCCGTCTAGAGGTACTGTCTCATCTGGGCGACAGAAAGGTCAAGGGGAGTGGCAGAGGTCTCGACAGGACTCGGCACCGGCCGCGCGAGTGTGAGCGCGGTGCTCGACTTCGCCTGGACGGCCGGCGAGTTCACCGCCACCGAGGCGATGGCCGGCACCTCGCTCACCCGCTCCACAGCCATCGACGCCATCGACACGCTCGTCACCGCCGAGGTGCTGCGCGAGCTTCCGAACGCTCGCGCCATCGGCGACTACCGCTCCGGACGCCCCGCGCGCCGCTTCGCCCTCGCGGCGGATCTCGGTGTGGTGATGGGCATCGACGCCGGGGACACCCACCTCGCGGTCACCGTCGCGGATCTGCTCGACCGCACGCTCGTGCATCATCGCGTGGAGGTCGACCCCGCGCAGAGCGTCGAGGACCGCCGGGCGACGATCCTGCGGCATCTCGCCGCCGCGCGCGACGAGGCCGGGGTGCCCCCGGAGCGCGTGCTCGCGGTGTGCGCCGGCGTCGCCGCCCCCGTGAACCGCGACGGCATCTCACCCCCGCACCCCGACGGCTTCTGGGAGCGCACGAACCCCGGCCTCGCGGAGGCTCTGCGCGACTGGGCCCCGGTGGTCGAGGTCAAGAACGACGCCCAGCTGGCCGCGATCGCCGAGGGGACGCTCGGGGTCGCCGTCGGCTGCCGCGACTATGTGGCCCTGCTCGCCAGCGAGCGCTTCGGCGGCGGCGTCGTCGTCGACGGGCATGTGCTGCACGGCGCCCACGGCGGCGTCGGCGAGGGCGTGGTGTTCGACCACATCATCGGCGTCGGCTCGGCGGTCGGGTTGCGGTACGCGCTGGAGGAGCAGGCCCGGGCCGCCGTCGCGGAGGGCGAGGCCCCCGCCGATGGAGCCCTCGGCCGGCTCGTGGCGGACGGGCCGGTCGACCCCCGACTGGTGCTGACGCTCGCCGCCTCCGGAGACCCCGACGCCCTCCACGTCGCCGAGCGCGTGGGCGCGACCCTCGCCCGCGTCGTCGGCGTGCTCGGCAGCATGTACGACCCCGCGCGCGTGATCATCTGCGGCGCCGTGGCGGAGAGCATCGAACCCGTGCTGGCCGCCGCCCGCCGCATCCTCCCCGACGAGCTGCACCTGCCCGCGCCGGAGATCCTCGCCTCGACGCTCGGCGCGGAGGTCGTGTCGGCCGGCGCGATCGCGACCGCCCGGAAGGCCGCCAGGGAACGGGCCGTCCCCCGCCTCGCGGAACAGCGTCTCACCGCCTGACCCTCTCCCTCCCTCTCTCCCCGCGAGAACAGGCAAGCGCGCGAGTTCAGGCTCTCCCACCCCTGGCAGCCTGTTCCCGCGCGAACGCCTGTGTCGGGGTCAGTTGTCGCGAGAACAGGCCCCCGCGCGGACTCAGGCGAACGCGGGAGTTCAGGCTCTCCCACCCCTAGCAGCCTGTTCCCGCGCGAACGCCTGTGTCGCGCGTCGCACGGACGGGGTGGTCGCGGTCAGGACAGTGTCGGCGGAATACCGAAGAGGCTGTGGAAGGCGGCCGTGCCGGCGGGAGAGATCGTCACGGCGCGCGAGGTCTGCTGAGCGTGGATCCAACCCCTGTCGCGCGCGGCGCGGAGGAGGACGGCTCCGAGGTGACCCGAGAGATGCGAGCGCCGTTCGGTCCAGTCGAGGCAGCTCCGCACAAGAGGACGACGAGACGACGGCACCAACGCGTCCGGCCCCGCGATGCTCTCGAACAGGTCGCGCCCCGTCGCGGTCACCGCGAGGTCCGGCGTGAGGTGCCCCCGCTCGACGAGCGCGTCGAAGAGGGCGACCCCCAGGCGACCGGCGAGGTGGTCGTAGCAGGTGCGGGCCAGGGCCATGCCGTCTCGCGCCGTCGCCGAACGAAGGCTCGAGACGGGAGCCGCCTTCCCGGCGTATGCCGTCGCGGCCTCGATGATGTGCGCGGCGTCAGAAGACGCGAGGGTGACGTAGGAGTGCCGCCCCTGTCGGCGGAGTGCGACGAGCCGGACGTCGAGGAGCGTCGTCAGGTGCTCCGACGCCGTCGACCTCGACACCCCGGCGGCACGCGCGAGCTCGCCGGACGTCCATGCCCGGCCGTCGAGGAGCGCCAGACACATCTGCACCCGGGTCGGGCTGCTGAGCGCGTGTCCCAGCTGGGACACGGACGAGGGATCGACGATCACGCCACGACGGGGTCGTCGAGGAGCGGCGCGCGGAAGTTGGAGCCGACCCGAGGCCCCTGGGCGAAGTAGTGGCGGAAGGCGTAGGAGAGAGGGTCCCACTTGTCCGTGTCGATGCGGTCCGGTCCGTGCGCCTTCAGGATGTCCTCGTGCACGTGGACCTGCAGGACCTCCGCTTCGACCGCCAGCGCGTCGCCGTCGTCGATCGGGATGATCTGCGCCACGCGCGCTTCGATCTGCACCGGACATTCCGCGATCCGGAACGGGATCACCGCGTCCGACGGCACAGGGGTGAAGCCCCCGAGACTCCATTTGTCCGGCTCATGCCGGTACGCGGGAACCTTCTCGGCGGGAACCGGCGAGCGGCCCGTGGTCGGCGCGATCGCCTCCACGGCGTGCACGAGGTCGGCGGAGGGGAGATTGATGACGAGGTCCCTGACCCGTTCGATGTTCGCGGCCGCCTGCCCTTCGGCACCGAGCCCGAGCATGTACCGCGTCCCCAGCGCCCATGCGGACGAGATCGGGCTGATGTTCGACGACCCGTCCGGGTTGACCGTGGTGATCAGCGCGACGGGAGTCCCGAAGTACAACACCGGCAGGTCGACGCTCCGCGTGGTTCTCATCCGTCCATTCTCGCCACCCGATCGTTCGGGCCGCGCCGAAGTGTGGACTCCCTCAGTCCACCAGGAGCGCGGGCTCCTCGAGGATGGAGGCGACGTCGGCGATGAAGCGGCTCATGCCGTCGCCGTCGATCACGCGGTGGTCGAACGAGCCGGCGACCGTGGTCACCCAGCGCGGACGCACCTCGCCGTCGACGACCCAGGGCTTCTGGCTGATCGTGCCCATGGCGACGATGCCGGCCTCGCCCGGGTTGATGATCGGCGTGCCCGCGTCCATACCGAACACGCCGATGTTCGTGATGGTGATCGTGCCGTTCTGCTGGTCCGCCGGCGGCGTCTTGCCCTCGCGTGCCGTGAGCGTGAGCCGGTTCAGGGCGCGGGCGAGGTCCTTCATGCTGAGGTCCTGCGCGTCCTTGATGTTCGGCACGAGCAGACCCCGGGGCGTGGCGGCGGCGATGCCGAGGTTCACGTAGTGACGCACGGCGATCTCGGCCCCGGCTTCGGTGTCGATCCAGGCCGCGTTGACCATCGGCGTCCGGCGGACCGCCCAGATCACCGCGCGGGCCATGATGAGCAGCGGCGAGACCTTGATGTCGGCGTAGTCGGGCGAGGCCTTGAGGCGCTTGACGAGCTCCATCGTGCGGGTGGCGTCGATCTCCTTCCACACCGTCACGTGCGGGGCGGAGTACGCGCTCTGCACCATCGCCGACGACGTCGCCTTGCGCACGCCTTTGACGGGGATGGACTCGGTGCGGTCGTCGCCGGCCGCCGACGGGCGCACCGGCGCGAGGCCGCGCGCCAGGCCGGACGGGGCCTGCGGTGCCGGGACGGTCTCCTCGCGCACGCTCCCCCACTCCGGGGTCTCGATGTTGCGGAAGACGCTGGCCTGGGAGGCGTGCTTCATCACGTCGTCGCGGGTGACCTCGCCATCGGCACCCGTGGGCGTCACGCTCGTGAGGTCGACGCCGAGGTCGCGGGCGAGCTTGCGGATCGGCGGCTTCGCGATCACGCCGACCGACGACCGGACGGGGCGCTCGGCCGGGCGCTTCCGCCGCGAGGTCGCACCGCTTCCGGAGCCGTAGCCGACGAGGACCGACCCGCCGCCCTCCTCGGGTGCGGGCGCCTCCGCCGTGGCGACGGTCCCGGGTGCGACCGAACCGGTCCCCGAGCCGGCCGCGGGGTCGGTCACGAAGGTGATGATCGGGGTGCCGACCTCGACCGTCGCCCCCTCGTCGACGAGCAGCTCACCGACCACCCCCGCGTGCGGGGAGGGCAGCTCGACCAGGGACTTCGCGGTCTCGATCTCGCAGATGACGTCGTTGATGGCCACCCGGTCGCCCGGTGCCACCTTCCACGCGACGATCTCGGCCTCGGTCAGCCCTTCGCCGACGTCCGGAAGGGGGAAGTTCTGCGTGCTCATGACGGGTCCTTTCGGCGGATGCCGGGTGTCAGTAGGCCAGGGAGCGGTCGACGGCTTCGAGGATGCGGTCGGCATCCGGCAGGTAGGCGCCCTCGAGCTTCGCGGGCGGGAACGGGGTGTCGTACC
This sequence comes from Microbacterium sp. NPDC078814, assembly GCF_040702645.1. Taxonomy (NCBI): domain Bacteria; kingdom Bacillati; phylum Actinomycetota; class Actinomycetes; order Micrococcales; family Microbacteriaceae; genus Microbacterium; species Microbacterium sp. NPDC078814. The sequence goes on from NZ_JBFBLT010000003.1 coordinate 224,351, forward strand.
CGGAGACGCGCAGCACCGGAGCCTCGAGGGCGTAGAACGCGCGCTCCATCACGGTCGCGGCGATCTCGCTGCCGAGGCTCGTGAAGCCCGGAGCCTCCTGCGCGTAGACCATGCGACCGGTCTTGCGCACCGACCCGAGGATCGGCTCGTAGTCCACCGGCGACAGCGAGCGCACGTCGACGACCTCGCAGCTCGTGCCCTCGGCCTCGGCGAGCGCGGCGGCCTGGAGCAGCGTCGTGACCATGGCGCCGTGTCCGACGAGCGTCACGTCGGTCCCGGTCCGCACCACCCGCGAGGAGTGCAGCGGGACGGCGGGGGCGTCGAGCTCGACCTCGCCCTTCGGCCAGTACCGGCTCTTCGGCTCCAGGAAGATCACCGGATCGTCCGACGCGATGGCCTCCTGGATCATCCAGTAGGCATCGTTCGCGGTCGACGGCGACACCACCCGCAGACCAGGGGTGTGCGTGAAGTAGGCCTCCGGGCTCTCCTGGTGGTGCTCGACCGCCCCGATGTGCCCGCCGTACGGGATGCGGATCACGACGGGCAGCCGCAGCGACCCCTCGTGCCGGTTGGTGAGCTTGGCGAGCTGGGTGGTGATCTGGTCGAACGCGGGGAAGACGAAGCCGTCGAACTGGATCTCGACGACAGGACGGAACCCCGCCATCGCGAGGCCGATCGCGGTGCCGACCAGGGCCGACTCCGCGAGCGGGGTGTCCAGCACGCGCTGCTCCCCGAAGTCGCGCTGCAGGTGCTCGGTGATGCGGAACACGCCGCCGAGCTTGCCGATGTCCTCGCCCATGAGGATGACCTTGGGGTCGTCCTCCATCGCCTTGCGCATTCCGGCGTTCAGCGCCTTGCCCAGCGGCATGGTCTCCCGGCTCACTGGCCCTCTCCTTCGAACGACGCCTCGTAGCGGGCGCGCCACGCTTTCTGCTCCTCGATCAGCGGATGCGGCTCGCTGTACACGTGGTCGAACATGAGGTCGGCGCGGGGCGGGCCGAGCTGCACGGTGCGGGCGCGGAGGTCTTCCGCGGCATCGGCGGCCTCGGCGTCGACCTCGGCGAAGAAGCCCTCCTCGGCGCCGCGGTTCTCCAGGAAGGCGCGCATACGGACGATCGGGTCACGCCCGGCCCACGCGAGCTCCTCGTCGTCGCCGCGATACTTCGTGGGATCGTCGCTGGTCGTGTGCGCGCCGAGCCGGTACGTCACGGCCTCGATGGCACGGGGTCCGCCGCCGGCGCGCGCCTCGTCGAGGGCCACGCGGGACACCGCGTAGCTGGCGAGCACGTCGTTGCCGTCCACGCGGACGCTCGGGATGCCGTACCCGGCGCTGCGCTGCACGAGCGGCACCCGGGACTGCGTGGTGACGGGGACCGAGATGGCCCAGTGGTTGTTCTGCAGGAAGAAGAGCGTCGGGGCCTGGTAGCTGGCCGCGAACACCATGGCCTCGTGCACGTCGCCCTGGCTGGAGGCGCCGTCGCCGTAGTAGACGACGACCGCCTCGTCGCGCTCGGGGTCGCCGGTGCCGGTGCGGCCGTCGAACGTGAGGCCCATCGCATAGCCGGCGGCGTGCAGCACCTGGGAGCCGAGCACGAGCGTGTAGAGCCGGGTGTTGCCGTTCTTCGGGTCGGTCGGATCCCAGCCGCCGTGGGAGACGCCGCGCATGAGCTTGATGATGTCCAACGGATCCACGCCGCGGATCCGGGTGACCGCGTGCTCGCGGTACGAGGGGAAGATCGTGTCCTGCGCGCGGGCGGCCCGACCGGAGCCGACCTGCGCCGCCTCCTGTCCGCGGCTCGGCGGCCACAGGGCGAGCTGGCCCTGGCGCTGCAGGTTGGTGGCCTGGGTGTCGATCGCGCGGATGCCCACCATGTCGCGGTAGAACTGCGCGAGCTCGTCGTCGGGGATGGCCTCGATGAGCGGCAGGTACTGCTCCGCAGCCGGCGTCGGGGCGACCTTTCCGGTCTCGTCCAGAACGCGCACGAGGGGGGTCTCAGAGGTGCTCACGGCCCCCACGCTACCCGCGTCGGCATGCCGGGTCACGCATACCTAGGACGCCCTCGTATCTCCCCGGAACCCCGAGATTCCGCGGTTCGCAGGGCGGTGCCGCGTTCAGCGGAGGGTCGCCGCGACCTCGAGCACGCGGGCGACGGCCGCCTCCTCGCCGACGGAGATCCGGATGCCGTCGCCGGAGAACGGACGCACGATCAGGTCGGCGTCGATGAACGCCGCTGCGACCTCGTCGGTGCGCGCGCCGGTCGGCAGCCAGACGAAGTTGCCCTGGGCGTCCGGCACCTCCCAGCCCTGCGCGCGGAGCCCCTCGACGAGACGAGCGCGGCGTTCGACGATCACGGCGACGCGCTCCAGGAGCTCGGCTTCGGCGTCGAGGCTCGCGATGGCGGCGTTCTCGGCCGCGGACGTGACAGACAGCGGGATGCCGGTCGTCCGTGCCGCGTCGAGCACCTTCTCGTGGCCGACCGCATAGCCGACCCGGAGCCCGGCCAGACCGTAGGCCTTGGAGAACGTGCGGAGGACGACCACGTTCGGGTGCGCCTCGAAGACGCGCTCGGCCAGGCCGTCGACGGCATCGGGGGCGGTGACGAACTCGGCGTAGGCCTCGTCGAGGATGATGAGCACGTCGGACGGCACGCGGTCCACGAACGCCGCGAACTCGGCAGACGTGACGATGGGACCGGTCGGGTTGTTCGGCGTGCAGACGATGATCGCGCGTGTGCGGTCGGTCACGGCGTCGGCCATCGCGTCGAGGTCGTGGCGGGAGTCGGCCGTCAGCGGCACCTGCACCCCGGTCGCGCCCGCGACCAGCGGCAGGCTCGGGTACGCCTCGAACGACCGCCAGGCGTAGACGACCTCGTCGCCGACCGAGGCAGTGGCGAGGACGAGCTGATGCAGGATCGCGACACTGCCGGAGGCGACATGGACCTGCTCGGGCTCGACCCCGTAGCGAGCCCCGAGCCGCGCACGCAGGCGGCCGGCGGTGGCATCGGGATACCGGTTCATCGGCGTCGTGTGCTGCAGCGCGTCGAGGACCGAGGGCAGCGGATCGAACGGGTTCTCGTTGCTGGAGAGCTTGAAGGCCTCGGGACCGGCCTGCTTGCCCTGTCGATACGGCGCGAGGGAGGCGATGGCGGGACGGATGCGGGGCAGGGTCGGCTCGGTCACGCGTCGAGTCTAGGACGTGCGGCCCGCCACCCTTTCGAGGCCGAGGGTGCGGTGATACCATTCTGGTATGGCTATGACGGTGCGACTCCCTGAGGAACTCGATGCGCGGCTCGAAGACATCGCACGAGCCCGGCACGTCTCCAAGCACGCCGTGATCATCGAGGCGGCCACCCGGTTCGCGAACAGCGAGTCCAAGACGGATCGAGTTCTGGCGCTCGCGGACGAGGTGACCGAACGCTACGGCGACGCCATCACGCGCCTCGAAGACGCCTGATCGATGGCCACCGAGTACGTCGAGCCCGAGCAGGCCCTCGCGCTGATCGCGAAGCTCGGCCTGCATGTGCGCGACGAGGGGCTGCTCTTCTCCGCTCTGGCGCGACCCGCCGCCGGCATGTTCGGCGTCGATGCGTATCCGACGTTCGCGGAGAAGGCGGCGGCCCTGATGAGCTCCGTCGCCCAGAATCACGCGCTGTTCGACGGGAACAAGCGCACAGCGCTCTATCTCACCTTCATCTTCATCCGGCTGAACGGCTACGACATCACCTTCACGAACGACGAAGCCTTCGAGTTCGTCATCGATGTCGCGCAGAGCCGGATGGATCTCGGGGAGATCGCCCAGGTTCTCGCCGCCCACATCCGTCCCGTGGACGACCGCGGCTGACACCGCGGGCCCCGCGTGGGAGACTGAACGCATCATGCGCTTCATCATCCGGGTCGTCGTCAACGCGTTCGCCATCTGGGTCGTCACGCTCATCCCCGTGCTCCAGGTCACGGTGCGCGCCTTCCCGCCGGGCGAGACGCTGCAGCTCGTCCTGACGCTCCTCGCGGTCGGCGCCCTCTTCGCGCTGGTGAACACCATCATCGGCACGATCGTGAAGATCGTCGCCTTCCCGCTGTACATCCTCACGTTCGGCCTCATCGGCTTCCTCATCAACGGCTTCCTGCTCTGGCTGACCGCGTGGATCACCAGCAGCTTCGGGTGGGGCCTGTCGGTCGAGTCGTTCTGGTGGGGAGTGCTCGCCGCGCTGATCATCTCGATCATCAACGGCATCTTCGGCTTCATCCTGCGTCCGCAGAACAAGCGCTCCCGCCGCGACTGACCCGTCTGCGGAGGGCGCGTACGGCTCACGGATCGGGGAGCACCCGCTCCGCGCGGTACTCGGTGCGTTCGACGGTGACGGCGCGGTCGAGGTCGGCCCAGTAGGCGTCGAGAGCCACCGCCCGCGGGTCGGCGGAGGCGTCCACCATCGCCGCGGTATCGATGTAGTTCTCCAGGGAGTGGGTCTCGAGCGCGAGGTCCTGGCGACCGGCATCCGGATCGCCCACCCGGCTCGCGGTGAAGCTGTCGGCGGACCCCGTGCCCTCCCTCGCCCCTCCTGCGGCGAGCGCGGACACCGCGTCGTCGGTGTGCCGGAGCTGCACGAGCGTCTGGTCGGCGGGCAGCGTCGGCTCGACCGGGCTCCCGGCGGTGATCTGGGTCGTCACCGTGAACGCGCTCTCCATCGACAGGTGCGCCGCGATCATGCCACCCTGCGAGTGGGCGACGACGTCCACCCGATCCCCGGGTCTCGCACCCGCCGCGGCCAGCGCGTCGAGGGTCGCCTGATACGACGCGGACCGGGCCCCGGTGTAGAGCTCGATGTTCGACTTCATGTCCCAGGCCTCGACACCCCCGCCCTCCCGGAGGGACATCGAGCGGCTGCCCGAGACGTAGGCGACGTAGCGCGGAGACTCGCCCGGAACCGTGTACTTCTCGATCGCCACCTGCGCCCCGGAAGCGGAGGGCAGGCGCCCGAAGGCGCTAGCCAGTCCGTTCGGAGCCCCGGCCGGGCGGGAACGCGAGGTGACCGATACCCGCACCGGATCCGCCGTCGCGCCGAGTGCCATCCCCGGTCGCACCCGCCCCAGCCCCGACGTCACGCCGACGACAGCGCCGCCCAGGAACACCGGTGGAAGCAGTCCCCCGGCGTCGAACTGGTCGCCCAAGCCACGGAAGCGTCGGTCGTCCGCCATCCGCTCCCGCGCGTCGGCCAGCGCGGCCAGACGCTCGTCGCCGGCGAGGAGCAGCCGCAGGCGCCCCTCCACCGCAGCGGCCGCAACCGTATCCGTCCGCGCCAGCGCCTCCGCCTGCGCCCGCAGCTCGACCACCTCGTAGACCTCGGCCATGAGGTCGAGATCGGCGGCCGTCTCCTGGACACGCGCCGCGAGCGCCTCCAGCGCCGTCACTGCGGACCGCAGGGACCACGCCGCCGAGGCGAGCGCGGTCCATGCGGCGGAGCCGAGCAGCGCCTCGGCACGCCCCACCGCGTCCTGCACCTCCGCGCACACCGGCTCGGCGGCCCGCACGCGCACCGCGAGCTCGCGGAGCTGCGCCGTGTCCACCGCGATCGCGCCGCCGTGGTCGATGTCGAGCCCGCTCATGCACCCTCGACCTCCCCGCGGCACGCCTGCAGCGTCCGGCGCACCGTCGCCGTGTCGTCCGACAGCCGCCAGAGGGCCCATCGCAGCGCCTCGACGCCGTCGGACTCCCAGGCGCACGCGTCACGCAGCGCCGTCAGCGTGGAAGCGAGATCGTCGAGCCCCGCGATGGCGGCGTCCAGCTCGGACAGCACTCCGGCCCGCAGCGCAGGATCGACGTCGGCAGAGGGCGCGGTGAGGGCGAAGGACGACATGGACCCAGCCTTCCGCCGGACCGCGTCCGTTACGGCCAGGGCCCCGTCAGACGGCCACGACCAGTGGAGAGCCCGTTCTCCCCCAGCACCGTGCAGGAGGCTCGAGCCACCCCGCGACCCGACGCCCGCTGTGCAGGAACGGCATCGACCGGCAGAATGGATCCGTGACAGCCCGAGATCCCTTCCGCGTGATCTTCGTCTGCACCGGCAACATCTGCCGCTCCCCCATGGCGGAGGTCGTGTTCCGGGACCTCGCGGAGCGGCAGGGTCTCGGCTCCCAGATCGTCTCGCGCAGCGCGGGCACCGGGGACTGGCACCTCGGAGAGCGCGCCGACCACCGCACCATCGACGCCCTCGCCCGCCGTGGCTACGACGGCTCGCTGCACCGCGCCCGCCAGTTCACCGCCGCCTCCTTCGCCGAGAACGACCTCGTGGTGGCCCTGGACCGCACGCATGAGCGCATCCTCCGCGAATGGGCCGGGGACGAGGACGAGGACGGCAAGGTGACCCTCCTCCTCGCTTTCGATCCCGATGCCTCGACGCACGACGTCCCCGACCCGTACTACGCCGGCCCGGAGATGTTCGATTCGGTGCTCGGTATGATCGAGACGGCGACTCGCGGCTTGTTCCGCCAGCTCGAACCCGCCCTGCGCCTGCCCCGCACGCCCCGAACCTTCGGGGCCTCATCAGGAGGACTCCCCTGACTTTCCAGCCTTCACTCCCGCCGCAGCCCCTCAGCCCCCTCGACGGCCGCTATCGCGGTGCCGTCACCGGGCTCGCCGACTTCCTCTCCGAGGCCGGACTCAACCGCGCCAGGGTCGAGGTGGAGGTGGAATGGCTGATCGCCCTCACCGACCGTTCGCTGTTCGAGACGACCCCGCTGTCGGACGACGACAAGGAGCGCCTGCGCGCCCTGTACCGCGACTTCGGGCAGGCCGAGATCGACTGGCTCGCCGAGAAGGAGGCCGTCACGCAGCACGATGTGAAGGCCATCGAGTACCTCGTCCGCGACCGGCTCTCGACGCTCGGCCTCGACCGCATCGCCGAGCTCACGCACTTCGCCTGCACGAGCGAGGACATCAACTCCGCGTCCTACGCCCTCACCGTCAAGCGCGCGGTCGAGGAGGTCTGGCTCCCGGCCCTCGACACCGTGATCGCGAAGCTGCGCGAGCTCGCGGTCGAGCACGCCGACGCCGCCATGCTGTCCCGCACGCACGGGCAGCCCGCCACCCCCTCGACGATGGGCAAGGAACTCGCGGTCTTCGCCTCGCGCCTCGAGCGCGTGCGCAGCCAGATCGCCGGCTCCGAGTACCTCGCGAAGTTCTCCGGGGCGACCGGCACCTGGTCCGCTCACCTCGCAGCCGACCCGGACGCCGACTGGCCGACCATCGCCCGCGAGTACATCGAGGGACTGGGCCTGGGCTTCAACCCGCTCACGACGCAGATCGAGTCGCACGACTGGCAGGTCGAGCTCTACGACCGCGTGCGTCACGCCGGCGGGATCCTGCACAACCTCGCGACGGACATCTGGACCTACATCTCGCTCGGCTACTTCGCGCAGATCCCGGTCGCCGGCGCCACCGGCTCGTCGACCATGCCGCACAAGATCAACCCGATCCGCTTCGAGAACGCCGAGGCCAACCTCGAGATCTCGGGAGCCCTGCTCGCGTCGCTGGGCCAGACGCTGGTCACGAGCCGCCTGCAGCGCGACCTCACCGACTCCACGACGCAGCGCAACATCGGCGTCGCGTTCGGGCACTCGCTGCTCGCTCTCGACAACCTGCGCCGCGGCCTGAACGCGATCTCGCTCTCGCGCGATGTGCTGCTCGCCGACCTCGACGTGAACTGGGAGGTGCTGGCCGAGGCGATCCAGACGGTGATCCGCGCCGAGGTCGTCGCCGGCCGGTCGAGCATCCAGGACCCGTATGCGCTGCTCAAGGAGCTCACCCGCGGGCACCGCGTCGGCGCCGCCGACCTCGCGTCGTTCGTGGAGGGTCTGGAGATCGGGGACGCGGCCAAGCAGCGGCTCCTCGCGCTGACCCCCGCGACCTACACCGGCATCGCGGAGCGCCTCGCCCGCTGAGGAGCTAGGAGCCCGACTCCCCGGAGTGCTCCTCGACCCTGTCCTTCGGCATGAACGACGCCGCCAGGAGGGTGAGAACCGCGGTCACGGCGACCGCGACGAACACCCACACCGACGCGTGGACGATCGTGTCGGGGTCATCGGGTCCCGCACCCTGCGCGATGACCGCGTTCGAGATCGCCCCGAACACCGCCACGCCCACGGCGCTTCCCGCTGACCGTGCGAACGCGTTCATCCCGGTCACCGCGCCCCGCTCCCCCCAGCCGACCGAGGCCTGTGCGGCGATGAGGGTCGGGGCCGCACTCCACCCGAGCCCGAAGCCGAGGAGGAACGCGATGCCCGCGACGACGAACGGATTCGGCCAGGAGGCGACGGCGGCGAGCGCGATGGCGGCGACGGTCGTGATGCTCATGCCGATGAGCGTGGTGCGACGGAAGCCGATGCGCAGGTACAGCCGTCCGGCGTTCGCGGCGGCGAGCGGCCAGCCGAGGGTCAGAGCGGCCACCGCCAGACCCGACAGCAGCGGAGCGATGCCGATGGACCCCTCGAGGTAGGCCGGGGCGAAGCTCGTCACGCCGAGCATGAGCGCCCCGATGCCGAGCGAGACCACCGTGGTCGTGAGGATGAGCCGACGGGTCACGAGGCGCAGATCGACGATCGGCTCCGCCACCCGGCGCTCGACGAACCCGAAGGCCCCGAGCGCGACCGCCCCGATCCCGAAGCAGAGGGCACTCGGCACGGACAGCCACGCCCAGGCGTTCCCGCCCTCCAGCATGCCGAGGATGAGCGCAGTCAACCCGATCGTGAGCAGCACCGCGCCCCCGTAGTCGATGCTGTGCCGCTGGGTCTGCTTCTGCTCCTTGTACGTGCGCAGCAGCATCCATCCGGCGATCAGGCACAGGGGCACGTTGATCCAGAAGATCCATCGCCAGGCGTCGAGCTGGGCGAAGATGCCGCCGAGTGCGGGGCCCACCACCGAGGAGATGGCCCAGACGCTGGCGACGTATCCCTGCACCTTCGCGCGCTCGGCGACCGTGTAGATGTCGCCGACGATGGTCATCGACATCGGCGCGACGGCACCGGCACCGATGCCCTGGATGATGCGGAAGACGATCAGCGCCGGCATGCTCCAGGCGAACCCGCAGAGGACGGATCCGAGCAGGAAGAGGGCGATGCCGAGCAGGATGATCGGCTTGCGGCCCACGGTGTCGGCGAACCGCGAGTAGATCGGCACGCTCACGGCCTGCGCCAGCAGATACACGGAGAACAGCCATGGGAACTGCTGGTAGCTGCCGAGGTCGCGCACGATGCTCGGCACCGCGGTCGCCAGGATCGTGGCGTCGATCGCGATGAGGCCGGTGGCGAGCATGAGCGCGCCGAGGATGGGTCCCCGCTCCGACCGGAGTCCGATGGAGGCGCGGTCGACGGAGGCAGTCACTCCAGAGACAAGCGGAACGACCTCACCGATATTCCGCCCGATCTCCGCGTCACGACGAGGCGGGGCGTCCCGGCTCGTCGGTGGTGCCGTCGCTCGCGCCCTCGTCCTCCGCGTCGTACAGCACGGGGCGGTCGACGGTCTTCGTGACGTCGGCGGGATCGACCGCGAGCATGAGCATCGCGAGGATCAGAAGGGTCGCGATGAAGGCGCCGCCGCCCACGACGAGGCTCAGCGCCACGGGGGTGAGGCCCTCGTACGTGCCGTTCGCGATGGCGGTGTTCACGCGGAGGGTGAAGGCGCCGGTGGAGACGAGGGTGACCACCATGGCGAACACGCCGCAGCCGAGCGCGATGCCGAGCAGGTGGAGGGGCCGCAGGATGTCCCGTCGGGTGGGCTTATCGTCGCTCATCGCTCTCCTCCGTGCTCCACAGGAGCCGCATCGTTCTCGGGGGCGGCAGCGACGTCATCGGCGTCCGCGCGCTTCGGGGTGAGGCCGGCGATGCCGAGGAAGACGGCGACGATGGCCGCATACCCGCCGAACATCCCCACGCCGAGGATGATGCCGGACAGCTCGAACGTGCCCGCCTTCTCGATCGTGTACTCCTGGACGAAGCCCGACGGGATCAGCAGCAGGACGACCGCGAGGAGCACGCCCAGCGCCCCGACCGTGATCGCGTCGGTGGCGAGCGCTCCCCCGACGCGGCGGGCGCGGATGCCGGCGAGCAGCTCGAGGCCGCCGCTGAGCACGCCCCAGGTGATGAGCACGATGAAGAACATGTCGTCCGTGCGCCAGGCCGGCACGCCCCCGGCCATTCCGGCGATCGCGCTCACGACCGCCAGGAGGATCGCCGACCAGCGCGACCCCGACGGGAGGACGAGCCAGGCCGCGAGGATGTGCACCAGGGCGGTGACCAGCGCGAAGCCGCTGAAGACGGCGAGCCCGACCGCGGCGGAGTGATCCGAGGAGAAGGTGATCATCAGGGCGGCGACGGCCGCGAACAGCGCGCGCAGCAGTTGCACGTGGCGCATGGTGAACGCGCGAGCAGGGGCAGACATAACGGCCAGATCCTCCGGGGTTTCCCCACCAGTCTACGCGGGGCCGCGAGCCGCACGCGCCGGGGGATGCTCGTGAAGCCCGGCGGATCTCCCCAGATCGATTGCCGGGCTTCACGACATACGCAGCAAGGGGGGCATCACTGCGTCGGGCCGCTGCCGCAGGGTCGGGCACCCTCCCCGCGACATCACAGCCCCGTGACCCACTTGCCCACCTGGTCCCCTGAGGTGTGCGCGTGCGGTCGTATGCTCACTCTAGAGGTGTGTTCTTCACATACCGGGTGGGGGCTGTGATGGGTTTTGGGGACGACGAGAAGAGGGCCGCGACGCCGGACGCGTTCGCGGCGGCGCTGCGGGATGCGATCAACGCGAGACCGGTGACGCTGTCGTGGTTGCAGCGACAGCTCCGCGACCGGGGCAACCGCGTCTCGATGGCCACGCTGAGCTACTGGCGGTCGGGAGCCCGCCGCCCGGAAGGACCGCAGTCGCTCGCCGCCCTCGCCGACATCGAGGACCTGCTGTGCCTCGAGTCCGGCGCGTTGAGCAGGCTCCTGCGTCCGCACCGCACCGGGCCCCTGGGGCCGCAGGGGTTCCCGCTGGAGCAGGTCGACATGGAGCGGGCGGTCCGCGAGGTCTACGCGGCCCTCGGCGCCACGTACCCGGATCCGTCGCGGGAGCTCACCGTCCACTCCGTCACGGAGGTGGACGCCGACGGCGAGGTGTCCTCCTGCCTCACCCGCAGCATCGTGCAGTCGACGAGCGGCGTGATCACCGCCATCCCCGTCCTCGACCTCACCCCCGGCGTCCCCGGGCCTCCACCGCTCCTCACGGCCGTGGCCGGCGGACGGATCGCCGCGCGCTACTCCCACCCGAACGGCGAGGCGCACGGCGCGCTGATCGAGCTCGATGTCCCGCTCGAGGCTCCGGACACCGCGGTCGTCGAGTGGTCGGTGCAGTACGAGCCCGGTCGCCCCTCGGATCGGGAGACCGGGCATGCTCTGTCCCGCCAGGCTCGCGAGCTCCTGGTGTGGACGCGCTTCCACCCCGATGCCGTGCCGGACTGGTGCGACGAGCTCGTCGAGACCGCCGGAGGCACCGTCGTCACCGCGCTCCCGCGACCTCGCGGCACGTCGGTGCACCAGGTCCGCCGGGCGTTCGGTCCCGGCGCCCTCGGTCTGCGCTGGGGGTACGGCCCTCGCGGCGGCGATCAGCCCGGCTGATCACCCGTCGCGACCGGTCGTCCCGGCGTGTTCGACCACTGGCTCCAGGAGCCGGGGAAGACCTTCGCCGGGATGCCGACCTCCTGCAGCACGAGAGCCGTATGCGCCGCCGTGATGCCGGAGCCGCAGTAGGCCGCGACCGGCGTCTCGGCCGTGATGCCGACCTCCGCGAGCGTCGCCAGGACCGTGTCGCGGTCACGGATGCGCCCGCTCTCGTCGAGGTGTCGGGTGGTGGGGAGGTTCCGGGCACCGGGGATGTGTCCGGCGATAGGGTCGAGGGGCTCGGTCTCGCCCCGGTAGCGCTCCGGGGCGCGCACGTCGAGCAGGACCCCGGTTTCCGGGAACGCCGCCGCCTCGTCGATCGAGAGGGCGTCCTGGCCGGGATCCGCGAGGACGACGTCACCGGTCTCCGGCACGACGTCGTCGGTCGCCAGGTCGTATCCGGCCGCGGTCCAGGCCCGCAGCCCGCCGTCGAGCACCCGGACCTCGACGCCGGCCTGCCGGAGCAGCCACCACGCCCGAGCCGCCGCGAGTCCCTTGGTGTCGTCGTAGGCCACGACCGTGTCGCCCTGCCGCACGCCCCAGCGCCGTGCCGCCGCCTGCAGGGTCTCCGTCGAGGGGAGCGGATGCCGGCCCTCGGTGGGCGCTCCGGGCGTGGAGAGCTCCTGATCCAACGACGCGAACACGGCGCCGGGGATGTGGCCAGAGCGGTAGTCGCCCGGGCCCGCCTCGGGACGGTCCAGGCGCCAGCGCACGTCGACGACCCGGATCGGGGCGCCGTTCTCGAGGAGGTCGTGGAGTTCTGCCGCGGAGACGAAGTGACTCATGGTGCGAGGCTACCGAGTCCGCGGCGCCACGCGTCGATCGCCGTCACGGACCGACACGGTCCTCGCGGCCCGGGAATAGCCACGCGCCCACGGCGTTTCCCCTCACATGATTGAAACTTCAACGGTCGCCGCGGAGCGCACCCGCGTGCGGGTGCCCCTGCGCTTCGCGGACGGCTTCGCGACGACGGCCGACGTCGTGACCTTCGATGGACTCGTGGACGGGCGCGAGCACCTGCTGCTCGGACTCGGTGACTGGCAGGCGGCGCTCGCCCGCTCTGCCGCCGGCGGCGAAGCTCCCCTCGTCCGCCCGCACAGCGAGTGCCTCACGGGAGACGTGTTCGGCTCCGAGCGCTGCGACTGCGGGCCGCAGCTGCGGGAGGCCGTCGAGCGGATCGCCGCCGAGGGCGGCTTCCTCCTCTACCTCCGGCAGGAAGGCCGCGGCATCGGGCTCTACGCCAAGCTCGACGCGTACGCGCTGCAGGACGCCGGCCTCGACACCTATGAGGCGAACGTGGCCCTCGGACGCGGCGAGGATGAGCGGGACTACACCGTCGCGGCGCAGATGCTGCGCGCGCTGGGCGTGGACCGCATCCGCCTGCTGAGCAACAATCCCGACAAGGCCGCGCAGCTCGACGGGCTCGGCGTCCGCGTCACCGAACGGGTGCGCACCGAGGTGCACCTGTCCGAGGCGAACTCGCGCTACCTCCAGGCGAAGCGCGACCACACGGCGCACACGATCGACCTGACCGCGGCGTGACCTCCGAGGAGCACGACATGAGCGAGACGCGGCACCCGCGGCGGCTCGACGACGACGAGCTCGCGACGTGGCTCCCGATCATCCGGTTCGTCCAACTGCTGCCCCAGGTCCTCGACCGGGCGCTGAAGGACGAGGTGGGCCTGAACCACGCCCGCTACGCGATCCTCGTGACCCTCGCCGGGCAGGGCGAGGAGGCCGTCACCATGACCGAGCTCGCGCGCATCGCCGGACTCAGCCGGTCGCGGCTGAGCCACGCCCTGGACTCCCTGGAGGAGCGCGGGTGGGTGGAGCGGACGTCGTGCTCCACGGACAAGCGCACGCTCTCCGCGACGCTGACCCCGGCGGGGCGGGAGATGCTCCGGGCGGCCGCACCCGTCCACGTCGCCCAGATCCGCGAGCTCATCCTCGACCCGCTGTCCGCGGAGGATCGGCAGCGGCTGCAGGACATCCTGGGCGCGCTGCTTCCCGGCGTCACGGCGGCGCTGTGAGAGGCGTTCTGCTCTGAGCAGAACGCCTCGATCGCCGCACAGACGGCGGCTTATCGTGAGGCATGGCCGACATCGTCCCGTTCCCCCGCGCCCCGCATCCCGTCCGTCCGCCGTCGAACGGCCCCGAACCGCTGTGGCGCGACCTGCTCGGGGATCAGCTCCGGCGGCGGCGCCATGACCGCGGCGAGACGCTCAGCGAGACCGCGGAGAAGGCCGGGGTCTCGCCGCAGTACCTCTCCGAGGTCGAGCGCGGCCGGAAGGAACCGTCCAGCGAGATGATCGCCGCGATCGCCGGGGCCCTGGACGCCACCCTCGTGGAGCTCACGAGCGCGGTCGCCGAGGAGCTTCGTCAGGCCACCCCCGCCGCGGCGGTGGTGTCGGCCTCCCGCGGCGCCTTCGCCCTCGCCGCCTGACCCGTTTCCCCTGCACGACCGGAGTCCGGGTGCACGACGGATCCTGGAGATCCGTCGTGCACCCGTCACTTCATCGTGCCTCCGGATCACGGGGACCGAGCACAGTGTCGATGAGGCCGTAGTCGAGGGCGGCGGCGGCGGTGAAGACCCGGTCCCGGTCGGTGTCGGCGCGGAGCTCCGCGAGGGAGCGGCCGGTGTGCCGACCCAGGATCGTCTCCATGTCCGCGCGCACCCGCACGACCTCGTCGGCCGCGAGGATGAGGTCCGGGATGGCTCCGCGCGACTGACCGGCCGGCTGATGCAGCACGATGCGCGCGTGGGCGAGGGCCGCCCGCTCCCCCGGCGCTCCCGCCGCGACCAGCAGGGCGGCCGGACCGATGGCCTGCCCGACGCACGTCGTCGCGATCCGCGGATGGATGTGCTGCATGGTGTCGTAGATCGCCAGCGCGGCACCGGGATCCCCGCCCTCGCTGTTGATGTAGAACTGGACGCCGGTCTCCGGGCTGTCCGCGTCGAGGTGCAGGAGCTGCGCGATGAGGGCGTTGGCCACCCCCGCGTCGATGCCGGTGCCGAGGTAGATGACCCGCTCGGCGAGCAGATGCGAGTACACGTCCATGACCCGCTCACCCCGAGGATGCTGGGCGATGACGTTCGGGATCGTGTAGCTGCTCATGCGTCCGCCCCCAGTCCCACCCGCGCACGACGACGCGGCAGGATCTCCGCCGTCGACTGCACGATCTCGTCGATGAACCCGTAGTCCTGCGCCTCGTCGGCGGTGTACCAGCGGTCATGGAGGGAGTCCTCGAAGATCCGCGCGAGGGGCTGACCGGTGTCGTCGGCGATGAGGCCGAGGACGGTGTCGCGCATGTGCCGGAGGTCGTCGGCCTGTGCCTCGATCTCCACCGCCGATCCGCCGATCCCCGCCGAGCCCTGGTGCATGAGGATCCGCGCGTGCGGGAGAGCGCGCCGCTTGCCCTTCGTCCCCGCGGAGAGCAGGAACTGCCCGGCGCTGCAGGCGAGACCGAGGGCGAGGGTGGAGACGTCGTTCGGGATGAGGTGCATGAGGTCGCGGATCGCCAGCATCGACGGCACGGACCCGCCGGGCGAGTGGATCCAGAGGGCGATGTCGGCCGCCGGATCCTCGGCGGAGAGGCCGAGGATCTGCGTCATCAGGAGGGTGCCGTTGTCGTCGTCGAGGGCGCCGTCGAGGACGAGCACCCGCTCGTGGAACAGGGCGCGTCGGGCCTCGGGGCCGAACTGCGGGAGAGGTTTGTCTTCGCTCATGACCCCAGCATCCGGCTCCCCCGGCGCCGGCGGGAGCGAATCCGCCCGGAGCAGATCCGCTGTGGGCGGCGGCGTGTGCACCCGCCGGAAAACGCGACGTAACACCGCCGACGCACGACCCGCCTAGCCTCGGGGCATGGCGAAACAGAAAGCACCCGCATGGCAGTCCGAGGACGGCCTGAACTTCCGCACCCGCAAGTGGGTGCGCCCGGAAGACCTCAACGCGAACGGCACGCTGTTCGGCGGAAGCCTGCTGAAGTGGATCGACGAGGAGGCCGCGATCTACGCGATCGTGCAGCTCGGCAACTACCGCGTCGTCACCCGGCACATCTCCGCCATCACGTTCGAGGCGTCGGCGGTGCAGGGCGACCTCATCGAGATCGGACTGCAGGCCACCCGTTTCGGCACGACCTCGCTCACGATGCGCGCCGTCGCGCGCAACATGATCACGCGCAAGCGCATCCTCACCATCGACGAGATCGTGTTCGTCAGCATCGGCGAGGACGGCCTGCCCACCCCGCACGGCTACGACGAGATCACCTACGATCGCGACCGCATGCCCACCGAGCGCATCGCCACCGGCACGATCCCCCTCCCGAAGCGCTGACCGGCTCTCGCCGACCCACCCCCTTGAGGTCGACCCACCCCCGAAAGTGCGTCATTTATGGGGGTGGGTCGTACGGAAGGGGGTGGGTCGACGGTCAGCGGTGGGTGACGCGGTGGCCGATCCAGAAGCCGATCGCGATCAGGCCGACCAGACCGATCCCGAGGATCCACGGGAGCAGGGACGGTGCGGCGCCGGCCGTGGCCGTCGCGAGGGTGCCGGAGCCGTCGGCGATGCGTCCGTTGCCCGCCGCAAGATCGGCGGCACCCGCGTCGAGCTTCGCGCTTCCGACCGCGAGGGTGCCGGACCCCTCGGCGACCGCGTCGGCGCCGGTACGGAGTTCGGTCATCCCGGACCGGAGGTCACCGGCACCCGACTGCAGCGCCCCGACGCCCGTGGCCAGAGTCCCGGCACCCTCGTCGAGCCGCGCCGCGCCGGCGCTGAGCTCCGCGGTGCCGGAGTACAGCGACGATGCTCCGGTCGAGAGGGTCTGGAGCCCGGACGAGAGATCCGCCGCGCCCGCCGCGAGCCGGGAGGTGCCGTCCTGCAGCGTCTGCGCTCCGGCGACGAGGGCGGGAGCGCCCTTCGGGGAGACCAGCGCCACGGTTCCCGGCCAGCCCTTCGAGGTGTCGCCGTTGATGAGCGCACCGACGCCGGCCGTGACACGAGCGGAGCCGTCGGCGGCGCCGATGAGTCCCTGTGCGAGGCCCGGAGCAGCCGCGGCGGGGGCGGCCAGCGCGCCGACCTGCTTCTCGACGCCGGCGGCGAGCGCCGCGAGCTGCTGGAGCTGCACGTCATCAGGGTGTGCGGCGAGGAGACCCTGCAGACCCGCGGCGAGCGTCCGCGCATTGCCGGGAGCGCTCGTGGCGACGCCCGTCAGCAGGGCCTTCGTCTCCGGATGGGCGAGTTTCTGCACATCGGCACTCACTCCGGCGCGCAGGGTGGTGCTGAGGGTCGTCGCCCCCTCGAGCACACCGTTCGCGTACCGGTGCGCGCCGTCGACACCGGCGGCGAGAGTGGTCGCGCCGTCGACGAGCTGCCGGGCCCCGGCGTCCGCCGCCGCCATCTTCGCCGCGAGCTCCTGCGATCCGGCGAGCGCCGTCTGGGCTCCGCCGCTCACCCGTCCCGCACCGTCGAGGGCCGTGGCGGCTCCCGCGGCGAGGGTGCCCGCACTCTCCGCGAGCGTGGTGGCGCCCGCGGCGGCGGTCGTCGCGCCGTCACTGAGTTTCGCCGATCCCTGCTGCGCCGTCGCGGTGCCTGTCGCGAGATCCTGCGTGCCCGCGGCCAGCTCGTCGGCCCCCGCGGCGAGGTCGGCGGCTCCGGCGGCGAGGTCCGCGGATCCCCCCTGCGCGGTGGTGGTGCCGTCCGCGAGTTCCGAGGCGCCCGCGGACACCTTACTCATCGTGGCGAAGAACAACAGCACCATCGCCGCCAGCAGAAGGCTGAGGACGATCACGGTGATGCGCATGCCGAGGCCGTGCGCGTGGGTCTTTTCACTCGTCATTGAGGACTCCCGAGGTCAGTGGCGTCGTTGCCACCCGCGACTGTAGGCCCGCCCTCTCCGCGACCCCCCGGTTTTGCCGCCAGGTACCAAGTGCCATCTACGGTGGTACTCAGTTTCTTGTCGCCCTCACACAATCGCCGATCCGGCCCCTTATGTGCGAGCCACCCCCATATGTGACGCATTTTCGGGGGTGGGTCGCACGGAAAGGGGTGGGTCGGCGAGAGTGGCGAAGGCGTTCGCGAGGTCGGCGAGGAGATCGTCGACGTCCTCGAGGCCGATGGACAGACGCAGGACGTCGGCGGCGGGACGCGCCTCCGCGGGGACCGGGCGGTGCGTGAGCGCGGCGGGGTGCTGGATGAGGGAGTCCACGCCCCCGAGCGACACGGCGTGCGTGAAGAGGCGGGTCGCTCCGGCCACCGCTGCGGCCGCTGCATAGCCGCCGCGCAGCCGCAACGCGATCATCGCCCCCGGCCCGCGGAGCTGCCGTTCCAGGATGCCGCGCGGATCCCCGTCGAGCCCGGGATAGAAGACCTCGGCGACCTCGGGCCGATCGACCAGCCACTGCACGATGCGACGAGCGCTCTCCTGCTGGTGCCGCACGCGGACCGGCAGGGTCGTGAGACCGCGGTGCAGCAGGTACGCGCCGAGCGGGTGCAGGAGCCCCCCGGTCACCGCACGCACGCGACGCAGCGCCTCCGCGGTCGTCTCGTCACAGGCGACGACGCCGGCGATGACATCACCGTGGCCGCCGAGGTATTTGGTGGCGCTGTGCAGCGACATCGCCGCGCCGTGATCGATCGGGTTCTGCAGCACGGGGGTCGCGAACGTGTTGTCGACCACGACCGGCACGCTCCCCGCCTGCCGCACGACCTCGGCGATGTCCGTGACCTCGAGGGTCGGGTTCGCCGGTGTCTCCACGACGACGAGTCCGGTGTCGGCGCGCAGCGCGGCGGCGACCTCGTCGGGACGGCAGTACGTCGTCTCCACGCCGAGCAGACCGGACCCGAGCAGGTGGTCGGTCCCTCCGTAGAGCGGACGCACCGCGACGACGTGCCGCGCTCCCGTGGCACCCGTGTGCGCGAGGATCACGGCGGTCATGGCCGCCATCCCGGAGCCGAAGGCGACGGCGGCCTCGGCGTGCTCCAGCTCGGCGAGCGCATCCTCGAAGCGCGCGACCGTCGGATTCCAGAGGCGGGCGTAGACCATGCTGCCGTCCTGCGGCGGGCGGCCCCCGGTCGCCATCGCCTCGTACGAGTCACCGCCGCGCTCGACGTCGGGCAGCGGATTCGTCGTGGAGAGGTCGATCGGCAGGGCGTGGACCCCGAGCGCCTCGAGGTCGGCACGGCCGCTGTGGACGGCCAGGGTGTCGGGATGCAGCGGTGCGGTCATCCCTCCACGCTGGCCGAATCGCGGGGTTCTCGCTGGTCTTCGACAGAACAACTCATCGAATCCCGGATCCTCGCTATTCTGTGCAACATCCGGCCGCACCGAGGAGGGCACGTTGGCGAAAGCGCAACTCGACGAGATCGACCTGGAGCTGCTCGCCGCCCTGAGTCGCGACGCGGCCGTCACCAACAAGGCTCTGGCCCACCGCCTCGGACTCGCGGAATCCACCTGCGCCCACCGGATCCGCGGCCTGCGCGAGCGCGGAGTCATCCGCGACACGCGCGTCCGCCTCGACGGCTCCGCCCTCGGCTACCCCCTGCAGGCGATCATCAAGGTCCGCCTCGCGCATCACACCGGGCCCAAGGTCACGGCGCTCTTCGACGCGCTCGTCGCGATCCCCCGCGTGCTCCAGGTGTTCCACGTCGCCGGGGTGGACGACTTCCTCGTGCACGTCGCCGTCCAGGATGCGACAGCCCTGCGCGACATCGTGCTCGAGCACATCACCGTCCACCCCGTCGTCCGCGGCACCGAGACCCAGCTCGTGTTCGAGCTCCGCGACGGCACGGGTTTCCTCCCCCGCTGAACGAGGGGGCAGGATGGAGGGACGCCGTTGCAAAGGAGCACCATGAGCCGTCGTGCCACCCCCGCCACCGAAGCGATCCGCGGGATGAGGGACCTCCTCTTCACGCACGCCACGGACTACGACGCCGCGCGGCGCGAGTTCGCCTGGCCGAACCTCGCCGAATTCAACTTCGCGCTCGAGTGGTTCGACGTCGTCGCCGGGGAGAACCCCGACCGTCCGGCCGTGCAGATCGTCGAGGCCGACCTCAGCCTCCGCTCCTGGACGTACGGCGAGCTCTCCGCCCGGTCCGACCAGGTCGCCGCCTGGTTGCGCGGCCTCGGCATCGGCCGCGGCGACCACGTGATCGTCATGCTCAACAACACGATCGAGCTGTGGGAGGTGATGCTCGCGATCACGAAGCTGGGCGCGGTGTCGATCCCGACCTCGACGCTGCTGTCGGCCTCCGACCTCGCGTACCGGATCGAGCACGGCCGCGCCGGCGCCGTCGTCACCCTCGGCAGCCTGGCCGACCGCCTCGAGGGGATCGACCCCGCGGTGCTGCGCATCGGGGTCGGCGCGTCGCTGCCTGCGGACTGGAAGCGGTTCGCGGACGCCGCCGCCACCACCGAGGAGTTCGTTCCGGACGGCCCGACGCCCGCCGGCGACACGGCCCTGCTGTACTTCACGTCCGGCACGACGAACCGCCCGAAGCTCGTGCAGCACACCCACGTCTCCTACCCCGTCGGCCACCTCTCCACGATGTGGTGGCTCGGCGTGCGCCCGGACGACGTGCACCTCAACATCTCCTCCCCCGGGTGGGCAAAGCACGCCTGGTCGAGCTTCTACTCGCCGTTCCTGGCCGAGGCGACGGTGTTCGTCTACAACTACGACCGCTTCGACGCGAACACGCTCATGGAGGTCATGGACACCCACCACGTCTCGACGTTCTGCGCCCCGCCCACGGTCTGGCGCATGCTCCTCCAAGCCGACCTCTCGCGGCTCGCGCACCCTCCGCGCGAGCTCGTCGGCGCCGGAGAGCCGCTGAACCCCGAGGTCATCGACCGGGTGCGCGAGGCGTGGGGCGGCACGATCCGCGACGGCTTCGGCCAGACCGAGATGACCGCCTGCATCGGCAACTCCCCGGGGCAGACGGTCAAGGTGGGATCGATGGGCCGTCCGCTGCCCGGGTACCCGGTCGTGCTGCTCGATCCGTCGACGGGCGAGGTCGTGGAGGACGAGGGCGAGATCGCGCTCGACCTCGCGCAGCCGCCGCTCGGCCTCATGGCGGGGTACTACGACGATCCGGAGAAGACCGCGGAGTCGCGGGCCGGGGGCTTCCATCACACCGGAGACATCGCCGTGCGCGACGCCGACGGCTACCTGACCTACATCGGACGCTCCGACGACGTGTTCAAGGCCTCCGACTACAAGATCTCGCCGTTCGAGCTCGAGTCCGTGCTGCTGGAGCACGACCTCGTCGTCGAAGCGGCCGTCATCCCCAGCCCCGACCCCACGCGCCTGGCGGTCCCGAAGGCGTACGTGTGCCTGACGCCGGACGCGGGCGCGGACGAGGCCGCCGCCGCGCGCGCCGTGTTCGGCTACGCGCACGAACGGCTGTCCTCGCACCTGTGGGTGCGGATCATCGAGTTCGTGCCCGAGCTGCCGAAGACGATCTCCGGGAAGATCCGCCGCGTCGAGCTGCGGGCACGCGAGAGCGCCCGCGTGGCCGCGGGCGACGAGGCGCGGCAGCACCGCGACCGCGACTACCGCTGAGCGCTAGGAGATGACGGCGACCGGTGCCGTGGGCGTCGCGGTCGAGCCGGTCTTGAGCGTGGCCGTCGTCGTGGTCGACGGCGCCGGCTTCACGCGCGCGGCCCGGCGTCGCGACTCGAAGCCGCCGGCCGTGAGCATCGCGCGCACGATCCCGCCGATCACGAGCATGCCCACGAGCGACGCGCCCGCCGCGATCAGCGGAAGCCACTGATTCGCGAAGCTCGCGGTGAAGCTCATCAGCGCGCACACGATCCACAGTCCGACCGCGCCGCCCGCGAGCCCCCCGGCTCCGCGGATGATCGCGATCGCGGCCACGATCGCGCAGACCGCGGCGAGCGCCGCACCCACGTATCCGATCGGTACCAGAATGGCGGCCAGGTCTCTGGCCACTCCCAATGTCGTCATGACGACCCCCCGTCCGGCGGAACCCCTCCGCACCTTCGACATTAGAAGTGTCTCTCCGGAAGGCCATCCGTCTCAAGTCCGATCCGGGTCATCCTTCCGGTGGATATCGCGGATCAGCGCCGGACCGGCCACCGCAGCCGGCGGGGGCGCACGACGCGGACCGGGCGGGTGACGACTGCGTCGACCACCATCGAGCCGTCGGTGGGGCCGACGATCGCGATCGCGGAGGTCTCCGTGGCCTCGGCCGGGGCCACGGGTTGCGTCGCGAGCGCGCGATGCGCCTTGACGTAGGCCGGCACGAGGAGCACGATCGCGCCCACCCAGGCGAGCGGGTTGCTGAGAGCCACGCCGTCGAACCCGATCATCGCCCCGAGGACGACCGCGGCGACGACGCGCATCACGAGCTCGATCACGCCGGTGACCGTCGGCACCAGCGTGTGGCCGAGCCCCTGCAGCGCGCCGCGGAGCACGAAGAGCATGCCGAGCGCCCAGTAGCCGCAGCCGTTGATGATGAGCATGCGGTGCGCCATGTCGACGACGTCGTCCGAGCCGTCGCCGACGAACAGCCGGACCATCGGCGCGCCGAACGCGATGAGCAGCCCGCCGAGGACGATCGCCGCGGCGACCGCCATCCAGGTGGCCTCGACCACGCCGCGCCGGATGCGGTCGGGGCGGCGTCCACCGTGGTTCTGCGCCGCGTACATCGACACGGCGAGCCCGAGCGAGGAGAGCAGGGCGACCGCCAGGCTGTCCACGCGGGACGCCGTCGTATAGGCCGCGACCGCGTCGGCGCCGAGCGTGTTGAGCGCGACCTGCACCGTGAGGGTCCCGATCGCGATGATCGAGGCCTGGAAGCCCATGGGGAGGCCGAGGCGCAGGTGGTCGGCGATGTCCGTGCGGGAGATGCGCCAGTCCGAACGACGCAGGTGCAGCATGGGCAGCCGCCGGCGCACGAACTCCAGGCAGAGGATCACCGAGACGGCCTGTGCGACCACGGTGGCGAGCGCGGCACCCGCGACGCCCCACTCCAGCGGACCGACCATGAGCACGACGAGGCCGACGTTGAGTGCACAGGAGACCGTGAGGAACACCAGCGGGGTCTTCGAGTCGCCGATGGCGCGGATGATGGCGGAGAGGTAGTTGAAGAACATCGTCGCGCCCGCGCCGAGGAAGCTGATCTGCGTGAACACCGTCGCCTCGGCCATGAGCTCGGGCGGCGTCTGCAGCAGCGCGAGGATCGGCCCGGCGATGAGCGGCGCGACCACCGTGAGGACCACGCTCGTGATGCCGCTGAGGAGCACGCCCGTCGCGACCGAGCGGCGCACGGCGGTGTCGTCGCGCGCACCGAAGGCCTGGGCGATGGGGATCGCGAAGCCGCTCGTGAGACCCCAGGCGAAGCCGAGGAGGAGGAAGAGCAGGCTGCCCGTCGCGCCGACGGCGGCGAGGGACTGGACGCCGAGATGGCGTCCGACGACGATCGCGTCGGCGAACTGGTAGAGCTGCTGCACGACGTTGCCGAGCAGCAGCGGGATCGAGAAGGCGAGGATGACGCGCCACGGACGGCCCGTGGTGAGGGTGGTGGCCATGAAGGAAGGGGCTCGCAGGGAAAGAGGGGATGGATCGGGGGTGCGCCCAGTTTATCGAATCGTTTCGGGCGAACGGAACACCCCGGGCCGGATTGCCGTCGCCGGGGCGTCGATTTCGGACGAGCGGGCCCCGGTGGTTACTCTGCATCAGTCGAGGACGACCGGAGGAGATGAGCGTGACGAAGGAAGACACGGGGGCCATCCGCCAGGGGCAGACCGCAGCCGGAGGCGAGGAGCACCTGCGGCGCGCGCTCAGCAACCGGCACATCCAGCTGCTCGCGATCGGCGGGGCGATCGGCACGGGCCTGTTCATGGGCAGCGGCAAGACGATCTCCGTCGCCGGCCCCTCCGTGATCTTCGTCTACATGATCATCGGGTTCATGCTGTTCTTCGTCATGCGGGCGATGGGCGAGCTGCTGCTGTCGAACCTCAAGTACAAGTCGTTCAGCGACTTCGCGAGCGACCTGCTCGGCCCGTGGGCGGGCTTCTTCACCGGCTGGACGTACTGGTTCTGCTGGGTGGTCACGGGCGTGGCCGACGTGATCGCGATCGCGGGGTACACCGATGCGCTCATCCCCGGCATCCCGCTGTGGATCCCCGGCCTCCTCGTGGTCGTGATCCTCCTGGCGCTCAACCTGCCCACCGTCGCGGCGTTCGGCGAGATGGAGTTCTGGTTCGCGCTCATCAAGATCGTCGCGATCGTCGCCCTCATCGTGACCGGTCTCGTCATGATCCTCACCGGCTTCTCGCACGACGCCGGCACCGCGAGCTTCGCCAACCTGTGGGAGCACGGCGGCATGTTCCCGCACGGCTTCCTCGGCTTCGTCGCCGGCTTCCAGATCGCGGTGTTCGCGTTCGTCGGGATCGAGCTCGTCGGCACGGCCGCCGCGGAGACGAAGGACCCGAAGCGCAACCTTCCTAAGGCCATCAACGCCATCCCGATCCGGGTCCTGCTGTTCTACGTGGGCGCGCTCATCATCCTCATGTCCGTCACGCCGTGGACCGAGTACGTCGCCGGCGAGAGCCCCTTCATCGCGATGTTCGCCCTCGCCGGACTGGGCATCGCCGCCACCGTCGTCAACCTCGTGGTGCTGACCTCCGCGATGTCCAGCGCGAACTCCGGCATCTACTCCACCTCGCGCATGGTCTTCGGGCTGGCGCAGGACGGCGACGCCCCCCGGTTCTTCGGCCGGCTCTCGAAGCGCCGCGTGCCGCAGAACGCCCTGTTCCTGTCCTGCATCCTGCTGCTGTCCGGCGTCGTGCTGCTCTACGCGGGCAAGGACATCGGCACGGCGTTCGAGATGGTCACCACGGTGTCGGCCGTGTGCTTCATGTTCGTGTGGACGATCTTCCTCTGCAGCTACCTCGTGTACCGGCGCCGGCGTCCGGAGAAGGCGGCGACCTCGGCGTTCACGATGCCGGGCGGCGTGTTCATGGTGTTCGTGGTGCTCGCGTTCTTCCTGTTCATCCTCTGGGCGCTGACCAC
Source organism: Microbacterium sp. NPDC078814 (assembly GCF_040702645.1). NCBI lineage: Bacteria > Bacillati > Actinomycetota > Actinomycetes > Micrococcales > Microbacteriaceae > Microbacterium > Microbacterium sp. NPDC078814. The sequence continues at coordinate 249,072 of NZ_JBFBLT010000003.1, forward strand.
TCAGCCGGACACCCTGATCGCCCTGCTCGTGACACCGATCTGGTTCGCGATCCTCATCGTCGCCTGGCTGTTCGTGCGGAAGTCGCCGCACCACCTGGAGCGCCACGCCGCGCACATCGCGTACCTGCGCGACGACACGATCCCGGCCGACTGAGCGTCAGGCGACCGACTCGAGGGTCGCGGGCCGTGCGGCCGCGACCTTCGGGGCGAAGACGCGGGGGCGGAGCGCGAGGAACAGCAGCACCATGCCGGCGGCGAGCAGCATGTGCCCCACGCCCGCGATGCCGGCGATCATCTTCGTCGACTCCTGGCCGAGCACCGTGAGGCAGCCGTGCCAGACGAGCATCGCCGAGGTCAGCACGAGCCCGGCGGTGTAGGTCCAGAAGAACCAGCCGAACAGCCGGCTCTCGGAGAGCGCGAAAGCCTTCTCCAGGAGCATCACCACGAGGAAGACGACGAAGCCCAGCACGAGCAGATGCGTGTGCACGAGTCCGAGCTGCGTCGGCGCCCCCTCCGGGAAGCCGTTGATCTTGGTGAACTCACGGTAGAAGAGTCCGGAGGCGACGCCCACCAGCATGGAGGCGAACGCGGCGGTGAAGAGCCTGCGCATGGGAGTCCTTTCTGTCTGCCTCCAGCCTCGCCGTGGGGCCGTCGCCGCGGATCCATCGAACGGTTGAGACCGCGGGCGTCAGAGCAGACCGGACTCCCTGGCGATCGCGACCGCCTTCGCGCGGCTGTCGGCCCCGAGCTTCTCGAAGACGTGCACGAGGTGGGTCTTCACCGTCGCCTCCGTGACGAACAGCGCCTTCGCGATCTCCCGGTTCGAGGCCCCGGTGTCGAGCAGCCGCAGCACGTCGAGCTCGCGCCCCGTGAGCTGCACCCGCGGGGCGCGGAGGGCGCGGCCGACGCGCGCCGTGAGCTCCGGCGTCAGCGCCTGCCCGCCCGACGCGGCCTGTCGCACGGCCCGGACGATGTCCTCCGGGTCGATGTCCTTGAGCAGATATCCCGCCGCCCCCGCCTCGATCGCGCCGAGGATCTGGGCGTCGCGGTCGAACGTCGTGAGTATGAGCACCGCCGGTGCCGGGTCGAGCGCCCGGAGCGCCGCCGTCGTCTGCACGCCGTCCATGCCGGCGCCCAGCCGCAGGTCGCAGAGGACGACGTCGGGACGCAGGTGCCGGGCGAGCACGACCGCCTCCTCCCCCGACGCGGCCTCGCCCACGACCTCGGCGTCGTCGCGGCGGTCGAACAGCGAGCGCACGCCGGCGCGCACGATGGGGTGGTCGTCGACGAGCAGGATCCGCACGGGGGTCACGACCGGCCTCCGAGGGGCAGGTGTGCGGACAGCGCGGTGCCGTCGCCGGCGGCGCTCTCCACGTCGAGACCGCCGCCGAGCTCGCGCAGTCGGGCGCGCATCGCCCGCAGGCCGTAGCCGCCGCCGGGCCCCGCCGAGTCCAGCCGCGACGGGTCGAAGCCGCGACCGTCGTCGACAACGTCCAGCCGCACCGCGTCGCCGGCGTCCGCGAGCGTCACCACCACCCGAGTGGCGCCGGCATGGCTGCGCACGTTGGCGAGCGCGGACTGCGCCGTCCGCAGCAGGGCGACCTCCGCGTCGAGGCCGAGTGCGGGCAGATCCTCGTCGGCATGGAAGGTGGCCGCGATCCCGGTCTCGGCGGTCAGGCGCTCGAGCATCCGGGCAAGGGCGTCGCTCAGCGCGGAGCCGTCCAGCTCGGCGGGCATGAGGTCGTCGACGATGCGCCGGGCGTCGGCGAGCCCTTCCGCGGCGAGCGCCCCGATCTGCGCGAGCACCCGATCCCGGCCGTCCTCGTGCTCCGCCGCCGACCGCGCCAGCAGGACGATGGACGACAGGCTCTGGGCGACCGTGTCGTGGATGTCCCGCGACACCCTGGTGCGCTCGGCGGCGGCGCCGGACTCCCGCTGGGTCCGGGCGAGCTCGTCCTGGAGGGCCGCCATCTCCTGCTGCGTCGCGACGAGGGACGCGATGAGTCGCCGCCGCTCCCGCCCGTCGCGGACGAGCTCCAGGTAGCCGCGGGAGATCCCGAGGGCGAAGATGCCGCCCACCAGCGGCCCGATGACGTTCGCGTAGGTGGTCGTCCCGGTGTGCAGCAGCGGCGCCACGATGACGACGGCGAGGATGAGGATGCTGAGCAGCACGGCCCATCGCAGTCGCAGCAGGAAGCCGGCGAGCAGCCACAGCGAGAACGCCAGCCAGACGAACTCCGGCGACAGCGCCACCGCCCCCAGCCAGATGGCCGTGAGCCCCAGCAGCCAGCCGGCGGCGAGCGCCCGGTCGTCCGTGCGGGAGGAGAGCAGGAGTCCGCCGCCGTACCAGCCGAGGAAGGCGAGGGCGGTCGCGAGCAGCCACGGCACCGGGACCCCGTCGGCGAGGGAGCGGACGACGCCGACGACGGTGAGCACGACGGTGATGACCGCCTGGCCGATACGGAGCGACGTGACCAGGCGCCCCCAGGAGCGCGTGCGTCCCGTCCGCCCTCCCGGGTGGTCGGTCTCGGCGGTGTCTCCGGTCGGCATGCTGACATTCTCGTCCGCCGGGGCGGTGTGCGCCTCCATCGTTCGGTCGACCCCGTTCGAATCGCCCGATTGGCGCCATCCTGGCCGGATTTGGGACCAATCAGGCGATTCGAACGGAGGTATCGTGGGGCCGATGTCGACACCGCACCCGTTCCCGGCGACGATCGCGGCAGCCGTCGACCACGAGCTCGTCATCCGCAAGTCGCGCTTCCTCACGCACGTCGCGCCGGTGTCGACGGTGGCCGAGGCCGAAGCCGTCATCGCGACGATCCGGAAGCGCGCCTGGGACGCGAACCACAACTGCACCGCGATGGTGACCGGTCTGCACGGGCATCAGGCGCGCTCCTCGGACGACGGCGAGCCCTCCGGAACAGCCGGCGTCCCGATGCTCGAGGTCCTCCGGCGCCGCGGCCTCACGGACGTCGTCGCGGTGGTGACCCGCTACTTCGGCGGGGTGAAGCTCGGGGCGGGCGGCCTCATCCGCGCCTACTCCACCGCGGTGTCCGAGACGCTCGACCATGCCGCACTCGTCCGTCGCGCGGCGCTCACCCAGGCGACCGTCGAGGTCCCGCACGCCGAGGCCGGCCGCTACGACAACCTGCTCCGCGACTGGGCGGCGTCCCACGGGGCCACGCTCGGCACGCCGACCTACGGGGCCTCCGCCCAGCTGGAGCTGTGGGTACCCGCCGCCGCGCTTCCGCGTCTGACCGCCGACCTCGCCGCCGCGTCCGGGGGCTCCGTGGCCCCGGCGGCCGGGATCGAACGGATCGTCGACGTCGCGGACTGAGGCCTCCCGGCGGCCGCACACCGTCCGACGGATATCCTGGACGCCGCGGTCGCGGAAGGAGAGCGATGTTCGACAGTCCGCTCTCGGCCTCGCCGTACGAGATCCTCGGCGTGGATCCGGCCGTCGACGACGCCGAGCTCCGGCGGGCGTATCGGCTGCGACTGCGGCAGACCCACCCCGACACCGGCGGCGACGCGGCCGTGTTCATCCAGGTCCAGCGCGCGTGGGAGCTCATCGGCACCGCGGAGGACCGCGCCGCGTACGACCGCCGCGCGGGCCTGACCGACGACGGCGGCGAATGGAGCGGCTGGCGTCCCCCGACGGTGCGCACCGACACCCGGCCGCGCGCCCGCTCCTACGGACACCCCGGGGGCTGGCGCCGCGAACGCTACCTCTCCCTGATCCGCGAGTGGGCGGGTCACGGGGTCGAGGTCCCCGACCCGTACGCCCCGGCCCTCGTGCGCGCCGCCCCACGGGAGCTCCGGCGGCTGCTCGCCGACGCGCTCGCGGAGGAGGCCACGGCCCGCACGGTCTCCGACCTCGGCATGGGCTTCACGGTCTGGCACGACGTCGCCGCAGGACAGACCCCCGAGGACAAGCTCGACCACGTGGTGCTCAGCCCGTCCGGCCTCTACGGCGTCATGTCCGAGGACTTCGGCGGGGTCGTGGGGTTCCGCCGCGGGGAGATCACCGGCCCGAGCCTCGGCACGCGGGCCCCGGTCACGGCGGCTCTCGCCCGGATGCGCGCGGTGGCGAAGGCCGCGAAGGTGAAGTTCGGCGGGGCGATCGTGGTGCTCCCCGACGACGACCTCGCCCAGGCGGTCACCCCGCTCGGCAGCAACCGCGGGGTCCCGGTCGTGGTGGTGCGGCGCAGCGCGCTGGCGATGGTCCTGCGGCAGGGCGTCCCCGGGGCGCGGGCCATCGGCGGCAACGAGCTGTTCGATGTCCGCACCCGTCTGCAGCAGACGGTCCGCTTCGTCTGACGGCGGCGACGCGCCCGGCATCGCGGCATGCTCTTTTGAATCACTCAAAACACGTGTAGAGTCGAGGGCATGGAGACGGAACTCGACTCGGCGTTGCGCGACGCCGGGCTGCGTGCGACTGCGGGCCGCGTCGCCGTTCTCGAGGCTCTCGGCTCCATGGCCCACACGGATGCGGAGCGGGTCTACCGCGCCGTGTCCGACGTGCTTCCGACCACGTCGATCCAGTCGGTGCACAACATCCTCGCGGACCTGACGACGGCGGGCCTCATCCGCCGGATCGAACCGGCAGGCTCCGCGGCGCTGTACGAGCGGCGCATCGACGACAACCACCACCATGTCGTCTGCACCTCCTGCGGTGCGGTCGGCGATGTGGACTGCGTCGTCGGCGAGGCGCCGTGTCTCACCCCGTCCTCGACGGGGGGCTTCACCGTGCAGACAGCTGAAGTCACCTTCTGGGGCCTCTGCCCCAGCTGCCAGAACGCCGCGTAGGCGCATCCACCGATCCCCTCCCCGAGGGTCCGTTCGGCATGTCCGCGCGGAGAAGGAGAAGACCATGACCAACCCCACCGACGCGGGCCGTCCGGCCACGACGACGCAGGCCGGAGCGCCGATCGCGAGCGACACCCACTCGCTGACCGTGGGCCCCGACGGCCCCACCGCGCTGCACGACCACTACCTGGTCGAGAAGCTCGCCTCCTTCAACCGCGAGCGGGTGCCGGAGCGCAACCCGCACGCCAAGGGCGGCGGTGCGTTCGGCGAGTTCGTCGTCACCGAGGACGTCTCGAAGTACACCCGTGCGGCCGTGTTCCAGCCGGGCGCCACCTCGGAGACCCTCCTCCGCTTCTCCTCCGTCGCCGGTGAGCAGGGCTCGCCCGACACCTGGCGCGACGTCCGCGGGTTCTCGCTGCGCTTCTACACGACCGAGGGCAACCTCGACATCGTCGGCAACAACACCCCGACGTTCTTCCTCCGCGACGCCATCAAGTTCCCCGACTTCATCCACTCGCAGAAGCGCCTCGGCGACTCCGGCCTGCGCGACGCGGACATGCAGTGGGACTTCTGGACCCTCTCGCCCGAGAGCGCCCACCAGGTCACCTACCTCATGGGCGAGCGCGGCCTGCCCCGCAGCTGGCGTCACATGAACGGCTACGGCTCGCACACCTATTCCTGGATCAACGCCGAGGGCGAGGTGTTCTGGGTCAAGTACCACTTCATCTCCCACCAGGGCGTCGAGGCGATGAGCCCGGAGGAGGCCGAGCAGCTGGCCGGTTCCGACGCGGACCACTACCGTCGCGACCTGTTCCAGTCGATCGCCGAGGGCGACTTCCCGAAGTGGGACCTGTACGTGCAGATCATGCCGTACGACGAGGCCAAGGACTACCGCTTCAACCCCTTCGACCTCACCAAGACGATCTCGAAGAAGGACTACCCGCGCATCAAGGTCGGCACGCTGACCCTGAACCGCAACCCGGAGAACTTCTTCGCGCAGATCGAGCAGGCCGGCTTCGCGCCGGGGAATCAGGTGCCCGGTACCGGCATCTCCCCCGACAAGATGCTCATGGGCCGCATGTTCGCCTACCCGGACGCCCAGCGTCACCGCATCGGCGCGAACTACAACCAGCTGCCGGTCAACCAGCCGCACGCCGCCGAGACCCGCAACTACCAGCACGAGGGCTCGATGCGGTACCAGTACAACGACGCCGCGCACCGCACCTACCAGCCGAACTCCTTCGGGACCCCCGGTGGCCCCGCGGCCGACCCGGCGAAGGGCATCGAGGTGAACTGGTCGGCGGACGGCGAGCTCACCCGCTCCGCCGCGACGCTGCACGCCGAGGACGACGACTTCGGTCAGGCCGGCACGCTGTACCGCGAGGTCTTCGACGGCCCGCAGCGCGCCCGCTTCCTGGAGGTGCTGACCGGTCAGGGCCGCTCGATCACGGTCGACGCCATCCGCGAGCGCTTCTTCCAGTACTGGACGAACGTGGACGCCGAGCTCGGCGCCGCTCTGCGCGACCGCGTCTGACCCGAGACCCCGGGTTCTCCTCGAAACCCCCTCTCCGCGACACCGCGGGGAGGGGGTTTCGGCGTGTAACCGGGGTCTCGGCGCCACGGAAGGGAGGAGTGGGGGGAGGATGGTGGGGTGGCTGTTCCCCTCTCCGACCTCACCGAGATGCCCGACCCGCAGCACGTCTACGCGGCGGACGGCACACGACTGGCGACGTACACGTGGGGAGAGCTCGACGCCCCCGTCGTGGTGACCGTGCACGGCTTCGCCTCGGGCGCGCGTGACAACTGGGTGCTCACCGGCTGGGTGCGCGAGCTGACCAGGGCCGGGTACCGCGTGCTCGCACTCGACCAGCGGGGCCACGGGCAGAGCGACAAGCCGCACGAGTCCGACGCCTACGCCATCCGCAACCTCGTGACCGACGTCGAGACCGTCATGGACACGTACCTCGTCGACGACGCGTTCTACCTCGGCTACTCGCTCGGCGCCCGGGTGGGGTGGGAGGTGGCCCGCGAGCTCCCGCATCGGATCGGCCGGGCGGTCCTGGGTGGGGTCCCCGACGGCATCCCCCTCGCGCGTCTCGACCTCAACCAGGTGCGCGCGTACATCGCGGACGGCACCCCGGTGGAGGACCGCACGACGCAGAACTACATCGCGCTGACCGAGCGGGTGCCCGGGAACGATCTGCGCGCGCTCATCGCCCTGGCCGAGGGACTTCGGGGCTCCGGCACGATCGATCCCGATCCCGCGGACGCCCCAGTCGTGCCACTGCTGTTCGCGACGGGATCGAAGGACGCGATCATCGAGGGATCCCGGGCTCTGGCTGCCGCGGCCCCCGATGCCCGTTTCGTCGAGCTCCCGAACCGCCACCACTTCAACGCCCCCGGCTCCCGCGACTTCAAGGAGGCCGCGCTCGGTTTCTTCGCCGAGTCCTGAGCGCGCCGAGACCCCGTCTACGCGCCGAGACCCCCTCCTACACGCGAGTGTAGGAGGGGGTCTCGGCGGGAAAGCGGGGTCTCGGGGATCAGGCGGTGGCGTCCTCGCGCTTCGGGAGGACCCAGCCGGCGCGGGGGAAGTGGCACGTGTAGCCGTTCGGGTACTTGATCAGGTAATCCTGGTGCTCGGGCTCGGCCTCCCAGAACGGACCGGCGGGCTCGATCGTCGTGACGGCCTTACCCGGCCACAGACCGGAGGCGTCGACGTCGGCGATCGTGTCGCGGGCGACCTGCTCCTGCTCGGGGGTGAGCGGGAAGATCGCCGACCGGTAGCTCGACCCGATGTCGTTGCCCTGACGGTTCAGCGTCGACGGGTCGTGGATCTGGAAGAAGAACGCCAGGATGTCGCGATAGGTCGTCGCACTCGGGTCGAAGACGATCTCCACGGCCTCCGCGTGACCGGGGTGGTTGCGGTAGGTCGCGTGGTCGTTCTCCCCGCCGGTGTAGCCCACGCGGGTGTCGATCACCCCGGGCTGGCGGCGGATGAGGTCTTCCATGCCCCAGAAGCAGCCGCCCGCGAGGACGGCCGTCTCGGTCCCGGGGGTGCGGGTGATGGTTCCGGTGTCGGTCATGACTGCTCCTCAGAGGTGTGGGTGGTGAAGAGGGGGCTGTAGCGACCGTACCCCTCCTTCTCGAGATCCTCCGCCGGGATGAAGCGGAGGGCCGCCGAGTTCATGCAGTAGCGCAGGCCGCCCTCGGCGCGGGGTCCGTCGTCGAAGACGTGCCCCAGGTGGCTGTCGGCGCCGGACGACCGCGCCTCGGTGCGGGTCATCCACAGCGTGCGGTCGGTCTTCGTGGTCACGGCGTCGGCGTCGATCGGGCGCGTGAAGCTCGGCCAGCCGGTGCCGCTGTCGTACTTGTCCCGGGAGGAGAACAGCGGCTGCCCGGAGACGACGTCGACGTAGATGCCGTCGTCGTGATTGTTCCAGTAGGCGTTGCGGAAGGGCGGCTCGGTGGCGTCCTGCTGCGTGACCTCGTACTGCAGGTTCGTGAGACCGCTGACGGCCTCGGGGGTCCTGCCGTAGTCGTTCGACATGAGTGGCTCCTTGTCCGACGCCGCTGGCTGCGGCGTCACTGAGGAGAACCAGGGACGAGCCCGTTTTGGTCCCGCGGGGCTGGGAGCGGGCTGAGAGTTTCTCGCGCTCAGCCCGCGTCTCGGACGACGGCGAGGTTCCGTTCCGCGGTGCGGACGATCTCCGCGACCGTGCGATCTTCCGGCCGTCGCGCGACCTTGAGGCCGAGCCAGGGCACGTCGCCCGCGATGCGGAGCCCCGCGCGGACGTGTGCCGCGTCGAGCAGCGAGGCGGACGCGGGATGGGTCTCCGCGATGGGCAGGTGCGCGTCCACCCAGGCGGGGCCGTACGGGCTCTCGACCGGCGCGGCCCCGGAGAACGCGAGCCCGGTCAGCAGCCCCGAGGCCGCGGCGTCGGCGATCTGCGCGGTCACCGCGTCCGCGTCTCGCAGCTCGATCGCCGACCGCCCCCAGTTGAGCCAGAGGCCGACCGGGGCGTCGGCGGACCGGATGGCCGCGATCTCGGCAGCGAGCGGGAGGAACCCCTTCTCCGGCGTCTGACCGGGAACGGCGGCGTCGCAGTGCTCGATGACGAGCCGGGCTCCGCTCCAGTCGAACGCCGCGACCTCCTCCAGCGACCGGGCGAGCGCGTCCCCGTCTCCCCTCCCGCGGGGCGCGGTGTGCAGCATCACCACCGCGACCGATGGGGCGCTCTCGGCGGTGAGCCGCGCGACGTCGTCCGCCACGCGCCGCAGATCCGCCACCGCCGCGGCTCTCCCCTCCTCCTGCGGCGAGGCGAGTCCGTACGACGGGTCCTCCGCGAGCCGCCGCATCACGAACGGCACCGGGGTGACCGCGAGGGGCACGCCCGGCACATGGCCGAGGAACCAGGACGGGTCGTGCGGATGGACCGCCCCCATCCACGGCACCTCGAGCCCGGCCACCCCGGGGAGCGCGCAGAGCTGCGGCAGCAGCGCGGCCTCCAGCGCCGGATCCCACCGGGCGTGCGCGGGCGACAGCGGATAGGCGCTGAGGAGCACGGGGGTCACGGACGGGCCTCGGCGAGACTCCGCGCGAACCACGACGTGATGGTGGCCGGATGGGTGATGGCCGTGCCGACGCAGACCGCGTAGGCTCCCGCGGCGATCGCGGCGGCGGCGTGCGCCGGGGTGTGGATGCGCCCTTCCGCGACGATCGGGCGGGTGCAGCGTGCCGCGATGAGGCCGATGAGCTCGAGGTCGGGGCCGTCGCCCTTCGGCCGCTCCCCGGTGTAGCCGGACAGGGTCGTGCCGAGGATGTCGGCGCCCGCGGCTTCGGCGGCGATCGCGTCGTCGAGGGAACCGCAGTCGGCCATGATGAGCGCGTCGGAGTGCGCGCGCAGCCCGACGATGGTCTCCGCAAGGGTACGGCCGTCGGGCCGCGAGCGTCGGGTGCCGTCGATCGCCACGATGTCGGCGCCCGCGTCGGCGACGGCCACGGCATGCTCCAGCGTCGGCGTGATGAAGACGTCGGCATCGCCGTCCTTCCACAGTCCGATGATCGGCACCGGGAGGTCCGCGACCGCCCGGATGTCGTCGGTCCCCTGCACGCGGATCCCGGCGGCACCGCCGACGAGGGCGGCGTCGGCGACCTGCGCCATGGTCCGCGGGTCGCGCATCGCCTCCCCGGGGTAGGCCTGACAGGAGACGATCAGGCCGCCGCGCAGGCGTTCGAGGATGGGGGTCGGTGTCATGGTCGCCTCCAGGCGGATGCCGCGGCTCCTCGCAGCGGCGCGTCGTCGCCGAGGGTTCCCGGCAGGATGGGGGTGTCGTGCAGGGCGTCGATGGCCTCCGCGTGGAAGGCCGCCCGCAGGGAGTCCCACCACAGCTCGCCGATGCGCGGCACGCCGCCGGTGACGACGATCCGCTCCGGGTCGAGGAGGGTCGCGGCTCCCGCGAGCGCGCGGCCGACGGCGGCGGCGGAGTCCTGGATGGCGCGGGCGGCGAGCGGGTCCCCCGCGCTGGCCGCGACGGCGACCCCGCGCGCATCGCGCAGCGCCGGGTCGCCGCCGAGCGAGAGGTAGTGCCGGTGCAGGCCGATGCCGGAGCCGAGGGCTTCGAGGTGTCCGTTCCGCCCGCAGGGACAGCGGAGGTGCGCGGCACCCGGGATCGGGAGATGCGCGAGCTCGCCCGCCACGTGATGGGCGCCGCGCACCGGACGGCCGTCGAGGATGACGCCCGCGCCGACGCCGGTGCCGACGGCGACGACGAGGGCGCTCGCGGCTCCGGCGGCGGCTCCGTGCCGGTGCTCCCCCGCGGCGTGCGCGTCGACGTCGTTCTGCACCGCGACCGGGGCGGCGGCGGGGAGGCGATCCGCAAGGGCTTCCCGGATCAGGGCGGCCAGCGGGGTGCCCGGCCAGTCGGCGAAGGTGTCGGTGGCCGACACGATCGTCCCCGTCCGCGCGTCGACCACGCCCGCGGTGCCGATGCCGACGCCCGCCAGCGCGGACTCCTCGTCGAGCAGTTCCTCCGCGAGCGCGGCGACGGTCGCCACGACGGCGGCGGGTCCCGCGCTCGCGGGGGTCGGCGCCGCGGCGGTGCGCAGCAGCGCGTCCGCCCGATCGGCGAGCGCCGCGGCCGTCTTGGTGCCGCCGATGTCGACGGCGAGGACGACCTCGTGCATCAGACGGCGACCGGAAGCAGACCGAGCTCGTCGAGGATCGTGCGGATGCCGGCGACGGCCTCCGGGGAGAGCGGCTCCACCGTGTCGGCCATCGCCGCGTGGTCGATGATGCCCCGCGCGTGCATCGCCGCCTTGAACGCCCCGACACCGGTGGCGTCGCCGGACAGCCCCTGCGGCTGGAACACGATGTCGAAGAGCCGGTTGATGCGCTCCTGCTCGGCCCGGGCGGTCGCCCAGTCACCGCGCTGCGCGGCCTCCCAGAGGCGCACGTAGCCCGCGGCCTCCACGTTCGCCAGGCCGGGGACGACACCCGCGGCACCGACGAGGGCCATCGCGTCGACCACGACCTCGTGTCCGGTGAGCAGCTGCAGCGGGCGACCGGCGGCCTCGTTCGCCGCGATCAGCCGGCGGAACCCGACGTCGTCGCCGGACGAGTCCTTCACCCCCTGGATCACGCCCTCCCGGCCGAGCTGCACGAGCAGGTCGATGCCGAGCTTGGAGTGCACCCGCACCGGCACGTCGTAGGCCCAGAGCGGCACGTCGATCGCGGCGGCGATCGTCCGGAAGTGCGCGGCGACCTCGGCCGGCGAGTTCAGCGTGTACAGCGGCGCGGTGGTCACGATCGCCTGCGCGCCCGCGGCGACGAGCCGGCGGGCGGTCTCGATGATGCGCGGGGCCGTGAGCTCGATCGCGCCGGCGATGACGGGCACGCGTCCGGCGTTCGCGGCGACGATCGTCTGCAGCAGCTCGACGCGCTGGTCGTCCGTGAAGTACGCCGTCTCCCCGGTGGAGCCGAGCGCGAACAGTCCGGAGACGCCCTCCCCGATCAGACGCTCGACCAGGCGGGTGAGCGACGGGTGGTCGATCGTCCCGTCGGGCAACAGCGGGGTGGCGACCGGCGGGACGACGCTGGAGAACGACAGGGCGGGAGCGGGGGAAGGCATAGGTGTTCCGTCTTTTCAGTGGTGGGGTTCGAGCAGCGAGGGCGCGGCGCCCAGCAGCGTGCGGGTGTAGGGGTCGGCGGGGTCGTCGAAGACCCGGGCGGCGTCGCCGTGCTCGACGACGCGGCCCTTGTTCATCACGGCGATCTCGTCGGAGAGGTAGCGGACGGTCTGGATGTCGTGGGAGATGAAGACCATGCCGAGCCCGAGCTGCTGCTTCAGGTCGGTCAGCAGGTTCAGGATCTGCGCGCGCACGGAGACGTCGAGGGCCGAGGTCGGCTCGTCCGCCACGATGACTTGGGGGTCGAGGACGAGGGCCCTGGCGATCGCGACGCGCTGCCGCTGGCCGCCGGAGAGCTGGCTGGGCAGCGCCTCCAGCGCCGACGACGGCAGCCCCACGAGCCCGATGAGGTCGCGCACCTTGCGCTCCCGGCTCGCCGGGGAGCCGAGGCGATGCACCTGCAGCGGATCCAGCAGCGCGTCCCGCACGGTCATGCGGGCGTTCAGAGCCGTCGCCGGGTCCTGGAAGACCACGGAGAGGATGCGTCCCAGGCGCTTGCGCACCGCGGGGGTGAAGGAGCGCACGGTCTCCCCGTCGAAGACGACCTGACCGCTCGTGGGCTTCTCGAGGCCGATCAGCACCTTCGCGGAGGTGGACTTGCCCGAGCCGGACTCGCCCACGATGCCCAGCGTCTGTCCGCGGCGGACCGTGAGTGAGACCCCGGCGAGCGCGTCGACGTAGTGCGGGCGGAACAACGACGAGCTGCGGGCCCGGTAGCGGACGCGCACGTCCTGCAGCTGGATGACGGGTTCGCTCATCGTCCTGCTCCGATCGGTTCGACGGGCGCATCGTCGGGATGCGCGGAGTAGTAGTGCTCGGTGCCGTCGATGTGCCGCCGCACGGGTTCCACTCCGGCGTACCGGGCGGGTTCCGCGGAGCGCGGCGCGAAGCGGTCGCCCTGCGGGAAGTCCCGCGGGGAGGGGACGACACCGGACACCTGGTGCAGGCGGTCGGAGCCGGCCTCGATCGAGAGCACCGCCCCGAGCAGGCCCTGGGTGTACTCGTGGACGGGCTGCGTGAGCACCTCGCGGGTGGTGCCCTGCTCCACGACCTGGCCCGCGTACATCACGGTTATCCGGTGCGAGAGCTCGGCGACGAGGGCGAGGTCGTGCGAGACGAACACCAGTGCGAACCCGAGCTCGCGCTGCAGCCGCATGAGCAGCTCCACGACCTGCGCCTGCACTGTCACGTCGAGGGCCGTGGTGGGCTCGTCGGCGATCACCAGCCGCGGGTCGCGGGTCAGGGCCATCGCGATGAGCACGCGCTGCCGCTGGCCGCCCGAGAGCTCATGCGGGTACGAGGCGAGCGTGCGCTTCGGATCGAGACCGACGAGCTCCAGCAGCTCCTCGGCCGTGCGGGTGCCGCCGCGGGAGGTGAGCTGCTTCATCTGCGCGCGGATCAGCATCGCGGGGTTCAGCGAGCTCAGGGCGTCCTGGTAGATCATCGCGATGTCGTGGCCGCGCAGCGCGTTGCGCTCCTTCGGCGTCATCCGCAGCAGATCCTTCCCGTCGAACAGGATGCGCCCGCGGATGTCGGCCTTCGGATCGAGCAGCCCCATGATCGCCAGCGAGGTGATGGACTTGCCGCACCCCGACTCCCCCACGAGCGACATGGTCTCGCCGGGGCGCACGGTGAAGCTGACGTGGTCGACCACGTCGACGTCGCCGTGGCGCGGGAAGGAGATGCACAGGTCCTGCACCTCGAGCAGCGGCGCGGCGTCTCCCGTGTAGACCAGGCGATCAGTACGGGAGAGTTCGCGGACGCGCAGCTCCGCGAGGCGTTCCGCCAGCGGCACCGTCTCCGCGGTGGGCACGAGTACGTCGGGCACACCGCTGGGCACCGAGAGGTTGACCGCGGTGTCGACCGTCGGGATGACGTGGGTGTCGTCCGGGGCGGCGGCCTCCTCCAGGTCGTGCGTCGACTCCTCCGTGTTCGCGGCGTCGGCCGTGATCTTCCTGGCGCGCGGCGAGACCATGGCGTCGGTCATCCCCTCGGAGAGGATGTTGAGGCACAGCACCGTGATCATGATGAGGATGCCGGGGAAGAAGGTCGCCCACCACGCTCCGCTCATGAGCAGGTTGCGGCCCGCGGCGATGACGTTGCCCCACGACGGCTCGGGGTCGGGCACGCCGGCCTGCAGGAACGACAGCGAGGCCTCGAACACGATCGCGTCGGCGACGAGCACGGTCGCGAAGACGAGAACAGGCGCCATCGCGTTGCGCGCCACGTGTCGCACGATGATGCGCGGGGTGCCCGCTCCCATCACGCGCACGGCCGAGACGTAGTCCTCCCCGTACTGGTCGAGGATGTTCGCACGGACGATGCGGGTGAGCTGCGGCACGTAGAGGAACGCGATGGTCAGCACCAGCACGGGCAGCGACTTGCCGAACACCGCCACGAACACCGCGGCGAGCGCGATGCCGGGGAACGACATGATCACGTCCATGACGCGCATGAGGGTCTCGGAGATCCACTTCGGCGCGGTCGCGGCGATCGTGCCCAGCACGCAGGCGACGGCGAGGGCGACGAGGGTGGCCCCGAGCCCGATCACGAGGGAGTAGCGGGCCCCGTAGACCAGTCGGGAGAAGATGTCGCGACCCTGCCGGTCGGTGCCGAACCAATGCTCCGCACTCGGCGGCTGCACCGGGGAGCCGGAGGCGAGCGGGTCGTACGGCGAGATCAGCGGAGCGAGGATCGCGGCGAGCGCGATGATCGCGAGCACGGCGAGGCAGATGACCGAGCCGAGGGAGAGGCGGCCCCAGCGGAGGCCGGGGACGGAGAGCCGTTCCGTGAGTCTGCGTCGCATGTCACACCGCCCGGATTCGAGGATTGATGAGCACGTACAGGAGGTCGACGATGATGTTGATCACGACGAACGCGAGCGCGACCGCGAGCGTCACGCCCTGCACGAGGTTGGGTTCGTTGTTGGTGACCCCGTTGAGGATGAGGGTGCCCATCCCGGGGATCGCGAAGATGATCTCGATCACCACGGCGCCGCCGAGCAGGTACCCGATGCGGAGACCCAGCACGGTCACGGGGGTGATCAGCGCGTTGCGCAGCACGTTGCGGCCGACGACGATCACCCGCGGAATGCCGGCACCGAGGGCGGTGCGCACGTAGTCGCGGTCGAGCTCCTCGACCATCGAGGTGCGCACGACCCGGGAGAGCTGCCCGATCACGGGCACCGCGAGCGCGATCGCGGGAAGAGTCATCCGGGCGAGCCACCCGGACGGGTCGTCGGCGAAGGTCGGCAGCGGGCCCGAGGCCGGCAGCACGCCGAGCGCCAGGGTGAACACCTGGATGAGGAGGATCGCGAGCCAGAAGGAGGGCGTGGACAGCGCGGCGACGCCGAAGACGCGGATGACCTGGTCAGGCCAGCGGTCGCGGTAGACCGCGGCGAGGACGCCGATCACGAACGCCACGACCACCGCGATCACGAGCCCGAGGAAGGTCAGGGCCAGCGTCACCGGGAAGGCCCTGGCGACCTCGTCGACCACGGGCAGGCTGCGGGCGGAGTAGGTGCCCAGGTCGCCCTGGACGAGGCCGAACAGGAAGTTCACGTAGCGGACGAACAGCGGGAGGTTCAGTCCGTGGTCTTCGCGGTACGCCTCCAGCGCTTCGGGGGACGCGGTCTCGCCGAGCGCGGTGCGTGCCGGGTCGACGGGCGAGAGGGACATCACGAAGAAGACCAGGAACGTGATGCCGAGGATCATCAGCGGCAACTGCAGCAGTCGCCGGCCGACGAGGCGGAGCGTGTGGGACACGTGCCGCTCCTTCCGGGGGTGGGGTGGCGGGGGCGCGCTCTTCGGGCGAGCGCGCCCCCGCACTGTCGGGCAGGTGCTACTTCGCGGCCACGCCGACGTCGAGGAACGACAGTCCGGTCGTGGGCACCGGCTGGAAGCCGACCAGCTCCTGCGAGCTCCAGGCGGTGGGCAGCTTGCGGTGGAACAGCGGGTACAGCACGGCCTGGTCGGAGATCAGGTCGTACGCCTGGTTCCAGGACTCCTGCTGCTCCTCGCCCTCCTGGGTGACGGCGGTGTCGAGCAGCGTGCGCAGCTCGGCGTACTCCGGGGAGTCGGCCCAGGCGGTGCGCGTCTGGGTCCAGACGTTCTCGCCGTACCACCAGTTCATGAGCAGGTCGGGGTCCACGCCGAACACCGACGGGTCACCGGGGGCGATGGCGACGGTGTAGTCGCCGGAGTCGACCTTCTCGTACATCGACGCCGACTGGCTGATGTCGAGGGTGGTGTCGATGCCGATCGCGTCGAGGGACTCCTTGATGAGCGGGGCCACCTCCTTCACCCATCCGGTGTCGGTCATGCGCAGCGTGATCGCGAGGTCGGAGACCCCGGCCTCCTCCAGCAGCTCCTCCGCCTTCTCCGGGTCGTACGAATAGACCGTGGAGGCCTCGTGGTAGTTCGGGTAGTCCTCGGGAAGGAACGACGTGGCCGGGGTGGCGTTGCCGAGCATGCCGGTCTCGATGATCTTGTCCATGTCGAGCGCGTAGTGCAGGGCCTGGCGGACGCGGACGTCGTCGAACGGCTCGGCCTTCGTGTTGAACATCATGAAGAGGAGGCCGAAGGACTGCACGCTCTCGACCTCGGCCGAGGCGGCCAGCCCGTCGGCGTCGATGTAGGGCACGTCCTCGATCGCCTGCACCGTGCCGGTCGACATCGCGGTGACGCGGGCGGAGGCGTCGGCGAGGAGGTTCCAGTTCATGCCCGCGGCGAGCGCGGGACGCGGGCCGTTGTAGTCGTCGTACCGCTCGAAGACGATCTTGTCCTCGGGAACGGCGGAGACGAGCGCGTACGGACCGGAGCCGATCGGGTTAGCGCCGAACTCCTCGGGATCGGCCTCGACCACGGCCTTCGGCACGATCTTGACGACGCCGAGACGGTCGTCGATGAGGGAGAACGGGTAGTCGGTGGTGATCCGGACGGTGTCCTCGTCGACGGCGGTGACCGTGTCGATGAACTCGACGAACGAGCGGAACAGCGAGTTGTTCGCCGGGTCGAGGACGCGCTCGTAGCTGAAGACCACGTCGTCGGCGGTGACCGGGTCTCCGTTCTGGAAGGTCGCGCCTTCGCGGAGGTCGATGTCGTAGGTCGTCTCGTCGACCTGCGTCGGGAAGTCGGCGGCGAGGGCGGGGGCGGGCTCCTGCGTGACGGGGTCGAGGTCGATGAGTCCCTCGAAGACGTGCCAGTTCGCCGAGACCGTCACGGCGCCGGAGGCGACCATCGGGTCGAAGCTGCCGTTCAGGGTGTACGAGATCCCGGCCTCGATGATGCCGTCCGGGTCGATGTCGCTCGCGGCGGGGCTCTCGGCGGTGCTGGCGGCGCCGCCGCCGCAGCCGGCGAGGGCGAGGGACGCGGCGACCGTGCCGGCGACCGCCATCGCGAGACGACCCGCGCGGCGGCGAGTGCTGTGTCGGTTCATGTGTGCTCCAGGTGGTGGGGGGCGACGCCTTGAGGACATCTGACGTCTGATGTACTCTAAACACACGTTCGACCGGATCACAAGAGTGAGAGGATCGGAGCGTTTCCGGCAGGCAGGAGAGGGACCCTATGAAGTCCACCACGGGGAGGGCGTCGCGGATGCGGCGAGCCACGACGGCGGATCAGATCAAGCAGCTCATCCTCACGCGCGGACTCACCCCCGGCGACCCGCTGCCGACCGAGGCCGAGCTCTGCGAGGAGCTCGACGTGTCGCGCTCCTCGGTCCGTGAGGCGATCCGCACGCTCTCCACCCTCGACATCGTCGACGTCCGGCACGGACACGGCACCTACGTGGGTCCGATGTCGCTGGACCCGATGGTCGAGGCGCTCGTCTTCCGGGGCGTGCTGTCCCCCGAGGGGTCGCTGCAGGCCCTGCGCGAGGTCGTCGAGGTGCGCCTCGCGCTCGACCTCTCCATGGCCGAGCGCGTGGTCGAGGCCGCTCAGGCGCAGGCGGACCCGGAGCTCGACGAGCTCGTCGCCGAGATGGTCGACAAGGCCGGCCGCGGCGAGTACTTCCTCGACGAGGACAGGGCGTTCCACACCCGCCTCTTCGGCGCCATCGACAACCGCCTGGTCGGCCAGCTCGTCGGCGCGTTCTGGGACGTGCACACCGCCGTGCTCCCGCAGCTCGGCATCGCGCAGCCCGACGACATCCATAAGACCGCCAAGGCGCACGGCGACATGCTGGACGCCGCGCGCTCCGGCGACGTCGAGCGCTACCGCCAGGCCGTCATCGAGCACTACCAGCCGCTGCAGCGGGTGCTGGCGACCGCGGAGGACGTGCGGGCCTGAGCCCGGGAGTCGGTAGTCTGACTTTCCCACCACGGAAAGAGGACCCGCATGTCCGTTGGACTGCTCGCCGTCGTCGACGACATCCTGAGCGCCGCGATGAAGGCGTCGGCGAAGGCCGCCGGAGTCGTCATCGACGACGCCGCCGTGACCCCGCAGTACGTGCAGGGCCTCACCCCGGCCCGCGAGCTCCCCGTGGTCGGCAAGATCGCCCTCGGGTCGCTGGTGAACAAGTTCGTCATCATCATCCCGATCGCGCTGCTACTCACGGCCTTCGCGCCGTGGGTGCTGCCCTACCTGCTGATCCTCGGCGGCTCGTACCTGTGCTTCGAGGGGGCCGAGAAGGTGCTGGAATGGTTCGGCGTGCAGCACGGCCACGCCGACGAGGGGGCGCGCGATGAGCGGAAGCTCGTGCTGGGCGCGGTGCGCACCGACCTGATCCTCTCGACGGAGATCATGCTCATCTCGCTCGCCAGTCTCGACAAGGGACTCGGCATCTGGTCCACCCTCGCGATCCTCGCCGTGATCGCGCTGGTCATGACCGTCGCGGTGTACGGGGCCGTGGCGCTCCTGGTGAAGGTCGACGACATCGGCCTGAAGATGGCGAAGAACCCCGCGCAGCGCGTGCGGCACACCGGCACCCGGATCGTCCGCTCCATGCCCGCGGTCTTCCGCTTCATCAGCGTGCTCGGCACCGTCGCGATGCTGTGGGTCGGCGGGCACCTCGTCCTCATCAACCTCGGCGAGGTCGGGCTGCACGCTCCGGCCGATGTTCTCCACGCGGTCGAGCACGCGCTGGAGCCCCTCGGCGGCTTCGTGGTGTGGGTGGTCGACACGATCATCTCCGCGATCGCCGGTCTCGTCTGGGGCCTCGTGATCGTCGGCGTCGTCCTCGGCATCGCGAAGCTCTTCGGCAGGAAGCCGAGCTTCCACGAGGGCGAGGCCTCTCCCGCCGACATCCGCGTCTGACGATGACCGCCGTGCACCTCAGGCCCGCCGAGAGCGCCGACCTCGACACGATCACCGAGATCCACAACCACGCCGTCCTGCACACGACCGCGATCTGGAACGAGGAAGCCGTGGATCGCGCCGACCGGGAGGCGTGGCTCGCCGGCCGGACCGCGCGCGGCTGTCCCGTCATCGTCGCCGCCGACGAGAGCGGCGTCGTGGGCTATGCGTCCTACGCCCAGTGGCGCCCGCACAGCGGCTACCGCCTCACCGTGGAGCACTCCGTCTACGTGCGCGGCGATCAGCGCGGACGGGGCATCGGCACGCTCCTCATGATCGAGCTCATCGCCCGGGCCCGGGCAGCCGGGATGCACGTGATGATCGGCGGTGTGGAGAGCGGCAACACCGCCTCCCTCGCCCTCCACGAACGCCTCGGATTCCGGGAGGTGGGCCGTATGCCCCAGGTCGGCGCGAAGTTCGGCCGGTGGCTCGACCTCAGCATGCTGCAGCTCGTGCTCGACGAGCGCCCCACCCCCGACGCGGCGCTCTAGCGATGGGCTTCCTGCAGTGGCTCGTCGACGCCTTCTCCTCGTCCTGGGTGCTTCCGGGTGGGCAGACGCTCCTGGTGCGTGAGGTCGTCGGGAACGCGTTCGGACTCGCGAGCGCCCTCGGCGGCATGCGGCGCAAGGTCTGGGCGTGGCCGGTCGGTATCGTCGGCAACCTCCTGCTGCTCACGGTGTTCCTCGGATCCGCGCTGAGCCCCGATCCCTCGCTCCCGCATCTGCTCGGTCAGGCCGGGCGGCAGATCATGTTCATCGCCGTCGCGATCTATGGATGGGTTCGCTGGCGGAATGCCGACGGCGGTCGTATCGTGCCGCGGTGGGCGCCGACCGGGGCCCGCATCGGTCTGGTCGTGGTCCTCGTCGTCGGGACCGTGGCGCTCACCCCCCTGTTCCGCGCCCTCGGTTCGTGGGAGCCGGTCTGGGCCGACGCCTGGACCTTCGTCGGGTCGCTGCTCGCGACCTACGGCATGGCGAAGGGCTGGACCGAGTTCTGGCTCATCTGGATCGCGGTGGACGTGGTGGGGGTGCCGCTGCTGTTCAGCTCCGGCTACTACGCGACCGGCCTCATGTACGTGTTCTACGGCGTCTTCACGGCGGTCGGGTTCGTGATCTGGTGGCGAGCGCAGCGACAGGCCGCGCGCCCGATCGAGATCCTCCCTCCCGACCCGAGCCCCCGCCGTCCGGACGACGAGGGCTGAGCCGCACCACGGATTGTTTCCGTGCGTGTCGATCCCGCTCGCCCCGGCCCCGTCCGGTCCCGTTTCATGGGGGCATGACCCGGCAGATCCGCTTCAACGCCTTCGACATGAACTGCGTCGCCCACCAGTCGTCCGGCCTCTGGCGGCATCCGGAAGACCGCTCGCGGCAGTACAACACCCTGTCGTACTGGACCGACCTGGCGAAGCTGCTGGAGAGCGCGACCTTCGACGGCATCTTCATCGCCGACGTCCTGGGCACCTACGACGTCTACGGCGGCACGAACGAGGCCGCCATCCGCAACGGCGCCCAGGTGCCGGTGAACGACCCGATCCTCCTGGTCAGCGCGATGGCCGCGGTGACCGAGCATCTGGGGTTCGGCGTCACGGCCGGCACCGCGTTCGAGCACCCCTACCCATTCGCTCGACGACTCAGCACGCTCGACCACCTCACGCAGGGCCGCGTCGGCTGGAACGTCGTGACCGGCTATCTGCCCAGCGCCGCGCGGAACATGGGCCAGGAGGACCAGCTCGCCCACGACGACCGCTACGACCACGCGGACGAGTACGTCGAGGTGCTCTACAAGCTCTGGGAGGGGTCGTGGGAGGACGACGCGGTGGTGGAGGACCGCGAGCGCGGCATCTTCACCGACCCGTCGAAGGTGCACCCGATCCGGCACGAGGGCAAGCACTTCTCCGTACCCGGCATCCACATCTCGGAGCCGTCGCCGCAGCGCACCCCGGTGATCTACCAGGCCGGCGCCAGCCCGCGCGGGGTGCGGTTCGCGGCGGAGAACGCCGAGGCCATCTTCGTCGCGGCGCCCTCGAAGGAGGTGCTTGCCGGGACGGTGAAGCGCATCCGCGACGCCCTCGAGGCCGCGGGGCGCGACCGCTACGACGCCCGCATCTACACGCTGCTCACGGTGATCACCGCGGCGACGAGCGAGGAGGCGGCCGCGAAGCACGCCGAGTACCTCTCCTACGCGAGCCCGGAGGGCGCGCTCACCTTCATGTCGGGGTGGATGGGCGTCGACCTGTCGCAATACGCCGAGGATGAGCCGGTCGGGAACGTCGAGTCGAACGCGATCCAGTCCGTGCTGCAGCACCTCAAGGAGGA
Source organism: Microbacterium sp. NPDC078814 (assembly GCF_040702645.1). Lineage (NCBI taxonomy): Bacteria > Bacillati > Actinomycetota > Actinomycetes > Micrococcales > Microbacteriaceae > Microbacterium > Microbacterium sp. NPDC078814. The sequence continues at coordinate 270,674 of NZ_JBFBLT010000003.1, forward strand.
GGCCGACCTCGGTCGCGAGTGGACGGTGGGCGACTTCGGCCGCCACAACGCGATCGGCGGGCTCGGCCCGACGATCGTCGGCTCCGGGGTCGAGATCGCCGACGAGCTGCAGTCCTGGGTCGAGCAGACCGACATCGACGGCTTCAACCTCGCGTACGCGGTCACTCCCGGCACCTGGCAGGACGTCATCGAGCACGTCATCCCGGTGCTGCGCGAGCGGGGCGCGTACCCCGAGGAGTACGTCCCCGGCACGCTCCGCCACAAACTGCACGGCCGCGGCGACCGGGTCCAGCCCACGCACCGCGCCGCCCAGTACCGCCTCTGACCCCGTTCGAGTCGCCCACTTTGCTGCAAAACCGGCCGTTTTGCCGCAAAGTGAGCGATTCGAAGGCAGGTCAGTCGGCGTCGCGAGTGAAGAGGCTCCGCAGCACGAGGAAGACCACCACGGCCACGACAGCGACGATGGCGAGCTTCGCGATGAACCAGAGCACCGAGAACAGCGCGCTGACGATCCACCACGCGATCACGACGGCGAGGATGACGCCGAGGACGGTCCAGATGTTCTTGGTCATGCCTCCAGCCTACGGAGTCGACGCTGCGGGAATCTCGTCGAGCGATCGGTAGACGGGCAGCCCGAGCTCGTGGGCGATCTCGACGTCCTTGTCCGCGCCCGACGATTCCCCCGGCAGCCGGAGCACCGCGTCGCAGTGCAGGAGCAGTCGGCGGGCGGTCTCGTACATGACGTCGCCCTCGCCGGAGTCGGCGGGCTCGAGGGTGCGGAGGACCGGGAGCGCGACCCACTCCCCGATCATCGGCACGTGGCCGAGGCGGAAGATCGGACCGGACGCCTCCTCCAGGCGCGCCAGATTCCGAGCGATCAGGGCGGGGTCGCCGTCGGTGCCGGAACGGTAGGGACCCGCGATCAGGATCAGGAGTGGCTTCATCATGGAGACGACTGTAGTCTGAATCGTGCATAAACGTGCAACTTCGTGAGGAAACTTATGCTCGCTGCTCAGCGCAAGGACCACCTGCTCGCCGTGCTCGCCCGCGAGGGACGGGTCGTGGCGAAGGCTGCGGCCGATGACCTCGGAGTCTCGGAGGACGCCATCCGCCGCGACCTCCGCGAACTCGCTCAGGAGGGGAGGCTCCAGCGCGTGTACGGCGGCGCGCTGCCCATCGCCGCGGCCGATCGCCCGGTGCGGGAGCGCCACGATCTGGCGACCGAGAGCAAGGAGCGGGTCGCCCGCCAGGCGGTCACGACCATCCGCCCCGGATCGACGATCGTGCTGGATGCCGGCACCACCACGCTCGCGATGGCGCGACTGCTTCCCTCCGGCACCGACATCACGGTCATCACCCCGAGTCCTGCCGTCGCGCTGGCCGTCGCCGAGCACTCGGATGCGCGCGTGATCATGATCGGCGGCGAGCTCACCCGGCACTCCCTCGTCGCCAGCGGAGGACTCGCGATGGAGGCGATCCAGCACCTCGCTGCCGACGTGTTCTTCGTCGGCGTCACGGGCGTCGACCCCCGACACGGCCTCACGACGGGCGAGCTCGATGATGCCGTCACCAAGCGGGCGATCGCCTCCCGATGCGCCGCGACCGTCGTGCTGGCCAGCGACGAGAAGATCGGCGCCGCTTCGCGCTACCCGGTGCTGCCGTTCGAGGCGGTCGCCGCGGTCATCACCGACCCGCTCGACGAGAATCCGCTGATCCCTGAGATCCTGGCGCAGATCCCGGGACGGGCGTGAGCGACGATCCGTCTTCTCCCGCGAGGCGTTCCGCGAGCAGGGCGTGCAGGTGACCTGCCGCCGCGAGAAGCGCGACGCTGCGGCGCGTGAGGTCGGCCAGCCGCTCCGCGAGCATGCGCTGCACCTGCTCGGTGTCACCGTGCGCGCGCACCTCGTCGATGATCCGCGAAACGGTGGGGATGCCGTAGCCGCCCGAGCGCAGGGCGGCGGCGATCCGCGCCTCGGTGATCGCGAGGGAGTCATAGGAGCGGACCGATCCCGCACGACGAAGGGGGCGCACCAACCCTTCTCGCTCCCAGTGCCGCAGTGCGGAGGAACGGACGCCGAGCGCCTGGGCGAGTTCGCCGATGGCCATCGCATCATCCTCGACGAACGGATCGTCGGCCTCCGCCACCGCATCCTCGAGTCCGCGCAGGGCCGCGCGCACCCGTGAGCGTTCGAGGGCGAGATCCGCGTGCAGGTCATCGATCCGCTCCGCCGCATGCTCGACCGATCCGCCGATGAGAGCGGGCATCAGTCGACGCGCGGGCACCGGACCGAGCGCCGTCGCCAACGCGCGATAGGCGCGCAGCGCCAGGGCATGCGACGTCCGATACCGCCGGTACCCGTTCGCACCGCGCTCGGCGGCGGGGAGGACACCGAGGCGCTCGAGGTCGCGCACCTGCTGCGTCGAGTAGTCGACCAGCCGCCCGAGCGCCGCCGTCGTCATCACCTGCTCTTGAGGGTTGTGCACGTGCTTCCTCGTCTTTCCGGTCCTTGAGTCCACATAAGCACGTCAGCCTCAGCATTGAAGGATGGAGATGCAGGAGATCATCGCAGAGGTCCACTCGTTCGACGGCGCGCTCGTCGTCGCCCCGGAGGCGGGCAGCGACTTCCCCGAACTGTCATGGGGAGACGCGTACTTCTACCACGCGCCCGACGGCCGGATGCCGGAGCGCACGCAGCCGTACGGGACGATCATCACCAAGGACTATCCCGACGACACGTCCTCCGCGCTGGATGCTCCAGGGCGCTTCCGGGTGAACATCCACGTCGGACGCGAGCGCGCGGAGTCGATCATCGCGGCGGCGTCTCTCACGCTCGGCGACACCGACCCGACGGCGGTCGACGTCTTCCGCCCTCACCCCCTGTACGGCGACGCCGGCTGGGTATGCGTGATCGACCCCGCAGAGGCGACGGCGGGTACCGTGCTCACTCTTCTCCGCGAGGCGCACGAGGCGGCACGGGCGCGCACCGGACGACGGGCGAGGTGAGTCCCGTGTCGACTCCGCAGGGCATGACCGAGGCCGACCGCCGGATCGTCGCGGTGTGGGCGGCCGACTGCGCTGCGCGCGTGCTGCCGCTGTTCGAGAGCGAGGCCCCGGACGACGACCGTGCGCGCGATGCCATCGCCAGGACGCGCGCCTTCGCGCGGGGCGAGCTGACGGCTGCGGGCGAGATCCGTCGTCGCTTCGTCGCCGGCAGGGCCGCCCGAGGTGCCGTGACCCCTGCCGGCACCGCGGCCGCCCGCTCCGCGGCTCAGGCCGCCGGGGTCGCGCACATGGGAGCGCATGCTCTCGGGGCAGCCGCCTACGCCGCGCGAGCTGTCGAGCTGGCACACCCGGATGATCCCGACTCCCGTGCCGCCGAAGTGCGCTGGCAACTCGCGCAGCTCTCCCCCGAAGCCGCTGCAGCCCTGCGCCCCCTCCCGCCCCTGGGCACCGACCCCGCCGGCCCCCTCGGCCCCGGGCTCCTCTCCTCCGGCCCCCTCGGCGTGGTGATCCGCGAGATCCAGACGCACCTCTCGTCGTAAGTCCCTCTTCGAATCGCGCAACTGGCTGCATCTGAGCCCGGAATGGAACCAGGTGCGCGATTCGAAGCGGCCCGACCGCTTCAGCCCCGATTCAGCGACGACGCGCCACACTGGGGGGATGCGGATCCTGGTGGTGGACGACGAGGTGCGTCTGGCCGAGGGCGTGCGCCGCGGACTCGAGGCGGAGGGCTTCGCGGTCGACGTCGCCCACAACGGCATCGACGGCCTCTGGCGGGCCCGCGAGACCCGGTACGACGCCATCGTGCTCGACCTGATGATGCCCGGCATGAGCGGGTGGAAGGTGTGCGAGGCCCTGCGCGCCGAGGAGAACTGGACTCCCGTGCTGATGCTCACCGCCAAGGACGGCGAGTGGGATCAGGTGGAGGCGCTGGAGAGCGGCGCCGACGACTACGTCACCAAGCCCTTCTCGTTTGCGATCCTCGTGGCGCGGCTCCGGGCTCTCGTGCGCCGCGGTGCCGTGGCACGACCGACGATCCTGGAGGCCGGCGACCTGCGGCTGGACCCCGCCGGACACCACGTGTGGCGTGGCGAGACCCCGATCTCCCTCACGGCCCGCGAGTTCGCGGTGCTCGAGCATCTGATGCGCCACCGCGGGCAGGTGCTGTCGAAGCGCGACCTCCTGGCCGGCGTCTGGGACGACGACTTCGACGGCGACCCGAACATCGTCGAGGTGTACATCGGCCACCTCCGCCGCAAGGTCGACAAGCCGTTCGGGCGCGAGGCGATCGAGACCATCCGCGGCGCGGGCTATCGGCTGGCGGCGAACGGTGGCTAGGCGGCTCTGGCGGTCGGTCCGCGGCCGGACGACCCTGGGCGCCACCCTCGTCGTCGCAGTCGCGCTGCTCCTCGGAGCCTTCTCCTTCTACGGGGTGCTGAGCGCGAGCATCCACGGCAGCACCGAACGCGCGGCGGAGCAGCGGCTGGAAGAGCTCGTCAGCCGGCTCGACGGTCCGGGACGCCGCGGTCCGGACCAGCTCGATGACGACCTCGTGCAGCTGCTCGGGCGGGACGGAGCGGTGCGCGCGGCGAGCGAGGAGGCCGCCGATGCGCTCGGCGCCACCCCGCTGCCCGTGGACGACGATCCGCAAGTCGTCCGGATCGACGGCGAGCCGATGGTCGTGGTGTCGGAAGACGTCGAGGGCGACCAGACCCTCGTCCTCGCGGTGCCGATGGACGAGGATGCGGAGACCCTGTCGACGGTGGCGACGCTGCTCGTGATCGCCGTCCCCGCGCTGCTGCTGCTCGTGGCCGTCACGACCTGGCTCGTCACGGGGCGCGCGCTGCGCCCTGTCACCCGCATCCGTCAGGAGGTCGAGGGCATCACCGCCGAGCGCCTCGATCACCGGGTGCCCGTTCCCGACACCGCGGACGAGATCCACTCCCTCGCCGTGACGATGAACGGGATGCTCGACCGGCTCGACGCGGCGGCGACCGCGCAGCGCCGCTTCGTGTCCGATGCTTCGCACGAGCTCCGCTCCCCCCTGGCGACGATCCGTCAGCACGCGGAGCTCGCCCAGGCGCACCCGGAGGTGACCAGCATCGACGAGCTCGCGGAGGTGGTGTCCGAGGAGGGGCTGCGGTTGCAGGGCATCGTGGAGTCGCTGCTGCTCCTCGCCCGCCTCGACGAGGGTGTCACCGGGAGCACCGAACCGGTGGACCTGGACGACCTGGCCCTCGCGGAGGTGCGTCGGCTGCGGGCCACCGGGCTCGACGTCGACGGCTCCGGCATCCGTGCGGCCCGCACCGTCGGCGACCCCCGGCTGCTCGGCCAGCTGCTGCGGAACCTCGCCGACAACGCCGCGCGGCACAGCAACGGCCGGGTGGCGATCGGGGTGGAACCGCAGCCGCAGCAAGTCGTGCTCACGGTCGAAGACGACGGCACCGGCATCCCGCCGGAGGAGCGGGACCGCATCTTCGAGCGCTTCGTCCGGCTCGATGAGGCCCGCAGTCGCGACGCGGGAGGCAGCGGGCTCGGTCTCGCGATCGCCCACGGCATCGCCACCGCCGCCCACGGCGCGATCACGGTGGACACGTCCCGGTGGGGCGGCGCCCGCTTCACCGTCACCCTCCCCTCGGCCGGCCCTCTCTCCTGACCGACCGCCCGGGCACAGCTTCGGATATCCCCGACGACACCCCGGTCATAGCCGACGCACGGCGGCGTGTCGTTCCCGAGCTCCGAAGTCGTGCCCGAGATATCGGTTCCTGAACGGGGCTTCAGGAGGCTTCAGGGTGGCTTCAGCGGCGTCGGGAGACCATCGAGACATGAACGACAAGACTCCTGCTCCCGACCAGAACCCCACGCCGGACGAGAACGACACCGCGGGTCAGAACGCGGCACCCGCGGTCCCGAGCGCGGGCCAGGACCAGCACGCCGGACAGGACTCCCCCGCCGGCCGCGGCACCACCGCCGACGCCCCGACGGTCCCGGTCGCACCGACCCCCGGCCCGAACGCCGCCCCGGAGGCACCGGCGGCCGCAACCCCCGCCACGCCCGGACGCAAGCGCGCGCTCCTGATCGGCGGCGGGATCGCGGCCGCGGTGCTGCTCGCCGGCGGAGGCGTCGCGGTGGGTGCCGCGATCGGCGACGAGTTCGGCGACGACGACGACCGCCCCGCCATGGAGGGCCCCCGGCACGAGGGCGACCACGGCCCGCGCGGTGACAACCGCGGCGATGAGGATGCGCGCCCGAGCGGAGACCGGGGCGACCGCGGCCCTGTCACCGGCATCGGCACCGACGACGTCGACGAGCTCCTCGCGATCGCCGCCGCCGCCCAGGACGCCGCCGAGGGCGAGGTCACCTCGATCGACGCGAAGCGCGACGGAACGTGGGAAGTGCAGCTGACCACGTCCGCCGGGGACGAGACCGAGGTGCGCGTGGACGACGACCTCACCGCGACCGTGGTGTCGACCGACGCCGCAGACGACGACGACAAGGGACCGACTCTCACGCTGGACGAGGAGACCATCCGCACTCTCGTCGACGCCGCCCTCGCCGAGGCCGAGGGGATGATTACCGACCTCGATGTGGAATCCGACGACGTGAGCCCCTACGACGCCTCCGTCCTCACGACGGACAACCGCTCGATCGACATCTCCTTCGACGCCTCGTTCGCGGTCGTCGGCACCGACGTCGACGAGTGACCGCGGCCCTGACGGCTAGCATGCAAGGATGACGAACTCCGATCCGATCGACGAGGTCTCCATCGGCGGCGAGGTCATCCGCCTCGGCCAGTTCCTCAAGTTCGCGGGACTGCTGGACTCGGGCGGCGACGCGAAAGAGGTCATCATCGACGGCTACGTCACCGTGAACGGCGAGGTGGACCGGCGCCGCGGGCGTCAGCTCCGCGACGGCGATGTGGTGACCTTCGAGGGCCGGGCGGTCCGCGTCCGGCCCTGACCCTGCATCGCGGAGCCTCCCTCCACCTCCGCGCCCCGGTTCCGCGCCTCGCTCACGAGCACCGCGGTCACTCCGGCGCCGCACAGCACGAACCCGCCGAGCGTGATCGCCGTGAGGGGTTCGCCGAGCAGCATCGCCCCGCCGATCGCGGTCGCCGGGGCGACGAGGAAGAGCAGCGCCTGCAGTGCGGTGATGCCGACCCGGCGCAGTAGCCACCAGTAGAGGCCATAGGCGCCGAGCGTGGGGAAGACGGCGGTCAGGACCACGGCGATCCAGAACGACGGTCGCGCCGGCGGAACGAGTGCCCCGGCGAGCGCGGCGATGACGAGGAGCAGCACGGCGGTCACGCTCACGTGGATGGTCAGGGTCAGCAGCACCCCCGTACGCACGGCCGTCCGCCGCTGCACCAGGGTGCCGATCACGAGGCAGACCATCGCCGCCGCCGGAAGCAGATACGCGACGAGCGGCGCGGAGCCGGCACCGAACTGCGACTGCACGACGAGCAGCACCCCCACCGCCCCGATCACCAGTCCCGCCACCTGGGCGCCGCGCACACGAAGGCCCAGCACGGGCCCGACCAGCACGGCGACGAGCAGCGGCTGGACGGCGTCGATCAGCGCGACGGTGCCGGTGGCGATCCCCGTCGCGACGGCTGCGTACACAGCAGCACAGTAGCCGAACTGGGCGAGCGCGCCGATGACCGCCTGGACACCGAGTTCCCGCGCGGTCATCCCCTTCGTCGCTCCGGACATCGCGGCGAGGACCACGAGCAGGACGGCGAGCGGCGTGAACCGCCAGACCAGGAGCGTCAGCGGGTCGACGTCCGCGGTGGCGACCGCGGGGATGAGGAATCCCGAGCTCCACGTGAGGACGAAGGCCACCGCCGCACCCGCGGTCACGACCCGGGAGAGTATACCGATCTGTTTACTCATCCCGTCACTATACAGGTTGGTATACTCTCTGCATGTCGACAACCGTGCCGGAGCTGCCGCCGCTGACGCCCGGGGCGCGCCGCGTGCTCGACGCCGCCTCCGACCTCTTCTACGAACGCGGCATCCACGCCGTCGGGGTCGACACCATCGCCGGTGCGGCCGGGGTGACGAAGAAGACCCTGTATGACCGCTTCGGATCGAAGGAAGCGCTCGTCGTGTCCTACCTGCAGCACCGGGACGCCCGCTGGCGGGATCACGTCGCCGCTCACCTCGCACGGGTCCCGGAGCCGGGGCACGCCCGCGTGCTCGCGATCTTCGATGCCGCCATCTCCTGGGTGCCGGACCACAGCACCAAGGGATGCAGCGCCATCAACGCGCGCGCCGAGATCGACGGCCCCGGGGACGCCCCGCTGGTGCTCGCCGAGGCTCGTCGCGAGAAGGAGTGGCTGCTCGCGGTCTTCGCTGAGCTCTGCGGTGAGGCCGGGTTCCACGACCCGGACCGGCTCGCCGAGACGCTCATGCTCCTCTATGAAGGCGCGATCGTCACCGTCGGCATGGGGACGTTCGCGGAGCCGTTCGCGACGGCTCGGGACAGCGCGCGCCGACTGCTGGAATCCGCGGCGTCCGACGCGTCCTAGACGCCGGTCGTCGGTGAGGACGCGCGCGGCGGCAGCACCGCGCGCACCGTGACCACGAGGAACGCCACGAGCAGCACCACCATCGTCACGTCCGCGACGATGTAGGCGTAGTGCGCGCCGTCGGTTCCCGGAGCCTCCTGCCTTGCGATGACGAGGTCGCTGCGCCGATTGAGGATCGGGCGGATGACGATGACCTCGACGAGGAACACCAGCCAGAGCCCGCCGAGCAGCAGAGCCGAGGAACGCCCGGCACGGGCACGGACGCTGACCGCCGTCAACACGAGGAGCACCGCTCCCGCGAGGACGTTGAGGGCGGTGAACACGAGGCGACCGATGCCGAGACCCAGCGGGATCGTGATTCCGGGAGCCAGGAACTTCAGCGGTGCCTCCAGGAACGAGATCGCGATGATCGCCCCGAGCAGGAAAGCGGGCAGCAGCAGGCGCAGCGCCGTCACCGTGCGTCCACCCGTCATGGCCTCAGGCTAACCGGGCGATCCGCACCCCCGGCGGCGGGTGACCGTGGAAATCGGCCCCTCGCTCTGCGCTCAGGGGATAATGGGTAACATGCCACGTCCTACCGACGCCTACCGCGGACTCATGCAGAGCAGCCGGCTGCGGGTTCTCGCCGCCTTGATGGACACTCCGGGAATCGGCCTCGCCGAGCTCTCCCTCCGCATGGGCCTCCACGTGAACACCCTGCGCGACCACCTCCGCGTGCTCGAGGGTGAGGGTCTCGCCCGGTCCGAGGTGGAGCACACCGGTCGGCGCGGAAGACCGCGCCTCCGCTTCTCCCCCGTGCTGCCGAGTGAGCCCAATGAGATCGAGGAACGGCGGGTCCAGGAGGCGATCCGCCACGGCGACCTCATGCGCGCGGTGCTCCCGGCGACGCGATCCGCGCTCCCGGAGGCCGCGACGCATCAGCTCGACGCACTGTTCCATCACCTCGACGACGTGGGCCTGCAGCCCGACATCGACGAGAAGGCGATGACCGTCGACCTCTCCCCCTGCCGCTTCCACACGCTGCTGACCGATGACCAGACCGTGGTCTGCCGGGTGCACGAGGAGCTCATGAAGTCGGTGCTGGCGAGAGCCGGCGGACCCGTGGAGATCGAACGCGTGATCCCGTTCACGAGCGCGCACTCCTGCCACGTCCGGCTCAGCCTCCGCGAGGAGTCGGCGTCCGACGCAGGAAGCTGACGCCGGGGATCAGTTGAAGTCGCCGCCCGGCGCCATGTCGGCGAACCGGGAGTAGTGCCCCTGGAAGGCGACGGTGATGGTCGCGGTCGGACCGTTACGGTGCTTGGCCACGATGAGGTCGGCCTCGCCGGGACGGACGTCCTTGTCGTAGACCGAGTCGCGGTGCAGCAGGATGACCATGTCGGCGTCCTGCTCGATCGATCCGGACTCTCGCAGGTCGCTGATGGCGGGCTTCTTGTCCTGGCGCTGCTCGGGACCACGGTTCAGCTGCGACAGTGCGATGACCGGGACCTGCAGCTCCTTGGCGATGAGCTTGAGGCTTCGGGAGAACTCCGAGACCTCCTGCTGACGGGACTCGACGCGCTTACCCGACGTCATGAGCTGGAGGTAGTCGATGATGACCATGCGCAGACCGGCCCGCTGCTTCAGCCGTCGGCACTTCGCCCGGATCTCGACGAGCGTCATGTTCGGGCTGTCGTCGATGTAGAGCGGGGCGTCGTTGATGCGGCCGCGGGTGGCGGCGACCGTCGTCCAGTCCCGCGGGTCGAGCGTTCCCTTGCGCATGTTCTGCAGCGGGATCGCCCCCTCGGCGCTGAGCAGACGCATCGCGATCTCGCTCTTGCCCATCTCGAGGGAGAAGAAGATCGAGGGGAAGTCGTGCCCGATCGAGGCCGCACGGGCGAAGTCGAGGGCGAGCGTGGACTTTCCCATCGCGGGTCGCGCGGCGACGACGATCATCTGCCCGCCGTGCAGGCCGTTGGTGAGCTCGTCGAGCTCGCGGAAGCCGGTGGGGATGCCGGTCATGGAGCCGTCGCGGCCGTTGGCCGCCTCGATCTCCTCGACCGCGGCGTCGACGGCGACCGTGAGCGGCACGTAGTCCTCGGCCGTCTCCGAGCCGGTCACCGAGTAGATCTCGGCCTGCGCGTTGTTGACGATGTCGGTCGCGTCGCCCTGGCCGTCGTAGCCGAGCTGGACGATGCGCGTCCCGGCATCGACGAGGCGGCGGAGGATCGCGCGCTCGGAGACGATGCCGGCGTAGTAGCCGGCGTTGGCCGCGGTCGGGACGATCGACGTGAGCGTGTGCAGGTAGTCGGCGCCGCCGGCCTTGTTCAGCTCACCGGTCTTGATCAGCTCGTCGGTGACCGCGACGACGTCGGTCGGCTCGCCGTGGGAGTAGAGCGAGAGGATCGCCTCGAAGATGAGCTCGTGCTTGGGAATGTAGAAGTCGGCACCCTTGAGCGTCTCGATCACATCGGCGACGGCGTCCTTCGACAGGAGCATGCCACCCAGGGCGCTCTGCTCGGCGAGGAGGTCGTGCGGAGGGGTGCGCTCGGGCGGACGCTGCCCTCCCAGGCGCTCCTCGGAGATGTCGGCGATCGACACTGTGTTCCCTTCGATGCGACGGTTCTGAGGCGGGCCCCGCGCGCGCATCCGCGGATGCCGGTGCGGGGGACCGCGGCCGCGCGGCGGCCATCCCCAGACAAGCAGGTGCCCCCGACATTCGGTCGCTCGACCACGCTATGAGCGGTCTCCACACGGTGCAACACGGCCTGTGGATAACCATGTGGACAGCGTGCGGACAATCTCGGAGTGTCTGTGCAGAACAGGTGTGGATAACCCGGTGGACGGTGTGAACGCCGAACTTTTTTTATCGCCCTGACCGGGGTTTCATCGTTTCCCCACCCTGTGGATGAAAACGAGTTTAAATTGCGCGTTGAAGGTTTCCCCTCCGGAGGGGGCATGTGTAGAACCTGGGGAAAGTCAAGCCGGAAATCCGCCGGGCGCGTCACGATCTGACACGAGAAGAATCGGATGTAAACGCCCCTGGACAGACAGGGGGTCCGCGAGTATTCTGCCTCCCATCGACACACCCGTGGACCTTCGGAGGGGGAGGACGACGTGGACGCTCGGACCACCCGACGCGGCGTACCCCACGCCGTCCTCTGGGGTGGAATCGGCGCGCTCGCCTGGGCAGCCCTGACCGTCCTCACCGGCGGCGGCTCCGCGCACGCGGACGAGCAGCCGAAGGGTCCGCTCGACAGCCTCACCTCGGTCGTATCCGAGACCGTCACCGCCGTGACGAAGCCGGTCGTGAACGACGTCGTGGCTCCGGTGGTGAACCAGGTGGCGACTCCGGTGGTCCAGGAGGTCGTCGCGCCCGTGGTGCACGAGGTCGTGGCTCCGGTCGTGACCCACACCGTCGCTCCCGTGCAGGAGGCCGCTCCCGCCGTCGTCGAGACGGTGACCGAGACGGTGACGCAGGTCCCGGTCGTCGGAGACACCGCGGCCCCGGTGCTCGAGGCGGTCGCCGAGACCACCGAGACGGTCGTCGAGCCCGTGACCGACGCGCTCGGCTCTGCACCGGTCTCACAGATCACGGCGCCCGTACTCGACCTCGTCGGCGGCCTTCCGCTGGTCGGCGGAATCGTCGTCGACTCCGGCGCCATCGACCTGGTCGAGAACGTCGTCGGCGTCGTCGATGGCACGACCGGCCTGATCGGCGGCGTCGTCGAGGAGACCGTTCCGCCGGTCGTCGAGGTGCTCACGCCACACGAGCCGGCCGCACCGCAGACCCCGGAGGGCTCCGTCCCCGCGGGTGTGACCACGGCGCGCGACGAGATCGCCGCGCTTCCCGAGCCTGCGCCCGCGCCGTCGGCCTCCCCGAGCACGGGCCAGCACTCTGCGCTCCGTACCGTGGCTTCCTTTGCAGGCCCGGTCTCCGCGCCCCACTCCTCGGACGTCGGCGCCGGTGACGCTGCTCCGGTGCCGCTCGGTGCTCCTCCGGCCGCTCCGGCCGCCCCCGCCTCTTCCTCCGCCACCTCGGCCGGAGGTTCCACCAGCGCCCCCGCTCGCCTCAGCGAGATCGGCGCGACCCCGCTCCGTGCTGGGGAGCGGGCCGCCGGCGCACGGGACGACGCCCTGCCGGGCGCCCCCGTCGCCGACACCGACGTCTCTCCCGACTGACGGACTGTCACGTCATCCCACCCGGATGACAGATGCCGTGCTGCGCGCGCACTTCCTCGCGTGCATCCCATCAGACAGACCAGTCACGTCAGGAGAACCATCATGCGTACCTACGCGAAGCGCGTCCTCTGGGGCACGCTCATCGCCGGCGGGATCACCCTGCTCGGCGCGACGGCCGCCAATGCGGCCGAGACATCCGGAGACGACGGCTTGCTCTCCGGCACCCAGGCCGTAGCGCCCATCACCGCCCCGATCACGGTCGTCGACAACGCGATCTCCGTGCTCGGCGACGCGGCATCCACGGCGCCTGCCCCGGCCCCCGCTCCGGCACCGGCACCGGCACCAGCCCCTGCCCCGGCTCCCGCCCCCGCTCCGCAGACGAGCGGCGAGGAGGGCACGGCATCCGGCACCCAAGCCGTGGTGACCGTGAACCTTCCCGTCACGGTGACGGACAACGCCATCAGTCTCACCGAAGACTCCACGACCAGCACCCCGGCCGCCGCTCCTCCCCAGAGCGCGGCTCCCCAGGCCCCTGACGCGGCCGGGGTGCTTTCCCTCGACACGGACGGCCTGGATGGTGTGCTCTCGGGCACCCAGGCTCTCGTGGCGGTCAACGCCCCGGTGACCGTGTCCGACAACGCCATCTCGCTGCTCGGTGACTCCGAGTCGGCCGCCGAGGGAGAGGGCGCCGCAGCACCGGCGCCTGCCCCGGCGACCGGGTCGAGCACCTCGGGCGAGGACGGCACCGCGAGCGGCACCCAGGTCGTCGCCCCGGTGACGGCCCCGGTCACCGTCGGCGGCAACGCCATCTCGCTCCTCGGCGACAGCGAGGCCTCCGGCACCTCCGGCGGCACCGCGGCCCCGACCGGACCCGCGGCCAGCGGCAGCACCACCGGCGGTGAGGACAGCATCCTCGGGGGCACGCAGGCCGTGGCACCCGTGACGGCGCCTGTCACCGTCGGCGGCAACGCCATCTCGCTCCTCGGCGACAGCGAGGCCTCCGGCACCACCGGCGGCACTGCGACCCCGACCGCACCCGCGACCGGGTCAAGCACCTCGGGCGAGGACGGCACCGCGAGCGGCACCCAGGTCGTCGCCCCGGTGACGGCCCCGGTCAGCGTCGGCGGCAACGCCATCTCGCTCCTCGGCGACAGCGAGGCCTCCGGCACCTCCAGCGGCACCGCGGCCCCGACCGCACCCGCGGCCGGAGGCAGCACCACCGGGGGCGACGACAGCACCCTCGGCGGCACCCAGGTGGTCGCACCCGTGACCGCCCCCATCGGCGTCACCGGCAACGCCATCTCCGTCACCGACGACGCCACCGTCACCGGCACCACCGGCGGCACCACGTCCCCGACCGCACCCGCGACCGGAGGCAGCACCACCGGCGGCGACGACAGCATCCTCGGCGGGACTCAGCTGGAGCTCCCCGTGACGCTTCCCATCACGATCGGCGGGAACGCGATCTCCGTCGTCGGCGAAAGCACGGTGACCGATCCCGGCACGAACCCCGGAACGGACCCGGGCACGGATCCGGGCACTGATCCCGGCACCAACCCCGGCACCGACCCCGGCACGGACCCCGGCACCAACCCCGGCACCGACCCCGGAGTGAACCCGGGAACGACGCCGAGCACCGGAGCCGGCATGACCAGCATGCCCTGGGCTGCGGGTGCCGCCGCGACGGGTGAGGCCACCGGCCTCGCGATGACCGGTGGCGCCTCGGCCGCGTGGCTGTGGGCCCTCGCCGCTCTCCTGCTGCTGGGAGGTGCGGGCCTGCTGCGCCGTCGCACGGCGTAGGCGCTGAGCCCCGGCGGCGGCGATGTCCTCGGGGGAGGAGACTCGCCCCCGCCGGTGCGCGGCAGCGTCCGCACGTGCGGTGCAGCCCTCGCTGCGCTTCCTCTGCCGAGCGTGACCGCCGCGCAAACGGCGGATGCCCCGTGGTCCCCCCACCGCGGGGCATCCGTGTGCCCGTTCTGCGGACGCACGGGACGCGATGCGGGGGCTTAGCCGAGCTCCTGGAGCTCCGCCGTCATGTCGCCGCCTGCGTCTCCGGTGTTGACCGTGCCCTTCGGCTCGAAGAGGATCGCGTGCACCTCTTCCTCGGCTTTCGGGCAGTGCTCGACGCCCCGGGGCACCACGAACACGTCGTTCGGGTTCAGGACGACGTCGCGGTCGCGGAGCTGGATCGTCAGGCGTCCGCTCACCACGAAGAACAGCTCGTCGGTCTCGGGATGCGTGTGCCAGACGAATTCGCCCTGCAGCTTCACGACCTTGACGTCGTAGTCGTTGACGCTCGTCAGCCGGTGCGGCTGCCAGTGCTCGTGGATGGTGGACAGGGCCTCGTGCACATTGCGAACGTCGTCCGTCATGGCCAGCAGCCTATCCTCACGGCAGGACGATCGACCCGTCGGCGTCGACGACGACAGCACTGCCCGGGAAGTCCCGCCGGCCGCGCTCGTCCATCAGGGCGCCGGCCCGACCGGTCGGATCGGGCTCCGGGGCGCCGCCGTCGGCCGCCAAGCGGATCGAGCGGACCTGTCCGCCGAGAAACGTTCCGTCGGCACGGAGACGGACCGACAGGTAGGCGCCGAAGCGCGTCTCCTCCTCGGCCCCGAAGACGCCCCCTCCCGCGAAGTTGCCCAGACTGTACGCGATGAGGCGGCCGCGGTAGAACTCCGCACCCCGGACGACGTGCGGGCCGTGCCCGACCACCAGATCGGCCCCGGCGTCGACGGCCGCGTGCGCGAACGCCTGCGGATCTCCCCGGTTCTCCCCGAAGCTGAGCTCGGTCCCCCCGGTGACCGCGTCGGCCTCCGGTCCCTCGGCGCCCATGTGCGCGTGGACGACGACGAGGTCGGCCTGCTCCGCCGCCGCACGCACGACCTGACCGACGTGACGCAGGTCGGTGACCCGGTTGAATCCCCCATAGGGCGCGAAGCCGACCAGGGCCACGGTGGTCTCCCCCACCCTCGTCACGACGACCTCGTTCCGGTCCCCGACGGCGTCCATGCCCTCCGCGCGCAGAACGGCCCTCGTCTCGTCGACGCCCTTCCGGCCGAAGTCGTGACTGTGGTTGTTCGCCTGATTGAGCACGTCGAAGCCGCGCAGCGCCGCAGCGGCATCCGGCTCGCTGCGGAACGCGAGGCAGTGGTCGCTCCCGCCGCACTTGTCGACGCCGGTGTCCGCCGCGATCACCTGCTCCAGATTGCCGGTGACGAGGTCCTCGGTGAACCAGGGGCGTACCTCGTCGAAGGTCGATCGCCCGCGATCCGCCGGGATTCCGCGCGACGCGTCGTACAGCAGGATGTCGCCCACGGCGCCGATGCTGACTTCTCCCTCGCTGGTGGCGGCGCGGTCGATGATCGCGGAAGGCCGAGCGGGGATCGCCGCTGCCGCGGTGACGGCGAGGCCGACCCCCAGCAGTGCCAGCACCGCGACCGGGGTCCGCCAGGGGACTCTGCGTGGCGCGCCGTCGACCGCGGCCCGCCGACGAGGCAGATCCCACAGCCAGGCGAGTCCGTCGCGAGCGGTGAGCCGATCGAGGCCGATGCACGCGGCGACGAGACCCACCGTGAGCACGATCGGGAGCAGGAGGGCCGCGATCAGCTGCACCGCCTGCCCCGCGTCGGACAGCACTCCCACGAGCGCGGCGTCGGCGAGCGCGAGCAGCGGCATGTGCAGGAGGTAGATCGGCAGGGTGCGGACGCCGAGCGCCTGCAGACCCCGCCCGACCAGAGGGAGGCCCGCGAGGATCGGGGCGACCGCGATTCCCATCGCCACCCCGAGGACGGACACGGTCGGCCACACCCCGGGAACGGTCTCCGTGCCCGTCACGCGCATGACGGCGTAGGCGGCGAGGTACCCGAGGATCAGGGCCCCGGCGAGTGCGGGTCGCGGTCGAGCGGTGAAGCGACGGATGCGCGGCGCGAGGTATGCACCTCCGAGGAAGAAGAAGAGGTTGTAGAGGAGCGATCCGCGGTTGCTCACCACGTCGACCAGTCCGGCGGCCACCGCCACCGAGAGCATGCCGGCACCCACCAGCAGGACGCCGCGCGGCAGTCGGTGCAGGCCCTTCGCGACGACGAAGTACAGCGCGAGCGCGTAGAGGTACCAGGTGTTCGGCGGGCTGATCGTCACCCCCTCCACGAACGCGGAGACGCTCCGCGGCACGAACGTCGGGAAGTCCGGGAATGCCCACATCGCGGCGGCGTGGATGAGGCTCCACAGCAGATACAGGTAGAGGAAGCGGACGACGCGGGGACGGAACACGACGGCCCACGGTCGGGCCAGCGCCGCGGAGGCGAAGTACCCGGACAGGAACAGGAACAACGGCATGAGGAACGGCCAGATGAGGTCGCTCGCGAGACCCCAGGCTCCGGGGAGGGGGATGCCGAGCCGCCAGTCGACCTGCAGGTAGGTCTTCAGCACGACGTGCCAGAACACCACGAGGACGATCAGCAGCCCCTTCGCGGCATCGCCCCAGGGCGCTCTGGATGTCGGGAAGGGGGGTGGTGTCACCATGGAATAGAGCCAACAGCACAGCATGTTGCGTCGGCGTATGAGAAATGTCGCCTGATCCTCACCTCGTCCCGATGCAGAACGCCCCCTGTCCCGGAGGACAGGGGGCGTTCCGTTCGACAGGCGTGCGCCCGTCGGGTGCCTTACTTGGCGGCGACGACCTGCAGCGTGATGACGGCAGTGACGTCCTCGTGCAGACGCACGGTCGCCTCGTGCTCACCAGTCGCCTTGATGGGCGAGGGGATGTGCACCTTGCGCTTGTCGATCGAGCCGAGGCCCGCAGCCGTGACGGCCTCTGCGACGTCGGCGGTCTTCACCGAGCCGAACAGACGGCCTTCCTTGCCGGCCTTCACCGCGAGACGCACCTTGGTGCCCTCGAGGGTGTTCTTCAGGGCCACAGCCTCGTCGCGGTCGTGGATCGCGCGTGCCTGACGCGCGGCCTGGATCGACGCGACCTGCTTTTCGCCACCACGGGTCCACGCCGTAGCGAAGCCCTGGGGGATGAGGTAGTTGCGGGCGTACCCGTTCTTGACCTCGACCACGTCACCGGCGCTACCCAGCCCGGCGACCTCGTTCGTGAGAATCAGCTTTGCCATCTCAGTACCCCTTACCGGCCGGCGCCAGCGTAGGGCAGGAGCGCCATCTCGCGCGCGTTCTTGATCGCGGTGGCGATCAGACGCTGCTCCTGCACCGAC
Source organism: Microbacterium sp. NPDC078814 (assembly GCF_040702645.1). Classification (NCBI taxonomy): domain Bacteria; kingdom Bacillati; phylum Actinomycetota; class Actinomycetes; order Micrococcales; family Microbacteriaceae; genus Microbacterium; species Microbacterium sp. NPDC078814. Next base: position 288,582 of record NZ_JBFBLT010000003.1, read on the forward strand.
ACACCGGTGATGCGACGGGCGCGGATCTTGCCGCGCTCCGAGACGAACTTGCGGAGGGTGGCGACATCCTTGTAATCGATGACGCCGACCCGGATGGACTTCGCGGGAGCGGCGTTCTTCGCGCCCTTCCGCGGCTTGCGGCGGTCGCCGCTCGACTTTCCAGCCATTGCTTTTCCTTAGTGATGAGCGGGGTGCGGCCCTTCGACAAGCTCAGGGACCCACCCGTGAAGAAGTGTTTTCAGAAGGGGGTGTCGTCGCCGAAGCTGCCCGGAGTGCTCCAGGCATCGGCGCTGGTCGACGAGCCGGGCGTGGACCACGGCTCCTCCGACACCTGCTGCTGCTGCGCGGGACGGGACTGTCCCCCGCCGCCACCGCCCGAGGCCGCACGGGTGACCTGCGCGGTCGCGTACCGCAGCGAGGGGCCGATCTCGTCGACCTCCAGCTCGATCGCGGTGCGCTGGTTGCCCTCACGGTCCTGGTAGGAACGCTGGCGCAGACGACCCTGCGCGATCACGCGCATGCCCTTGGTGAGCGAGCCCGCCACGTGCTCGGCGAACTCACGCCACACCGAGGCGCGGAGGAACAGCGCTTCGCCGTCCTTCCACTCGTTCGCGGCACGGTCGAAGTTGCGAGGCGTCGATGCGATGGTGAAGTTCGCCACCGGCAGCCCGTTCTGCGTGTAGCGCAGCTCGGGGTCGGCGGTGAGGTTGCCCACCACGGTGATGACGGTTTCGCCGGCCATGAGACTTAGGCCTTCGCAGCCTTGGCGGCCTTGCGGGCAGCCTTCTCTTCGGAGCGCTTGGCCTCGGAAGCGATCATCGCCTGAGCCTCTTCGGCGCGGAGCACCTTGGTGCGCATGATCTGCTCGTTCAGCTTGAGCTGACGGTCGAGCTCCTGCGTGGCGGCGCTGGTCGCGGTGAAGTTGACGACGGCGTAGATGCCCTCGGTCTTCTTCTGGATCTCGTAGGCGAGACGGCGCTTGCCCCAGATGTCGACGTTCTCGATAGAGCCACCATCGTTGGTGATGACCTTCAGGAACTTGTCGAGCGTCGGGGCGACCTGGCGCTCGTCGATCTCGGGGGTCAGAATGACCATGAGTTCGTACTGGTGCGTCACTTACCCACCTCCTTCGGACTAGAACGGCTCTCGGGACTTTCCCGGGAGCAGGAGGGTGTGTGCACGTGCCCGCCCCAGGCGACCGAGTGGACGCCGGAAGGCAGACAACCTCGACAGTCTAGCGGAGTTTCCTCGGAGCTGCCTCCCGCACTTCCCGCCCGACCTTGGCATGCTGGAGGGCGTGCCTGGTGACGGTCATCGGCACGGACCTGGAGGGGGGCGCCATGCGCGTCAACAAGTGGGGGGTCGGCGTCGTGCTGGCCGCCGCCGTCATGCTCACCGGATGTTCGGCGGGAGCCTCGGAGAAGCCGGCCGAGTCGAAGCCGAGCGGTGCCGCATCGCAGGAGGCCGAAGCGCCGTCCAGCGACTGCCCCGAACTCGCCGACGGTGCCACCGTCGACGGCTCCGCGCTCGGCGCCTGCATCGCCGAGGCCATGACCGACACCGCCGGCTACGCCGCCAAGACCGTCGTGATGGGCATGGAGTCCACCACGCGCTTCAACCCGTCCGAGAAGGCGCTGGAGTCGCTCTCGCCGATGGGCTCGATCGTCGCGATCGGCGACGACGTCTGGGTGAAGTCGCCGTCGAGCGACTGGCAGGCCGCCGACCCGTCGTCGAGCGACCCCATCATCGCCGGCCTCAGCACCACCGCGAAGGACGTCACCGCGATGGACCCCGCCGAGACGGCGAAGGCCATCACGGGTGACTTCACCGTGACCGGCACGGGCGAGCGCCTCGGCCAGAAGGTCTACCTCGTCAGCGGCACCGTCGAGCAGGCGGGCACGCCGGTCGAGGTCGTGTTCGAGGTCACCGAGGACTACGTCAACCTCGCCTCGACCAGCTCCGCGACCGTCCAGGGACAGTCGGTCGACGTCGCCCTCGAGATCACCGAGTGGGACGTGAAGCAGGACATCGTCGCGCCGCTCTGATCGGACGAGACACACGGAAGGGCCGGAGCGCACGCTCCGGCCCTTCGCCGTATTCGGCGTCAGTAGGCGACGGGAGGCACCTCGGCCCAGACCGCGCGGTCGTCGGCGGAGGGGGCATCGGGGATCCGGCCGGTGCCGTCGGGCTCCGGGATCGCGGCGAGCAGCGCCTGCGTGTAGGGGTGCCGCGGCGCCGCCCAGAGCTCGTCGGTCGGCCCCGATTCGAGCACCCTCCCGCCGAACATGACGAACGTGCGGTCGGCGATGCGGCGCACGACGGCGAGGTCGTGGGAGATGAAGAGCATCCCCGCGCCGGACTCGGCCACCAGATCGCGCATGAGTCCCGCGACGCTCGTCTGCGTGGACGCGTCGAGGGCGGAGATGGGCTCGTCGGCCACGAGCAGCGAGGGCCGCGCGGCGAGGGCCCGGGCGATCGCGATGCGCTGCTTCTGTCCGCCGGAGAACTGATGCGGGAAGCGGGTGCGCACCTCGGCGGGCAGTCCCACCCGCTCCAGCCACTCCTCCACGGTGGAACCGGCGGCACCGCGCGCACGGGCGGTCGCGATGCCGTCGGAGATCTGGTCGCCGATCCGCCGGCGCGGGTTCAGCGAGGTCGCCGGGTCCTGGAAGACCATCTGGATGCCGGTGAGCGCCGTGTCACGACGACGGATCCCCAGCGGCGCGACGGGGGCGCCGCGGAACGCCACAGTCCCGGCGGCGGTCTTCTCGATGCCGACGACGGCGCGGGCCAGGCTCGACTTGCCGCTGCCGGACTCGCCCACGAGGGCGACCGTCTCTCCCGCCGCGACACTCAGCGAGACGCCGTTGACCGCGATCACGGGCGGGGTGCCCGGGTACCGCACCACCACGTCGCGGGCGTCGAGGACGCTGACCTCACTCATCCGCGGCCTCCTCGGGGCTCTCGTCGATGCGCGACCCCGGCAGGGCCGCGAGCAGCATGCGGGTGTACTCGTGCTGCGGAGCGCGGAAGAGCGTCTCCCGATCGGCGAGCTCGACGATGCGGCCGTCCTTCATGACGGCGACCGTATCCGCGATCGCGCTCATCACGCCCAGGTCGTGGGTCACGAGCAGCACGGCGAGGTTCCGCTCGATCGCGAGGTCGCGCAGGAGCTTCAGGATGCCGGCCTGCACCGTCACGTCGAGGGCGGTCGTCGGCTCGTCCGCGAGCAGCACCTCCGGGTCGCACGCGAGGGCGCACGCGATCGCGATGCGCTGCCGCTGTCCGCCGGAGAACTGATGGGGATACCGCTTCAGGGCCTCGGCCGGGTTCGGCACCTGCACCGTCTGGAGCAGCTCGACCGCCCGCTCGCGCGCAGCGGCGCCCTTGAGTCCGAGGTGGACGCGCATGTGGTCGGTGAGCTGACGGCCGACCGGCAGCTGCGGGTGCAGCGAGGCCGACGGGTCCTGGAAGACCATCGCGATGCGCTTCCCGCGGACGCGGTTGAGCCCCCGGCGGTTGCGACCGACGAGCTCCTCCCCCGCGAGCAGGATCGAGCCGCCGGTCTTCGCCTGTCGCGGCAGGAGGCCGAGCACCGCCAGGGAGGTGAGCGTCTTGCCGGAGCCCGACTCCCCCGCGAGGCCGTGGATGCGCCCGGGTTCGAGCTCCAGGGACACGCCCTTCACCAGCGGACGGCCGATGTCGATCGTGAGGTCGCGGATGCTCAGCGTCGCCGTGCTCTGCGCGGTCATGCGGGCACCCCCGTCGCGGAGGCGGTGTGCTCCGCCTGCTTCTCGTGTGTGATCTCGGCGGTCGGGTCGAGCACGTCGCGCATCGCGTCGCCGAGGAAGTTGAACGCGAGCACCACGGTGAGGATCGCGAGTCCGGGGAAGACTCCGAGCCACCAGGCGTCGAAGTTCTGCATCGCCCCGGAGATCATCGACCCCCACTCCGCCGTCGGCGGCTGCGCACCGAGACCGAGGAAGGAGAGCCCTGAGAGGAGCAGGATCGCCGCGCCGATGTCGAGCGTCGCGAGCACGAGGACCGGGCCGGCGATGTTCGGCAGGATGTCGACGAAGAGCGTGCGCAGCGGCGAGTGGCCGAGCAGGCGCCCGGCGATCACATAGTTCTGCCCGCGGAGACCGAGCACGATGCTGCGGGTGACGCGGGCGTACTGCGGCCACGAGACCACGATCGCGGCGATGACGGCGTTGAACAGCGAGGGGCCGAGCGAGGCCGCGACCACCATGGCGAGGATCACGGTCGGGAAGGCCATGAAGAGGTCGGTGATGCGCATGAGCGTCTCGTCGACCGCGCGCCCGAAGTACCCGGCGACCGCACCGACGAGGGTACCGATGATGAGGGCGGCGATCACGAGCATGAGCGCGAGCGGCAGACTCACCGTCGCGCCGGTCATCAACCGGGAGAAGATGTCGCGGCCGTTGCCGTCGGTACCGAGGATCGTGTCGATGCCCGGCGGCTGCAGGCGCGGCAGCACCTGCGCGTTCGGCGGGTAGGGCACCCACCACTGCGCGGTGAAGGCGACGATGATCCACGCACCGGCGATGACGGTGCCGATGATGCCGAGCGGAGTGCGCCAGGCACGCGGCCAGCGGAAGCGGAAGCGTCCGGCGGGGGTCGCTGCGGCGATGCGGCTCATGCGATCCTCACTCTCGGGTCGAGCACGCCGTAGAGCAGGTCCACGATGAAGTTGATGAGGAGGTAGATGACGCCGACCACGAGACCGACGCCCATGATGCCGGGCAGGTCGAGGTTGGCGGCGGAGTTGTAGGCGTACGTTCCCAGTCCCGGCCAGGCGAACACCGACTCGACGAGCACGGTTCCGGAGAGCAGGGCCCCGAACGCGACACCCACCACGGTGAGGATCGGCAGCGAGGCGCCCCGGAGCACATAGTCGATGATGACGCGCATCGCCGGCAGGCCCTTGGCCCGGGCCGCGCGCACGTAGTCGCTGCCGAGGACCTCGAGCACCGACGTGCGGATGAAGCGGGTGAGCAGCCCGATGGTCACGAGCGAGAGCACCATGACCGGAAGCGCGAGGTGCGCGAGGGCGTCGAAGAAGCCCACCGCGTCGCCGTTGAGCAGGTAGTCGACCGTGTAGAGCCCGGTCACGCGCGGCGGCGGGGTGATCGACGGCGAGATGCGTCCGGAACCCGGGGCGATCCGCAGCTCCAGGAAGAACACGTAGAAGCTGACCAGAGCGAGCCAGAAGGTCGGGACGCTGAGCCCGACGAGCGTGACGACGCGGATCACCTGGTCGGTGACGAGGCCGCGGCGGTAGGCGGCCAGGGTACCGAGCACGATGCTGACCGCGAGGCTGACGATGATCGCGCCGATCGCGATCTCGATCGTCGCGGGCACCGCGGTGGCGAGGTCGCTGGTGACCGGGCGTCCGGTCACCAGCGACGTGCCGAGGTCCCCGCGGAGCAGGTTCCCCATATAGATGAAGTACTGCACGAACAGTGGCTGGTCGAGTCCGTTCGCCTTGATGAACGCCTCGCGCGTCGCGGGGTTCTGCGACGCGCCCTCACCGAGCGCGGCCGAGACCGGGTCTCCCGGCACCAGGTTGGTGAGCGCGAACGTGACGATCGTCACGCCCACCAACAGGAGCAGAGAGGTCCCGGCCCGCCGCAGCAGGTATCCGACGAGAGGCGAGCGGCGCCGCTGCGCCTGCCTCTGCACGGCCACTGTCGTCATGGCGATCCGCTCAGCCGGCCGGCTGGATCTCGGCGATGTCCATCTCCCACACGGAGTTGTACACGGCGCCGGACACGCTGGAGGCGGAGGAGATGTTGCGACCGGGGACGATCAGCGGCACGAACGGGCCCTCGGCCTGCATGGCCTCGGCGAACTCGGTGAAGGCCTCGGTGCGCTGCTCGGCGTCGGTCGCGGCGGCCGCACCGGCGGCGATGCCCGCGATCTCCGGGTTGGCCTCGGCCGCCCAGCCGGCGCGGAGACCGACCTTCAGACCCGGGGCGAAGGGGAGGAAGTTCGCCGAGTCGGCGTAGTCCGGACCCCAGAACCACAGACCGAAGCCCTCGGTGCCGTTGACGTACGCGTCGAGCTCGGTCGCGAACGGTGCCGGAGCCAGGTCGACGGCGATGCCGGCGTCCTCGAGCTGCGCCTGGATGCGCTCCGCGAGCGGGGTGAACTCCACGCCGCCGACCGGGTAGTCGTTCGGGAACTGGAGCTTGAGGGTCTGACCGGTGTACCCGGCCTCCTCCAGCGCGGCCTTCGCCTTGTCGAGGTCCTGCTTCACGCCGCTGTCGAGGGCACCCTCGAACCCGGGCGGGATGACGCCGGTCGCCTGGACGGCACCGGCGCCGGCGAGCTCGAGCAGCGCGTCGTAGTCGAGCGCGTAGCGGATGGCCTCCGCGATCTTCACGTTCGCGAGGTCACCGCCGGCTTCGCCCTGGTTGAGCAGCAGGAAGATGGTCTGGCCGGACGGGACCGAGTCGACGCTGATGTCATCGCCGAGACCGGCGACCTGGTCGCCGTTGAGATCCATCGCGACCATCGAGTCGCCGCCCTTGAGGTTGGCGAGCTGCGTCGCGCTCTCCGAGACGTTGCGCACGACGACGCGGCTGTATGCCGACTCCTCGTCGCCGTTGTACTCCTCGTTGCGCGTGAGCACGACCTGCGAGCTGAGGTCGAGCGTGTCCAGCACGAACGGGCCGGATCCGGCGGACTCGCCGTCGAGGAAGCCCTGGGCGCTGTCGGAGCCGTCGGTGCTTCCGCCGTTCTCCATCACGACGTCGGCGTTGACGATGCCGAGCGCCGGGTTCGCGAGGATCGCGGGGAGCTGCAGGAGCGGGGTCTCCGAGGTGAACCGGATGGTCTTGTCGTCGACCTCCTCGATCGTGAGGCCGCCGAGCAGGAAGTTCGGCTTGGCGTCTTCCATCCCCTGGATGCGCTGCAGCGAGAACACGACGTCCTTCGCCTCGATGGGCGAGCCGTCGGAGAACACGCGGTCGCCCTCGAGCGTGAACGTGAACTCGGTCGCCTCGTCGTTCTGCTCCCACGACGCGAGGCCCGGGACCGGAGTGGAGACGTCGGAGCCCTCGAAGTCGACGAGGGTCTCGTACAGCGCCTTCGCGATCATGTTGCCGGTCGGGTCGTACGTGTGACCCGGGTCGGCCGTCTCGATCGAGAACGCGGTGTCGATGACGAGGGAGTCGGAGCCCTGGGACGACTCGGAGGTGTTCGCCGAGTTCCCTCCCGAGCAACCTGCGAGCGCCAGGAGCGCGACGGCTCCGAGCGCGATGACCGGCGTGATACGGCGTGACGACATCAGGGCCTCCAAGGGCGAGGAGTACATTCGGGTCCGGTCGCCACCGATGTGGACGACCGGGGATCAGATTCGCATCATATGCGACGATGTGTCCAGCAAGTGCGCGTCACACAGGCACGCATTGTCGAGAACCTCGGATGTGAGGAGCAATATGTCCAGCAAGGACGCGGATCCGTCGAAGCAATCTGGACGAAGTGCCGCCCCTTTGGATGAGACGGCGTACAGAATCCTCGATGTGCTGCGCGATAACGGTCGCGTCTCGATCGCCGCGCTGGCCGAGAAGGTGGGCATCTCGCGCGCCAGCGCGTACACGCGGGTCGAGTCGCTCGTACACGACGGCGTCATCACCGGATTCAGCGCACGCGTGGATCAGGCGAAGGCCGGGCTGTCGATCGGAGCCCTCGTCTTCGTGACCGTGATGCCGCAGGCCTGGGCCTCGTTCCGGGAGCGGATCATCGAGATGCCGGACGTGGAGTGGTGCGCGATCACGACGGGGGAGCACGACGCGATGCTGCTCATCCGCGCGGTCGACGTGAGCGGTGTGCACGAGTTCTCGACGGGGGTCATCGCGCAGCTTCCCGAGGTGCGGACGGTGGTCAGCGTCGTCGTGCTCGACGAGGTCATCCGGCGGCCCTACCTGCTTCCCGGAGACCTGCCGGAGCGGCAGACCGAGGTGCCGCTCGGGATGACGCGATGGACGCCGGCCTCGCCGGGGCGGGATGCGCTCCCGCCGCGCTGAGTCAGGCGGCCGGGATCTCCTCGACGACACTGAGCTGCGGGAGGCCGTGCATCTCGTAGTGCTCCACCAGCCGGATGCGGCCGTCGTCGGTGAGCTCCAGCTCGCTCTCGCCATCGCCGGTGACCACGGTGCCGTCGGCCTTGAGCACATGGACGAACGAGACCCAGATCGTGTCGCCGGTGCGCGTGCCGACGAACTTCCCGAAGGTGACCGTGTCGCCCTCGTAGCCGCCCCAGATCGCGCCGTCGCGTTCGAAGTACTCGAAGACGCTGGGCGCGTCGGGGTCGACGGAGGAGGTCGTGGACGAGACCATGCGGAAGCGTCGGCCGTCGAGGGAGGGGAGGGTGGCGGTGGCAGTCACCCCTCGATTATGGGGGATCGACGGCCGCGGCTCGCGTCGTCGGACGCGGCCGGTACCGTGGTCGCATGGAGTGGATCGCAGACCCCGGCGTCGGCGCGTGGCTGCGGGAGACCCTCGACGACGGTCTGGGGAGCATGCACGCGGTCGTCCCCCGCGGCTTCCCCGCGTACGCCCGGATCTTCCATCCCGCCGCGGTGCGGGAGAGTCCCACGGCGGCGGGTTCCGACGTGCGCGTCAGCTGGGCGGACACCGCCGCCGCCTTCGGCACGACGATGCACGCAGAGGCGCAGTGGAACCGGATCGTGCGCACTCCCGTCGACGCCGACTGGCGGACCCGCATCGCTCCGGACGGCCGCGAGTTCACGGCGCCGATGGAGGGCGCGCTCGACAGCGACCTCGTGACGGTCCTGGCCGGGCACCTCGCCGCCCACACCGCGACACCGGACGACGGGGTCGTCGCGCTCTGGGAGGGATTCGGCGGTCTGGTCGGCTTCTTCGGAGACGGGCCGTCCCGTGTCTTCCTGACGTTCAGCGAAGACCCGCACCATCAGGCGATGCTCGACCGCAGCACGCACGACCCCTTCAACAACGTCTTCCGGAAGCCCACCTGGCAGGACGGCATCCTCTCCCGCGAGATCTCCGAAGGGCCCCGGCTGCAGCTCCCGGGGCGCGACTACGTGCTGTTCTCCGGGGGTGCCAGGGCCTTCGCGGATCCGGACTGGGTGCTCGGCGTGCCGTGGCGCGACCGGGTCGGCGAGGAACACGGCTTCCCGCCCGCCGCCCAGAGCCCGAACATCCTCTGGCCCGCCGATCGCGTCTGGGTGATGGTCTCGGAGATCGACTACGACTCCACGATCGTGGCGGGCTCGCCCGACCTCATCCGCGCGATCTGCACGGACGCGCGGCTGGAGGCGAAGGCACTTCGCGAGGGCGCCGACCTCACGTGGGATGCCGACGAGGTCAACCGATGACGTCTCCGCAGGCGTCGGCGTCGTTCGATGCGCGCCCCCTCACCGATCCGGTCGACCCGGCCGCCGTCCGCGCCTTCACGGCGGAGCTCCGGTCCCGGCGGACGACCGGCATGGCGGTGTCGTCGATCATCGCCGTCGTGGCCGTCGCGATCGCCGGGGTCGTGCTGCTCCCGATCCTCGCGTCCCTGGTGGTGGCGCTGGCAGCGGGCAGCGGCTCCCCCGCCGCGGCGGCGATCCCCCTCGTGCTCCTCCTGCTGGTGGCCGCGGGGGTGGGCGTACTCATCTGGATGGGCGTCCGCAACGCGCGTACCGCCCGGTATCGCCTGCACCGGTTCGCCCAGGCCAACGGCATGACGTACGAGCCGCGCGTGGACGATCCGCCGCTCCCCGGAATGATCTTCCATCTCGGCCGCTCGCGCATGGCCACCGACCTGGTCCGCGGCACGAGCCCACGGTTCGTGGAGTTCGGCAACTACCAGTACACGGTGCAGTCCGGGAAGAACTCGACGACGTATCGCTGGGGCTATGTGGCCGTGAAGCTGGATGTGCCCCTGCCGAACATCGTGCTCGACGCGAAGGGCAACAACGGCTTCGGCTCCAACCTGCCGGCCTCGTTCCAGCGGGCACAGCGCCTGTCGCTCGAGGGCGACTTCGACCAGCACTTCACCCTGTACTGCCCGGACGGCTACGAGCAGGACGCGCTCTACCTCTTCACGCCCGACATCATGGCGCGCTTCATCGACAACGCCGCGCAGCTCGACGTCGAGATCGTCGACGACTGGCTGTTCCTCTACACGCCCCGCCGCGCGTCCACGCTCGACCCGGCGACCTGGGCGTGGCTGTTCGGGACGGTGGGGGCGCTCTTGACCAAGCTCGACCAGTGGGCGCGGTGGCGCGACGACCGCCTCGCCGCCGCCGCGACGCCCGGGGGCCACGCTCTCCCGTTCGCTGCGCCGGCCGGGATGATCACCCCACCGCCGGGGGTCGCGCCGCAGGGTCGGCGCCTCAAGCGCACGGGCACCTGGGTGCCGATCGTCGTGGTGATCGGATTCGCGGTCGTCTGGATGCTCAGCCGCTGGAACTGAGGCCGAACCCGATGTGGGGGTGGGTGCCGTTCTGGGGAACCGACGCCCACCCCATCCCCCCTCGGGATCGAAAGGAATTCGACGTTCCCTCCGCATTGACGGTTCGACCGTCCCGCCCGTGGTCAGCTGGGGACTGACGCTGCGTGGCGATACCGGGACGGTATACCGGCGGACGTTGCACCCGGTTGCGTTCATGCGCGGGAATGCACTTTCCCGCGCGGCGCTCAGCGGTGCATCGAACTGTCGGCCGCGGCCCCTGTCGCGGTCTCCGCGGCCAGGACCGTGTCGAGCGTCTGCCAGGCGTCCGCAGCGCGCATCGCCTCTCCGACCTGCCGCGCGCGATCCCGGAACGTCGGCTCGGCCAGCACCCGGCGCACGGCCTCGGCGACCTGTCCCGGCTTCGGCGCATTCGTCCGCAAGTTGATGCCCACCCCGGTCCACCCGACTCGGGCGGAGACCTCGACCTTGTCCTCCGTCTGCCCCGCGACCACCAGCGGGACGCCCTGGGCAAGGGCCTGCTGCACCCCGCCGAAACCGCCGTTCGTGACGAACACGTCGACCTCCGGCAGCAGCCGGTCGTAGGGCAGGTACTCGGCGACGCGGACGTTCGCCGGGAGCTCCGCCGGGAGCGCCTCGACGGGGCGTCCACCGGTGGAGACCACCACGAGGGCGTCCGTCGCGGCGAGCCCGGCGATCGTGGGAAGCACGAGCTGGCCGAAGTCGGCGTTGGCGATCGTCCCCTGACTGACATGGATCACGGGCCGCCGTCCGTCCAGGTCGGACCACCACTCGGGCAGTGGCACGGTCGCCGCCGCCGCGGGCAGGGGGCCGGCGAAGTGCACGGACGCCGGGAGGTCGGAGCGCGGGTACTCGAACGCCGGCACCGAGAACTGCACGTACGCGTCCGCGCGGCCCGCCCAGTCGAGCACGAATCCGCCGAGATCGCGGCCGACCGCCTCGCGCGCCATGGCGTCGGCCTCCTTCTGCACGCCGCCGAAGATGACGCGCTCCGCCACGGTGCGGAGGAAGGCGTTGCGCATCCGGCCGAACGGCCCGCGCATCGGCGTGACTCCGAGCCCGAACGGGGCCGTGTCGACGCTGCGGGCGCCGAGCGGGAAGATGCCGAGGACCACGACCGGGGGCCGTTCGGCCTTCGGCAGCCGCTGCAGCAGCGCCGCACCGACGAACAGCGGTTCGGTGAGGACGGCGTCGACGCGGTTCCGCGCGAGCTCGACGCGCACGGCCTCGAGCTGAGCCCGCCCCGGACGGATGAACAGAGTGCTCATGTCGAAGCGGAGCGCAGCCACCCCGGTGAGACCTTCGCGCTCGGGGAACGCGCCGTTCGCGTCGTCGAGATCGACGTCGGCCTCCGCCGGCAGCGGACGGAACCGCGCGCCCGCCGCGGTCACCTGCTCCTCGTACCGGGTGCTCGTGAGGAAGAGGACGTCGTGCCCACCGGCGACCAGGTGCCTGGCGACCTGCAGCAGCGGGAGCACATGCCCGTGGGCGGGGGTGCAGGTGAGGAGGTAACGGGACATGGCGACTCTCTCGATAGGGTTGGTTGTACCGTTGAAGTATTCATCACCCCTTGAGGAAAGTCAATGACGTCGAATGCACGCCCTTACCGCTCCGCCCTGCGGACCCGACAGGCCGAGGAGACCCGTGCGCGCATCGTCGCGGCAGCCGCCCGCCTGTTCGCCGCGCAGGGATACCAGGCGACGACGATCTCCGCGATCGCCAAGGAGGCCGGGGTCTCCGCGGAGACGGTGAAGACCACGGCGGCGAAGGCGGAGTTGCTCATCGCCGCCTTCGAGGTCACCTTCTCCGGCTCGGAGGCCGCCGAGACCCTCGCCGACACCGAGGCCGGCTCCGGGTTGACGACTCTGCCCGACGACGTCTTCCTCGACGCGGTCATCACGCAGATCGGCGCGGCGAACGAGCGGGGGCATGCCCTCTGGACGGTCCTCCTGGGCGCGGCGCTCTCCGATCCGGTCGTCGATGCCGCCCTCCAGCGCATCCTCGAGAACCGGGCTGCGGACTACCGGGGGTTCGCGGCGGAACTGCAGCGCCGGGGCATCGTCGACTCGGACCACGACGGCGACGCCCTCGCCGACGTGCTGTCGTTCCTGCTCTCGCCGGAGAGCCACCAGCAGCTCGTCGTGCAGTCCGGATGGTCGCCGGAGCGCTACCGCTCCTGGCTGCGGAGGGCTGTGCTCGCCGCGGCCTCTCCGTCGGCGTGACGGCTCACCGCGCGGACCAGCCGCCGTCCATCGTGTAGCTCGCGCCGGTCACCATCCCGGCGGCGTCAGCGGCGAGCCAGACGGCAAGGCCGGCGACCTCCTCCGGCTCCACGAGGCGTTTGATCGCGGCTTCGGTGAGGAGCACCTTCTCCAGGACCTCGTTCTCCGGGATACCGTGCACCCGCGCCTGGTCGGCGATCTGGCGCTCCACCAGCGGGGTCCGCACATACCCCGGATTGATGCAGTTGCTCGTGACGCCGTGCGCGGCACCCTCCAGCGCCGTGACCTTCGACAGCCCTTCCAGGCCGTGCTTGGCCGCCACGTAGGCCGCCTTGAACGGCGAGGCGCGAAGACCGTGGACGCTCGACATGTTGATGATCCGCCCGAAGCCCCGCTCGTACATCCCCGGGAGCACGGCGCGGGTCAGCAGGAACGGCGCCTCGAGCATCAGCTGCAGGAGAAGCGCGAAGCGGGCGGGGTCGAAATCCTCGATCGGGCTGACGTGCTGCACGCCCGCGTTGTTGACGAGGATGTCGGTGTCCAGGCGGAGTGCGGCCAGCGCATCGCGGTCGGTGAGGTCGACCTGCCACGCCTGCCCGCCGATCTCGTCAGCGAGGGCTTCGGCCGCGTCACCGTCGATGTCGGCGATCGTCACGCGGGCGCCCGCCTGCGCGAAGGCTCTCGCGCAGGCGGCACCGATGCCGCTCGCTCCCCCGGTGACGAGAGCACGACGTCCGTGCAGATCCGTCATGCGGCACTCGCAGCCGCGGTGCGGGCGTTCGCGCGGGCGGCATCCGCGTCGTCGATGGCCTGCAGGGACACGCCCTTCGTCTCCCGCAGCGAGAGCACCGCGATCGCCGTGACGATGCAGGCGAACACGATGTAGAGCGCGATCGGCAGCCAGGAGCCGAAGTCCCGGAGCCACTGGATCGCCAGGATCGGCGCCAGCGACCCGGCGAGGATCGCCGTGACCTGCGACCCCAGCGAGACGCCGGAGTACCGCATCCGCGTCGGGAACAGTTCGGCCATGACCGCCGGCTGCGGCGCGTACATGAACGCGTGGAAGCAGAGGCCGATGGTGACGGCGAGCACGATGAGCACGGGGTTCAGGGTGTCGAACATCGGGAAGGCGAAGAAGGCCCAGGTCGCGCTGAGGATCGCGCCGGTCAGGTACACGGGCTTGCGGCCCCAGCGGTCGGCGAGCCGCCCTGCCTGCGGGATGATCGCGAAGTGCACGACGTGCGCGATGAGCAGAGCGAGCAGCAGCTGACTGGTGTCGTACTCGTGGACGGTCTTCAGGTAGACGATCGTGAAGCTGACGACGATGTAGTAGACGATGTTCTCGGCGAAACGGAGGCCCATCGCCTGCACGATCCCGATCGGATACCGGCGCAGCGCCTCGACGACGCAGTAGGAGGTGGCCTTCTCCGCCTCGACCTGCGCCTTCGCCTCCAGGAAGATCGGAGCCTCCTCGACGTTGCGGCGGATGTAGTAGCCGACGAGCACGATCACCGCGGAGAGCCAGAACGCGATGCGCCAGCCCCACTCGAGGAACGCCGCCGAGCTCATCGCCCACGAGCTCACGAGGAGCACGAGCGTGGCGAGCAGGTTGCCGACGGGAACCGCGGCCTGGGGCCAGCTCGACCAGAACGCGCGCGACCGGTCGGGGCTCTGCTCCGCGACCAGGAGGACGGCCCCGCCCCACTCGCCGCCGACAGCGAAGCCCTGGATGAAGCGCAGCGCGACGAGCATCGCGGGCGCCCAGTAGCCGATGCTCTGGAAGCCGGGGAGGCACCCCATGAGGAAGGTCGCGGCGCCGACGATGATGATCGTGGCCTGCAGCGTGGGCTTGCGGCCGAAACGGTCGCCGATCTGACCGAAGACGATGCCGCCGAGCGGCCGCGCGATGAAGCCGACCGCATACGTCACGAAAGCGGCGATGATGCCGTCGAGCGGCGATCCGGTGGCCGGGAAGAAGTAGGTGCCGAAGACGAGGCTGGCGGCGGTCGCATAGAGGAAGAACTCGTACCACTCGACGACGGTGCCGGCCATGGAGGCGGCGACGACGCGCTTGAGCTTCGAGGAGGACGGGGCGGCGGCGGGGTGACCGGAGGCGCGGGTGGGGGCGGTCATTTCTCTCCTTCGGTGTCGACGGTGACACATCCGTTCCAGTGTCGGCACCGGCCGGATTTGCAGCAATGCCCAGTGGCGCGCAGCGGCTGTGCATAATTGCAGCATGGATGCGGCGAAGAGGCCTCGTGCCGACGATCTGCTCGTGCTGCTCGCGGTCGCCCGCACCGGCCGGTACACGAGCGCCGCCGCCCACCTCGGTCTCGATCACACGACGGTGGCGCGCCGCATCGCTGCCCTCGAGGACGCGCTCGGCGGACGGGTCGTCGCGCAATCCGCGTCCGGGTGGGAACTCACCGATCTCGGGCGCACCGCCGCCGAGACCGGTGGACGCATCGAGGCCGCCCTGTCCCAGCTCGACTCCGCCCCCGGCGAGACTCCTGATCCGATCGCCGGCGTCGTGCGCATGTCCGCCACGGACGGCTTCAGCGCCTACATCGCTGCCCCCGCGATCGCAGAGCTGCGCCGAGCACACCCACGGCTGACGGTCGAGATCGTCGCCGCCACGCGGAGGGCCGCCGAGCACCGCGCCGGGCTCGACCTGGAGGTGGTCGTGGGCGCGCCGCAGACCCGCCGCGCGCAGGCCGTGAAGCTCGGCACGTACACCCTCGGCATGTACGCCTCCCGGGACTACCTCGGCCGCACCGGCACCCCGGCATCGCGTGCCGAGGTGGAGCAGCATCGACTCGTGTACTTCGTCGACTCGATGCTCCAGGTGGACGCGCTCGACCTTCCGCGCCGCCTCGTTCCCGGCATGCAGGACGGACTCACCTCGACCAACGTCTTCGTGCACGTCGAGGCCACTCGCGCGGGAGCCGGGATCGGCCTGCTCCCCTGCTTCGCGGCCGACCGGCACCCGGATCTCGTGCGCCTGCTGCCCGAGGTCTTCGCCGAGAAGCTCCCGTACTACATGGTCGCGCGGCCCGAGTCGCTGCGGCTCCCCGCGGTCGCGGCGCTCGCCGAAGCCCTGCGCGCCCGCACGCGTGCTGCCAAGGCGATGCTCGACGGGGCCGGCTGAGCGCCGGTCAGAGCAACTCGGACACGAGGGTTTCGATGCGACCGCGGATGTCGTCGCGGATCGGCCGGACGGCGTCGATCCCCTGGCCGGCGGGGTCGTCGAGCACCCAGTCCTCGTAGCGCGTGCCGGGGAAGAACGGGCAGGCGTCGCCGCAGCCCATCGTGATCACGACGTCCGACGCCTGCACGGCCTCGGTCGTGAGCACCTTCGGCTGCTCGGCCGTGATGTCGATGCCGAGCTCCCCCATCGCCGCCACCGCGACGGGGTTGATCTCGGCAGCAGGCATCGACCCGGCGGAGCGCACCTCGATGCGGTCGCCGGCGAGGTGCCGGAGGAAGCCGGCGGCCATCTGCGAGCGCCCCGCGTTGTGGACGCAGACGAAGAGGACGGAGGGCCGGTGTGGTGCGTTCACCGGCCCAGCGTATCCCGTTCGAATCGCCTGATTGGCTGCATCTCCGGCCGAAATGGGACCAATCGGGCGATTCGAAGGCCCTCAGGCCAGGCCGAGGCTCGCCAGCTCCGCGGGGTCGAGCATCCGCGACCGGATGAGGAACCGCATCCCCGTCGGACCTTCGACGCTGAACCCGGCGCCGCGTCCCGGCACGACATCGATCGTCAGGTGCGTGAACTTCCAGTACTCGAACTGCGAGGCCGACATGAAGACCTCGACCGGATCGTCGAGCCCGACGTCGAGGGCGCCGAGGAGCACGTCGCCGGGGCCGGTGAGGAACATCCCCACCGGGTAGCACATGGGCGCGGAGCCGTCGCAGCAGCCGCCGGACTGGTGGAACATGAGCGGCCCGTGCTGCGCGGTGAGCTCGCGGACGAGCGCGGCGGCGGGGGCGGTCACCGCGACGCGGGTGGGCAGGGCGGCGTCGGCCATGGGGACTCCTTCCGGGATGCCGGGTGTCGGACCGGGCGGCGAGCGCCGTCCGACACCCGGGCGGGGGGGATCAGAAGAAGCCCATCGGACCGTCCGCGTACGAGACGAGGAGGTTCTTCGTCTGCTGGTAGTGGTCGAGCATCATCTTGTGGTTCTCGCGGCCGACGCCCGACTGCTTGTACCCGCCGAACGCGGCATGGGCCGGGTACTGGTGGTAGGTGTTCGTCCACACACGGCCCGCCTCGATCGCCCGGCCTGCGCGGTACGCCGTGTCCCCGCTGCGACTCCACACCCCGGCGCCCAGGCCGTACAGGGTGTCGTTCGCGATCGAGATCGCGTCGTCGAAGTCGTCGAAGCTCGTGACCGAGAGCACCGGACCGAAGATCTCCTCCTGGAAGATCCGCATGTCGTTCGTCCCCTCGAACACGGTCGGCTGCACGTAGTAGCCCTCGCTGAGATCGCCGCCGAGGTCGGCGCGCTCGCCTCCCGTGAGCAGCCGGGCCCCGCCCTGCTTCCCGATGTCGATGTAGCTGAGGATCTTCTCCAGCTGATCGTTCGAGGCCTGCGCGCCGATCATGGTCGCGGGGTCGAGCGGATTGCCCTGCACGACCTTCTTCACACGCTCGAGGCCGTCGGCGAGGAACCCGTCGTAGATGGAGCGCTGGATGAGGGCGCGTGACGGGCAGGTGCAGACCTCGCCCTGGTTGAGCGCGAACATCGTGAAGCCCTCGAGCGCCTTGTCGTAGAACGGGTCGCTCGTGGATCGGGCCACGTCCTCGAAGAACACGTTCGGGCTCTTGCCCCCGAGTTCCAGGGTGACGGGGATGAGGTTCTGCGAGGCGTACTGCATGATGAGGCGCCCGGTCGTGGTCTCCCCGGTGAAGGCGACCTTGCGGATGCGCTTGTGCTGGGCGAGCGGGGCGCCGGCCTCGATGCCGAAACCGTTCACGATGTTGACGACTCCGGCCGGCAGCAGGTCGCCGATGATGTCGAACAGGAACAGGATCGATGCGGGAGTCTGCTCCGCGGGCTTGATGACGATGCAGTTGCCCGCGGCGAGCGCCGGCGCCAGCTTCCACACGGCCATGAGGATCGGGAAGTTCCAGGGGATGATCTGCCCGACGACGCCGAGCGGTTCGTGGAAGTGGTACGCGACGGTGTTCTCGTCGAGCTGGCTGATGCCGCCCTCCTGCGCGCGGAGCACCCCGGCGAAGTAGCGGAAGTGGTCGATCGCGAGCGGGATGTCGGCGGCGAGCGTCTCCCGCACGGGCTTGCCGTTCTCCCAGGTCTCGGCGACCGCGATCTCCTCCAGGTGCTGCTCCATCCGGTCGGCGATGCGGTTCAGGATCACGGAGCGCTCCGCGGGGCTGGTCTTGCCCCAGGCGGTGAAGGCCTTCCAGGCGACGTCGACGGCGCGGTCGATGTCCTCCACGGTGCCGCGGCCGACCTCGGTGAAGGGCTTGCCGTTGACGGGACTGATGTTCTCGAAGTACTGGCCCTTGGCGGGTTCGACGAACTCGCCGCCGATGTAGTGGCCGTAGCGGGGCCGATAGTTCGCGACTGCTCCGGGCTGCCCGGGGGCCGCGTAGGCGAGGGACACGTCTTCTTCGACGATGGTCATGGGGTCTCCTTCGACGGGGGCGCCGCGGCGTCGATGCCGCGGTGTTCCCTCGACGCTAGGCCGCTCCCCGTTGCACTCCCGGTGCGCAACGTTGCAGCCGGTTGCACCCCGTTCGAATCGCGCACTGTGCTGCATCCGCGGCCGGAATGGGACCAATCGGGCGATTCGAATCAGGTGAGGCGCTCGATCCGGGTCACGAGACCGGCACGACGCGGCGAGCGCGCCGGCAGCATCTCCAACGCGAGCCGCAGCACCTCCGCGTCCTCGCTGCCCTCGGGGGTGTCCGCGTAGGCGAGCAGCACGTCGAGACTCGCCCCCGACAGCATCACCTCCCGCAGGGCCGCCCGGACCGAGTCACGGAACTCCTCCACGCCGGGTGAGGCCGACTCCGGCAGCACCGGCCCCCGATACGCCGTCAGAGCGACCCGGTGCGCCCCGCGATCCAGGAGGGACAGCACGTCGTGGGCGTCGGTCTCCAGCGGCACCGGAAGACGATACGGGCGGGACTCCGGCACGAGGTCCGGAGCCGCCCGCTCCAGGACCTTCCGCAGACGCACCATCTCCGGCCGCAAGGTGTCCGGCGAGACGCCAGGGCCGTAGACGAGCTCGGCGAGCCGGTCGGCGGAGAGCCCCTGACGGTGCACGGCCAGCATCAGGAGGATGGCGGCGTGCCGGGCGCTGAGCTCGGTGACCGCCTCCTCGTGCGCCGACACGGTCTCCAGCCGGGCGCGGTCGCGTCCGAGCACGTGCAGTCGCGCGCGGGCGAGGGGTTCCGGCGGCGTCCTGCCGGGCAGTCGTCGAGCCGGAGGCTCCGCCCGTCGCTGCAGCCGGGCCACGAGGAGCTCGGACTCGACCGCTCGCGCCGTCGCGTCGACGAGCAGTCGCGCCTGCGGGGTCACCACCTCCGGCCCCCCGGTGATGTCGATCACGCCCAGGACCCGCTGCGTCTCCGGGTCGCGCACGGGCGCCGCGGTGCATGACCACGGGTGCACCAGCCGGTTGTAGTGCTCGGCCCCGCGGATCTGCACCGACCGTTCCAGGGCGAGCGCGGTGCCGGGAGCGCTCGTGCCCACGGCGTCCTCCGCCCAGTTCGCGCCGGCGACGAACCCCATGCCCTCGGTGAGGGACCGCAGCTGCGCGTCCCCCTCGATCCACAGCAGGCGCCCGGCCTGGTCCCCCACGGCGATCACGACCCCCGAGTCCTCGGAGTCGCCGGGAAGCAGCAGCGCGCGGATCATCTCCATCGCCGAGGCGAGCGGATGAGCCAGACGATAGGCGTCGAGCTCGTCCTCATGCAGATCGAGCGGCGGCAGCCCCTCCGGACCGACGCGGCGGCGCCACGACCGCTCCCACGACTCGCGCACGAGCGGACGCACCTCGCGGAGGCGGTGATCGTCGAGGTTCCCGGCGATGAGCTCCTCGTGCGCGCGCTCGACGAGGAGGCGAGACGCCGTCGGCGACGCCTCCCGCGGATCGTGCCACGTCGCAGACACGCGTTCTCCGTTCCTGGAGCCGGGAGCGTGCCCTCAGTGTACGAGCAGGATCGACCGGGCGGAACAGCAGCCGCGGCGGCGGTCAGGGCAGCAGCCCGGCCACGAGATCGTCGATCACGTCGTCGGTCGAGGTCTCCGGGTCGATCGGGGTGGTGAGCCGGTCGAGCAGCAGACCGTCGATCGCGTAGTGGAACAGGGCGATCTCCCGCCGGCCCCCGGGGAGACCCGCCCGGGTGTTGAAGGCGACGTCCGCATCGAAGCCGGCCCGTTGCCAGGCGCCGAGCACGGCGGCGAGCTCGGGACGGCGCGCACTCTCGAGCCGCAGTTCGAAGAGGGCGAGGGTCACGTCGCGATCAGCGGTGAGGCGGCGCACGATGTCCCGGATGTAGTCGGCGAAGAGCTCCCGGCTCGGCGTGATCTCGGCCCTCCGCTCCAGGTCCTCGGGCGTCGGAGCCAGGCGTTCCCCGATGCGGTCGACGAGGCCCTCGATCAGCGCCTCCCTGCTGCGGAAGTAGTTCGACGTCGTCCCCGCGGGGACGTCCGCCTCGGCGTCGACCGCGCGGTGCGTGAGCCCCCGGGATCCCTCGCGGGCGAGCACCGCCAGCCCGGCATCCGCGATCTGCCGTCGTCGCGGCTCGTTCCTCGCCATGCCGCCACCCTAGCGCAATCACTACGACTGTTGTACTCTCAACCGCAACAGATGTAGTGATTGGAGAACCATGCGAGAGCTCGTGTACTACGCCGCGGTGACCCTGGACGGTTTCATCGCCGGGCCGGGCGGGGAGTTCGACGCCTTCCTCGTCGAGGGCGACCACATGGACGGCATCAACGCCCGCTTCGCCGACACCCTGCCGACCGTGGCCGCCGAAGCCCTCGGCATCCCGCAGCGCAACGACGTGTTCGACACCGTGTTGATGGGCAGGAACACGTACGAGGTGGGCGGGCTCGCAAGCCCGTACCGGCATCTGCGGCAGATCGTCTTCAGCCGCACCCGCACCGCCGAGGCCGAGAACCTCGAGGTGACGGCGGAGGACCCGGTGCAGGTCGTGCGGCGGCTCAAGCGTGCCGAGGGCGGCGCGATCTGGCTGTGCGGCGGCGGGGCTCTCGCGGCGACGCTCGCCGACGAGATCGACCGGCTCATCCTGAAACGGCAGCCGCTGCTCTTCGGATCCGGCATCCCGCTCTTCGGCGACCGCCCCTACCGTCCCGAACGGTTCGAGGCCGTGGAGACGACCCCGTATGAATCGGGCGTCGTGGTGACGGAGTACGTGCGATGGCGCGGCGAGTGATCCCGTCGTCATCGGGTGCATAGCCGGTCGACGCCCGGTTGGCAATACCGTTCTCGGATCCGTTCCCGGTTCCTATCGTGGTCCCATCACGAGTCAGGAGGCGCCATGAACGTCCACACCCCCACCAGCACTGGCTCCTCGCAGCGCGCCGACGCGGCCCACCCCGCCGCGATCGAGCCGGCCTGCGAGCGGATCGACTTCGACCGGTACGTCGTCGCACACGACGCCCCTGTCGGGTACATCGAGGTCGTGCCGCCGCTCTATGTCTGCTACCTCGGACACCCGTATCCTCGGGCTGTGGAGATCGCTCAGGTGTACGACTACGACCATGCCGTCAGCATCGTCAGTGCCATGGCCGCGGGTTCGCGCGACCACGCCCTCGCCGGATGAGCCGCGAGGTCTGGCCCGGGTCCGCCTACCCGCTGGGGGCCACCTTCGACGGGCAGGGCACCAACTTCGCCCTCTTCAGCGAGGGCGCGGAGCGCGTGGAGCTCTGCCTCTTCGACGCGGACGGCACGGAGACGCGCGTGCCCCTCACGGAGGTGGACGCCTTCGTCTGGCACGGCTACCTGCCCACGGTTCAGCCGGGACAGCGCTACGGCTACCGGGTGCACGGCACCTACGACCCGGCCCAGGGGCAGCGGTTCAACCCGAACAAGCTGCTCCTCGACCCGTACGCCAAAGCCGTCGCCGGCGAGATCGACTGGGGTCAGTCCCTGTTCGGCTACGACTTCGGCGACCCTGACTCCCGCAACGACGACGATTCCGCGGGCGCGATGGCGAAGGGCGTCGTCGTCAGCCCGTTCTTCGAGTGGGGCGGCGACCGGCCGCTGAAGACGCCGTACGCCGAGACCGTCATCTACGAGGCCCATGTGAAGGGGCTCACCCAGCGGCATCCCGAGGTGCCGGAGGAGTTGCGGGGGACCTACGCCGGCATCGCGCATCCGGCGGTCGTCGAGCACCTCCAGCGTCTCGGCGTCACCGCCCTGGAGCTGATGCCCGTGCACCAGTTCGTCAACGACTCGGTGCTGCAGGACAAGGGCCTGTCGAACTACTGGGGCTACAACACCCTCGGCTTCTTCGCCCCGCACAACGCCTATGCCGCCGGCGGCCAGGACGGTCAGCAGGTGCAGGAGTTCCGTGCCATGGTGCGCGCGCTCCACGAGGCCGGCATCGAGGTCATCCTCGACGTGGTCTACAACCACACGGCGGAGGGCAACCACCTCGGTCCGACGCTCTCGATGCGCGGGATCGACAACGAGGCGTACTACCGGCTCGAAGAGGACAAGCGGTACTACACGGACTACACCGGCACGGGCAACAGCCTGAACGCGGGCAACCCGCACGCCCTGCAACTGCTCATGGACTCGCTGCGGTACTGGGTGACCGAGATGCACGTCGACGGCTTCCGCTTCGACCTCGCGGCGACCCTCGCCCGCGAGTTCTACGACGTCGACCGCCTCGCGGCCTTCTTCGAGCTCGTGCAGCAGGATCCGATCGTCTCCCAGGTGAAGCTCATCGCCGAGCCGTGGGACATCGGACCCGGCGGCTATCAGGTGGGCAACTTCCCGCCGCAGTGGACGGAGTGGAACGGCAAGTACCGCGACACCGTGCGCGACTTCTGGCGCGGGGAGCCGCAGGCCCTCGGCGAGTTCGCCTCGCGCCTCACCGGCTCCGCCGACCTGTACGAGCACTCCGGCCGACGACCCGTCGCCTCCATCAACTTCGTGACCGCGCACGACGGCTTCACGCTGCGCGACCTCGTCTCCTACAACGAGAAGCACAACGAGGACAACGGCGAGGACAACAACGACGGCGAATCCCACAACCGCTCCGACAACATGGGCGCGGAGGGACCGACCGACGACATCGACATCAACCGGCGGCGCGCGCGTCAGCAGCGGAACTTCCTCGCGACGCTGCTGCTCTCGCAGGGCGTGCCGATGATCTCCCACGGCGACGAGCTCGGCCGCACGCAGCACGGCAACAACAACGGCTACGCGCAGGACAACGAGCTCACCTGGATCGACTGGGAGGCGGCCGACCTGCCGCTCGTGGAGTTCACGGCGGCGGTCGCACGGCTCCGCCACGACCATCCGACCTTCCGCCGCAGCCGCTTCTTCGACGGACGCCCGGTCACGGACGAGGACGGCGAGCGCATCCCCGACGTCGTGTGGCTGCGACCGGACGGCGCCCGCATGACCCCGGAGGACTGGGACTCCGGCTTCGGCCGCTCTGTCGGCATGTTCCTCAACGGCCGCGGGATCCGCGAGAACGACCGGCGAGGGCGACCCGTGGAGGACGTGAACTTCCTCGTCTACTTCAACAGCGGCGACGAGCCCGTCGACCTCGCCCTGCCGGACGATCGCCACGGTGCGGAATGGCTCGTCGCCGTGGACACCGCCGGCGAGCTGGGCGACGGGAACCTCCGCGCCCGCGACACCGTGCCGCTCGAGGGCAAGGCCATGCTCGTGCTGCAGGAGATCGACGGCGAGCCGGTCGACACCGACGACTCCGTCGACGCCTCGCTCCGCGCGCAGAGCGAGCAGGCCGCCTCATGACCGACAGGCCGCTGTCGACCTATCGCCTCCAGATCAGCGGCAGCTTCCCCCTCGAAGCGGCGGCCGATGTGGTCGGCTACCTCGCCGAGCTCGGCGCGTCCTGGGCGTATCTGTCGCCGCTGCTGGCGGCGACGCCGGGTTCGAACCACGGCTACGACGTGGTCGACCATGCGCGCATCGATCCGGACCGAGGGGGCGAGGACGGTCTCGTCCGGTTCGCCTCGGCGGCGCGCACGGCCGGCCTCGGCATCCTCGCCGACATCGTCCCCAACCATGTGGGCGTCGCGGTGCCGCGGCAGAACCCGTGGTGGTGGGAGGTGCTGCGACTCGGCCGGAAGACCCGTCATGCCGCCGCCTTCGACATCGACTGGGACGCCGGCGGCGGACGGCTCCTGCTCCCGCTGCTGGGCGCGAGCCCGGAGGAGGTCGTCGCGAACGGCGAGCTCGACGTCGACACCACCCCGGCCGCCGATGCGCCGGACGGGGTGCTGCGCTACTTCGAGCACGAGCTGCCGCTCGCCCCCGGCACCGCGGCGCTGGCCGACGACCTCCCGGCACTCCTGGCGGCCCAGAACTACGAGCTGCGATTCTGGGAGGACCAGAACACCGATCTCACGTATCGCCGATTCTTCGCGGTCTCCGAACTCGCCGGCATCCGGGTGGAGCGTCCCGACGTCTTCGCGGAGTCGCATCGGGAGATCCTCCGCTGGCTCCGGACCGGACTCGCGGACGGGCTGCGGGTGGATCATCCGGACGGCCTCGTCGACCCCGGTGCGTATCTGGAGCAGCTCGCCGACGCGACCGGGCGCGCGTACACGCTCGTGGAGAAGATCCTGGAGCCCGGCGAGGCCCTCCCGGCCTGGTGGCGCACCGACGGCACGACCGGCTACGACGCGCTGGCCGAGCTCGACCGCCTGTTCGTCGACGCGGAGGGTGTCGCGGCGCTGGACCGGCTGGACGCCCGGCTCCGCGCGGAGACCGGCCTCCCGGACGCGCTCCCCTGGCACGACCTCATCCACGACACGAAGCGGATGATCGCCGACACGCTCCTGGCCGCGGAGGTGCGCCGCCTGGTCCGCACGCTCCCCCACGGGATCGTGCACGCCGACGACGCCCTCGCCGAGCTCCTCGCCTGCTTCCCCGTGTACCGCTCCTATCTCCCCGAAGGTCGCGAGCACCTGTGCGCCGCCTTCGCGGAGGCCCGGCGTCGACGCCCCGACCTCTCCGCCGCCTTCGCGGCGCTCGAACCGCTCCTGGTCGACCCCTCGCTCGAGGTCGCGCAGCGGTTCCCGCAGGTGAGCGGCGCCGTGATGGCGAAGGGCGTGGAGGACACCGCGTTCTACCGGTTCACCCGCCTCGGGACGCTGACCGAGGTCGGCGCCGATCCGTCGATCCCCGCCCTGTCGGTCGAGGAGTTCCACGACGCGCAGCGGGCACGACTGGCCGCCTGGCCGCACTCGATGACGACGCTCTCCACGCACGACACGAAGCGCTCGGAGGACGTGCGGGCACGCCTGTCCGTGCTCTCGGAGATCCCGGAGCGGTGGGGCGAGGTGCTGGCGGAGCTGCGCGCCGTCGCGACCACCGGACACGGTCCCCTCGACGCGCTGATCTGGCAGGCCGCCGTCGGAGCCTGGCCGCTGCCCTCCGACCGGCTCCTCGCCTATGCCACCAAGGCCGCGCGCGAGGCCGCCGAGCGGACCACCTGGCAGCATCCGGACGCGGCCTTCGAGGAGGGTCTGGCCGCGATCGCGCGATCCGTGGAGGGCGACGCCGCGCCGATCCTCGACCGGTTCGTGGCGGAGATCGTCGATGCGGGCCGTTCGAACTCCCTCTCCGCCAAGCTGTTGCAGCTCACCGGTCCCGGCGTGCCCGACGTCTACCAGGGCACCGAGCTGTGGGACCTCTCGCTCGTCGATCCCGACAACCGTCGACCCGTGGACTTCGCTCTGCGCGCCCGGATGCTGCGGGAGCTCGACGCGGACCACGCCCGCGGTGTGCTCCCGCCCATCGACGACTCCGGTGCCGCAAAGCTGCTGGTGACCTCGCGGGCCCTGCGACTGCGGCGGGACAACCCGGAGCTGTTCCGCTTCTACCGGCCGGCCGTCGTCGAGGGCGCGGCCGCCGACCACGCCGTCGCCGTGCACCGCGGCGGCGCGACCGCCGTGGCCACGCGGCTGCCGGTGACGCTGGCGCGCCGCGGCGGCTGGGGCGACACCGTCCTGATGCGCCCGGAGCTGCCGGGGACGGATCTCCTCACCGGTCGGCGGATCCCGCCCGGACCGGTGCGGCTGGCGGAACTGCTCGACACGTATCCGGTCGCGCTGATCGAGCTGGCCCGATGATCTCGGTGTGGGCGCCGCGGGCGAGGCGTGTGCGGGTGCGACGCCTCGACGCCGCGGGCGCGACCGTGGAGGAGCGGGAACTCACGGCGACCACTGAGGGGCACTGGACCGCCGACCTCGTCCTCGCGGACGGCGAGCGCTACGGGTTCCTGCTCGACGACGGCGACGACCTGCGCCCGGACCCGCGCTCGCGGCGGCAACCGGACGGCGTGCACGGCGCCTCGGCGGCGTTCGACCCCGCGGCCTTCGCCTGGACCGACGCCTCCTGGACCGGACGGCAGCTCGCGGGCGGGCTGATCTACGAGCTGCACCTCGGCACCTTCACGCCGGAGGGCACGCTCGACGCGGCGATCGGCCGCCTGGCGCATCTCGTGGACCTCGGCGTCACCCATGTCGAGCTGCTGCCCGTCAACGCCTTCAACGGCGCCTGGAACTGGGGATACGACGGCGTGCTCTGGTATGCGGTGCAGGAGGAGTACGGCGGTCCCGCGGCGTACCAGCGGTTCGTCGACGCCGCCCACGCGCACGGGCTCGCCGTCGTGCAGGACGTGGTCTACAACCACCTCGGTCCGAGCGGGAACTACCTCCCCCTCTTCGGTCCGTACCTGCGCGAGGGCGAGAGCAACACGTGGGGCGACTCGGTGAACCTCGACGAGGACGCGGTGCGGGAGTACATCCTCGACAACGCCCTGATGTGGCTGCGCGACTTCCACGTCGACGGGCTCCGCCTCGACGCCGTGCACGCACTCCACGACCGGCGGCCCGTGCACCTGCTGCGGGAGCTCTCCGAACGGGTGGACGCCCTCTCCGCGCAGCAGAATCGGCCGCTGACCCTCATCGCCGAGTCCGACCTCAACGACCCGACGCTCATCCTGCCGCGGGAAGCCGGGGGCTACGGACTCACGGCGCAGTGGTCGGACGACTGGCATCATGCCGTGCACGTCGCGCTCACCGGGGAGACCGCCGGGTACTACGCCGACTTCGCCGCGGCCGAGGCGGTGGCCAAGGTGACAGAGGGCGGGTTCTTCCACGACGGCACCTTCTCGTCCTTCCGCGACCGTCCGCACGGGTCGCCGATCCCGGCCGAGGTGCCGAGCTGGCGGCTGGTGACCTTCGCGCAAGATCACGACCAGATCGGGAACCGCGCGGCCGGGGACCGGCTCTCCGCCACCCTGTCCCCCGATCGGCTCGCGGTGGCCGCCGTCCTCACGCTGACGGCCCCGGGCACCCCGATGCTCTTCATGGGCGAGGAGTGGGGCGCGACGACACCGTGGCAGTTCTTCACCGCCCACCCCGAGCCCGAACTCGGCCGCGCGGTCGCCGAGGGTCGCACGGCGGAGTTCGCCCGCATGGGCTGGGATCCGGATGCGGTGCCCGACCCGCAGGATCCCGACACCTTCCATCGCTCGCACCTCGACTGGGCGGAGGCCGAGGCGCCGGTGCACGCCCGGCTCCTGGCGCTGTACCGCGACCTCGCCCGACTGCGGCGAGCGCGACCGGAGCTCACCGACCCGGACTCCGCGCACACGACGGTCGAGGTCCGGGAGACGGACGGCCGCCCCGAGCACCGCGTCTACCGCATCGATCGCGGTGGAGTGTCGGTGCTCGTGAACCTCTCCCCCACCCCCGCAACGTTTGCGGTGCCCTCGACGGCCGAACTCCTCCTCACAACCGCCCCCGCGTCGAGCACCCCCACGCTCCTGACTCTCCCCCCGGACGCCGCCGCCATCATCAACTGAGGTCGACCCACCCCTCTGCGGTCGGCCCGGCCCTCTGCGTGCGTCCGCAAGGGGCCGGGGTGCGCGGAAGGGGGTGGGTCGGCAGAAGTCAGCCGCGCGAAGCCCACCACTCGCGGAGACGCTGCTCCGCGACGTCCTCACCCAGCACGCCCTCGTCGAGGCGCAGATCGAGGAGGAACCTGTACGCCTCGCCGACCTCCCGGCCCGGCGAGATGCCGAGGACCTCCTGGATGCGGTTGCCGTCGAGCTCCGGACGGATCGCGTCGAGCTCCTCCTGCTCGCGAAGAGCCGCGATCCGGGACTCGATGTCGTCGTAGGCGGCGGCGAGCCGAGCGGCCTTGCGCTTGTTCCGCGTGGTGACGTCGGCGCGCGTGAGGATGTGCAGCCGCTCCAGCAGGTCCCCGGCATCGCGGACGTAGCGGCGCACGGCGGCATCCGTCCACGCCCCCTCCGCATAGCCGAAGAACCGCAGATGCAGCTCGATCAGGGTCGCGACGGCGTCCGTGGTCGCCGAGTCGAAGCGCAGGGCCTGCAGCCGCTTGCGGGCCATCCGGGCGCCGACGACGTCGTGGTGGTGGAACGTGACCGCGCCACCCGGCTCGAGCTTGCGCGTGCGGGGCTTGCCGATGTCGTGGAGCAGAGCCGCGATCCGCAGCGGCACGTCCGGAGCGGCCCCGGGGTTCCTGGCGTGCTCGAGCGCGATGGCCTGACGGAGCACCGTGAGCGAGTGCTCGTAGACGTCCTTGTGGTGGTGGTGCTCGTCGACCTCGAGCTTGAGGGCGCTGACCTCGGGGAGGAACTCCTCGATGAGTCCGGTCTCCACCAGCACCCGGATGCCGCGGACGGGGTCGTCGGTCTGCATGAGGCGCACGAGCTCGGACTGCACGCGCTCCGGGCTCACGATCGTCAGGGTCTCGCGGAGCTCGGTGATCGCCCGCTCCGTGTCCTCCGCCACCGTGAAGCCGAGCTGCGCGCTGAACCGGGCGGCGCGCAGCATCCGGAGCGGGTCGTCGCCGAACGACACCCGGGGATCCGCGGGTGTCCGCAGCACGCCCGCCACGAGGTCCTCGACCCCGCCGGTCGGGTCGACGAGCTTCACCGCGGGCACCTGGAGGGCCATCGCGTTGACCGTGAAGTCGCGGCGGACGAGGTCGCCGTCGATCGAGTCGCCGAACTCCACGGTGGGCTTGCGCGTCACGCCGTCGTAGCTGTCGGCGCGATAGGTGGTGATCTCGACCTGCTCGCCCCGCACCCGGGCGCCGATGGTCCCGAAGGCCCGGCCGATGTCCCAGTGCGCGGAGGCGACCGGCTTCACGATCGCGAGGATCTCGTCCGGCGAGGCGCTCGTCGTGAAGTCGAGGTCGTGCGTCTCACGGCCGAGCAGCGCATCGCGCACCGGACCGCCGACGACGGCGAGCTCGAAACCGGCTTCGTCGAAGGCCTCCGCGAGGGTGCGGACGACGGGATTCTCGGCGAGCGCGCCGAGACGGGCGAGGCCGTCGGCCATGTTGAGCATGGGTTCCAGCGTACCGGCCCGCTTTCCACCCCTTCCGGACCGGGCACGACTTCGGAGCTTCCGGCCGACGCGCCGGCTCCGAGCCGGTACCCCCGGCGTGTCTCGGGCGATCTCCGAAGCTGTGCCCGCCCGCGCCGCGTTCACCTCCCCGTCGCCTCGATGTCAGACCGCGGTCATCCGGCTCCGCTGGGCTGGGGGCGCCCCGTGCGGCTGAGCACGGGCACCCACCCACGAAGGACTGACATGACCTCCCCCACCCCTGCGGTGCGGTGGCGGCGTCGCGGACTGACGTCCGTCGCGCTGCTCGCCGTGCTCGGCGGCGCCGTCGTCGCCCCCGCGGCCCTCGCCGCGCCCGATCCCGAGGTGCCCACCGGATCGCTCGTCACCGGCGACACCCCCTGGCACTACCTCGACGACGGCTCCGACCCGTCCCCTGCCCCGGCCGCACTGCGCGATTGGACCCTGCCGGCCTACGACGACAGCGCGTGGAAGACCGCACCGGGCTCGTTCGGCGCCAAGGGCGGGAAGCTCGCCCCCGTCGGCCCGCAGACGCCGAAGACGCTCCTCAACCACTACCTCGACGGCGCCGCGGCCCCGACCGTGCCCACCTACTTCTTCCGGACCACGTTCGAACTCGAAGCCGGCGTCGCCGAGCAGGTCGCCGCTCTGCAGAGCACCATCACCTACGACGACGCCATCATCGTCTGGATCAACGGCGAGGAGGTCGCCCGCTACGTCGACGGCCGCATCACCGACACCACCAACGTCGAGTACGCCGGCGACTCCAACGGCGACCCGCTGACCAGCACGTTCAGCGCCGAGGGCGACCTGCTCCGTGACGGCACGAACACGATCGCCGTGTCGCTGTTCCAGGACCGCGCGTCCAGCTCCGACATCTACTTCGACATGTCATCGCTCACCCTCGTGAAGGCTTCCGACCCCGGCACGCCCGTGGTCGCCCCGCCGACCCGTGTCATCCTCACCCCCACCGAGAAGCCCGAGGTGTCGCAGTCGTTCTCCTGGCTCGCCGGCGACGCCTCGCACACGGTCGGCCAGGTCGAGATCGGCCTCGCGACCGGTGGTGCCACCCGCACGGTCGACGCGTACGACGCCGGTGTCGTGAACGGCAACCCTAACAAGCACTTCTCGGCCACGGTCACCGACCTCACCCCCGCCACGGCGTACCGCTACCGGGTGGGTCTCCCCGGGAGCTGGAGCGACTGGTACGAGTTCCGCACCGCCGACCCGAAGGCGAACGACTTCCAGTTCATCTACTACGGCGACGCCCAGATCGGTCTCGACACCACATGGCCGAGCGTCGTGAAGCAGGCCGAGGCACACGCTCCTCGCTCGATCGGCTCCGTGCACGCCGGCGATCTCATCAACACCTCCAGCAACGAGAACGAGTGGCTGAACTGGTTCCAGGGCATGAAGGACTCGGCGGTCCGCACCAACGTCATGGCCGCCCCCGGCAACCACGAGTACTCGGGCGACAAGCTGCTCACGGCGTGGAAGGCCGCGTTCGAGTACCCGCACAACAACCCGTCGACGAGCTCGATCGGCGAGCTGGCGGACCTCGCGAAGGGCGACTCCGAGGTCGCGCAGCAGTACCGCGCGTTCTTCGACCACTGGAGCTCGTTCGCCGCCGAGACCGCGTACTACACCGACTACCAGGGCGTCCGTTTCATCACCCTGAACGCGACCCGGGACACGACCTTCCTCACCCCGGCCGGGCTCCCGTCCTGCACGGGAGCGGAGTGCCCGTCGTCCCAGATCGGCACCCTGTGGACGCGCTTCCAGGCCGCCTGGCTCGACCTGCTGCTGCAGAACAGCCCGTCGAAGTGGAACGTCGTCACGTTCCACCAGCCGGTCTTCTCGGCCTCGGCCGGTCGTGACGAGCCGGTGCTCCGCGCCGAGTGGCTGCCCGTCTTCCAGCGCAACGACATCGATCTCGTGCTCATGGGCCACGACCACACGTACGCCCGCGGCTACGTGAACACGGATGCGACCGAGACTCCGGGCCTCACCACCGGTCCGGTCTACGTCGTGTCGAACTCCGGCGCGAAGCACTACGACCTGGAGACCCCGGAGAAGAACGTCTGGACCAACAACGGCGCCACGCAGGTGCTGCGCGGTCAGGGCGTGACGACGTACCAGGTGATCGACGTCTCGAAGAACCAGCTCGTCTATCGGTCGTACCTCGCCGAGAAGCAGCCGGACGCCACGACCGACCTCCCCGTCGGCGCCGTCTACGACACGTTCACGGTGACCAAGTCGGATGCTGGTGAGAAGTGGGTCACCGAGGCCGGTGTCACCCCGCCGGTCACGGAGGAGCCGGAGCCGGAGAAGCCCGCGGCGGTCGAGCTGGGCGCGTCCTCGGTCCCGGCCGGCGGCACGCTCGCGGTGTCCGGAAGCGGCTTCGCGGCCGGCGCGGAGCTCGCCCTCGAGCTGCGGTCCGACCCGGTCGCGCTCGGTACGGTCACGGTCGCGGCCGACGGCACGTTCTCGCGCACCGTCACCATCCCCGCGGCCACCCCGGCGGGGACGCACACACTCGCCGTGATCCTCCCCGACGGCACCGAGGTGACGGCCTCCCTCACCGTGACCGCAGCGGCTGACGGCGACGGCGACGGCGGCGGCGCGATCGTCCCCGGTGAGAGCGACTCGGGCGGCGCGACCGACGGCGACCTCGCGACGACCGGTGCCGACAGCACGCCGTTCGTCATCGGCGCCATCGTGCTGCTCGCCGCCGGCCTCGGCCTGTTCGCGCTGCGTCGCCGTCGTGCGACCGCGGTCGTCGAGACGACGGACGCCGGGTAACCCGGTCGTCTGTCCCTCCGCGGGCGCCGCCGGTCCTCCGGCGGCGCCCGTGCCGTCTCCCCCGGCTCTCGCCTCGGACCATGCACCGGTCCCCTCCGGGTCTGGGATAACCTTCACGTGCCCGACCCGCGAAGGAGAACCCGTGCCCGCGAACGATGCCCTGGCCGATGACACCGATCGGATCGTCGCGGCGGCCCTGCAGGTGAACGGCCGCGCGTCCTGGGGCGAGATCGCCCGCGTGGTCGACCTCCCGGAGCGGACGGTCGCCCGCCGCGGGCAGCGTCTCCTGGACCGCGGGCTCGTGCGCGTCTCGACCTACGTCGACCCCGCGCGCGTGCTCCATGCGCGCGCCGTCCTGTTCCGGATCACGACCGAACCGCATGCGCTCTGGCACGTCGCCCGCACCCTCGCCCGTCGTGCCGACGCGTCGTCGGTGTCGGTCCTCGAGGGCAGCAGCGACATCGCCGGCATGCTCCTCCCCCACGACGACGCATCGATCCGCGAGCTGCTCTTCACCGACTTCCCCGAGGTGGAGGGCATCGCGTCGATCAACGTCACCACGGTGCTGAAGTTCTTCCGCTCCGGGCACGACTGGCGGGTGGGCGTGCTGTCCGACGAGCAGGTGCGCATGCTGGACGAGTCCTCGGGATCCGAGGTCGACCCGGCGGACGCCTTGAGCGAGGACGAGGAAGCGCTGATCCGGCTCCTGCTGAAGGACGGACGGATGCCCGTGGCACAGCTCGCCCGCGCGCTCGGACTGAACGTCACCACGACGCGTCGACGAATGGAGTCCCTCAACCGCCGCGGTCTCATGCACCCCCGCACGGAGATCGTCCCGAGCCTCTTCGGCCTCGGGCTGGAGGCACTCGTGTGGCTGCGGGTGCCGATGGATCGGCTGGAGAAGGTGGGATCCGCCCTCGCCGCCGCCCCCGAGGTGAAGTTCATCGTCGCGACGACCGGCACGTCGCAGCTCCTCATGAACGTGCTCGTGCGCGACGCGGACGAGTTCTATGACTTCCTCACCGGTCCCGCAGTGGCGGGCCACGACGGGCTGGAGGTCGTGGAGTCGCTCGTCGTCATCACGCCGGTGCTCCGTGGGTCGCTGATCGTGGACGAGGCGCCGGCGGCGCTGGCGCAGGACATGCCGACGGGAGCCATCCGCTTGTAGGCCGATTCTGTTACGGACGTGTAAAGAAATGGCGGGATCGTTCGCATTGTCTTGACCCAATGGCGAAATAGAGCGAGTATCCCTTCCAGGGCCTTCACCCCTGGAGAGGACGACCGTGTTCACGGCATCTGGAGACGACTGGGCGGACCGCGCGGCGGCGCTGTCGCTGCACACCCGCATGTTCATCGACGGCTCCTGGGAGGACGGGACCGCCGAGCCCCTCGCACCGATCAGCCCCCGGGACGGCCGGGCTCTGCCCCCGATCGCGGCCGCCTCCGCCGCCGACATCGACCGCGCGGTCCGCTCCGCCCGTGCCGCGTTCGACGCGGGCGTCTGGTCGCGCATCGCCCCCCGGGAGCGCGGCCAGCTGCTGATCGCCTTCGCGCAGAAGATCCACGACAACGCCGAAGAGCTCGCCCTCACCATCTCCCTCGAGATGGGCAAGCCCGTGCGCGAGGCGCTGCAGACCGAAATCCGCGCGGTCGTGAACTGCTTCCGCTGGTACGGCGAGGCCGCAGACAAGGTGCTCGACGAGCTCCCCGTCACCGCCCCGAACAGCCTCGCGCTCGTCACCCGCGAACCGGCCGGCGTCGTCGCCGCGGTCGTGCCGTGGAACTTCCCGCTCACGATGACGGCCTGGAAGCTCGCTCCCGCTCTCGCCGTCGGCAACAGCGTCGTCCTCAAGCCCGCCGAGCACACCACCTTCTCGGCCCTGCGCCTGGCCGAGCTCGCCCACGAGGCCGGGCTCCCTGCCGGCGTGCTGAACGTCACCCCCGGCGCCGGCCACGTCGCCGGCCGCGCACTCGGCGAGCACCCCGATGTCGACGTCGTCACGTTCACGGGCTCGCCCGAGGTCGGCCGCCGATTCCTCGGATACGCCGCGGCGTCGAACGGCAAGCGCGTGTGGCCGGAGCTCGGCGGCAAGACGGCGAGCCTCGTGCTCCCGGACGCCGATCTGGAGCGGGCGGTCCGGGCCACGGCCGACGGCTGCTTCTACAACCAGGGGCAGATGTGCACGGCCTCGTCCCGGCTGCTCGTCCCCCGCGCGCACTACGACAGGGCCCTGGAGATCGCCGCCGAGGTCGCCCGCACGAGCCTTCCCGCAGACCCGTTCGACGTGTCCACGTCGATGGGGGCGATCGTCAGCGAGAAGCAGCTCGCCGGGATCGCCGGGTTCGTCGAGCGCGCGGAGGCCGACGGCGCCGAGCTCGCGGCCGGCAGCACCGAACGGTTCTCCGCCGTCGACGGCGGCAGCTACTTCGCCCCGGTCGTGCTCGGCGTGACCCCCGCGCACGAGGTGGCGCAGCGCGAGGTCTTCGGCCCCGTGCTGTCGGTCATCGCGTACGACGACGTCGACGACGCCCTCGCCATCGCCAACGGCACCGAGTACGGCCTCGCCGCCGCGCTGTGGAGCACCGACCTCAACGCCGTGCACACCCTCTCCCGCCGGCTGCGGGCGGGTGTCGTCTGGGTCAACTGCTTCGAGGAGGGCGACATGACCATCCCCTTCGGCGGGGTCAAGGGCTCCGGCTTCGGGCGCGACAAGAGTCTGCACGCGATGGAGAAGTTCACCGACCTGAAGACCACGTGGATCGAGCTGTCGTGACCCGCCCGCTCATCGGCATCACCACCTGGCGCCGCGCCATCGACACCGACCTCGGCACGGGCCGCCCCGCGCACAGCCTCGGCACCGAGTACGCCACGCCGATCGAGGCCGCCGGCGGCGCCGTCGTGCTGCTGCCGCCGACCGCCGGTGTCGACGAGGTCCTCGATCGGCTCGACGGGCTGGTGCTCTCCGGCGGGGAGGATCTGCACCCCTCGCACTACGGCGCCGAGCCCCAGGACGGGAAGTCCTACGACTCGGCCCGCGACGGCTACGAGATCGCGCTCGCCCTCGGCGCCCGGGAACGCGGCCTGCCGGTGCTGGCGATCTGCCGCGGGCTCCAGGTCTGCACCGTCGCGTTCGGCGGCTCCCTCATCGTCGGCATCCCCGCCACGGCCGACCATCACCCGGTGCGAGGAGCAGACGAGCAGCTCTCCGCCCGGCACGCCGTCGCGTTCGCGGAGGACAGCAGGCTCGCCGCGCTCTACGGGACGACGACGAGGACCGTCAACACCATCCATCACCAGTCCGTCGACACCCCCGCCCCCGGGCTGCGCCCCGTCGCCTGGGCTCCTGACGGCATCGTCGAAGCCGTCGAGTCGGACGACGACTGGGCCTTCTGGGCGGTGCAGTGGCACCCCGAGAAGATGACAGCCCCCGAAGAGGCCGCCGAGGAGCGCCCGCTGTTCGCGGCGTTCGTCGCGGCCGCCCGTGAACGCGCAGCGGAACCGTCCGCTGGCCAGAAAGGAACACGATGACCAAGCAGGTCTTCCTCGAGTACGAGAACGGCGTCCGCGCCGTCGCCACCCTGTTCGAGGACCTCGCCCCTCGCACGTGCGAGGCGATGTGGGGCGCGCTGGAGAAGCCGGTCACGATGCAGGCGATGCACGCGATGTACGCCGGACCCGAGGTCATGGTCGGTCTTCCCGAGGAGGCCCAGAACTTCGACCCCGAGGCCGTGCCCGCGGAGAACCAGCAGGTCGTGCCCGCACCGGGTGACCTGCAGTGGTACTGGCAGCGCCCCATGCAGATGGGCGGACTGCCGTTCGAGTGGTACGAGATCGGAGTCTTCTACGATCGTGGTGCCCGTATTCTCGGCCCCCTCGGATGGACACCCGTCAACATCTGGGCCGGCATCACCGAAGGACTCGCGGAGTTCGCTCAGGAGAGCGCCGCGATCCGCATCGACGGAGCGAAGCAGCTCACCATCGGACGCCTGGTCTAGGCGTCCACCCCCCGTGCTGGACCCATCCCGAAGGAGCAGTGCATGAACACCCGCAGAATCCTCACCGCCGGCGCGCTCGTCGCCACCGGTGCCCTCGTCCTCGCCGGCTGCGCGTCCGGCGACGGCGAGTCCTCGTCCGGTGGTGACAAAGAGTTCGCCGGCGAGACCCTGGTCGTCACGTCGTTCGGCGGAGACTGGGAGAAGGCCTTCATCGAGGCCGTCGTCGACCCGTTCGAGGAGGAGACCGGAGCGAAGGTCGAGCTGATCACCCTGTACAGCGCCGACGCCCTCGCCCAGGTCACCGCCCAGAAGGCGAGCCCGCAGATCGATGTCGTGCACTTCTCCGGCGGACAGGAGTTCACCGCCGCCGAGCAGGGCCTCATCGCCCCGATCGCCGCCGACGACCTGTCCGCAGCGGGGGACCTCGTCGACATCGCGACCGCCGGCCTCGAGCGCGGCGAGGGTCCGGTCATCCAGCTCGCGCCCATCGGGCTCGTCTACAACACCGAGGCCGACGCCCCGGCGCCGACGTCCTGGGAAGACCTCTTCGACGACGCCTACGCCGGTCACGTCGCCCTGACGGACTTCTCGAACACCTACGGGGTGCTGTCGATGCTCCGGGTGGCCGATGCGCTCGGGGGTGGCATCGAGGACCCGTCCGCGGCCATCGCCGACCTCGGGGCGCTGGCGTCCTCGGGCGACGCGATCGTCGTCCCCACCTCGCCGGACCTGCAGACCGCCTTCGCCCAGCGCGGCACCTGGCTGGCCCCGTACGCGATGGACTACGCGGGCACCCTGCAGGACGCGGGTCTCCCCGTCGAGTTCATCGTCCCGGAGGAGGGCGCCACCGCGTCGCTCATCACGGCGAACGTCGTCGAGGGTCGGGACAACCCCGAGCTGGCGACGCTCTTCATCGACTACGAGCTGCGCCCCGAAGCGCAGGCCGTCTTCGCGGAGAACATGCGCTACTCCCCCGTCAACACGAAGGCCGAGCTGTCGGACGAGGCGGCCGAGGCCGTGCTCACCGGCGACGAGCTCGACGACGTCGTGGTCTACGCCCCGGGCGACATCGCCGCGTCGCGTCAGGCGTGGACCGACGAGTGGAATGCGCTGATCACCAAATGAGCGTCCGAACCCGTAAGGAGCCCTGGCTCCTGCTCCTGCCGGCGATCGTGCTGCTCGCGCTCGCCTTCGTCACCCCGGTGGCCGGCATGCTGCTCATGAGCGTGCAATCGCCGGCAGGCGGGTTCACCCTCGACAACTTCACCCGCTTGTTCGCGAGCGAGTATCACCTCCAGGCGGCGCTGCG
Organism: Microbacterium sp. NPDC078814; assembly: GCF_040702645.1. Classification (NCBI taxonomy): domain Bacteria; kingdom Bacillati; phylum Actinomycetota; class Actinomycetes; order Micrococcales; family Microbacteriaceae; genus Microbacterium; species Microbacterium sp. NPDC078814. Next base: position 326,010 of record NZ_JBFBLT010000003.1, read on the forward strand.
ATCGCTCCGCCTGGGGGTGATCCAGACGGTGATCACCCTCGTCATCGCCGTCCCGCTGTCGTACATCATGGCGCGCGCCGGCTCGAAGGTGCGCTCCTTCCTCCTCATCGTGGTGATCCTGCCGCTGATGACGAGCGTCGTCGTCCGCACTTTCGGCTGGGTGGTGCTCATGGGGCCGTCCGGCCTGATGATGCAGATCCCCGGCGCGGAGTTCCTCGTCGGCGGCACCCAGGGATTCCTCGGTACCGAGACCGGCGTCGTGATCGCGATGGTGCAGGTGCTGCTGCCGTTCGCCGTGCTCAGCATCCTCGGCGTCATCTCCGGCATCCGTCCGCAGCTGGAGGAGGCTTCCCGCACCCTCGGCGCCGGATTCTGGCGCACGCTGCGGCACGTCGTGCTGCCGCTGTCGGTGCCCGGCATCGTCGCCGGTGCCTCCCTGGTGTTCGTGCTCTCGGTGAGCTCCTTCATCACCCCCCGCTTCATCGGCGGCTCGCAGATCCCCGTGTTCGCACAGACGATCTACGTCGACGCGACCACCAACCTCGACTGGGCGTTCGCGGCGGCGCAGGCCGTGCTGCTGTTCGCGGGCGTGATGCTCGTGCTCGCGGCCACGTCCCGGCTCGGGAAGCAGAAGGTGTGACCATGGTCCGTTCCGTCCCGATCCTCGGCCGTATCCTCGCGATCCTCCTCGGCGTCATCGTGACGCTGTACATGCTCGTCCCGCTGCTCGTCGTCGCCGGGGCCTCGGTGGGAGAGAACCGCTTCCTCACGTTCCCCGGCCAGGGCTTCACGCTCGACTGGTACGTGGAGGCCCTCACCTCCGACACCTACCTGGAACCGTTCCGCCTGAGCCTCGTGGTGGGTGTGACGGTCGCGATCCTCGCCGCCGCCATCGGCACCGCGGCCGCCCTCGCGCTGACGCGGTTCCGCGTTCCGGGAGGCGCGGCGATCCAGGCGCTGCTGATGTCGCCGCTGACGATCCCCACGATCATCCTCGCGATCGGCGCCCTCTCCATCGCCTCGCTCACGATCGGGTCCCCGAATGTGGGCGTGCTCGTCGCGATCCACGTGGTCATCGCGATCCCCTACGTCATGCGCACCGTGACCGGCGTGATGACCCGGGCCGACCACTTCACGGAGGAGGCCGCGCGCACCCTCGGCGCCGGCACCTGGAACCGCTACCGCCTCGTGGTGCTGCCCATCGCGCGTCCCGGCATCGCGGCCGGAGCGTTCTTCGCCTTCAACATCTCGTTCGACGATGCGGTCATCGCCCTCTTCCTGCGCACCCCGCAGCTGGAGACCCTGCCCATCGCCATCTACGGCCAGCTGGAGTTCAGCACGTCGCCCACCGTGGCGGCCGTCTCGACCCTGATGGTCCTGCTCACCGTCGTCCTCATGATCGTCCTCGAACGCATCATCGGCCTGGGAAGGTTGTTCGTCTGATGACAACGCTCACCATCACTGCACTCACCAAGGACTTCAAGGGGACGAAGGTGCTCAAGGGCATCGACCTCTCGATGCGGTCCGGCGAGTTCGTCTCCCTCCTCGGTCCTTCGGGCTGCGGGAAGACGACGCTCCTCCGCTGCATTGCCGGGCTCGAGTCGCCCACGAGCGGCACGATCGAGATCGCGGGGCAGGACGTCACGAAGCTGCCGCCCGAGAAGCGTCACCTCGGCATGATGTTCCAGAGCTATGCGCTCTTCCCGCACATGAGCGTCGCCGAGAACGTGCGCTTCGGGCTGCGGATGTCGGGCGAGAAGTCGAAGACGGAGCAGAAGGAGCTCGCCGTCCGGGCGCTGGAGCGTGTGCAGATGGGCCACCTCGCCGATCGCATGCCCGCGCAGCTCTCCGGCGGACAGCAGCAGCGCGTGGCCCTGGCCCGCGCCATCGCGTTCGAGCCGCGCGTGCTCCTGCTCGACGAGCCGCTGTCGAACCTCGATGCGCGTCTGCGCGAGGACATGCAGGTCGAGCTCAAGGAACTGCACCGCACGCTCGGTCTCACGACCGTGTTCGTCACGCACGACCAGGAGGAGGCGATGAGCCTCTCCGACCGCATCGTGCTCATGAACGGCGGGGTCATCGAACAGGAGGGTGCGCCGGCGGAGCTGTACAGCGCCCCGCTCACCCCCTTCGCCGCCGACTTCATCGGTGCCGCGAACCTCCTTCCCGCCACGCGCTCCGGCGCGATCGCGACCCTCGACGGCACCGCCGTGCAGGTCCCGCTCACGGGCGCCGGACCGGACGGTTCCGGCGAGGTCGTGCTCCGGCAGGAGGATCTGCATCTGTCGCCCGCGGCGGGTCCGGGTGCCCCCGTCCCGGTCGAGGTCATCGCGCACGTCTACCGCGGCGCCGACGTCGTCTACATCGTCGAGCTCGCGGGGCGCCGCCTCCGTGTGGTCCGTCCCCGGCACGAGGACCCGCTCCCCGAGGGCGCGGCCGGTCTCGGCTGGCGCGACGGCGCCGTCCTCTGGATCCCCGCCGCCTGAGCCACCCCGCGCACAGCTTCGGAGATCAGCCCCGACACGCCGTGCGGCCACCCCGCACGGCGGCGTGTCGGCCGCGATCTCCGAAGCTGTGCCCGTCCGGCCGGCGTGCGACTCAGACCCGGCGGGTCAGCACGAGACGGAGGGTCACGGCGAGGACCGTCGACACCACGATCCAGCCGAAGGCCGTGCCCAGGGCCACGAAGAACGAGGCCTGGTCGGTGGCGCCGGCCACGTTCCCGTAGTTGATCGCGCCGTGGGCCGCGATCGCCACCAGGAGTCCGGCGAGCGCGAGGAGCGGGCGCGACCAGGCGCGTCGGGCGTCGAGAGCGAGACCGAGCGCCGCGCCGGTCCAGATGGTGAGCGCGGCATGGGTGGGGAAGGTGAAGGTGCGGACGATCCAGGTCGCGATGCCGGAGCCGAGATCGTTCGCCGCGATGTCCGCCGCGATCGCGGAGGCGTCCTCCACGGCTGCGAAACCGACGCCGACCAGGGCCCCGACCATCGCGCCGAAGAGCACGCCGCGCAGCCCGATCCGCCGTGCGAGCAGAAGGATGAGCAGCACCCCGAGGCCCTTCCCCACCTCCTCCACGACGGGCGTCAGCACCCACATCGTGGGGATCGCCTCCCGGAGGATGCCCTGATCGTCCACGTACATCGCCTGCTCGGCGGACCACGCGCCGATCCCGGTGGCGAGGAGCACGGCCGCGCCGGCGCCCCAGGCGAGGGCGAGCAGGGACGACCCCCATGACCGCGCACCCCGCGGAGCGATCCAGCGGGCGACGAACGTCGGAGGGACGACCGCGGAATGCACTCCCCGATCCTTCCAGACCCGTTCCGCGACATTCCTGGGACACCGGAATGCTGCACTGGCTCGCGCGGTCATAGGATCGCGGCATGGTCGACGACGACAAACCCTCCGGCGCCTCTCCCCGCGACCCCTCCCGGCGCGGATTCCTCACCGTGGGCGGTGCCGCCCTGGCCGGAGCGGTGATCGGGGGCGCGGGAGGAGCGGCGATCGGGGCCTCCGTTGCCGGGGCCGGAGGCCGGGACGGCTTCGCCGACGATCCGGATCCGTTCGCCGCACTCGCGCCCCGCTCGGAGCCCGGCTTCGATCACGTGGTCGTGGTGATGGGCGAGAACCGCTCCTTCGACAACCTCCTCGGCTACCTCTACACGGCCGAGACGCTGCCGGCGGGCGAGACCTTCGAAGGTCTCGCGTTCGGCACCCACAGCAACACCGCCCCGGACGGCACGGTGGTGGAGGCGCACGTCTACCGGGGGGACACGGATCGCATCATGAGCCTCCCCGATCCGGACCCGGGTGAGGAGTACCCGCACGTCAACACGCAGATCTTCGGCACCGTCGATCCGAAGACCAACGCCGACCTGTTCGTCGACGAGATGACCACGCCCTTCAACGCCCCCACCCACGGGGAGAAGGCGACGATGTCCGGGTTCCTCGAGGACTACATCATCAACTTCCGCCGACTGCGCGACGGGAAGGAGCCGAGCCTGGACGAAGCGCGGCACATCATGGGCTCGTTCTCGCCGGAGATGCTCCCGGTGCTCTCCACCCTCGCCGCCGAGTTCGCCGTGTTCGACCACTGGTACGCCGGAGTGCCCTCCCAGACCTTCTGCAACCGCTCCTTCTTCCACGCCTCGACCTCGCACGGCTTCGTGACGAATCAGGGTGGCGGCGGCTACCGGAAGTGGCTCGACGCCCCGGCCGCACCGACGGTGTTCAACCGCCTGGAAGACCGCAAGGTGAGCTGGCGGATCTACATCGACAAGCTCCAGCTGGTCTCCTTCACGGGGATGCTGCATGCGGCGGTGCTCGAGAAGTACTGGCGCACGGACCATTTCGGCACGATGGAGGACTTCTACGCCGACGCGAAGAACGGCACCCTCCCGGCCTACGCGTTCATCGAACCCCGGATGGTCTACGACCACAACGACTTCCATCCGCCGTTCGGGAAGCCGCGGGAGAGCGTGGTCGACGGCGAGCCCGTGTTCGACAGCGCCATCTCCGATGTGCGGGCGGGCGATCGGCTCATCCACGACATCTACGAGGCCGTGCGCACGAGCGCGACGCCCGGCGGCTCGAACGCCGTGAACACCCTGCTGCTCATCACCTTCGACGAGCACGGCGGCTGTTACGACCATGTGCCGCCGCCCGCGGCCACGAAACCCACGAAGGACGCCGGCGCCGGGGAGATGGGTTTCACGTTCGACCGGCTCGGCTGTCGTGTCCCGGCGATCGCGGTGTCGGCGTACACGCGGCGCGGCACGATCATCCACGACGAGATGCACCACGGATCGGTCACCGCCACGCTGTCGCGCCTGCACGGGCTGGAGCCGCTGAACGACCGGGACCAATCGGCCAACACGCTGCTCAACGTCGTGAACCTCGACAAGCCGCGGCACCCGGCCGACTGGCCCGTCACCACACCCGCGTACACCCCGCCGAACCCCGAAGACGGCACCCCGCAGCCGAACGACGCGGATCACCTCAAGCCGCTCACGCCTCCCGCCCGCGGCCTGCTCGGGCTCCTCCTCGCCCGCTACGGCGCGCCGGGCGAGAAGGAACCGGAGACCTTCGCCGACGCGTTCCGGCTCCTCCACGAGCACGGCGAGGAGCTGTTCGGCCCTCCGCTCTGACGCCGCACTTCCGCACGAGGTCGCAGGGATTCACGGAGTCCCCGCGACCTCGGTGTGACTCTGCGACCGTGTGCCGGCTCCTCAGCCCTCGCGGGAGAACGTGACGTGGGTCACTCCGGACTCCGCGACCTCGGACGTCACGCGATAGCCGGCCTCGAGGCCGCGCAGGTCATCCCAGAGTCGGATGCCGCTGCCGATGAGGATGGGGGTGATGCCCACGTGCAGGTCGTCGACGAGCCCGGCGCGCAGGAACTCCCGGACCATGGTCGCCCCGCCGCCGACGCGCACATCACGCCCTCCGGCCACCGCCACGGCTTCCCGCAGCGCCTCCTCCGGTGTCGCGGAGAGGAAGCGGAAGCTCGTGCCGTTCGCGAACTCGATCGACGGGCGCGGAGTATGCGTGAGGACGAACACCGGCACCTCGAACGGCGGCTCCTCGCCCCACCAGCCGCGCCACTCCGGGTCGTCCGGGTTCGCGTGGAGCCCGAACATCCCGGCGCCCATGATCTCGGCGCCGATCCCCTCGAAGTACTGCGCCGCGTACTTCTCGTCCACCCCGGTGGTGCCCGCGCCGCTCGTGTCGTGGAAGACTCGCTCCTGGAAGGTGCGGGTCGCCGTGTAGGCCGCGGTGAGTCGTCCCCAGTCCTCGCCGAAGGGGTTCTCCGGCGTCTGATCGGTCGTCGTGGCGAAGCCGTCGAGGGTGATGTTGAGGTCGACGCGCACGCGGGTCATGGTGCCTCCGAAGCGGTGGGGACGGGCACCGGTCGGCGCGCCGTCCCCAGCGTCGGGCGTAACGCGGCCCCTGTCAAGAGCGGACCGCCGTGCCGGATCAGGCCACGGGGTCGCCCTGGACCGGACCCTCCGTGTTGGGCTTCCACCCGAGGGCCGGCGCCACGTGCTCCGCGAACGCCTCGAGCACATGCAGGTTGTACTCCGGCCCGAGCTGGTTCGGGATGGTCAGCATGAGGGTGTCCGCGGCCATGACGGCCTCGTCCTGCCGGAGCTGCTCGATGAGGACGTCGGGCTCCGCGGCGTAGGTCTTGCCGAACGTGGAGCGGAACCCGTCGATGATGCCGATCTGGTCGGCGTTCTCCTCGCTGCGCAGCCCGAAGTAGGCGCGGTCCATATCCGACACGAGCGGGAACACGCTGCGGCTGACCGAGACGCGCGGTGTGCTGGTGTGGCCGGCCTCGCGGTAGGCGGAGCGGAACAGCTCGATCTGCTCGCGCTGCAGCTCGTGGAACGGCTGCCCCGTGGCCTCCGTCACGAGCGTCGAGCTCATCATGTTGAGCCCCTGGCGTCCGGTCTCCTCGGCCGTGGCGCGCGAACCCGAGCCCCACCAGATGTGGTCGCGCAGCGTGGGCGACTGCGGCTCGATCGCGAGGTACTGTCCCGCGCCCACCATGCGGGGGTCGCCGGGGGCGAGTCGCTCGCCGTCGATGGCCCGCAGGAAGATCTCGAACTTCTCCCGTGCGAGCACGCTGCCGCGCTCCGGGTCCTCCTCGTCGCGGAAGCCGAAGGTCTCGTAGCCGCGCAGCGCCGTCTCGGGTGACCCACGGCTCACGCCGAGCGCGATCCGGCCGTCCGCGATGAGGTCGAGTGCGGCCGCCTCCTCCGCGAACTGGAACGGGTTCTCGTAGCGCATGTCGATCACGCCGGTGCCGACCTCGATCCGCTCGGTGCGCGCGGCCATGGCCGTCAGCAGCGGCATCGGGGACGCCGCCTGGCGGGCCCAATGGTGCACGCGGACGTAGGCGCCGTTGACGCCGAGCTCGTCCGCGCCCTCCGCGATCTCGATGGTCTGCTTCAGCATGTCGCCCGCGGTGCGGGTCGCCGAGCCGGGCACGTCGGCATAGTGACCGAACGAGAGGAATCCGAAAGCCTTCATGGTGTATTCGAACGCATGGAAGCCGGGACTATTCCCCCGGGAGGAGGAAGCCGTCGAGCACGAGTCCCCGGATGCGCGGCTCGAGCTCCGCCCACAGCTGCGGGAAGGGCACCTCGAAGAGGTCGGCGAGAGCGGGGGCGATCTGCAGCACCTGGAGCTCCCCGTCGCAGGCGCCGACGAACCCGGCGAGCGCCGGGTCCACCGCGACCGTTCGCGCGAACCCGCCGCCCTGACGCAGCTCGATCACGCTCGGGTCGTCGTTGCCGGGAAGCAGGTGGCGCGCCTCCGTCACGTCAGGGGCCACGACGAGGGTGTCGGGCAGTCCCCCGGCGAGCGCATCGTGGGCCGCCAGGCCGAGAGCGAGCGCCGCCCCCACGTTCGCCACGGGCTGCGAGACCCGCTCCGACCGCCGCAGCGGCTCGCCCTGCCCCCGGCGGAGCAGCACGTAGCCGAAGCCGATCGCGGTCACGCCCCGCGCCGCGAAGTCGTCGAGCCACGCGGTGAGCAGCGGGGTGAACGCGGCGTCGCGCGGCGTGATGCCGCCGTCCCTGATCCAGAGCTCGGCGTACGCGAGGGGCGACAGCTCCTCCCGCTCCACCACCCACAAGTCGAGGTCGGCGGGCACCCACGCGTCCAGCCGGGCAAGGCCCGTGATCCCCGTGCGGGACTCCCAGTTGCCCAGCAGCTGGGCGATGCCGCCCGGGGTGAGATGCGCCGGTGCCGTGCGCACGAACTGCTCGACGAGCGCGTCGCCGACGAGACCGCCGTCGCGGTACTCGTAGGCGGGCACCCCCTCGGTTCGGGGGGTGATCACGAACGGAGGGTTCGAGACGATGAGGTCGAACGCCTCCCCGGCGACCGGCTCGAACATGCTGCCGTGGCGGAACTCGATGTTCGTGACCCCGTTGAGCTGCGCGTTCAGCGCGGCGTAGGCGAGTGCTCGGCGGGAGACATCGGTGGCGACGACCCGGCCGGCTCGCCGCGCCACGAGGAGCGCCTGGATGCCGCAGCCCGTGCCGAGGTCGAGGGCACGATCCACCGCGAGCGGCACGACCGTCTCGGCGAGCGTGCGCGAGGCCCCGCCCACGCCGAGCACGTGATCGGCGGGCAGCGGACCGTCGAGGGCGACCTCGTCCAGATCGCTCGCGATCCACCACTCCCCGACACCGTCCTCGTCGACGAACGACTGCGGGCGCAGCAGCGCGACCGGGATCACGGAGTCGGCGTCGACCGTCGCCAGCCCCAGGGCCTCCAGACCGTCCACGCCGAGGGTGGGCAGGGCGCGCTCCACCGCCGCGCGGGGCTGCGGAAGCCCGAGCACCAGGAGACGTCCGAGGGTCGCGAGCACGCCCTCGTCCCCGGCGATCGCCCGCAGGATGGGTTCGCGCAGGCCGCGGGCGAGGGCATCGTCCGCCTCCTCTCCCCAGAGGCGACGCAGGGGCTCGGATCGGAGGTCGGCGGCGTCGAGATCCGCGGCGAACGCGGCACTGCGGAGCGGGTCGGGATGGGGGGCGGGGGTGTCGGACACGGCCGTCACTCTACGCGTCTTCAGGGTTCTCCTCCCTCCGGCCTCCTAGAATCGCAGGGTCAGTACTCACGATCCGCCTCCTCCCGGCGTTCGAGGAAGACCTTCATGACCGCGATCACTCCCGAGACGGGCCTCCGCGCGCGCGTGCGCCGGCTCGCGGCGTTCGTGGTCGCCGCCGGCGTCTGCGTCCTGGGGGTCGGCGGACCGGCGATGGCGGCCGACCAGCCCCCCGCGGACGACGACCAGCGGGTGGAGCTGCATGTCACGGCGGGCCTGCGCGGCACCGTCGCGCCGGGCACGTCGACCTCGGCGGTGATCACGATCGACAACGAGACCGCGTCGGAGCTCTCCACGGGCCGGGTCGAGGTCGAGCTCGGCAGCACGCCGCTCGGCGACGATGCCGCCGTCACGAACTGGCTGGACGAGGGGCGTGCTGCCGGTTCGTTCCTCCCGCTCGGCGACGAGACCACGAAGACGGCCGAGGCCGGAGGATCCGCGACCACGACGGTGTTCGTGCCGCAGGAGACGCTCGAGCCCCTCGCGCCCGGCGTGTACCCGCTGCGGGCCGTCCTGAGCGATGCCCGCACGAAGGACACCGCGGGGCAGCGCACCACCACCTGGGATGCGACCGCGACGAGCGTCCTCGTCGTCACCTCCGCGCCGACCAGTCCGATCGGGGTGCTCGTCCCGATCACCGCGACCCCGGCCGGCGGAGCCCTGCTGAGCGCCGAGGAGCTCACCGACCTCACCGCCCCCGACGGCGACCTCACCGCACAGCTCGACGGCGTGGCGGGGACGACGGCCGTGCTCGCACTCGATCCCGCCATCCCCGCCGCCATCCGCGCCCTCGGCACGGCCGCCCCCTCGACGGCCACGGACTGGCTGGAGAGGCTCGACGAGCTCCCCAACGCCCGCTTCGCCCTGCAGTTCGGCGACGCCGACCTCACCGTGCAGGCCCAGGCCGGTCTCCCGGATGCCCTGGCGCCACTCCCCCTGACCTCCCTGCTCGACCCCGCCGCCTTCCCGCAGCAGCGCGCCGTCACGCCCACGAGCACGCCCGGGACCGCGGCGGTACCGTCTCCCACGCCGACCGACGGCCCCGCGCTGCCCACCGATGAGGAGCTGGCGGAGATCGACGGGGCCATCCCGGGGATCGTCTGGCCCGAGAGCGACCTCGCGCAGGGCGACCTCGCCGCCTTCTCCGGGTACCTGGACCGGAAGACGACGACGGTGGTGTCGTCGACGACGGTCGGTGGGCAGAGTTCCGCCCACGCGACGTCGGGCGGCCAGGACCTGCTCGTCATCGACGCCGCCACGTCCGCCGCGCTGTCGGCCGCCGCGGCCGAATCCTCCTCCGCCCCGCGTCAGGCGCACCTGGCCGAGGCCGCGGCGCAGCTGTTCCTCGCGGGTGCCCGTGCCCCCGGTGCCCCGCTCCTCGTGGGGCTGGATCGCGACGAGAACCGCTCGGCCGACGCGCTCCGCGACGCGATCTCGGCGGCGGACTCCGTCGGATTCGAGCTCTCCGCGGTGCGCGCGGCCCCTGCCGCCTCCGTCACTGTCCCGGAGGCCGCTGCGGCCACCAGGGCCCCTGACCTCGCGAACCTGCTCACGGACGAGGGCGCCCTCACCGCGTTCGCCACCGTCCTCGACGACCCCCTCGTACTGCTGAGCCCGGAGCGCATCCGGATCCTGCGCACGATCGCGGTCGGCTCGTCCGATGAGGCCTTCGCAGAGAAGGTCGCGGCCCATCGAGCCCGCACCACCGAGACGCTCGGCGCGGTCAGCGTCCCCGACTCCAGCACCATCCAGCTGCTCACGGCCAACGCCGACCTGCCGATCGCGGTGCGCAACGACCTCTCCTGGCCTGTGACCGTGCGGCTGTTCGCGGCCCCCAGCGATCCGCGCCTCGAGGTGAAGCCCGTGATCGACGTCGAGGTGCAGGCGAACTCGACGACCAGGGCGAAGGTGCCCGTCTCCGCCCGGGTGGGCAGCGGCGAGCTCGATCTGCGTCTCGCGCTGACCAGCCCGACGGGAGTGCCGATCCAGTCGGAGCAGACCGTCCGCGTGGCGGTGCGGGCGGAGTGGGAGACCATCGGGCTCGTCATCTTCGGCGGCCTGGCCGTGCTGCTCATCGCTCTCGGCGTCGTCCGCACGGTGCGTCGGAAGCGCCGGGAGGCGATCGAGGAGCAAGCGGTCGAGGCGGCCGTCGAGGAACTGATCGAGGAGAAGGAGGCGGAGGCCGCGGTGCAGGAGCGTCTCGACGGCCCTGATGCCCCTTCCGCGAAGGAGTCGCGTGACTAGTCTCGGGCGCGCCAGCGCCATCATCGGCGCGGGCACCCTGGTCTCCCGCGTGACCGGGCTGCTGCGCAGCATCATCCTCGTGGCGGTGATCGGCTCGTTCGGGTCGGGTCCTGCCGACGCGTTCGCCGCGGCCAACACCCTGCCGAACAGCGTCTTCTCCCTCATCTCCGTCGGGATCCTCACCGCGGTCATCGTGCCGCAGATCGTCAAGGCCACGGCTGACGCCGACGGGGGAAACACCTTCATCTCGAAGCTCTTCACCCTCGGCACCGTCGTCCTGGTCGCCGTCACGGCGGTGGCCACGATCGCAGCACCCTGGCTCGTGCAGATCGTGGCCGGCGGGTTCTCGCCCGCGACCCAAGCGCTCGCGACCGCCCTCGCCTACTGGTGCCTGCCGCAGATCCTGTTCTACGGCCTCTACGCGCTGCTGGGCGAGGCTCTGAACGCGCGGCGTATCTTCGGGCCGTTCACCTGGGCCCCCGTCGTCAACAACATCGTCTCCATCATCGGGTTCCTCATCCTCGGGTGGGTCTTCGCACCGGTCTCCCGGAACTCCGCCGAGTGGACCCCGGAGATGATCGCCACTCTCGGCGGCACGGCGACCCTCGGCATCGCCGTGCAGGCGCTCATCCTGCTCCTGTTCTGGAGGCGGACGGGCCTCTCCCTCCGTCCGGACTTCCAGTGGCGAGGGGTCGGCCTCGGCAACGTGGGGAAGCTCGCGGGATGGACGTTCCTGATGGCATTCGCCTCCCTGGCTGCGGGCGTGCTCCAGGGCAACATCGTCAGCAACGCGTCCGGCACCGGGGCATCGCTCGCCGTGACCACGAACGCGTGGCTCATCTTCATGCTGCCGTACTCCGTCATCGTCCTGTCGATCGGAACCCCGTACTTCACGCAGATCAGCGAGCACGCCGCCGCAGGTCGCGATGACGAGGTCCGGGGGGACATCTCGCGAAGCATCCGCACTCTGCTCTTCTTCATCGTCGCCGCCGTCGCCGCCGTCGCCGCCGCGGCCATCCCCGCCTCCCGCGTCTTCACCGAGAGCCCCTCGGATGCCGAGGGCGCGGCCATCGTCCTCCTCTGCTATCTGATCAGCCTCATCCCGCTCACGATCCTGTTCATCGTCCAGCGCACCTTCTACGCCTACGACGACACGCGCACGCCCTTCTGGTTCACGATCTTCCAGTGCACGTTGATCGTCGTGACCGCGCTGGGCGCCGCCGCGCTCCTGTCCGCAGAGGTCATCGCCCTGACCCAGCTGGCTGCCGCCGTGGCTCTCGGCCAGTCCATCGCCAGCACGCTGCAGACGATCGTGGCGACCTGGCTGCTGCATCGCAAGATCGGCGGGCTGGGCGTCCTCTCGTGGATGCGTGTCCTGGCGCTCTTCGCGATCGCCGCGATCCCGGCCGGTCTCGCCGGCTGGGGCACCTTCCTCCTCCTCGGCGGGACGACGGGATGGGCGACGTCCGGAGTCATTCCCGGCACCCTGGCGACGGCCGTCATCGGCCTCGTCGTCGTACTCGTCTACGTCGCGATCCTCGCGGTCTTCCGCGCCCCGGAGCTGAAGGCCGCCGGCGGCCTCGTCCGCCGCTTCCTTCCCGGCCGCTGACGCGGGAATGCCCCGCGGTTACCATGGGTTGAAGCAGTCGGACGTCTTTCGACGGCACCGCCTTTCTAACGGAGATCACATGCGTCAGGTCATCATCATCGGCTCCGGCCCCGCCGGATTCACGGCTGCCATCTACGCGGCGCGCGCGAACCTGGAGCCGCTCCTCATCGCGAGCTCCGTCGAGGTCGGCGGAGAGCTCATGAACACGACCGAGGTGGAGAACTACCCCGGCTTCCCGGAGGGCATCCAGGGCCCCGAGCTCATGGCCAAGTTCCAGGAGCAGGCTGAGAAGTTCGGCACCGAGGTGCTCTACGACGACGTCACCGAGCTCGACGTCGCCGGCCCCGTCAAGAAGGTCACCCTCGGTTCGGGCGCCACCCACGAGGCGAAGACCATCATCTACGCGACGGGTTCCGCTTACCGCAAGCTCGGCATCGAGGGCGAGGAGCGTCTCTCCGGCTTCGGCGTCTCCTGGTGCGCCACCTGCGACGGCTTCTTCTTCCGTCAGAAGACGATCGCCGTCGTCGGCGGCGGTGACTCGGCGATGGAGGAGGCCACCTTCCTCACGCGCTTCGCGGACAAGGTGTACGTCATCCACCGCAAGGACACCCTGCGGGCCTCGAAGATCATGCAGGAGCGCGCCTTCGCGAACGAGAAGATCGAGTTCGTGTGGAACAGCGAGGTCGTGGAGATCCTCGGCGACAACGCCGTCTCGGGCGTGCAGCTTCGTTCCACCGAGGACGGCTCGCTGCGCGACCTGCCCCTCGACGGCCTGTTCATCGCCATCGGCAACGACCCGCGCACCCACCTCGTCCACGAGAAGCTCGAGCTCACGCCCGAGGGGACGATCTGGGTCGACGGTCGCTCCTCGCGCACGTCGGTTCCCGGAGTCTTCGCCGCCGGCGACGTGATCGACCCCACCTACCGCCAGGCCATCACCGCCGCCGGGACGGGCACGATCGCGGCCCTCGACGCCGAGCACTTCCTCGCAGACCTGGAGGACTCCTCCGTCGAGGTCCCCGCGGCCGAGGCCGCCGAGGTCATCACGGCCTGACCACGGCCGGGAACACTTTCCCCCCGCCCGTTGTTGCAACAGGCGAACCTCGAACAAGGAGAACTCTGATGAGTGCAAAGGCAACGAGCCAGGCGACCTGGGAGCAGGACGTGCTGCAGGCCGATGGTCCCGTGCTGGTGGACTTCTGGGCCGAGTGGTGCGGTCCGTGTCGTATGGTCGCGCCGGTGCTGGACGAGATCCAGTCCGACAACCCCGACAAGATCACCATCCTCAAGCTCAACGTGGACGAGAACCCGGAGCTGGCCATGAAGTACCAGATCACGTCGATCCCGGCGATGAAGGTCTTCCAGGGCGGAGAGGTCAAGACGACGATCATCGGCGCCAAGCCGAAGTTCGCCCTCGAGCAGGATCTCGCCGCTTTCCTCGGCTGATCCCCCACGACCACGAAAAGGGCCGCACCTCCGGGTGCGGCCCTTTTCGCATTCTCCGCGCCGCCCGTACCGGTCAGCGACGGATCAGGAGAGAACGAGGAGCATCGGCGTCAGGAGGCGTCAGCGATGCGCGGGTCCCAGCGACGGTGTCGCTGCTTCTCATCCAGAAGCCCCCAGACGGCCGGGGTGAGCTCCGGGTATTCGAGGGCGATCTGGCGCAGCACCCGGTAGTGTCGTGCGGCGTTGGGTCGCACACCGTCGTTCGCAGCGATGTTGTCCGCACGGAGCAGGTAGACGACGAGTTCGTCGACGCTGGGCAGCTCCTCCATGAACTCCCAGGGGTCCTCACCGCCCAGAAGGCGCTCCTGGACGAGGACGGCGAGTTCGTCCGACGCCTCGGCGCGCAGCACTTCCAGGCTGGCGCGACGGGGGACGGATTCGGTCATCCCTCCAGCCTACGCGCGTGCGCGACGGGGTCGGCGCTCCACCTTCGCATCCTCGCTCATGTCCTCGAGCTCGCGGCCCTTGGTCTCCGGCACCTTGAAGAACACGAAGAAGAACGACAGCAGCGCGAAGAACGCGTAGAAGCCGTACGCGAAGGTGAGGCCGATCTCGGCGAACGCCGGGAACGTCGTCGAGATGAAGAAGTTGGCCACCCACTGCGCCGCCGCGGCGACGGCGAGAGCGCCGGCACGGATCGAGTTCGGGAAGATCTCGCCCAGGAGCACCCACACGAGCGGGCCCCAGCTCGCACCGAAGAATACGACGAAGCCGTTGGCGCAGATGAGGGCGACGGTGGCCCAGGGATCGGGCAGGGTCGCGGTTCCGGAGGCGTCGAGCGTGCCGAACGAGAAGGCGAGCGCCATGAGCCCGAGGGTCACCGTCATGCCGACCGAGCCGACGAGGAGCATGATCCGACGACCGACCCGGTCGACGAGGAGGATCGCGACGATCGTGACGACGATGTTCGTGACGGAGGTGATGACGGACGTGAGGAGCGCGCTGGACTCGTCGAAGCCCACCGACTGCCACAGCGTCGTGGAGTAGTAGAAGATGACGTTGATGCCGACGAACTGCTGGAACACCGACAGCAGGATGCCGACCCAGACGATCGGCTTGAGCCCCAGTCGGCTCCCCCGCAGATCCCGCAGCGACTCGGAGCGCTCCGTGTCGATCGTGCCCGTGATCTCCTTGATCTTCGCTTCGGTGTCGATCGTCCCCGTGACGGTCTGGAGCACTTCCGCGGCGCGCTTCACCTCGCCCTTGCGGACCAGGTAGCGCGGCGACTCCGGCAGCCGCAACGACACGAGTCCGTAGACGAGCGCGGGGATGGCCGCGACCATGAACATCCACCGCCACGCGGTCAGGCCCCACAGCGGCTGGTCGGCCTCCCCCGCGATGCCCGCCAGCAGGGCGTCGGACAGGAGGGCGGCGAAGATGCCGAGGACGATGGCGAGCTGCTGCAGCGATCCGAGCCGACCGCGGATCGCTGCCGGCGAGACCTCCGCGATGTACGCGGGTGCGATCACCGACGCCGCACCGACGCCGAGGCCGCCGATCACGCGCCAGACGATGAGGTCGACGACACTGAAGGCGAGGCCGGAGCCGATCGCCGAGACGAAGAACATGGCCGCGGCGACCACCATCACGGGGATTCGTCCGAACTTGTTCGAGACGGGCCCGGCGAACCAGGCCCCCACGGCGCAGCCGATCAGGGCGGACGACACGGCGAAGCCCTTGAGGCCCGTGCCCAGATCGAAACCGGAGACGTCTCCGGCCAGAGCGTCGACGGCGCCGTTGATCACCGCGGTGTCGAATCCGAAGAGGAATCCGCCCAGAGCCGCCGCGATACTGACGGCGATCACGCGACGCTTGATACTCGCTGGATCAGCTGATCTGGACATGACATCCCCCTCGCATCGTCAAGATGACGCGAGTCTATGTCACCCCCGACCGGGGGCGCGGTCACCGCGCGGAGCCGTACCCTTCTTCGCCCAGCTCCTCGAGAATGCGGTTCAGATCCTGGATCGATGCGAAATCGATCGTGACCTGGCCTTTTCGTGCACCCAGGGAGATCCGGACGCGCGTGTTGAGCCGGTCTCCGAGCTTGCCGGCGACCTCGTCCAGGTAGGCCCGCCGCGCACCCGGGGTGGGCTTGGGAGTCTTCCCTGCGGACGGCTGCGACTTGGCGGCTTCCTCCGTCGCGCGAACGGACAGGTCTTCGTTGACGACCTTGTCCGCCAGACGCTGCATCGCTTCCGGAGAGTCCACGCTGAGGATCGCGCGGGCGTGTCCGGCGGTCAGTACGCCGGCGGCCACCCGCTGCTGCACCGGCACCGGCAGCTTGAGCAAGCGGATGGTGTTGCTGATCTGCGGACGGGAGCGGCCGATGCGCGTGGCCAGCTCCTCCTGGGTGATCCCGAAGTCGTCGAGGAGCTGCTGGTAGGCCGAAGCCTCTTCGAGAGGATTCAGCTCCGAGCGGTGCAGGTTCTCCAGCAGCGCGTCACGCAGGAGGTCCTCGTCGGCCGTGTCGCGGACGATGGCGGGGATGGCCTCGAGTCCGGCCTCGCGGGCGGCCCGCGTGCGCCGCTCCCCCATGATGAGCTCGTACTCGCCGTCGCTGTTCTTCCGGACGACCACCGGCTGCAGTACGCCGAACTCACGGACGCTGTGCACGAGTTCCGCGAGGTCCTCGGGGTTGAAGTGCGTGCGGGGCTGCCGCGGGTTCGGCACGATCGCCTGCGGGTCGACCTGGATCAGGTGGATCCCCGGCACCGCCTCGAGTTCGGTCTCGGGCGCGGCGTTGGCGCTCGTGGAGGGAGCCTCGGGGGTCGGAGCGATCTTCGCACCGGGGAAGAACACGTCGACGGGACGCTCGGTCTGGTCCGCCGTCGGGATGAGGGCGCCGATGCCGCGGCCGAGTCCAGTGCGCTTCGCCATTATTTCTCCTTGCTCTGCGTCTGTCGCGACGCGATTTCGACGGCGGCCTCGCGGTACGCGATCGCCCCGGCGGACTGACCGTCGTAGGCGATGACCGTCTGGCCGAAACTGGGGGCTTCCGACACACGGACGGAGCGCGGAATCACGGTGTCCAGCACCTGCGAGGGGAAGTGGGACCGCACTTCCTCCGCCACCTGCTGGGCCAGCCGCGTCCGTCCGTCGAACATCGTGAGGAGGATGGTCGACAGATGCAGCCCCGGGTTGAGGTGCTTCTGGATCATCTGGATGCTGCCGAGCAGCTGGCTCAGACCCTCCAGGGCGTAGTACTCGCACTGGATCGGGATGAAGACCTCGTTCGCGGCAGTGAAAGCGTTGATCGTGAGCAGCCCGAGGGAAGGAGGGCAGTCGATGATCACGAAGTCCACCGGATGCTCCGCGAGGTAGTCCTCCAGAGCCCGGCGGAGGCGGTGCTCTCGCGCCACCTGCGCGACGAGTTCGATCTCAGCACCCGCAAGGTGGATCGTGCTCGGCGCGCAAAAGAGGTTCGGGCTCTCGGGGCTGGGCTGAACGATCTCCGCAAGGGGGAACTCGTCGATGAGGACATCGTAGACACTCGGGGTGTCGGCGTTGTGCGGCACCCCAAGGGCAGTGGAGGCGTTCCCCTGGGGATCGAGGTCGATGACGAGGACCTTCGCGCCCAGTCCCGCCAGCGCGGATGCGATGTTCACGGCGCTGGTGGTCTTACCCACCCCGCCCTTCTGATTCGACACCGTCAGGATGCGGGTGTCGCCACTGAACTCGACGGAGACCCCTTCCAGCGCGCGGCGCCGGGCGGAGAGATCCGCGATTTCTCGCGCGAGGGGTGTATCCATCCCGAACGACTCGTTCGACGATGCCTTCTCGGACTGTTTCACGTGAAACATCCACTCCTTTCGGGGCCGCGTTCCACTCTAATCGCAGGTACGGACCTCGCATCACAGGCGCGACCAGGCAGCAGGGTGCGTGCCTCGCGCGCCGTGTCCGCCGAACGGACCGCATGGCGCTGGACACGGACGTTTCACGTGAAACGCCTGGCTACCCTCCCGTCCTGGAGATCGGCCTAGGTGCCACACCTTTTTGGCCTGTGGTCCGGCGTGACGGGCGGAACTGGCTTCGCCATCATCCGCGGCCCCCCCGGGTCACGTCGGGTCGGGAGCATGCTTCCGTCAGGTCCGCGAATCATCTCCTCCTTCTTCATCGGATCCGTCGCGCTACGAGGCCCTGGCACGCTCTCCTCGGCCCCCGCAGATGCTCCTCCCCCGCCCCGTCTGTGTTTCCATGCAGTCCCGCAGTCCAAGATCCGTAAGGGCCCCGACCCCCGGGGCTCGCGCCTGGACATGGGCATTACGGCACACGCAGGCCCCACCTCTACGGGTCCCAATCGGAGACCGAGACAGCCACCACGGAGCCAGGCCGCCAGGCGGGAGCACCCACCCATGCCGGCTTCCTTGTCCGTGTCTGAGCCCCCTGCACCCGCCTAGCTCGCCCGCACCACGCCAACGTCGTTTGAACCCCCACATCGAGCCTTGTCTACCCCAGGAACTCGGCGTAGTCCGCGTACGCCTGGTGTTCCGACCGCGCCTGCCTCCACCCGTCGCTGCCGCACGGGCCGGAGTGGCGCATGCCCCTCCCCCGGCACGCGATCCACGCGTCCGGTGAACGTACTGCTCCTCATGCGCGGGGACAGGCGATGAGCCCACACATTCGGTGCCGTTTCACGTGAAACGCCCAGGGATGCCCCCTGTGGGCGAGCGCTCACTCCGTGTCGCTGAGTACCGCAGGTGATCCAGTAGGCCGGCGTCACGCGATCTGTCGAAGACCGCGAGCACTGACGCCCGCTGGAGTGCGCCCTCCATGCCGCGCCCCAATCGAGTAGCTCAGCACGAGTGCTCGCCACGGTATGCCCTCGCGATTTCCCCAAGCCGACACGCGAGCTCCCGTGCGGACCCCGTCGACATCACGGCGATCCCTCGGCGCTCGGTCACGCACATGAAACCCACGCAGTCGCCGGCCCAGAAAGCACAACTCATTCGCCCGCGCCCGCCGGGGTGGTCACTGCCGCCTACAACCAGAGAATCGGACAGCCCACGCCGAATCCCTCACCAGTGGAGCCCCCGCGCCCACCGACGACCGCTCCCCAGCGGTGTCAAACACCGCGGGCACCACCGTGAGCGCGGGGCAACCCACGACCGATCCCCCACGACTAACGGCTCACGACGAACTGACTCTCAGCGTGCCGGGCTTCGTCAGATGACACAACCGCCCCGACCCCCGCCGCACCCGAGAGGGTGGTCACGTGAACCAGCGGCACGGCGCCCGGATCTCGGCTCTGCGCGCTGCGCTCCTTAGCCGACGACGCCGGGCAGCATCAGATGCTGGGCTTGCTTAGCGACACGGCTGGTCACCTCACGGCCCGTCGTCCGTCTACACCTGCTGTCGGCAACCGTTTCACGTGAAACCGCCGAATGACGCCCGACGTCAGCCTCTACGTGCTGCCACCGGTGGCCCATGCCGCCTCGCAGCATGAGGCACTCCGTTTGGGTACTGTCCCGGCCGTCCCGCACACGCACAGCCCTCGGCCGTCAACCGCTGTCGGTCATGGTTTCACGTGAAACAGCCCTCCCCCCGATGCTCGGCCCTGCGTGCTGCACTCCCTGCAAACTCCCGCCCCTGCGGACCAGGCACGCCCCTTGGATAGCAAGGCGATTGCTCTGCTTACTGAGAGCCCTGTAACCCAGCAGCTGTCGCCAGCGTTTCACGTGCAACGGCCGCACGGCTCCCAACCCTCGTCCCTGCGCTCCACGCTCCCTGACCTACGTCGCCGCACAGCCGTACGCGCTGGCTCTGGCAGCGAGGCGACATCTCCCCTCGAGAGCAGCGCTTGGCCCCCAGCTGTATTCATCCTGCCGTTTCACTGAAACGTCGGCCCGTGACTCTGACCTCAGCGCACCGACGGGCCCGATGCCAGAAGCTGCGCCTGTCGACGACGCACCTGCGTACGCCCATCGAGCCGCGCGGACCCTCGGTGAGCCGCAGTCCGGACACCTCGTCGCCCGTGTTCCACATGAAACGGACCAGGGTCGCCAGGGGGCCATCAAAGCGACGCACACACCTCTCGCCAATGCGTCCGGCCGGCTGAGCCAGCCAGTCCTCCGCCCGCCGTCGCGAGGACGTGCCGAGCGGAGCAGAACTTGCATTGCCACCCGATCTCGCATCTGGGCGCCCCTTTTAGGATTGCGGGCCCCACGACACATCGTGTCGGGCGTTCGTGACGAGTGGTTCTGCACGGTACGTGGCGTGGGTAACTTCTGGGGCGCCCCGGCCCTGCTCATGCGGGCACGGGAACCCTGCCTTGGCAGCTCCCGGAAGACGAGGTATGGCGACAGCCACGGCGCGGACGACCCTACCCCCAACGGTCGACGGGCACCGCCCACCCCTCAACCGGACGGGCCTCATCCCGCCCCGCCTTGGTGACACCTTCGCCTCACCATCGCGCCGCGGCCCATCCGCGTTCAGGTGCCCGCCGAGGCCCGAGAGCGACACCTGTCGACGCATCGGCGCACGGCAGTGTGACGGTTACCTACTCCCCTGCATCGCTTTCCTATCCGCCTCGGCCAACGGTGCGGAAATGAAGCTGTTTCACGTGAAACAACTGCCGTAGACCACCCGAACTGCAGCGTTCACACGCGCCATGCAGACGTCCGGACCCGTCCAGTTCGCCGCAGCCAGTCGGATTCACGCCCATTGCGCGGCGCACCGACTCAGCGCTTCCCAGCCCTGGCGCATCGATCCGCGCAGCGGCTCAATCGATGCGACGACAGGACGAACCTTCGCGGGGCGCGGTGAACGACGACTGCTCCGACTTCGATCTGGACGAACACAGCCGCAACCGCAGCGGAGCGGCCTACGGACGTGATCGCACGACATCGCCCCATGGAGAGTGATCTCCCGGCGACGTATCGACGGCGCCGGAAACATGGGGGCACGGTAGGACCCCGGGTCAGCCCCGTGTCCCGGGAGACGGCGACGTCTTCAGCGCACGGAGGCGCGGACGACTCGAGTGGTCTCCGGGAGCAACCCCTCGCCCAGCACTTCGACCCGAACATCCGCGAGCTTGAACTTCGCGATCTGCTTCCGTGCCGCTTCGATCTCGTTCGCGGCGTTCATCCCCTTCAACAGGGCCAGTTCCCCACCATCGCGGACCAGCGGAGCGGTCAGAGGGATCAGGGTCCGCAATGCGCTCACCGCACGAGCCGTGACGACATCGAAGGCGCCCTTCGCACGCACGTCCTCGGCACGAGCGCGGAGAATGGTGACATTCGTGAGCTCCAGGTCGTTCACTTGCTCGGTCAACCAATTGATCCGACGCTCCATCGGCTCCACGAGGGTCCACGACACGTCGGGCCGCGCGATCGCGAGCACCAGACCGGGCAGTCCGGCCCCGGACCCGATATCCGCGACGGAGCCGTGGAAGAGGGGCGCGGCGATCGCGCTGTTCAGGATGTGGCGCGTCCACAAGCGCGGCAGTTCCAGCGGCCCGATCAGGCCCCGCTCCTCCCCCTCACGCGCAAGGGAGTCCGTGAACCGTCGAGCGAGTTGCAGGCGCTCCCCGAAGATCCGGGCAGCGACGGCCGGCTCCTGCTCGACGGTCTTCTCGCCGAAGTCCTGCGTCTCGGACACGTGCCAGCGCTCGCCTTCCGCGCGTCAGTGCCGACGCAGGACCGTGTGCCGGTCCGCGCCCTCGCCGTACGACTCGGAAACGAGCCCGCGCTCGGCGGCGATGTCGTGGACCAGCTTGCGCTCATAGCTCGACATCGCCGGCAGCGAGGCCTGCGACGAGCCCTCATCGAGCTTCGCGGCCGCCGCCTCGACCAGAGTCACGAGCTGACGGCGCCGCGCGTCGCGGGATCCGCCGATGTCGAGGATGAGGCGCGAGAACGAGCCGGTCTTGTTCTGGACGGCGAGACGCGTGAGCTCCTGCAACGCCTGCACCGTATCGGGAGCGGAGAGCAGCGCGAGCCCGTCACCCTCGGCCTCGACGGAGACGTAAGCACGACCCTGACGGACGTCGAGGTTCAGATCACCGTCGATGTCTGCGATGTCGAGCAGCTCCTCGAGGTAGTCCGCCGCGACATCCCCCTCGTTCTCGAGCTGCGCCACAGTGGGCTCTGTGCTCCCGGTCACGACCTCGCTCATGACGCGTTCCCCTTCTTCTTCGCACGCTTCTTGCCGACCGGCTGCTGCCGCTTCGGCGCCGCCGCCTTCGCCTTCTCAGCCTCCTCGAGCAGACGCTGCTGCTCGGCCTCGTAGGCAGCCATCGGGACGACCTTGCCGGAGGAGTCGATCGCCTTGCCCTTGCGGGCGAGCCGCTCTTCGCGGGCCTTGGCGGCTTCGGAACCGGGAGTCGGCATCTCACGGATGACGAGGAACTGCTGCCCCATGGTCCAGAGGTTCGAGATGAACCAGTACACGACCACGCCGAGCGGGAAGAAGACACCGGAGAAGATGAAGCCCAGCGGCAGAACGTAGAGCATGATCTTCTGCATCTGGTACGCCTGGCCGGTCTTGGCCTCCGGCGAGAGGTTCTTCGAGATGATCTGCAGCTGCGTGAAGAACTGCGACGCGATCATCAGGACGACCAGGGTGATCAGAATGATGATCGCCGTGACGTTCTGGGCCTCGATCGCGTTGCCGAGGTTCTCGTGCAGGGACGCGACCCCGAAGAGCTTGGCGTCGTAGAACTCCTGCGTGAGTTCCGCGCTCAGCAGCCCGACACCGCCGACGCCCTGCGTCGCGTGCTTGCTGACGTCGCTCAGCACGCTGTAGAGCGAGAAGAAGATCGGCATCTGCACGAGCAGGGGCAGACAGCTCGACATCGGCGTCGTGCCGTGCTTCTTGTACAGCGCCATCGTCTCGCGACTCATCGCCTCGCGAGAGAGCTGGTCCTTCTTGCCGCGGTACTTCTCCTGGACTTTGCGCAGTTCAGGAGCGATTTCCATCATCTTCCGCTGGCTCTTGATCTGCTTCACGAACAGCGGGATGAGCGCTGCACGGACCACGATCACGAGGCCGACGATCGAGAGGACCCAGGTGATGCCGGACGCCGCCGGGAGACCGACGGCCGTCAGCAGCCAGTGCCAGGCGACGAGGATGAGCTCGACGACCCACTTCAGCGGCCACAGGATCGTGCCGAGCAGATCGAATCCGCCGGATGCCGGTTCCGGGCTGGGGGTGGCACTGGCGAACAGAAGGTCAAGACCCACCGATCAGTCCTTTCGGGAGGGGACGACGAAACCGTGTGCGGTCAGGTCGTAGCGGAAGTGTCGATGCGGTGTGACGTCGTCGACGCCTCCGCGAGACCAGGGGTTGCAGCGGAGGATGCGCCACGCCGAGAGCAGAGCCCCCCGCACGGCGCCGTGCTGCTGCACCGCACCTACAGCGTAGGCGGAACAGGAGGGGTAGTACGCACACACGTCCCCGTACATCGGCGAGACCACCTTGCGGTACCCCGCGAGAAGGGTCAGCACGGCGTTGCGCGGAAGGAGCGGAATGCTCCGGAGCACGTCGCGTCCGCGCATCTCTCCCGTGCCCACCGACGACGCCGGCAAGGCGGTCATGATGTGGCCTCGACGGGCGCGAGCCGCGCGAGACAGCGGTGCACGTCACTGCGGAGTTCCGCATACGACGCCGTCGCCGACGCAGGAAGGGCACGGATGACGACATCCGTGCCCTGAGGAACACGTGGGAGCGCCTCCGCACAGACGGCTTTGAGTCGCCGGCGCACGGTGTTGCGCACCACAGCGGTGCCCACCTGCTTGCTGATGATGAAACCGAAACGCGCTGCTCTGCTCTCACCGGTCGCCAGCATGGAGGTGAGGACGCGGGCCCCGCCACAACGCGATCCGCGTCGAACGACCAGTCGGTAGTCGCTCCCGCGGGTCAAACGGAACGGGCGGGCGAGCACAGCTGCTTACGCGGAGAGCTCGGTACGGCCCTTCGCGCGGCGTGCCGAGAGGATGGCACGGCCGGCGCGGGTGCGCATGCGGGCACGGAAGCCGTGCTTCTTGGCGCGACGACGGTTGTTGGGCTGGAAGGTGCGCTTGCTCATGAGATCACTCCGGGAATGCTGCCACCGGATTCACTTCGACCGGAGACATAGGGAACTGCCGTACAGGCATAAGTCAACCGATTAAGGGTACGTCTTGGCGGCGCACAGGGCAAATCTGCCTGTCACGGCCTAGGCGGCCCCGCGCGCGAGGGTGCGATCCACCTCCGGCGGCGCCCACTGCCGAAGGCGCACCGTCACCAGGCCGGTCGCCGAGCCGTCACCGACCCCGTAAGCGAGGACCACACGGTCCGGGTTCACCCTTCCACCATCCGGGGTGATGGTCATCGCGACAGGCCGAAGCGCCCGCAGGAACTCCTCCTCCGAGCTGTCCCTCCCCCATCGCGCACCCTCCCACGCCTGGAAGAGCTGCGCCGCGGCGGAGTCCTCCCGGCGCAGCGCGGACGCGATGGTGTCCCGGGCGAGGCCATCGGCCACCTGGGGGTGATCGAGCATCACATCGATGTCGTCGACGGCCGCTTGCGTCAGCCGGTCGGGATAGTCGATCTCCAGTCGCGCACGGATCTGCTCTCCCGCGAAGTCGATCGTCTCCTCCATGGCGCCGCCGCCGGCGCCGCCGTCGAGAAGGATGGGTCCGAGATGCCGACTCTCCATGGCCGTCACACCCCGAGATCCGCGCTCAGGCGCTCATCGGCCAGCAGCGTCCGCACCGTCTGCTCCGCGTTCGCATCGGTCTGGAAGTAATCCGCCACCGTCGCGTCGAACAGGTCGTGGCCGCGGGAGTACTCGGCGATCGTCAGGTCAAGGCAGCGCACGACGAGGGCATGCAGGGCGGTCGCCTCTGCGTGCGTTCCGTTCGAGGACCAGCCGATCCCCGCGCTTCGCGGCGTGGGCGCACTGGCCGGTGCGCTGCCGAGCGCCGATCGGGCACCGGACAGCGTCTCCTCGATCCGACCCATGTTGCGTGACACGATGTTCGCGTCCGTCTTGTCGATCCGCATCGCCCCGTCGCGGACCGGATACTCGCCCAGCGTGGACGCGTCGAGGTTGTAGCTCGCGAGATCACCGCGGATCGTCGACTCGGCGGAGGTCAGCATCGTGGCCAGCGCCTTCTCCTGGGCGGTGATCGTCTCGTCCAGCTTCTTCAGCGCGTCGGTCAGGGACTTCAGGATCGTGTCGTAGGAGCTCCCCGAGATCGCGGCATTGGCGGTAATGCCGGCGAGGGCCGTGTTCGCCGCGAAGGCCACACCGCCCAGACCGGCGACGGCAGCGACGGTTCCCGCGCCCGCCGTGACGATCGATCCCACTGCACCGGCGACCGCGGCGAGCACCGTCAACTGGAACGTCGCGGTCGCCGCCGACGAGTTCTTCGCCTGGGTCTCCCAGGCCACCCGGGCGCTGTCGCAGATCGTCGCGACGTCGTCACCCACCGCCGGCCACATCGCCCCGCACGCGGCGTAGTTCGCCTGGAGGATCTTCGCGGCCTGCCCGATGCCCGGGTGCACCGCCGAGAACTGGGTGTAGTACTTGTCGACGAAGGGATCCCGGAAGCTCCCGTCCATCCGGTTCAGGACCACCTCGGCGACGGTCCCGTTGGATGTGGCGATATCGCTCCCGCCCATGGCGTTCGGATCCGTCCCCGAGGCGCCGAGCTGAGCTGCCGCCGCGTTGGCGGCACTCTGCGGGGTGGCACACGCGGAACCGTCCGGGAGATTCCGCCACCGCTCGACGAGGCCGTCGATCGTGGAACGGATGGCGTCGAACTGGGCGACGCAGGACACACCGTCCCCGTACCCCACGCTCTCACCGCCGCCGGAGCCGTCGGCTTCGGGCCGGAAGTACTGATACGGGGCCCAGCCCCACTTCGCGTAGGTGCCCTCGTTCCCCCACACGGGGTCGAAGCCCTGGTCCGCCATCCAACAGTCGATGGCGGCTCGTTTCATCTTTCCGATGATCTCGTCCAGCTCGGCGTATCCGGCCACTTCTCATCCCCCCGTCTCGTCGAATGAGGGCGGCATCGATCCGGTCGACCATGCGAACCGGAGGACGTCCGTATCCCCCCGGGTATGCTATTCGAACCGTCGATGAGCGGGAAGTGCTGTCCCAGCGAGAGGCCGCGATGACCCACCAGCAGACCCATTCCGACTCCGGTTCCGAGACCACCCGCGACGGCAGGCGGACTCGGACGCTCCCCACCGCGGCGATCGCCACGGGAGTCGTCTCTCTCATCCTCCTGGTCGCCCTCGCCGTTCCGTACTACGCGCTCCAGAATCCCTGGCTGATCCCCGTCTTCGTCCTCGGCGCCGCAGCCGCGATCGGCGGAATCGTCCTTGCCCGCCGCGCGCGCCGCGCTCCTTCGGACGAGCGCCGCACGGCGGGTCTCGGGCTGGCAGCCGCCCTCGCCGCCCTCCTCCTCGCGCTCATCCTGCTGATCGTCTTCCTGAGCGGACTCTGGTCACCCCCGCTGAACAAGGTGTTCCTCGAAGGAACGGGACCGCAGTCCGGGGTGACAGCCACCTTCAGCAGCGACACCGAGACCAGGACCCTCCCCTGGCCGGCGGTCGGGAACGCGCAGTACACCACGTCGGAGTCGTCGGCCTGGATCACGATCACGGCACCCACCGACAGCGACGATCAGACGGTGGGATGCAAGATCTACTGGAACGACGAGCTGGTCGTCGAGGAGACGTCGGATTCCGGCACGGTCAGCTGCGAGTACGACGCCGACTGAGAGCACTCGCCTCCGCTCCACACAGGAGCTATCCACAACCCCGGCCACGCGACCGAGCCGCCACGGGGCTTGATTCTCCGCGGCAGGTTGCCGTTCCCGACGACGATGACTAGCGTGGGCATCCGTAGTTATCCACAGGGCAGCCTCTCCCGCGCTCCCTTCCCGAACATCGTCCGGAGCACCATGTCCTCATCAGCCCAGCCCGAAGTCCCGATCTGGACCACGGTGCAGGAGCTGCTGGAAGCCGACGACCGGGTCACCCCCCAGCTCCAGGGGTTCCTGAGTCTCGCGGTACCGGCCGGCGTGATGTCGGCGACGCTCTACCTCGAGGTGCCGAACGACCTCACCGCGGCCCAGATCAACAAGCGCCTCCGGCTGCCCATCATGGAAGCCCTCGCGCACATCGGCGAGGAGGTCACCTCGTACCGGGTCGTCGTGAACCACGAACTGGCCGAGCAGCCCACCGCCCCCATCGCCGTGGCGGACTTCGGTCGGCAGGAACCGGTGCGCGCCGAGTCCCCGATGGAGCAGCCCGCGGCCGTGCGTCACGAGTCGCGCCTCAACCCGAAGTACACCTTCGACAACTTCGTGATCGGCCAGTCCAACCGGTTCGCCCATGCCGCGGCGGTCGCGGTGGCCGAAGCGCCGGCCAAGGCCTACAACCCGCTCTTCATCTACGGCGACTCCGGACTGGGCAAGACCCACCTCCTCCACGCCATCGGCGACTACGCGCAGTCCCTCTATGCGGGGGTCAAGGTGCGGTACGTGTCGAGTGAGGAGTTCACGAACGACTTCATCAACTCGATCGCCAACAACCGCGGTGCCGCGTTCCAGGCGCGCTACCGCGACGTGGACATCCTCCTCATCGACGACATCCAGTTCCTCCAGGGGCGCGCGGAGACGCAGGAGGCGTTCTTCCACACCTTCAACACCTTGCATGATCACAACAAGCAGGTCGTCATCACGAGCGATGTCGCGCCGAAGCACCTGACCGGCTTCGAGGACCGCATGCGCAGCCGCTTCGAGTGGGGCCTCATCACCGACGTGCAGGCACCCGACCTCGAGACCCGCATCGCGATCCTGCGCAAGAAGGCGCAGAGCGAAGCCCTCCACATCCCCGACGAGGTGCTCGAGTACATCGCCACGGTCGTGTCCTCGAACATCCGCGAACTCGAGGGCGCACTCATCCGCGTCTCGGCGTTCGCGAGCCTGAACCGCTCGGCCCTCGACATCTCCCTCGCCCAGACCGTGCTGCGGGACATCATCGACACGGCCGAGGACAACATCATCTCGCCGACCGACATCATCACGGCGACCGCACAGTACTTCAAGCTCACCGTCGACGATCTCTACGGCTCCAGCCGCTCGCAGCAGATCGCCACCGCACGGCAGATCGCCATGTACCTCTGCCGTGAGCGCACCAGCCTCTCCCTCCCGAAGATCGGGCAGCTCTTCGGCAACCGGGACCACACGACGGTCATGTACGCCTACAAGAAGATCAGCGAGCTCATGAAGGAGCGCCGCTCGATCTACAACCAGGTGACCGAGATCACCACGCAGCTCGGTCGTCGCTGACGCCTGAGCGCACGAGAGGGACGCCATCCGACACCGGAGGGCGTCCCTTCGGCGTTTGACAGGTCCCTGACCGCCGGATAAATACGTCTATGCACATGTGGATAACTTGTGGATGACCGTGGAACGCGCCGACGCAGATGTGTGTCGATCGGGGAAACCTGTGGATAACCGCGGGACGGTCTGATCGCGACGGACCCTCGTCCACCCGCGGATTCCTCAGGGTCTCCACAAGTGACAAGTGTGTAGTTCCTTACTCGCGCTTGCTTTCCACCGACTTATCCACAGTATCCACAGGTGTTAACACCGTTAAGGAGTTAAGTCATTCAGGGTGCGATCCGATCACCAGACGGTGGGGAGAACCGGTCCGGGGCATCACAAGTCCTCCGGCGTAGGGAAGCGCAGGACTGTGGGGCTAGCATGGGATTCCCTGCACAGGCAGGGCCCGACGACGACCCGTCATGTTCGACGACAAGGGAGCACCCGTGAGGTTTCAGGTCAACCGCGATGTCTTCAGCGAGGCTGTGTCCTTCGTCGTCAAGCTGCTCCCCCAGCGCAATCCGCAGCCGATCCTCGCCGGAGTGCTGATCGAGGCCGACGGTTCGGGACTCACGCTCTCGGCCTTCGACTACGAGGCCTCCGCACGGACCACCATCGAGGCGACGGTCGAGACCCCGGGCACGATCCTCGTCCACGGCCGCCTGCTCTCGGACATCGCGAGCCGCCTCCCGAACGCCCCCATCGAGATCGCCGTGGAGGATGACGGCGGGATCGCGGTGACCTGCGGCTCGGCGCGCTTCACCCTCGCGGCCATGCCGGTCGAGGAATACCCGTCGATTCCCGAGGTCTCCGGATCCTCCGGCGTCGTCCCGGCCGACGAATTCGGCACCGCGATCGCCCAGGTCGGCTTCGCCGCATCCCGTGACGACGTGACTCCGGTGCTGACGGGTGTCCAGCTCGAGGTCACCGGACACACCCTCAGCCTCGTCGCCACCGACCGCTACCGGGTCTCGCTCCGTGACGTGCCGTGGGATGGAGAAGCCGTCGAGGCCACCGCGCTGGTCCCCGCTCGCACGCTCGTCGAGGTCGGAAAGACCTTCGGGCACGCCGGCACGATCCAGATCGCGTTCTCGGGGGCCGGAGACCGCGAGATCATCGCGTTCACCGCCGGCAACAAGACCGTGACCTCGCTGCTCATCAAGGGCAACTTCCCCCCGGTCCGGCGCCTCTTCCCCGAGCAGACCGACCACTACGCCGTCGTCAACACCGCCGACCTTATCGAGGCCGTCCGCCGCGTGTCCCTCGTGCTCGACCGCGCCGCGCCGCTGCGCTTCACGTTCTCGACCGACAGCGTCACGATGGACGCCTCCGGTAGCGAGCACGCCCGCGCCTCCGAGTCGGTCGACGCCATCCTCTCCGGCGGCGACGAGGTGACCCTGGGGCTCAACCCGCAGTACCTCATCGAGGCGCTCGGCGCGGTCAAGAGCGAGTTCGTGCGGGTGACCTTCACCTCCAGCGACAACGCCAACAAGCTCAGCCCCGTGCTCATCACCAGCCAGACCTCGGTCGACCAGGCGGGCCTGGACTCGTTCAAGTACCTGCTGCAGCCCAACCTCCTCCTGCGCTGAGCGCGAGCTCTCGCCCCGAGGGAGTGTCCGACCCGGAAGGTAGGCTGGCTCCGTGATTGTGGAGCACCTCAGCCTGGTCGATTTCCGCAATTACGCGACCGCGGAACTCGCCCTGCACCGAGGGCCGAACGTCCTCGTCGGGCGGAACGGCCAGGGCAAGACGAACCTCGCCGAAGCCGTGGTCTTCCTCGCGACGCTCGGGTCGCATCGGGTGTCGTCCGACGCTCCGATGGTGCGGGACGGCCAGGACTACGCGGTCATCCGTGCGCGGCTCTCCCACGGTGAGCGGCGTGTGCTCGTCGAGGTACAGCTCAATCGACAGGGGTCGAACAAGGCGCGCATCAACGGCTCGCCGTCGAAGACCAACGAGCTCCCCCGCTACGCGCACGTCGTCCTCTTCGCGCCGGAAGACCTCCAGATCGTCCGTGGAGACCCGTCGGCTCGGCGCCGGTTCGCCGATCAACTCCTCATCCAGCGCACCCCGCGCCTCGCCGCGGTACTGGCCGACTACGATCGCGTGCTCAAGCAGCGCAACGCCCTTCTCAAGTCGGCGCGGGCGCGCGGCATCCGCGGTGAGGCCTTGAGCACCCTGGACGTCTGGGACGACAAGCTCGTCTCGCTGGGATCGGAGATCATCACGGCGCGGCAGCGGTTGGCTTCCGATCTGCAGCAGCCGGTGGCCGATGCCTATGCGGCGATTGCGGGCGCCGATCACCGACCGCAACTGGACTGGGCCCTGTCCGTCGCCGGCAGCGATCCGGAGGACGACGACGATCGGGACGCCGCCGACGGCCCCACTCCCGTGGATGACGTGCGCGGAGACTCCCGCCGGATCGCCGAGATGTTCCGCGCCTCGCTGGCGGCCAAACGATCGAATGAGCTCGACCGCGGTCTCACCCTCACCGGACCCCATCGGGACGACTTGGTGCTGCGGGTCCGCGACCTTCCCGTGAAGGGCTACGCCTCGCACGGCGAGTCCTGGTCGGTCGCGCTCGCTCTGCGGCTGGCATCCGCCGAGCTGCTGCGCAGCGAGTCTCCCGCCGGCGACCCGGTGCTCATCCTCGACGACGTCTTCGCCGAGCTGGACGCCGATCGGCGCCAGCGCCTCGCCACCCTCACCGCGGGCTACGAGCAGGTGGTGGTGACTGCCGCGGTGGAGGAGGATATCCCCGATGTGCTCCACGCCCACGTCGTGCGCATCGCAGCGGGCACCATCACCGACGAGCGCGACCGGTCGCAGGAAGAGGAGGGTGCGCAGGATGACTGACGTCGTCACGGACAGCGCAGCCCCGGCGGAGGCGCCGGAGACCGTCGCCACCTATCTGCGGCTGCGCGGGCTCAAGCCGAGCGCCAAGAACTGGAAGCGCAAGCGACGGATCTCGGTCGACGACGACAACGCGCCGTTCACTCCCGGACGCGATCCGGGAACCCTCGGTGCGGTCCTCGACACCCTCACCCGTGAATCCGGCTGGGAGACGACGCTCGCGCGGGAGGACCTCGTCCGGCAGTGGGCCGACCTCGCCGGAGCGGACACCGCGAAGCACTCGGAGCCGGTGTCGCTCGAGCGGGGACTGCTCACCGTGAAGTGCGATTCCACGGCGTGGGCGAAGAACCTGCAGTTCATGCGTGCGACCATCCTCACGGAGATCGGACGACGGTATCCGGAGGCGGGGGTGGAGAACCTCCGCTTCATCGGACCGGACGTCCCCTCGTGGAAATGGGGTCCCAGAGCCGTTCCAGGGCGGGGCCCGCGCGATACCTACGGGTAGGGCACCATGCAAGGGGTCCGAAACGCTCAGAGGGCCACACGCGGCCGTTGAGCGGCATTTCGACTCGAAACCCGGCTAGAATGGGAGTTCGAGATATCGATCTGGAGAATGCCCTCTGATGACGCCTGAATCCCCTGCTGACGAGACGGAACCGAACAACGACGCTTCGTCGGGCTCACAGGCCGGAGAATCGGCGGCACCCGCACCGAAGAAGCAGCAGCCCGGTGAGTACGGCGCCGACTCGATCCAGATCCTCGAAGGACTCGAGGCCGTGCGCAAGCGCCCCGGCATGTACATCGGCTCGACCGGACCCCGCGGCCTGCACCACCTCGTCTACGAGATCGTCGACAACTCCGTCGATGAGGCGCTGGCCGGCTACGCCGACACGATCCTCGTCACCCTTCTCGCCGACGGCGGCGTGCGCGTGGTCGACAACGGGCGCGGCATCCCCGTCGACCCGCACTCCTCCGACCCGTCGAAGTCCACGGTCGAGGTCGTGCTCACGATCCTGCACGCGGGCGGCAAGTTCGGCGGCGGCGCCTATGCCGTCTCCGGCGGTCTGCACGGCGTCGGTTCCTCGGTCGTGAACGCCCTCTCGACCCGCTTCGACGTGGAGGTCAAGCAGAAGGGCTTCGTCTGGCGGCACAGCTTCGCCGAGGGCGGCGTCCCGCAGCAGAAGCTCGAGAAGGGCGAGGCCACCGAGGAGACCGGGACGAGCATCACGTTCTGGCCGGACGCGGAGATCTTCCAGGAGACGGTCGAGTTCGACTACGACACGCTCCGCACCCGGTTCCAGCAGATGGCGTTCCTCAACAAGGGACTGCGCATCGAGCTGTCCGACGAGCGCCCGGAGTCGGCGTACGAGACGGAGGAAGACGGCCAGGCGGTCACGAAGCAGCCGAGCGACGTCTTCTTCTACGAGCGCGGCCTCGTCGACTACGTCGAGTACCTGAACAAGGTGCGCCACGCCGAGGTCGTCAACGAGGAGATCATCGCCTTCGAGTCGGAGGACACGGCGCGCAAGATCTCGCTCGAGGTCGCGATGCAGTGGACCACGTCCTACACGGAGAACGTGTTCACCTACGCGAACACGATCAACACGCACGAGGGCGGCACGCACGAGGAGGGCTTCCGGGCGGCGCTCACCACGCTCGTCAACCGCTACGCCCGTGCGAACAACCTCCTCAAGGAGAAGGACGACAACCTCTCCGGCGACGACGTGCGTGAGGGGCTGACCGCCGTCATCTCGATCAAGCTCGGCGAGCCCCAGTTCGAGGGTCAGACCAAGACCAAGCTCGGCAACACCGAGGCGAAGGCCTTCGTGCAGAAGGTCGTCGGCGATCAGCTCGGCGACTGGTTCGACCGCAACCCGACCCAGGCGAAGAACGTCATCCGCAAGGCGATCGACGCGGCGACGGCACGCCTCGCCGCCCGCAAGGCGCGCGAGACGGCTCGACGCAAGAGCGTCTTCGAGTCGGCGGCGATGCCCGACAAGCTCAAGGACTGCACGAGCAAGGACCCGTCGATCAGCGAGATCTTCCTCGTGGAGGGCGACTCGGCCGGTGGTTCCGCGGTGCAGGGTCGCGACCCGCACACGCAGGCGATCCTCGCGCTGCGCGGCAAGATCCTCAACGTCGAGCGCGCGCGTCTCGACAAGGCGCTCGGCAACAAGGAAGTCCAGGCGATGATCCAGGCCTTCGGTACGGGCATCGGCGAGGAGTTCGACATCGAGAAGGCGCGCTATCACAAGATCGTGCTGATGGCCGATGCCGACGTCGACGGCCAGCACATCACCACCCTGCTGCTCACGCTGCTGTTCCGCTACATGCGCGGACTCATCGAGGCCGGCTTCGTGTACCTCGCGATGCCGCCGCTCTACCGCCTCAAGTGGTCGAACGCGGCACACGAGTACGTGTTCAGCGACGCCGAGCGCGACGCGCTGCTGGCCTACGGGCTGGAGAACGGCAAGCGCATCCCGAAGGACGCCGGCATCCAGCGCTACAAGGGTCTCGGCGAGATGAACGCCAAGGAGCTCTGGGAGACCACGATGGACCACACCACCCGGACGCTCCGCCAGGTGACCATCGAGGACGCCGCCGCCGCGGACGAGATCTTCAGCGTGCTGATGGGCGAGGACGTGGAATCGCGTCGGAGCTTCATCCAGCGCAACGCCAAGGACGTCCGGTTCCTCGACATCTGATCACCGCGGGGTCCCTGAGCGTGTGCCAGGGGATCCGACGCCTCGACAAGCTCAGCCAACCAGGAAAGACACATGACTGACGAAGAACGCCCCGACATCACCGAGGGCCACGAGCACGGCAAGATCGACCAGGTCGATCTGCAGTCGGAGATGCAGCGCAGCTATCTCGACTACGCCATGGCGGTCATCGTCGGCCGTGCTCTCCCCGATGTGCGCGACGGTCTCAAGCCGGTGCACCGCCGAGTGATCTACGGCATGTACGACGGCGGATTCCGGCCCGACAAGTCGTTCTCCAAGTGCGCCCGCGTCGTCGGCGAGGTCATGGGTCAGTACCACCCGCACGGCGACTCGGCGATCTACGACGCGCTCGTCCGTCTCGTGCAGCCGTGGTCGCTCCGGTACCCGCTCGCTCTCGGCCAGGGCAACTTCGGCTCGCCCGGCAACATGGGCGCGGCGGCACCGCGGTACACCGAGACGAAGATGGCCCCGCTCGCGCTCGAGATGGTGCGCGACATCGAAGAGGACACCGTCGACTTCGCCGACAACTACGACGGCCAGACCCAGGAGCCGACGGTTCTGCCGTCCCGGTTCCCGAACCTCCTCGTCAACGGCTCGGTCGGCATCGCGGTCGGCATGGCGACCAACATCCCGCCGCACAACCTCCGCGAGGTGTCCGATGCCGCGCTCTGGGCGCTGGACAACCCGGACCTCCCCCGGGAGCAGCTGCTCGACGGGCTGATCCAGCGCATCCCCGGACCGGACTTCCCGACCGGCGCGCAGATCCTCGGCACGAAGGGCATCCACGAGGCGTACCGCACCGGCCGCGGCTCGATCACGATGCGCGCGGTCGTCAACGTCGAGGAGATCCAGGGGCGGACCTGCCTGGTCATCACCGAGCTGCCGTACCAGGTGAACCCCGACAACGTGGCGGTCAAGATCGGCGACCTCGCGCGCGACGGCAAGATCACCGGCATCGCCGACATCCGCGACGAGTCCTCGGACCGCACGGGTCAGCGCCTCGTCGTCGTGCTCAAGCGCGATGCCGTGGCGAAGGTGGTGCTGAACAACCTTTACAAGCACACGCAGCTGCAGGAGAACTTCGGCGCGAACATGCTCGCGATCGTCGACGGCGTGCCCCGGACGCTCGCGATCGACGGCTTCATCTCGAACTGGATCGCCCACCAGATCGACGTCATCGTGCGACGGACGCAGTTCCGGCTGAACGAGGCCGAGAAGCGCATGCACATCCTGCGCGGCTATCTGAAGGCGCTCGACGCGCTCGACGAGGTGATCGCGCTCATCCGCCGTTCCCAGACGACGCAGGATGCGAACGAGGGTCTGCAGAAGCTCCTCGACATCGACGAGATCCAGGCCGATGCCATCCTGCAGATGCAGCTCCGTCGCCTCGCCGCGCTGGAGCGTCAGAAGATCATCGACCAGGCGAACGAGCTCGAGGCGCTCATCGCGGACTACAAGGCGATCCTCGCCGATGAGGGCCGGCAGCGGACGATCATCCGCGAGGAGCTCACCGCGATCGTCGACCGGTTCGGGGACGAGCGGCGCACGCACATCCTGCACGGCTTCGACGGCGACGTGTCGATGGAAGACCTCATCGCGGAAGAGGAGATGGTCGTCACCGTCACGCGCGAGGGCTACATCAAGCGCACGCGCAGCGACAACTACCGCTCCCAGCACCGCGGCGGCAAGGGCGTCAAGGGCGCCCAGCTGCGCGCCGACGACATCGTCGAGCACTTCTTCGTCACGACGACCCATCACTGGCTGCTGTTCTTCACCGACAAGGGCCGGGTCTACCGCGCGAAGACGTACGAGGTGCCGGAGGCCGGGCGTGACGCGAAGGGCACGCACGTCGCGAACCTCCTCGCACTGCAGCCGGACGAGAGCATCGCGCAGGTCCTCGACATCCGCGACTACGCCGTGGCCGACTACCTCGTCCTCGCCACGCGCGACGGCCTGGTCAAGAAGACCCGTCTCGACAACTACGACACCAACCGCCAGGGCGGCGTGATCGCGATCCGGCTGAACGACGAGGACGAGCTGGTCAGCGCTCTCCTCGTCAACGCCGAGGACGACATCCTCCTCATCAGCCGCAAGGGCATGTCGGTGCGGTTCCAGGCGACCGATGAGGCGCTGCGCCCGATGGGTCGCGCCACCGCCGGTGTGAAGGGCATGAAGTTCCGCGAGGGCGACAGCCTGCTGTCCGCTTCGGTCGCCGCACCCGGGAAGTACGTGTTCGTCGTCACCGACGGCGGCTATGCCAAGCGCACCGCCGTCGAGGAATACCGGGTCCAGGGGCGCGGCGGATACGGCATCAAGGTGGCCAAGTTGAACGACGATCGGGGCACTCTCGCGGGCGGTCTGATCGTGTCCGAGGACGACGAGGTCTTGGTGGTTCTGTCCAGCGGCAAGGTGGTACGCTCTGCCGTGGCCGAGGTCCCCGCCAAGGGTCGCGACACCATGGGAGTGGTGTTCGCCCGCACGACGGAGGCCGACCGCATCCTCGCCATCGCCCGGAACGGCGAGCGTGGTCTCACCGAAGAGGAGACCGAGCCGGATGCCGATGCCGAGGCCCCCCAGACGACTGAGACACCCGAGGATACAGACGCATGAGCACAGTGGCCGACAAGCTGGCGAAGAAGTCGACACGGAAGACCGGCGGTAAGCAGGTCCGTCTGCGCCTCGTCTACGTCGACTTCTGGTCCGCCGTGAAGCTCTCCTTCCTGGGAGCGGTCGCACTGGCCGTGGTCACGATGGTGTCGTTCTTCCTGATCTTCCTCGTGCTCCAGGCCACCGGCATCATGTCCACGGCCGACGAGTTCGTGCGCAGCTTCACGGACGGCGCCATCCCGCTGTCGGAGCTCGTGGGTCTGCCGCAGGTGATGGCGTTCGCCGCCGTCGTCGCGATCCTCAACCTCATCGTGTTCACGGTGCTCGGTGCGGTCGTCGCGGGTATCTACAACCTGGCCGTGAAGGTCACCGGAGGGCTGCTCGTCGGCTTCATGTCGAACTGAGCCTCCGAGACCCCGCCTTTCCGCCGAAACCCCGGCCTGCGCACCGATGCAGGCCGGGGTTTCGGCGGTAGAGCGGGGTTTCGGCGGGGTAGGGAAAACCCGAACGGGAGTGTCCGGCTGACTCGGTGGGCGAGGTCGTGCGGCGGCCCTACCGTGGAAGCATGACCACACAGACTGCGACCCCCGAGGCCGCTGCGACCGGGAAGCCGCCGCTGCGCATCCCGCTCACGATCCTGCACCTCGCCGGAGTCGGGGTGATCGGGGGCGGCATCTTCGGGATGCTCGGCGGCCTCCTCGGCACCGGGCTCGGACTCCTCTTCGTCTTCGGCGTCGGCATCGTCGTGCTCGTGGGCCTCGTGTACGCGCTCTTCGGCGTGGGCTGGTTCGAGATCGCCCGCGTCGCCGGCCTGTACCGCGTGCCGAACACCCCGCTCCGGCTCCAGCCGCGGGACCGTCCCGGCTTCGGCGGCTGGCTCCGCTCACTCGGGCGGCAGGCCATCGACGGACGGATGTGGCGCGCGGTCGCGAACTTCGCGATCAGCGCCGTCCTCGGCTTCGTGGTGCTGCGGCTCTTCTGGGCCCTCCTCTGGTCGATCATCATCGCCTTCGCGCCGCTGACCTCGGCCGAGACGATCATCGGTCCCTTCGGCGGCGGGCAGATCCCGGTGTCCTGGGCGCCCCTGATCGGCATCCTCGGTGCGCTCGCCTCGGCCGCCGGCATCATCGGCCTCGCCCTCCTGGCTCGCACGCTGGCTTTGGCGATCGTCGCCCGGGCGCGGGAG
Organism: Microbacterium sp. NPDC078814; assembly: GCF_040702645.1. Classification (NCBI taxonomy): domain Bacteria; kingdom Bacillati; phylum Actinomycetota; class Actinomycetes; order Micrococcales; family Microbacteriaceae; genus Microbacterium; species Microbacterium sp. NPDC078814. Next base: position 363,682 of record NZ_JBFBLT010000003.1, read on the forward strand.
GTCGAGCTCACCGAGCGCGTGCGGGCATCCACCGCCCAGCGGGAGGGAGCGGTCCGCGCGGCCGACCTGGAACGGACGCGGATCGAACGCGACCTCCACGACGGCGTCCAGCCGCGGCTCGTGTCCGTCGGGATGACCCTCGGGCTCGCGCAGCAGAAGATCGACACCGATCCCGACGCCGCGAAGGAGCTCATCTCCGAGGCGCACACGTCGACCAAGGCGGCGATCACCGAGCTGCGGCAGCTCGCGCGGGGCATCCACGCGTCAGTGCTCGACGACCGCGGCCTGGACGCCGCACTGTCGGCGCTCGCCAGCCGCTCCCCCATCCCCGTGCAGTTGGACGTGCGGATGGACCCTTCGACAGGCTCAGGGACCCAGGGTTACGGCTCAGGGACCCAGGGGCACGGTTCAGGGGCTCCGCGGCCCGGGCGCGATGCGGAGGCGGCGGTGTACTTCTCCATCGCCGAGTCGCTGACCAATGCGGCGAAGCACTCCCGGGCCAGCGAGGCGCGGGTCACGGTCCGGCTCCGCGAGGGGAACACCCTCTGGGCGCGGGTCGAGGACAACGGCATGGGCGGAGCCCAGGTCATCCCGGGCGGAGGCCTCGACGGCATCGCGAACCGGATCCTCGCCGCGGGCGGGACGTTCCGACTCGACAGCCCGCAGGGCGGTCCGACCAGCCTGGAGGTGAACGTGCCATGCGCATCCTGATCTGCGAGGACTCCGTCCTCCTGCGCGAGGGGCTCGTGCGTCTGCTCGAGGACGCCGGCCACGAGGTGGTCGCCGCCCTCACCGACACCACCGACCTCCGTGCCACTGTGGCATCCACCTCCCCGGACCTCTGCATCCTCGATGTGCGGCTCCCGCCCACGTTCACGGACGAGGGCATCCGCGCGGCGCTGGACCTCCGTGCCGTGCACCCGGCGCTCGCCATCCTCGTGCTGTCGCAGTACGTGGAGGAGCGCTACGCGTCCGATCTCATCGCCGCGCAGGGCGGTCCGCTCGGCTACCTCCTGAAGGACCGGGTGGCGGATGTCGCGGAGTTCATCAATTCGGTGCAGCGGATCGCCGACGGGGCCACGGTGCTCGACCCGGAAGTGGTGGCTCAGCTCCTCACCCGGCGGAACCGCGACGACCGCATGATGCGGCTCACCGAGCGGGAGCGCACCGTGCTGGCCCTGCTCGCGGAGGGCAAGTCGAACCAGGCGATCGCCGGCCTCCTCTTCCTCTCGGCGGCGAGCGTCGAGAAGCACATCACCTCCATCTTCCAGAAGCTGGGCTTCGAACAGGACGAGTCGGGCAACCGCCGCGTGCTCGCCGCCCTCGCCCACCTCGAGAACACGGGCGGCACGACGCCGCCGAACGGCCAGACAGGAGTCACACGATGACCACCGAGAACACGGGAGCACAGGGCCGCCACACCCCGATCACTCCTCCCCCGCCGCCGTCCGCGGCTTCCCCCGCGTCGGCGCCCGGCGCGCCCGGACCCCGGCGCTCCTCCGGAGCGACCGCCGTCATGATCGTCACCGCGGTGGTCGGTGGGATCGCCCTGCTCGGAGCCGGAGGCACGGCGGCCGTCGCGGCGACCGGGACCCTCCTCTCCTCCAGCCGACCGGATTCGGTGCAGACGGTGGACGTCGACGGCGTCACCGCGATCGATCTCGACGCCGACGCGAGCATGGTGCGCATCGACTTCGGCGATGTCGACGCGGCGGAGCTCTCCGTGACCAACGGCCGCGGTGCGTGGACGTTCGAGCGCGAGGCGGACGAGCTCGTCGTCCGGAGTCCTCGACCGGCCTTCGGCTGGTGGTTCGGCAACTGGTTCGGCGACGACGAGCGCGCGGTCCTCACGCTGCCGGAGGAGCTCAGCGGCTCCGACCTCGACGCGAATCTCACTCTCGATGCCGGCGCTCTCGACGTCTCCGGTGAGTTCGGCTCCCTGGAAGTCCAGATCAACGCCGGATCCCTCGACGTCTCCGGTGCGGCCTCGGCCTTCGACGTGCAGATGAACGCGGGACGCGCGGACGTCCTCCTCGACGGCGTCGACCGGGCGGATCTCGGCATCGCTGCGGGCGATCTGACGGTGGAGCTGACCGGCGATGCGCCGGAGACGACCACGATCGACGTGAGCGCAGGGTCCCTGAATCTGACCCTCCCCGATGTGGAGTACCGGATCAGTCAGGACGTCAACGCGGGTTCGTTCGATGCCCGGGTCGACGAGTCCCCGAGCGCCCGCCGCACGATCGACGTGTCCGTGTCGGCCGGCAGCGTGGACGTCAGTCCGGGACGGTGACCGGCCGAGGGCGAGGATCCCGGAGGGGGTCCTCGCCCTCGATTCGGATTTTCGGCGAAACTCCGGTAAAGTTCTGGAGGTTGACGGGGCTATAGCTCAGGCGGTTAGAGCGCTTCACTGATAATGAAGAGGTCCCAGGTTCAAGTCCTGGTAGCCCCACCCTTTCAATTCAAGAATTCCCTCACGGGGCCTTAGCTCAGTTGGTAGAGCGCCTGCTTTGCAAGCAGGATGTCAGGAGTTCGAATCTCCTAGGCTCCACCATCCTCCCCTTCACCGGTCGGTCGCCGTGAGTTCATGCGGTGCCGTGTTCAGGCGCTCGGCGCCGTCCGCCGTTACGACCACGATGTCCTCGATGCGGGCGCCCCATTCGCCGGCGAAGTAGATGCCGGGCTCGATGCTGAAGGCCATGCCCTCTCGGAGGACGAGGTCGTTGCCGGGGGCGATGTAGGGCTCCTCATGCACCGAGACGCCGATCCCGTGACCCGTGCGGTGCAGGAACGCCTCGCCGAGCCCCGCCTCCGTGAGAACCGAGCGGGCGGCCGCGTCGACCTCTGCCGCCGTGACCCCGGGGCGTACCGCGTCCACGGCCGCCTGCTGGGCGCGGACGAGGGTGGCGATGCGATCGGCTGCCACCGGATCGGGAGTGCCGACGACGTAGGTCCTCGTGCTGTCCGAGTTGTAGCCGCTCGGCACCGCGCCGCCGATGTCGACGACCACCACGTCGCCGTCCTCGATGACCCGGTCGGAGACCTCGTGGTGCGGGTCGGCGCCGTTGGGCCCGGAGCCGACGATGACGAACTCGACGGTCCGATGCCCCTCCTCCACGATCGCCGCGGCGATGTCGGCGGCGACCTCCCGCTCGGTACGGCCGGCGCGCAGCCATCCGGGCACGCGGCGGTGCACGGCATCGATCGCCGTGCCGGCTCGGCGCAGCTCGGCGATCTCCTCGTCGTCCTTGGTCATCCGGCCCTCGCGGAGGACGGGTGTCGCGAGCTCGAGCCGGGCCTGCAGCCGTTCCCCGATCGGGACGACGTGCAGCGCGGGAAGCGCATCCGACACCCCGACGCGGGAGACGGGACCTGTCGCCGCGGCGACGAGGGCGTACGGATCGTCGCCGTCGACCCAGTCGGCGACGGTCAGTCCGAGCTCTCCGACGGCCGTGCTGCGCACCTTGGCGAGCTCCATCCGCGGGACGATGACCGTCGCCGCGCCCTGCTGCGGCAGGACGAGGGCGGTCAGCCGCTCGATGGTGTCACCCTCGACGCCGAGGAGGTACTGCAGGTCGGGGCCGGGGCCGACGATGATCGCGTCGAGGCCAGCCTCCTGGGCGCGCTCCTGCGCGCGTGCCAGACGGCGGGCGTAGACGGCGGCGGAGAAGGGAAGGGTGCTCACAGGCACCACGCTAACGCGAGCGGCCCCGCTGCGTCAGACCCACTTCGGGATCAGCTGATCGCCTGGCGGATGCGTCCGGCGAGGAACTCGAGGTCCTTCTCCGTGAGCGCGGTCACCGCGTACGCGGTCGGCCAGACGGTGCCGTCATCGAGGTTGGAGATCGGCTCGAACCCGAAGGTGCCGTAGCGGACCTTGAACTTGCTGGCCGGCTGGAAGAAGCACAGCACCTTCCCGTCGCGCCCCCACGCCGGCATGCCGTAGTACGTCCGGGGCACGAGTTCCGGCGCCACCTCGGAGACCAGCTCGTGCAGCTTCTCGGCGAGCAGCTTGTCCTCGTCGGTGAGCTTCGCGACGGCCTCCTTGAGATCGGCCTCTCCGGCGGCCCGCAGCTCCTCGGGCGACTTCTTGGCCCGCGAGCGTCGGGTGCGGGCCTCCTTGGCGGCGGCCTGCATGGCCTCGCGCTCCTCGGCGGTGAAGTTCTTCTCGGTGTCAGCCATGATGTTCCTCTCGTGGGCCGGATGATGCTCCCAGCGTAGGGACGGCCCGTGATGTCGGGCTTCTCGATTCGTGATCGATCACCCCGATCGTCACGCGGCGGGGGACGGCCCGAGACCCGGATAAGGTGTGACGCATGGACCTGCGCGTCGCCGCATACGGGGTCGTCACCGATGAGGGTGGGCGCCTCCTGCTGGCGCGGTGGACCGAGGGCCGGCGCGTGGCGTGGACGCTCCCGGGCGGCGGCCTGGAACCGGGCGAGGCGCCGGAGGACGCGGTGCGGCGGGAGCTCCGCGAGGAGACCGGGTACACGGTCCGGGTCGGACAGCTCCTCGGCATCCACTCCCGTGTCATCCCGGCCGGACGGCGCGTGCAGAAGTCGTCCGACCCCCTGCATACCCTGCGCATCGTCTATCGGGCCGAGGTCACCGGGGGGAAGCTGCGCTGGGAGACGGAGGGATCCACCGATCGCGCCGAGTGGTTCGCGCTCTCCGCCGTCGCCGGGCTGCAGCGTGTACGGCTGGTGGACATCGCCCTGCGGATGGCCGGCCTGCTCTGAGGCTCCGGCGACGGTCAGCGCTCTTCGGGCACCGAGATGTCGGCGACGGTCGCGCCGTACGCCGCGATGAGGTCGTCGGCGTCGACGAACAGGCTGTAGCCGTGCGCACCGGCACCCATCGCTATTCGCTCGCCGACGATGGACTCATCGGCGTAGACCGGCCAGTCGGTGGTGCTGCCGATCGGGACGATGGTTCCGCGCTCGTAACCGGTCGCTGCGAGAGCGAGCTCGGGTTCGGGCAGACGGAGCTTGTTCACTCCGACGACGGCGCGCAGCTTCGGCCACGAGATGGACCGCCCACCCGGGACCAGCGCGAACAGATAGGTGTCATCCGAGCGCTTCACCACGAGGGTCTTCACGATCCCGGACGGCGGGATGCCGAGGATCTCGGCGGCTTCGACGAGGCTACGCGCCTGCGGCCGCTCGCGGATCTCGATGTCGAGTCCGCGGGCGGCCGCAGCATCCCTCACCCGCGCGTGCGGGTCAGGAGTGGTCACGCGTCGGGAGCCGACAGCGGGTCGTCGGCGACCCAGAGCTCGTCGTCGGCCCGCAGCGCCTGCCAGGCGGCGTAGAGCACGCCGACCGCGGCGGCGGCGCCCAGGACGATGGCGATGACGGATCCGAGGCCCGGACCCTTCTTCTGCGAGACGGCCTTGCGGGCCTTGTACTCGACGCCGTGGCGCTTCGCGTTCGCGACGTCCCAGGCGGTCAGCGCCGTACCCACGACCCCGCCGACGATGGGGACGACCTTGTCGTCCACCACATGCTTACCGGCCTTCACCGAGCGGTCGACGACCGGGGCGACGCGGCGGTTGTAGGTGTCCTGGACCACGGGGACGATCTGCTCGCGATTGAAGTTGCCGAGCTGGCGACCCGCCTCACGAGCGACGTCGGCGGCGTGGCCGACGAGCACCTGCTGGTCTTCCCACAGCTGGTTCGCGTCCTTCTGAAGACGACGAAGCTGCTTCTTCCGCTTGCGGCTGAGGCTCACGATGCTCTCCTGTCCATTGGAGTACGGGTTCCCCATCTTGCCACGAGAGGCTGGATGCGGCGAGGGAATCGCCCGCCCCTTGCATCATCGGCTCCCGCGTTGTACACGCCCGGCCCGCTCACCGGAAGCTCTGCGAGAATGAACGCATGGTTCACGCTTCCCACGTCGCAACTCTGCACACCAACCACGGTGACATCGTCATCAACCTCTTCGGCGACCACGCCCCGAAGACGGTCAAGAACTTCGTCGGTCTCGCCGACGGCTCCCAGGAGTGGACGCACCCCGCCACCGGCAAGCCGGGCGAGGGTCCCCTCTACAAGGACGTCATCTTCCACCGCATCATCCCGAACTTCATGATCCAGGGCGGCGACCCGCTCGGCCAGGGCGTCGGCGGTCCGGGGTACAACTTCGACGACGAGATCAACAACGAGCTCAACTTCAACGAGCCCTACATCCTCGCGATGGCCAACGCGGGCCTCCGCCGCAACGCCATCACCGGCAAGGTCGAGGGCACCAACGGCTCGCAGTTCTTCATCACCACCGACCCGACCCCGTGGCTGCAGGGCAAGCACACGATCTTCGGCGAGGTCGCCGACGACGCATCGCGCAAGGTCGTCGACGCGATCTCCGCGGTCCCGACGGCGGCGGGCGACCGCCCGATCGAGCCCGTGGTGCTGCAGTCGATCGACATCGTCGCCGCCTGACGACCGCGACGGCCGATCCGGATGACGACGCCCGAGTTCACGAACAACCGTGAGAACTTCTGCTACCGGCATCCGGATCGGCAGTCCTTCGTGCTCTGCCAGCGGTGCCTCCGCACCATCTGCCCCGAGTGCCAGACGCCCGCCCCGGTCGGCGTGATCTGCCCCGAGTGCATGGATGCCGAGCGCAAGAACCGCACCCCCGCTCAGAAGAAGGCCGCGCGACGCTGGCGCGGCGGCGGCGCCACGACCATGGGGGCCGTGCGCAGCGGCAAGCCCGTCGTCACGTACGTCCTGCTGGCGGTGACGTCGTTCATCGGCCTCGTGCAGCTCATCCCCGGGCTCAACGCCCCGATCATCCAGGCTCTCGGCTTCTACGCGCCGTTCCTCTACCCGAACCTCTCCCTCCTGCCGTTCGAGCCGTGGCGACTGCTGACCGTGCTGTTCGTGCATGGGGGCTTCGTGCATCTCGCCCTGAACATGCTCGCTCTGTGGATGCTCGGGCAGAACCTCGAACCGATGCTCGGTCGTGTCCGCTATCTCGCGCTGTACCTCATCAGCGGTCTCGGCGGATCCGTCGCGGTGACCGTCCTCGCGCCGGAGACGTGGACGGTCGGCGCCTCCGGGGCGATCTTCGGGCTCCTGGCGTCGCTCCTGATCATCGGGCGCCACATCGGGGCCAACGTCACGGGCATCCTCGTGATCCTCGGCATCAACTTCGCCTTCGGGTTCTTCGCCGGTGGCATCTCCTGGCAGGCGCACCTCGGCGGCGCGATCACGGGCGCGCTCGTGGCCCTCATCTACGTCCGCACGAAGCGCCGCGACCAGCGGACCTGGCAGATCGTGTCGCTCGCCGCCCTGGTGGTGCTGTTGGTCGTCGTGGTCGCCGTGGTGCCGCCCCTCATCCTTTTGGCCTGATCCCGAGTTGTTAACAGGGTTGTTAACCCCTGTGAATAACATCGGTGTAATTCTCCCCAGTGTGGGGATAACCTGTGGATAACCTCGCCTCTCGGACAGACGAAAGAACCCCTCGCCGCGGTGGCGAGGGGTTCTTGTCGTTGCGGCCGGTCAGCGCCAGCGTGTGGTCATGAGGAATCCGATGAGGGCGATGCCCAGACCGATGGCCAGATTCCAGTTGTCGAGGCCGGGGATGGGGAACTGCATTCCCGAGATGTAGAAGACGAGGATCCAGGCGAGGCCGAGGAGCATGAAGCCGATCATCACCGGCTTGAACCAGACGGCGTTGGGAGCGGCGTCGCCCTCGGCGCGCTCGACGGCGGGTTCTTCGGTCTTGCGGTCACGTGCCATGCCGTCATTGTACCCGGGAGACCTCGGCGCCGACGAGACGTGAGGACGCGGATCGGCGGTGCCCCGACTCCTGCTGCACAGGTGGGGCGGATATGATCACGCCCATGACTGCATCTGTCGTGCCTGGGGGGCGGCGCGGACGGCGGCAGCGACCCCGGTCGCGCGCCACGTTCGCGAGTGTGCTCGGCGAACTCCTCCTGACCGCCGGCGTCATCGTGCTCCTCTTCGTCGCTTGGCAGATGTGGATCGGCGACATCATCATCGCCGCCCAGAAGAACGAGGAGGGCGCCGCGATCTCGCAGCAGCTCGCCGCGGGCGAAGCCCCCGAGCTCCCGCCTCTCATCGAGACGGACGATGGCGAGACGGTCTATCAGGCGCCGGTCCCGGCGGCACCGGCCGACGGCGAGTGGTTCGGGCAGATGCACATCCCCCGGTTCGGGGCCGACTACAACTTCGGGATCTACGGGGGGACCAGCCGGGCGCGCACCCTCGATCAGAAGGGCATCGGGGTCTACACGCAGTCGAAGATGCCCGGAGAGGTCGGCAACTTCTCGCTCGCCGGCCACCGCACGACCTGGGGCAAGCCGTTCAACCAGCTCGACAAGCTGCACGTGGGCGACGCGATCGTGGTGGAGACGCCGGACGGGTGGTACACCTACCGGTTCCGCACCCTGGAGTACGTGAAGCCGACGCAGACCGACGTGCTCGCCGACGTGCCGCAGATGCCGGAGCAGCAGACGGGGGAGCAGTACATCACGTTGACGGCATGCTCGCCGCTGTACTCGCTCGCCGAGCGCATCGTCGCGTACGGGGTGTTCGAGAGCTTCCAACCGCGAGCCGAGGGACCCCCGCCGGCCCTGACCGATCCGCCACCGCCGCCGGCCGCGCCGTCCGTGTGACCCCCCAGGAGAGAGAAGACCCATGTACGCCGCACTCTGGCGCCTGCTGCCCGGCCCGTGGTGGCTGCGCGTCCTCATCCTGCTCGTGGTGATCGCCGCGGTGCTCTACGCGCTGTTCTGGTACGTGTTCCCCTGGGTCAGCCCCCTCATCTCCCCCGGCGAGGTCGACGTCGAATGACGCGCGTCCTGGTGGTCGACAACCACGACAGCTTCGTGCACACCCTCGTCGGCTATCTCCGGGAGCTCGGGGCGGACACCACCCTCGTCGAGTCGGACGCGACGGACGCCGCGGCGGTGGAACGGATGCTGGACTCCCACGACGCCCTCCTCCTCTCTCCCGGGCCCGGGGCCCCCGTCGACGCCGGGGTCTCTGTCGAGGCCGCCCGGATCGCGATGCGGCGCGGCGTGCCCACGCTCGGCGTGTGTCTGGGACATCAGGTCATCGGAGCCGCGCTCGGGGCGCCCGTCCGGTCGGCACCTGCGGTGATGCACGGCATGGTCTCGGCGGTCCGTCACGACGGCTCCGCGCTGTTCGCGGGGCTCCCGTCGCCGTTCGACGTCGGGCGCTACCACTCGCTCGCTCTCGCGGCGGGCGACCTGCCCGCCGACCTCACCGTGACCGCCACCGCGCCCGACGGCACCGTGATGGCCCTCGCGCACCGGACATTGCCGCTGCACGGGGTGCAGTTCCACCCGGAGAGCGTGCTCACCCGGGGTGGCTATCGACTGCTCGCGAACTGGCTCGGGCTGTGCGGCGACGAGGAGGCCGTCTCCCGATCCGCGCGCCTCGATCCGCTGGCGCGCTGAGCCGGCGGGTCCGGGTCAGGATCCGGTGCAGTAGCGGAGCTCGACCGACGACCCGACGGGAACGTCTCCCGGCGCGACGGACATCGAGTGCACGGTCGCCGGATCCGACGCCGGGCACTCCGGTGCCTCGGTCGGCACCGGGGTGAGCCCGATACTCTCGAGCTCCTCGGTGGCCGAATCCATGGACCAGCCGACGATGTTCTTCAGCGTCACCTTGCCGCTGGCGACCTCGAGGTTCACCACCGTGCCGGGGGCCACCTCGGCATCCTCTTCTTCACTGGCCGTCATGACGGTGTTCGCGGCAAGACCCTTGTCGTTGCGCTGGGTCACGGTGCCGAGCTCGAGTCCCGCGTCCTGGAGCGCCTTCGTGGCGGCATCGAGGGACAGGCCCTCCAGCTTCGGTACGACGACCGTCTCCTCGCCCGAGGACACGTAGAGCGTGACGGTCGAGCCCTGCTCCACGGACACCCCGCCCTCCGGATCCGTGCGGATGACGTTGCCCTCCGCGATCGAGGGACTCGACTCGATGACGATCTTGGACGAGAGGTCGAGTTCCGCGAGGTCGTCCTGCGCACGTTCCGAGGCGACGTTCGTCAGATCCGGGACGACGCGCGAGGTGCTGGGCACGTCGGCGGGCCGCATGCTGATGGTCCAGACCCAGAACAGCACGGAGGCCAGGAGCACCGCGAGCAGGGCGACGCCGGCCCAGATCCACGCGACGGGCGGCCCCGACTGCGTGCGGGCCATGGTGGTGTCGGTGCTGAGCTGACGGAGCGATCGCGCCGTCTCCTGCGCCTGCCGCGGATTGGGTCCGTAGAGCTCGCTGGTCAGCGCGCCGATCTGCTTGCGCGTCGGTGCCGCACCCGTCACCGCCGCGTCGAGGGCGGCGCGGAAGTGGGCGGCGTCCGGATACCGCTGGTACGGGTCCTTCGCGAGGGCGCGGAGCACGATCGGATCGAGGGCCGCGGGAGACTCCTCGTTGACCTCGGAGGGCGGCACCGGCGTCTCGCTGACGTGCTGGTAGGCCACGGCCACCGGGGACTCCCCGCGGAACGGCTGGCGTCCGGTCAGCAGTTCGTACAGCACGACCCCGGTGGAGTAGAGGTCCGCACGCGCGTCGACGGGCTCGCCCTTGGCCTGCTCGGGGGAGAAGTACGCGGCGGTGCCGATGATCTGCGTCGTCTCGGCGACGGTGGAGGAGGAGTCGGACACCGCGCGCGCGATGCCGAAGTCCATCACCTTCACCTGACCCTTGTCGGTGACCATGACGTTGCCGGGCTTGATGTCGCGGTGCACGACGCCGGCGCGGTGCGAGTAGTCGAGCGCTTCGAGGATGCCGTCGACATAACGCACCGCGTCCTCGACGGGCACCGGACCGTCGGCGATGATCTTCTTGAGGAGCGTGCCCTTGACGAGCTCCATGACGATGTACGGCGGCTCGTCGGAGGAGCTGTCGACCGTCGAGGGGTCACCCGCGTCGTAGACGCGGACGATCGACGGGTGCGACATGCGGGACGCCGACTGCGCCTCGAGACGGAACCGCGTCCGGAAGCTGGTGTCGCGGGCGAGCTCGGGATCGAGGATCTTGATCGCGATCTCGCGGCCCAGGGTCAGGTCGTACCCGCGGTACACCTTCGCCATCCCGCCATGCCCGATGAGCTCGTCGACGCGGTACCGGCCCGCGATGACTCGTGGCTCTGTGGACACGGATGAACCCCCTGGAATCGACTGCGGCTGGACTGGCTATTCAGGCTACCCTTCGGTGCTCTCCCCGCTGTCACCCTCGCCGTCCTCCGGAGCGACGATGGTGACGGACAGCGGCGGCGAGGCGTTCGACGTCCGCTGGTCCCCACCCGAGCACAGGCCCTGGTAGGTGGCGATGAGCTGCTGGCCCACGGCGTCGCCGACCGTCACCTGCGCGTTGCGCTGGGTCGGCTGGAAGTTCGGGCCGCCCGCGGCGAAGGTGCCGTTCTGCAGCGAGACGACGTAGCCGGACAGGGTCGTGCCGCTGGGGCACGTGAAACCGGTGCCCCAGGAGATGGTGACGGTGCTGCCCGCGACCGGGTCCCCGGTGATCGTCGGCTTGTCCGTGGGCGTCGGGAGCGGTGTGCGGCCGGCGTAGACGGTCAATGCGATCGGGGTGGTCGTCGCGACGTTGCCCGAGGGCTGCACGCGGTAGACCTTGCCCACCTCGCCGTCGCTCGGCGCGGGGTCGCCGTCGGCGCACGTGATGTCGCTGAAGCCGGCCTCCTTGAGCGTCGCCGTCGCCGTGGCGCAGTCCATGTCGGTGAGGTTCAGCGCCGTCACGTCGACGCGCGTCTCCTGAGGAGTGGGCGGCGCCGAGGGCGTCTCGGACTCGACCTGGGTGGGGGTGCGGCTCGAGCTCCCGGTGGGCTTGGGATCCACGTCGTCGGTCTGGGGTCCGAACAGCGCCCACAGCGTGCCGCCGGCCACGATGAGCAGCAGCACGAGCAGCGCGATGAGCGGCCACGTCCAGGCGCTCTTCTTCTTCTTTTTCTTCTCCTGCTCCTCCGCGGCGGCCTCGTCGGTGGGAAGCTGCGCGGTGGTGGGGAGGATGCGTGTCGTGCCGTCGTCACCGGTCGCGGTGAGCATGCGCGTGGCGTCGTCGTCGCCGGCGATGCCGCCCGTCGCGATGGCGGGCACGGCGATGGCCGCGGAGTTCAGGTCGCCGCGACGCAGGGCCTGGGCCGCGCGGGCGACCGTGGCCGAGGAGGAGGGGCGATCCGCCGGCTTCTTGGCGATCATCGCCATGACCAGGTTCTGCACGGGGATCGGGACCGTCGGCGGCAGCGGCGGCGGCTGCTCGTTGATCTGCGCCATGGCGATCGCGACCTGCGACTCGCCGGTGAAGGGGCGCTTGCCGGCGAGGCACTCGTACGCGACGATGCCCAGCGAGTAGGTGTCGGTCGCGGGGGAGGCCGGGTGACCCGACGCCTGCTCCGGCGACAGGTACTGCACCGTGCCCATGACCTGGCCGGTCGCGGTGAGCGGGACCTGATCGGCGATGCGGGCGATGCCGAAGTCGGTGATCTTCACACGGCCGTCGGGCGTGATCAGGAGGTTCCCCGGCTTGATGTCGCGGTGCACGAGACCCGCGGCGTGCGCGGCCTGGAGGGCCGAGGCGGTCTGCGCGACGATGTCGAGCGTCTTGTCCGCGCTCAGCGAGCCGTCCCGCTCGAGGATCGTCGACAGGGCCTCACCCGGCACGAGCTCCATGACGAGGTAGGCGCTGCCGTTCTCCTCGCCGTAGTCGAACACGCTGGCGATGCCCTCGTGGTTGACGAGCGCGGCGTGACGCGCCTCCGCGCGGAACCGCTCGAGGAACCCGGGGTCCCCCATGTACTCGTCCTTGAGGATCTTGATGGCGACGGTGCGACCGATGACGTGATCCGTCGCCTCCCACACCTCGCCCATGCCGCCGATCGCAATACGCGACTGCAGCTCGTAGCGACCACCGAACGACACACCCTGCGTCGGCCTCATCTGCCCAGCACCGCCTCTATGACCTTCTTCGCAATCGGAGCGGCGATGGTGTCCCCGCTTCCTGATTGACCCTGTCCGCCGCCGTTCTCGACGACGACCGCTACCGCGACCGCGGGGTCGTCCGCGGGGGCGAACCCCGTGAACCACAGCGTGTGCGGCCTGTTTCCGTTCTCCGCCGTTCCCGTCTTACCGGCTACGTCGACCCCGTCTATTCTTGCACCCTGCGCCGCACCGTTTGAGACGCTCGCGACCATGGCGGAGGTGACGTCGTCGGCGACGTCGGCGTCCATCGCGCGCCCGAACTCGGTGCTCTCGAACGACCGGATCACCGAGAGGTCGTTGCCGATCACGGCGTCCACCATCTGCGGGTTCATGACCACGCCGTCGTTCGCGATGCCCGCCGAGACCATGGCGATCTGCAGCGGCGTCGCGGTGACCTGTCCCTGCCCGAACCCGGTGAGCGCGGTCTGCGCGTCGTCCAGGCCCTGGGGGTAGCTGGAGGGCGTCGAGGTGAGGGGCGTGTCGAAGCTGCGGTTGAAGCCGAACTTCTCGGCCATCTCCCGGATCGTGTCGTCGCCGAGCTCGACCGCGAGCTCGGCCATGGGGATGTTGCAGCTCAGGCGGATCGCTTCGGCGATCGTGACGGTCTCCCCGGGGCCGCAGGCGCCTCCCCAGGCGTTGGAGACGCGATTGTTCGAGCCGGGGAGCGTGTACGAGGTCGGGTTGGGCAGCGTCGACTCCGGCGTCCAGTCTCCGCTCGCGTAGGCGGCGGCCGCCACGACGATCTTGAAGGTCGAGCCCGGGGGGTTGAGGTCACCCGCGATCGCCCGGTTGGAGAGCGGTTTGCCCGGATCGGCCACCAGCTCGTCGTACGTGGCGTTGGCCGCGTTCGCGTCGTGCGTCGCCATGCGGTTCGTGTCGAAGCCCGGGGTGGAGGCCATCGCGAGGATGCGTCCGGTCTTCGGGTCCATCGCGACGACCGCTCCCTGCAGGCCGTCCAGGGCCTCGACGGCGGCGCGCTGTGCGGCGGTGTCGAGGGAGAGTTCGACGCTGAAGCCGCGCTGAGGCTGGCCGGAGAGGATGCGCTCGATCTCGGCGAAGAAGGCGTTCGAGCCGGTGCCGGAGAGATCAGCGTTCATCGCCTCCTCGATGCCGGTGGCCGAGCCCAGGGCGGGGTTGAAGTACCCGGTGACGGGTTCCCACAGGCCCGGGTCGGTGTACACGCGCTGGAACCGGTACTGGTCGTCGCTCGGGACCGAGTTGGCGATGGCGGTGCCGTCGACGATGATCGCGCCACGCTGGATCTCGTAGCTGTCCAGCCGCGTCCGCTTGTTGTGCGGGTTCTGCGACAGGACATCGGTCTCGACGACCTGGATCCAGCTCGTCGCGGCGAACAGCGCGACGAACATGAACAGCATGACGATGCTGAGTCTGCGGAGCTCTTTGGTCATGTCAGCCGATCACCACCCGGGGCTGACGGCGGACGCCGTCGGAGATGCGGAGCAGGAGCGCCACGATGAGCCAGTTCGCGACGAGGGAGGAGCCGCCGGCGGCGAGGAACGGCGTGGTCAGACCCGTCAGCGGGATGACCCGCGTCACGCCGCCCACCATGATGAAGACCTGGAGGGCGATCGTGAACGACAGCCCCGTGGCGAGCAGCTTGCCGAAGTCGTCCTGACCCGCGAGCCCGATGCGGACGCCGCGGCTGACGAACACCATGTAGAGGCAGAGGATCGCGAAGAGGCCGATGAGGCCGAGCTCCTCGCCGAGGCTCGTGATGATGTAGTCGCTGTGCGCCAGCGGGGTGATCTCCGGGCGGCCCTGGCCCCAGCCGGTGCCGATGAGGCCGCCACGGGCGAGACCGAACAGTCCCTGCATGGGCTGGTAGCCGGCGACGTCGGGGTCGACCTTGGAGGAGTCGAACAGGAACAGCCAGTTGATGAAACGACCCTGCACGTAGCTGAGGATCTGCGAGGCGGCGGCGACGCCGGCCACCACGAGGCCGAGACCGATCAGCACCCAGCTCGTCTTGCCCGTCGCGACATAGAGCATCGCCACGAACATGCCGAAGATGAGCGTTCCGGTGCCGAGGTCGCGCTGGAAGACGATGATGCCGAGCGAGACGAGCCAGACGACGAGGACCGGACCGAGTTCGCGCATGCGCGGCCAGGTGATGCCGAGCACCCGCTTGCCGACCGAGGTCAGGCTCTCCCGCGTGCGCACGAGGTAACCGGCGAAGAAGATCGCCAGGCAGATCTTGGCGAGCTCGCCGGGCTGGAAGGCGAACATGCCGCCCAGCGACACCCAGACCTGGGCGTTCGCGTCGGGGATCCGCAGACCGGGCACGAACGGCAGGAGCAGCAGGAGGATGCCGGCGAGGCCGAAGATGTAGGTGTACCGGAAGAGGATCCGGTAGTTGCGCAGCAGGATGACCACCGCGATCGCGCCGGCGAGGGAGATGGCCGTCCAGGCGAGCTGCTTGGTGGAGTAGGCGTTCCACCCGGTGTTCCCGAACGCGATGTCGATCCGGTAGATCATCGCGACGCCGAGGCCGGTGAGCAGCGTCGCGATCGGGACCACGAACGGGTCGGCGTCGGCGGCGACGAAGCGGAGCACGACGTGCAGCGCGAAGGCGAGGGCGGCGAGTCCGCCGCCGATCGCCAGGATCATCGGGTCGATCGTGCCGAGAGCGCCGAGCTGGACGAGCGTGAGGGCGGCGCCGCTGATCGCGCAGGCGAAGAGGAGCAACCAGAACTCACGGTTGCGCTGCGTCTGAGGCATGCGCAGTCGGCGCAGGGCCTTGATGACGGTGGTGTCGGCCTGGACGTCGGTGCTCATCCGGCACCTCCCGACGGCGTCTCGCTCGGCGAGGGGAGCGGGGTGGGCAGCGGCGTCTGCTCGATGATGTTGGCCTCGGCGCCGGAGCGAAGCCGGTCGACGATGGCCATCGCGTCCGAGAGCGAGCGGGCGCTGATGGTGCGCTCGACCGAGGCCCGCTGATACGGCGGCAGATCGGCGAGGAGGATCTCGGTGTCGTCGACCGGGGTCGACAGGGTGATCGGACCGATGTTCTGCTGAACGCCCTGGAAGATCACCACGCTGTCCTCGTCGGCGCCGATGAAGTAGCGCGTCTGCGTCCAGCTGTATGCCGCGAACGCGGCGAAGCCGAGCATCGCGAGGACGACGACCGCGCCGGCGATCCAGCCCAGTCGGCGGCGCTTGGCGCGACGGCGATCCTCCTCGATCAGCTCCTCGAGGTACTCGGGCGCCGGCTCGAAGTGGCTCGGCTCGTTCGCGGCCTGCCGCACCGGGTGCAGCCAGTTGCTCCGCGGCGCGCGGACCGGCGGCACGTAGACCCCGGACGGGTTCGACGCCGCGCCGACGATCGTGGCGGTGCCGGAGTGGACGGGGTGCTGTCCGCCGACGTCGACGATCACGATCGTGACGTTGTCCGGGGCACCGCCGTCGAGGGCCTGCTTGAGGAGGTTGTCGGCCGTGCGCCCCGGGGCGAGCCCGAGCTGCATGGCCTTGAGGATGCGGGCCTCGTCCACCACGCCCGAGAGGCCGTCGGAGCACAGCAGCCAGCGGTCGCCGGGCTGCGCGTGCATGACGAACATGTCGAGCTCGGGGTCGGCGTCCATGTCGCTGAGCACCCGCATGAGCACCGAACGACGCGGGTGGTATCTGGCCTCTTCCGGGGTGATCCGGCCGGAGTCGACCAGTCGCTGCACGAAGGTGTGGTCCGCGGTGATCTGCGTGAGCGCGTCGTCGCGGTAGAGGTAGATGCGCGAGTCGCCGATGTGGCCGATGACGGCGTACTCGTCGACCATGATGATCGCGCTGAGCGTGGTGCCGAGCCCGGCGAGCTCGGGACGATCCTTCGCGGCGCGGATGAGGTCGCCCGCGGCCGTCGTGGCGGCGGCCTGGAGGGCGGCCTGCGCGTCTTCCGTGGAGGAGTACGGCTGATCCAGCGGCTCCATGCGCTGGATCGCGATGCTGGAGGCGACGTCGCCGCCCGCGTGTCCGCCCATGCCGTCGGCGACGACGAACAGGTTCGCCCCGGAGTACCCGGAGTCCTGGTTGTTGGAGCGGACCTTCCCGGTGTGGGAGATCGCGGCGCTCGAGCCTTCGAAGACCATGCCGGCGTCAGGCCCTCAGCTCGAACGTCGTCGCGCCGACCTTGACCGGGGTGCCGAGGCTGAGGGAGACCGGGCCGCCCGTCACCCGCTGGCCGGCCACGAACGTGCCGTTCGTCGAGTCGAGGTCCTGGATCGCCCACGTGTCGCCGCGGAGCAGGAGCCGGGCGTGATGGCTGGACGTGTAGTCGTCGCGGATCACCAGGGCGGATTCGCTGGAGCGGCCGATCGTCATCGTGTCGGAGCCCAGGGGCAGTTCGAGACCCGCCTTCGGTCCGGACGTGATCACGAGGCGCTTCGCCGTGGCCACGGTCGCGGGCCCGGTCGACGGTCGCGCCGACGAGGGACGGGGCGGGGCAGCCGGTGCCGCGGCCGGAGCGGCGGCGGGTGCTCCCGCTGTCGCCTCCGCGGGGAGCTTCCGAGCGCGCACCCCGAACAGGTCGGCGCGCAGGGAGTAGACGACCCCGAACACGAAGAACCACATCAGCACGAGGAAGCCGATGCGGAGCAGGAGCAGGACCAGTTCACTCATCCGAGGGCTCCGAACACGCGGGTCGCGTCGTCGTCGGGGCGCGACGACCGCGACGGGGTGGCGACGGGGACGATGCGGAACACGAGGTCGGTACGACCGATCGTGATCGTGGTGTCGGAGGGGAGCGCGGCCTCGCGGAGCTTCTGCCCATCGACCTTCGTGCCGTTGGTGGATCCCATGTCGCGGAGCATCGCGCGCTCGCCGTCCCAGAGGATCTCGGCGTGACGACGGCTGGATCCGGCGTCGGCGATGGTGATGTCGGCGTCGGAGCCACGGCCGATCACGGTGCGGGCACGGGTGAGGGTGTGCCGGCGTCCGTCGACGTCGACCACGGCCTGCCAGCTCACGCGTCCTTCGACGGTGCCCGAGGTGACGCGCACGGTGCCGGTGGCGACCTTGTCGTCCGCCTCGAGTGTGAGGGACAGGGGGCCGGCGAAGCTGTAGCCCTGCGACTTCGCGTGCTTCGTGAGGAGTGCGTGCAGCTCGTCCGTCAGCGCGCCGCCGAGCCCGCGCATGCGCTCCGCGTCGTCGGGGCTCAGGCGCACGACGTAGTTGTTGGGCGCGATGATGCGGTCACGGCTCACCACGGCCGCAGTGGTATCCGCCTCGCGTCGCAGCGCCGAAGCGATCTCCACGGGCTGGATGCCGCTGCGGAAGGTCTTCGCGAACGCGCTGTTCACTGCGCGCTCGAGACCCTTCTCAAAGCTGTCAAGTAGTCCCACTGGGCTCCTCTGGCATGCCGACCGGTAGGGACATCGTAGCCAGGTGACCTGGGGGAACGCCGCCGACGCCCCTGCCGGGGTGTGCAACGCGGGCGAAAACGCGTGATATCCTCGGAAAGTTGAGTTCTTCGGAGCGAGACGCTCGCGCGAGTGGCGGAATGGTAGACGCGCTGGCTTCAGGTGCCAGTGTCCGTATGGACGTGGGGGTTCAAGTCCCCCCTCGCGCACAGCGAGACATTCATGAAAGAGTCGGTCAGAGTCTGACCGGCTCTTTCTGTTTCCCCGCGAACGCTTATCGAACGGTCTGCCGCATGAGCCCCTGGATGCACACCGTCGGACTCGTCCTCGTCCGCATCGTCCTCCCCGGCGCCCTGGCTCTGACCGCGTTGCTGCTCCTCTGGTACGGCATCGGCGTTCTGGACGAGACGCCCGGGTTCGCCTGGGTGATGATCGCGACGGGGGGAGCAGGGTTCCTTCTCTCCCTCTTCCTCCTCTGGCGACTCAACGATGCCCGCGGTCGCGAGGATTTCCGGTGGTACGTCGTGCCGGAGGACGGGGCGGAGGAGTCCGTCCCGCCGGAGCCGATCTCGGCCGAGGAGAGGGAGCGCCTCACCCTCGAGCTGGACGAGGTGAACCGTCGGTGGCGGGAGGCGCTGGAGGCCGGTTTCCTCTCCGGTGGCTCGCTCGCCGCCCACGAGATCCGCGCGGAACTCGAGGAGCGCGCGACGGCTCTGCGCCGTCGACTCGAGGTGCCTTCCCCTCCCGGGCAGTGACGAAAGTCCTCATCCTGTAGCGACGAAAGGTGGCCTGGAGTTCCATCCGGGGCCGCCCTACTCTCAGCCGTATCCCAGTTCGGAGGGGTGGGGGGACTGGGCACGGACAGGGGAGTGTTCATGCAGTTCTCTCTGCATACGAATTCGGCGCGTGAAGAGAAGAAGGACCGGAGAACGCGACGGCGGCTGCTGTCGCCGCGGCGTCCGTGGGCGGTGGCGACCATGCTCGCCCTCGTGCTCGGATCGCTCGTCGCGCCCGTGCTCCCCGCGACGGCGGCCCCGGGTGACCCGGCTCAGCTATACCTCGGCGTGTCGTATGAAGGACCCGTCGTCGGGTCGGACAAGGATCTGACCGCCCCCACCGAGTGCCCGGCGAACTCCGTCCTCACGGCCGTGCGGACGGAGAACCGCACCGCGGACGCGCCAGGCTCCTCGGCGAACTCGATCCTCACGCGCTTCAGCCTCCAGTGCGCGTCGATCACCGTGAGCAATGCGGGGGTCATCACCTCCACGGTGAACCCCACGTGGATCGAGGGGCCGGTCTACGACCAGGGTCGCGGGAACGTGCAGACGGCGACGTGTCCGGCGAACACCTTCGTGCATCGCATCACCGGCACCACCTTCGTCGGCGACAACGGCGCGCGGTGGCCCTCGTCCGTGCAGATCACGTGCCGTCCGATGACTTTCACCACCGCGGGGGAGCTGCGGATCGACCTCGCGGCCTCCGCCACCGTCCTCACCGCCGGGCAGAACTTCAACACGAACGGCGGCCTCAACACGCCGACCCCCCGATGCGGCCCCGCCGGGACGACCGGGACGAGCGACATCGTCGTGCGCGGCTACCGCGCGCAGAGCGGTGGCGAGGGCATCGACGGGTTCAACCCTTCCTGTACGACCATCCCCGACGACTTCGGCGATGCGCCGGCCAGTTACGGCTCGGCCTCCCAGGAGCTGAATGCGGCGACGTATCTCGGGTGGTCGGCCGATGCCGAGACGGCGATGCAGTACAGCGCGAACGCGACGGGCGACAACGTCGTCGGCGGCACGGCCCCGAACCAGACCATCAACGACGAGACGGGGCTGGCGTCGTTCGGGCCGATCATGGCGAGCGTGACGAACACCTATTCGGTGTCGGTGCTGGCGTCGAACAAGGTGCCGGGTGTGCCGGCGACCCTGGTCGGCTGGATCGATTTCAACCGCAACGGCGTGTTCGATGCGAACGAGGGCGCCACCGCGACGGTCCCCGCGGGCACGGCGGACGGCTCGTCCGTGACGCTGAACTGGTCCGGCATCGCCTCGCAGACGGTGGGCGGGCAGACGTTCGCCCGATTCCGCATCCAGAGCGGGACGGGGTTGACGACGGCGACGCCGACGGGGACGGGCGGTCCGGGTGAGGTGGAGGACTACGCCGTCACGATCACGGCTCCGGCGCCCTCTCTGGCGTTGACGAAGACGGTCACGCCGACCACCGCCAGCGCGGCGGGGGACACGGTGACCTATTCGTTCGCGGTCACGAACACCGGCAACGTCGCCGTCTCGGGGCTCGGCATCCGCGAGTCCGCGTTCAGCGGTACGGGGACGCTCGGGGCGGTGAACTGTGCGGCGACGACGCTCGCCGTGGGGCAGAACACCACCTGTACGGCGGCGTACACGCTGACCCAGGCGGACATCGACGCGGGCACGGTGACGAATACCGCGCTCGCCACCGGAACCTCCGAGGCCAACACCGGCGTGGAGAGCAACCCGAGCACCGCGACGGTCACGACGACCCGTACCCCGGCGCTCACGGTCGTGAAGTCGGCGACCCCGTCCGGACCGGACGACTTCACGGTCGGACAGGTGATCGACTACTCGTTCATCGTCACCAACACGGGCAACGTGACCGTCTCGAACATCGCGGTGAACGAGACGGCGTTCACGGGCTCCGGGACGCTCTCGGCGGCCGTATGCCCGACGGCACCGCTCGCCCCGGGCGCGCAGGCGACCTGTACCGCGAGCTACACCCTGACCCAGGCCGACGTGAACGGGGGATCGGTCAGCAACACGGCGACCGCCACCGGTGTGCCTCCCGGGTCGCTGACGCCTCCGGTGTCTCCGCCGTCGACCGTGCGCGTGCCGGTGGACCCGGCTCCGGCGATCTCGCTGGAGAAGCGCTCCGAGACGACCGCGATCACCGGCGCCGGGCAGACCATCGACTACTCCTTCCTCGTCACGAACACCGGGAACGTGACCCTGACGAACGTCGGCATCGACGAGGAGTCCTTCTCCGGCACCGGAGCCCTCGACGTGACCTGCCCCGCCGGCGCCGGATCCCTCGTTCCGGGAGCGCAGGTGACCTGCACCGCGAGCTACACCGTGACGGCCGCGGACTACAACACCTCGGCGCTCACGAACACGGCCACCGCGACGGGAACGCCGCCGACGGGCGCGGCACCCGTGTCGTCGCCGTCCACGGTCGAGATCCCCGTCACCGCCGCCCCGGCGCTCACGGTGGCGAAGTCGGCGGACCGCACGGAGATCACCGCGGCCGGACAGACGATCACCTACTCGTTCCTCATCACCAACACGGGGAACGTGACCATCGACGACGTCGGGGTGACGGAGACGTCGTTCACCGGCACCGGTACCGCTCCGGTCGTCACCTGCCCCGCGGCGGCCGCCTCCCTGGCCCCCGGCGCCCAGGTGACGTGTACCGCGCCCTACGTGGTGACGCAGGCGGACATCGACGCGGGCGGGGTGACCAACACCGCGACCGTGACGGGGGAGCCGCCCACGGGGGAGCCGCCGGTGTCACCGCCCTCGACCGTGGTGGTCCCCGCGGACGAGACGCCCGCGATCACCCTCGTCAAGACGGCCGATCCGACGTCGATCACCGCCGCCGGGGCGACCGTCGACTACGCCTTCCTCGTGACGAACACGGGCAATGTGACCCTCACCGACATCACCGTGACCGAGACCGCGTTCTCCGGCACGGGCACGGCGCCGGAGATCACCTGCCCCGCCGCCGCGGCGACACTCGCTCCGGGCGCCCAGGTGACCTGTACCGCGTCCTACGAGGCGTCGCAGGCGGACGTCGACGCGGGTCAGGTGACCAACACCGCCACCGCGACGGGCACGCCGCCCCGCGACCTCGAACCGCCGGTGTCGGCGCCCTCCACGGCGATCGTCACGGTGCCCGGCGCGCCCGCCCTCACGGTCGCGAAGACGGCCGACCGGACGGAGATCACCGCCGCGGGGGACGTCATCACCTACTCGTTCCTCGTGACGAACACGGGCAACGTGACCATCGCGGACGTGACCGTCGACGAGGTGTCGTTCTCGGGTACCGGTGCGACTCCCGTCGTCACCTGCCCCGCAGCGGCCGCGTCCCTCGAACCCGGAGCTCAGGTGACGTGCACGGCGACCTACGAGGTGACGCAGGCCGACATCGATGCAGGCGGCGTGACGAACACCGCCACCGTGACGGGCGACCCGCCCGGAACCCTCGAGCCGCCGGTGTCGCCGCCGTCGGAGGTCGAGGTGCCGTCGATCCAGACGCCCGGCATCACGGTCGTGAAGTCGGCCGATCCCTCCACCGCCGCCGGCTACACGGTGGGGACGGAGATCACCTACACCTTCGTGGTGACGAACACGGGCAACGTGACCCTCACCGACGTGACGGTGGACGAGACGGCGTTCACGGGCTCGGGCGAGGTGTCGGCGATCACGTGTCCCGCGGGGGCCGCATCGCTCGCGCCGGGGGTGCAGGTCGAGTGCACCGCCACGTACACGCTGACGCAGGCCGACATCGACGCCGGGCAGTTGTCGAACACGGCGACGGCGACGGGCACACCGCCTTCCGGGACGCCACCGGTGTCGCCGCCGACGACGGTGGAGATCCCCGGCGACCCGGCCCCGGCACTGACCGTGGCGAAGACCGCTGACCGGACGGAGATCACGGCAGCGGGGCAGACGATCACCTACTCCTTCCTCGTGACGAACACCGGGAACGTCACGGTGCGCGACGTCACGGTGGAGGAGGGCACCTTCACCGGTACGGGTCCTGCTCCGGTGGTGACCTGTCCCGCGGGTGCCGCCACGATGGTTCCCGGCGCGCAGGTCACGTGCACCGCCGAGTACGTCGTCACCCAGGCCGACATCGACGCGGGTGGGGTGACCAACACCGCCACGGTGACGGGCACGCCGCCGTCGGGGGAGCCGCCGGTGTCGCCGCCGTCCGAGGTCGAGGTGCCGTCGGAGCCGTCGCCGGCGCTGACGGTGTCGAAGACGGCGGACCGGACCGAGATCACGGCCGCGGGCCAGACGATCACCTACACGTTCGTCGTCGCGAACACCGGCAACGTCACTCTGACGGACATCGAGGTGACGGAGGCCTCCTTCACCGGTACGGGGACCCCGCCGGTGGTCGAGTGCCCGCCTGCGGTGTCCTCGCTCGCACCGGGGCTCGACGTCACCTGCACCGCGGAGTACGTCGTCACCCAGGCCGACATCGACGCGGGCGGAGTGACCAACACGGCGACCGCCACGGGCACGCCGCCGTCGGGGGAGCCGCCGGTGTCGCCGCCGTCCGAGGTCGAGGTGCCGTCGGAGCCGTCGCCGGGCCTGTCGGTGGTGAAGTCGTCCGACCGCACCACGATCACCGCGGCCGGTCAGACGATCACCTACTCCTTCCTGGTCACCAACACGGGCAATGTGACGATCGCGGACGTGACGGTGGACGAGACGGGCTTCACCGGCACCGGCACGGCTCCGGTCGTGACGTGCCCGGCGGGCGCCGCGTCCCTCGCGCCGGGAGCCCAGGTCACCTGCACCGCGCCGTACGTGGTGACGCAGGCCGACCTCGACGGCGGCGGGGTGACGAACACCGCGACCGTGACCGGCACGCCGCCCTCGGGCGAGCCCCCGGTGTCGCCGCCGTCGACCGTCCTGGTCCCCGGTGACCCGGCTCCCGCGCTGACCGTGGCGAAGACGGCCGACCGCACCGAGATCACCGCGGCGGGCCAGACGATCACGTACTCGTTCCTCCTCACGAACACGGGCAACGTCACGCTGACGGATGTCGGGGTGGACGAGGTCTCGTTCACCGGCACCGGCACCGCGCCGGTGGTGACCTGTCCCGCGGGGGCGGAGTCCCTCGCTCCGGGAGCGGAGGTGACGTGTACCGCGCCGTACGTCGTGACGCAGGCCGACATCGATGCGGGTGGCGTCACCAACACCGCTACCGGCACGGGGACACCGCCGTCGGGGCAGCCGCCGGTCTCGCCGCCCTCGACGGTCGAGGTGCCCTCGGACGGGTCGCCGGCCCTCACGGTGGCGAAGACCGCGGACCTCACGAGGATCAGCGCCGCAGGGCAGACGATCACGTACTCGTTCCTCATCACCAACACGGGCAACGTCACGATGACGGATGTCGGCGTGGACGAGGTGTCGTTCTCGGGGACGGGAACCGCGCCGGTGATCACGTGTCCGGCCGCGGCGGCCTCGCTGGCCCCCGGTGCGTCCGTGACCTGCACGGCACCGTACGTGGTCACGCAGGCGGATGTGGATGCCGGGCGACTCACGAACACGGCCGTCGCGACGGGAGAGCCGCCGACCAGCGAGCCGCCGCTGACGCCTCCGTCGACGGTCGAGCTGCCCGGTGACCGGAACCCGGCGATCGCCGTGGTGAAGTCGGCCAGCCCCGACACGGCAGCGGCCTACGTCGTGGGCCAGGACATCACCTACTCCTTCGTCGTGACCAACACCGGCAACGTCACGCTGACCGATGTCGCGATCACCGAGGGCGACTTCTCCGGGACGGGTCCGCTGTCGGCGATCGACTGCCCGGCCGGGACCGCGTCGATGGCCCCCGGGGCCCAGCTCATCTGCACGGCGACGTACGTGCTGACGCAGGAGGACATCGACGCCGGCCAGGTGACGAACTCCGCGACCGCGACCGGTGTGCCGCCCGGGGACCTGCAGCCCCCGGTGTCGCCGCCGTCCGAGGCGCGCGTCCCCGCGCTGCCGACCCCGGGCCTCAGCATCGTGAAGTCCGCGACCCCGGCCGTGATGACCACCGTGGGGGAGACGCTGGAGTACTCCTTCGTCGTGACCAACACGGGCAACGTGACGCTGAGCGACGTGGCGGTCGAGGAGACCGAGTTCTCCGGAGAGGGCGACCTCTCGGCCATCTCCTGCCCCGATGAGGCCGCGCGCATCATCCCCGGGCAGACCGTGACCTGCACGGCGACGTACACGACGACGCAGGCGGACGTCGACTCCGGCCGGCTGACCAACACGGCCACGGCCACCGGCACACCGCCATCGGGCACGCCGCCGGTGTCGCCGCCGTCGACCGTCGAGGTGCCCTTCGACGGGACGAACGAGCTTGCGATCGAGAAGCGCGCGACGACCGTGGACGTGAACGGCAACGGGATCGTCGACCTCGGCGACCGGGTGGAGTGGACGATCGTCGTCAGCAACATAGGGGCGCAGACGGTCTCCGACATCGTCGTGTCCGATCCGACCGCGGGCCCGGTGACCTGCCCGGCGACCAGCCTCGCCTCCGGGGAGCGGATGACGTGCATCGTGCCGCCGCACACCATCGATGCCGCCGACGTGCGTCGCGGTGAGGTGCGCAACGTCGCAACCGTGAGCGGGAACACGCCGGGCGGGCCGATCGATCCGCCGACCTCGCAGACGGTCACCCGCGTGGTGCCGACGCCGCCGACCGGGCTCGCGGTCACGGGTGGGACGCTCGCCGCCGGCGGCCTGCTGCTGGGCGGAGTGATGGTCCTCGCCGGCCTGGGTCTCGGCCTGACGCGGTTACGACGCCGAGAGGAAGAGCAGGAACAGCGCTGACCGAGTGTCGTCCGTGGCGGGTGCGTCCACCCGCCACGGGCGATCCCGGTCGAAGGAGGAGCCCATGATGTCCACACGCCACCGCAGCACTTCGCGCCTCGCGGCACCGATCCTGATCCTCGGTCTCCTGCTCAGCGGTTGCTCCCCCGCCGCCGAGGAGCCGGCCCCGACGCGCACGGCCGCGGAGGGGGCGCCGCAGATCCCCGGTGAGGACGAGGGGGTCGTCGGAGCGACGAGCGTGCCGGAGGACGTGCCGGACGCCCCAGAGGTGCGCGCCGGGACCCAGATCACGACCTGCACCACGGAGGACGACGGCGGGACGGCGGAAGGCGTGGTCGGCAATCCCACGGACGCGGACGCGACCTACGTCGTGACCGTGTTCTTCACCACCGATGCGGCCACGGTCGTCGGGTCCGGTCAAGCGACGGTGGAGGTCCCCGCCGGCGAGGAGGCCGACTGGTCCCTCACCGCGGACTTCGTGCCGCCGAGCGACCTCCGCTGCGCGCTGCGCGGAGCGGGCGCCGCGTCCTGACCCGATCCCGGTCGCGGGGCCGCTACGACACGGGCACGTAGCGCGCGAGCGGCTCGAAGGGCGGCTGCGAGGAGAGGTCCGCGACAGCGGCCGCGCCGACAGCGCAGGCCGTCTGCAGGGCCGCTCGCGGGGAGAGTCCGCTCTGCAGGGCGAGCACGAGCGCGGCGCAGAAGGCGTCCCCCGCGCCCACGGTGTTGACGGCGCGGGTGGGCACGCCGTCCGCCCGGGCGATCTCCTCGCCGCCGCGGAACAGGGCCGCGCCCGCGGCGCCGTAGGTCACGGCGACGAGTGCGGCATCCGCCAGCTCCGGCATCAGCTCGCGCTCGGTCTCGTTCACGATGAACAGATCCACCCGCTCGAGCAGCGCGTCAGGGAGGGGCTGTGCGGGGGCGGCGTTGACCGCGACGAACCCTTCGGCGCGGGCGACCACGTTCTCGACGACGGACAGCGCGATCTCCAGCTGCAGCAGAACGGCCTCGTCCGGCGCGAAGGCGACGCCCTCGGGGGAGACGAGCTCGTTCGCGCCGGGACACACCGCGATCTGGTTCTCGGCCTCGGCGTCCACGACGATCAGCGCGGTCCCGGTGGGTGCGGCGACCTGGCGGAGATCGGTGGTGTCGACGCCGGCCCTCGCGAGCTCCTCGCGCATCCAGGCGCCGTCGGCGTCCGCCCCCACCGCGCCCACCATGCGGACCCGCCCTCCCAGCTTCGCGGCGGCGACGGCCTGGTTGGCGCCCTTGCCGCCGAGGTCGCGGGAGAGTCGGCCCCCGGCGACCGTCTCCCCGGCGGTCGGGAGCCGGTCGACGAAGGCGGTGAGGTCGACGTTCGCGCTTCCGACGACGACGAGGGCGGGGGCGAGGACGGCGTCCGGCTTGACGTTCATGAGAAAGAGTGTAAACGTTTACGCACACCCGATTGCAAAGGAGCACCCCATGCCCGTCCCCGTCCTCCTCGACTGCGACCCCGGCCACGACGACGTCTTCGCCATCTGGCTGGCGGCCGGGAACGAGCAGATCGACCTCCGCGGCGTCACCACCGTCGGCGGCAACGGCTACCTGGAGCACACCACGAGGAATGCCCAGATCGCCCTCACGGTCGCGGGCGTGACCGGCGTGCCGGTCGCGGCGGGGGCCGACAAGCCGCTTCGCCGTGAGCTCACGCCGGGGGCCTGGATCCACGGCGACAACGCCCTCGGCGGACCCGTCCTCCCTGAGCCCACGGTCCCGCTCGACCCGCGGCACGCCGTCGACTTCCTCGCGGACACCCTGAACGCGTCCGCGGAGCCGATCACGGTGATCCCCACGGGGCCCCTGACGAACATCGCCCTGCTCCTCCAGCAGCACCCGGAGGCCGCCCGCAAGATCAAGGAGATCATCTGGATGGGCGGATCGACCGGGCGCGGCAACGTCGGCGCCTATCCCGAGTTCAACGCCTGGGCCGACCCCGAGGCGGCTGCGGTCGTGTTCGCGTCCGGTCTGCCGCTCACCATGGTCGGACTCAACATCTCCCATCAGGCCCTCATCACCGAGGAGGTCGTGCAGCGGATCGCGGCGGTCGGCAACCGCACGGCGGCGTTCGGTGTCGAGCTGCTGCGCTTCTTCTCCGCGTCGTACGACCGGGCCGAGGGGATGCCGGAGGGGCCGCTGCACGACCCGATCACCGTCGCCATCGCGATCGATCGCGCCGTCGCCACCGTGCAGCGCTGCCACGTCGACATCGAGACGGCGGGCGAGTTCACGGCCGGTGCGACCTGCGTCGACCTCCACGACATGCTGGGCAAGGAGCCCAACGCCGACATCGCGCTGACCCTGGACGGGCCGGCCTTCTGGAATCTGGTGACGGATGCCGTCGCAGCGCTGGCCTGACGATCACGCGCCCGGCGGGGGAGACGTCGACTCCGCCACGCGCAGAGTCGGCGTCACGCGCCGCAGGGCGTATGGCGTCTCCGGATCGTCCATCCGCCGCACGAGCGCTTCCACCGCTTCCGCGGCGAGCTCGTCGAACGGCTGGACCACGGTCGTGAGCCGCGGCTCGCACACGTCCGCCAGCATGGTGCCGTCGAACCCTGTGATGAGGATGTCGACCGGGACGCGCAGGCCTGCGCGCTTCAACGCGGCGATCGCGCCCGCGGCGACCAGGTCGTCCCCCGCGACGATCGCATCGGGAAGCGGACCGCGGGCCCGCAGCCGCGCGACGGCGGACTCTCCGAAGGAGAGAAGGTACTCGCCGAACACGTTCTCCTCCACCGGCAGCGACCGCGCACGGACGATCGACTCGAACGCGGCGCGGCGCTCGCGGCCGACCGACGTCACGTCGTTGCCCGACACGAGGACGATGCGAGAGGCGCCGCGGGAGGCCAGATGGTCGACGGCGAGCCCGATGCCATGATCGTTGTCCACCCCGACGAAGTCGGCATCGAGGTCCAGCACCCGCCGGTCGACCTGGACCAGCGGGAGCCGCTGGGCGGTGTCGGCGACGGCGTCGAAGGACAGCTCCGCGTCGGACGGAACGACGAAGACCCCCTCGACACGGCGCTCGACGAGCATGCGCAGGCGGGCGCGCTCGCGGTCGACATCGCCGTGCGAGTCCGCGATGACGAGATCGAACCCGCGACGCTGCAGGTGGTCCTCGAGCCGGTGGACGAGTTCGCCGTAGAACGGGTTGCTGATCACCGGGACGACGACGCCGATGGTGGCGCCCGTGCCCTCGCGCAGGCCGCGGCCGATGAGGTTGACCCGGTAGCCGAGCTGCTCGGCCACCCGCGCCACATGCTCCGCGGTGGCTCCGGACACGCGCTCCTTGCCGTTCAGCGCGCGGGAGACCGTGGCGATCGACACCCCGGCCGCGGCTGCCACATCGTGCAGCGTCACCGACGGCTTCCTCATCCGCACCTCGACTCCCGACGGGCACCGACATCGGCGCCTCGACTCCCAAGATAAGCCGCGCGTAAAGGATTACGCATTCCGGCGCCCCCGCACCGACACGAAGAAGTGAGTACGACATGCACACCACCGCCCTCCGACCCCGAACGGCCGTCGCGCCCCTGATGGTCGCCCTCCTCGCGGCCTGCCTTGCGTTCCAGCTCAACGCGAGCATGCTCAGCCCGGCGCTGGTCACGATGGAGCGCGAGCTCGACGCGACGGCCTCCGAGATCGCCGCCACCCAGACGGTGTTCTTCACCGCCGCCGCCCTGTTCACGCTCTTCCTCCCGCGGCTGGGCGACCTCATCGGACGGCGCCGGGTGCTCGTCGGCATGCTCGTGGTGATGGCGGTCGGCTGCGTGGTCGCGGCGCTCGCGACCAACGTCCCGATGCTCTTCGTCGGCCGCCTCATCCAGGGTGTCTCCGGTCCCGTCGTCCCGCTGTGTCTGATCATGCTGCGCGCGGCCGTCGCCGACCCGAAGGTGTACGGCACCCTGCTCGGCGTCGTGACAGCCGTCAACGGCGGGATCGCCGGCGGCGACGCGCTGCTCGGCGGCTACCTCGCCACGAACCACGGTTTCGCCTCGATCTTCTGGACCATGGCCGGCGTCGCCGTGGTCGCGGCACTCGTCGTGCGCTTTCTCGCCCCGGAGACGATGGCGGAGGACCGCCCGCGCATGGACTGGTGGGGGTCGTTGCTCCTGGTCGTCTCCGTCGGATCGATGCTCATCGCCCTGAACGAGCTCGGGAAGCTCGCCGAGGCGGACGTGCTCCTGGTGGTCGTCCTGGCCGTCGTCTCCGTGGTGTCCTTCCTCGCGTTCTGGAAGCTCGAGGGTGCGCTGCGGGACCCGCTCGTCTCGCCCGCCCAGTTGAAGCAGCGTGCCACCTGGGCGCTTTCCGCGACGTCGTTGCTGACCCTGTCCGGGATCTTCGCGGTGATGAACGGCGTGGTCCCTGCACTGGCGCAGGACACCGCGATGGGACTCGCGATGAGCGCGGAGGAGGTGTCGTTCTGGATCCTGATGCCGTACGCGCTGGCGGGCCTGCTGATGGGACCCCTCACCGGACGGCTCGCCGCGACGGTGGGCTACCGGGCGATGCTGCGGATCGGGCTGGTCGGCACGATCGTGGTGCTCGTGCTGATGGTCGCGAACGTCGGGACCTCGTCGCGGATCACCCTGCTGCTCCTCTCAGTCGCCGCCGGCATCACCTACGCCGGCATCGGCAACATCATGTTGAACGGCCTGGGGGTCGTGCTGTCGCCCGCGGAGAAGCCGGGCTCCCTTCCCGGGCTGAACACCGGTGCGATCAACCTCGGGGCCGGGCTGAGCTTCGTCGTGATCTACGCGGCCCAGACGTCGTTCGGCGGCAGCGGGGACGCGGCGGGTGGCTACGTCGCCGCGCTCCTCACCGGTGCCGTCGTGCTCGCCGGCGCGCTGACGTTCTCCCTCTTCATCCCGAAGCCCGTCCACGCCGAGCTGACCCGCTGAGGCGTCTCAGCTGAAGAGGATGAGGACGTAGACGGCGAAGGTCGCCAGGTGCGCCGCGCCGTGCATCGCGGTGACCCGCTTCGCTGCGAACGTCGTCACCGAGAGCAGCAGCGTCACGGCGAGCATGAGGAGGTTCGCCGGCGACTCGGCGAGCACCACCTCCTGGCCGGTGAGCATGCCGATCAGGAGGACCGCCGGGATGGTCAGGCCGACCGTCGAGACGAGCGCGCCATGGCAGAGGTTGTTCACCCGCTGCGCCTCTCCGTTCAGGGCGGCGCGGATCGAGGTGATCGACTCGGGGAGGAACACGATGCCCGCGATCAGCAGTCCCGCCAGGGCGACCGGAGCGCCGAGCCGGCCGAGACCGTCGTCGAGCAGGGCCGCCATGTCGTGCGAGAGCAGCACGATCGGGACGACCGTGACGACGAGGAGCACGAGGCGGGTCAGCACCTCGACGCGGTGGGCCGCGAGCACCTCCCGGACGGGGGTCCGGGGTTCTTCCCTCTCCGCCGCACGGACCGGTCGCAGCCGCTCGTCCACCTCGGTGAAGTCATCGGCCTGCGCACCCATCTGCCGGAACAGGAAGAACGCGTAGAGGGCGAGGGTGAGCACGATGATCGGGATCTCCTGGCCGATCGTGTACGCACCGTTGTCGCCGATGAGGCCGGGGAGCCCGAATGCCAGAGCGACGAGGATCACGAGCATCGACAGGTACGCGGACGTGCCGGTGCGGTTGTGTGCCATCCCCCGATGGCGGAGGCCACCGAGGAGGAGGGCCAGACCGATCACGAGGTTGAGGATGATCATCGACACGGCCATGACCGAGTCGCGCGCGATCGTGGCGTGCTCGCCCGGTCCGAGCATGACCGCCGAGATGAGGATCACCTCGATGAGCACGATCGACAGCGTCAGCACCAGAGAGCCGTAGGGGTCGCCCAGTCGGTGGGCGAGGGCCTCGGCCTGCTTCACGACCCCGAAGGCGCACACGAGGATGACGGCGACGATCGCGAGGAGGGCCACCACCAGGAGCGGCCCGGGCACGGGCGGCGCGAGCAGCGGGTGCAGGGCGAGCAGGGCGGCGAACGCCCCCCACCCCAGCGCCACGCGCAGCACATCGGTGCGGGTGATGAACGACCGGATCATGACGGACTCCTTCATGAGTCAGTCGTCGTGTGCGGGTACTGCTCCCTCGTCCGCTGCTCCGGGTGCCGGAGACACCTCCAGGATACCCGCGCTCCCGGAACAGCGGCTGAGCAGAGCCGGACTCAGCCCTGCGGGGCGTCGTTCCAGGACCAGATGTCGTCGCCGCGCAGCACCGCGTCGGCCCCGCCGTCACAGTAGATCGTCTGCCCCGCCATGTGGGTGTTGGCCGGACTGGTCAGCCAGACGAGCAGCTCGGCGATGGAGGACGCCGGCTGGTGGTAGTTCAGCGGCATCGGCACGGCGGCATCCACCATGGCCAGGCCCTCGGGCGAGTCGAGCAGGCCGGCCGTCATCGCCGTGGTGACGGTACCGGGGGCGACGGCGTTCAGCGGGATGCCCGCTCCCGCCCACGCCGGGGTGACGCTCTCGCGACGGACCCAGCGCGACAGGGCGCGCTTGCTGGACGAGTAGTTGAGGAACCCGGCCTCGGGCGTCGCGGCCAGGCGGTCGCCGATCTCGATCGCGCGCGCCTCGTCGCCGGCGAGGGCGGCGTCGACGAGCTCGGGCGACACCGGCTGCAGCGAGGCCATCGACGACACCACGGCGGCGCGGGGTGCGTCGGCCAGGCTCAGCGTGGGCTGGAGCGCGGTCAGGAACTCGGTCACGCCGAAGAAGTTGATGGACACCGTCTTCGAGATCGGAGCCGAGATGCCGGCGCAGGCGATGACGGCGTCGATCCCGTCGTCGGCCGCCTCCACCGCGGCGCTCGCCGCGGCCAGCCGGCCCTCGTGGGTGGACAGATCCCCGTCGACCTCGGTGCCGGCGAGGTCGACGCCGATCACGGTGTGGCCTTGGGCGCGGAGCAGCTCGGTGGTGGCGGCGCCGATGCCGGATGCGGATCCGGTGACGACATAGGTGCGGGTCATGAGGTTTCCTCCTTGATGGACACGACCGGCGGCGTGCCGGACAGTGCGGTGACGAAGCGGCCGAGCTGGCGGCGGAATCCGTCGATCTCGTCCGGTGACCAGCCTGCGAGCGCATCGTCGACCATCCGATGGCCGGCCTCGACCAGGCGCGCATAGGCCGTCCGGCCCGCGTCCGTCAGGCGCACCTCGACCGTGCGTCCCGAGCGCACGGGGTCGACGACGCCCTGCGTCGCCATGCGGGCGACGAGCTTCGACGTGGTCGGCCGCGACAGTGTCGCGTGCGCGGCCAGGTCGCCGAAGCCCATCGCACCGCCGTTCATCCCGAGCAGGTAGAGCGCGCGGATGGCGGACGGATCGAGGGCGACGTCGACGGCTTCGGCGACCTGACGTTGCAGGTCGCTCTCACTCCATTCCGACACCACCCGGACGAGGGCCAGGTGGATGCCGGCGACGTCTTCGCCGGTGGTCATGTGTCCAGGGTACGCCTCAAAGTTGCCTCAGGCAACAGTTGTGATGTACCCCGCGCTCGCCGTGTCCTCCACGAGCGCGAAGAAGTGGCGACCGCCCGCGCGCCGCGCGCGTCGCCACCGGCGCTGCTGCCCGTCGGCGTAGTCGAGCACGATCCACGCGGGCGCAGGCGTGCCCTGCGGGCCGAGCACGAACGAGCACGCCCCGAGGCCGGGGGAGGCGAGCTCGGCGACGAAGCGGTCGTCACCGGGCGCGAACGGCGCCGTGTCATGGAGCTCGGCCGGCTGCAGGCGGAGGACGGTGTCGGCGTGTTCCTGGGTCTCCGTGCGGAGCCGGCGCCTCATGCGGCACCGCCCTGGCGCGCCGCCCACTCCCGGGTGTCCCGAAGGCCCTGGGCATCGAGGTAGGCGCGGATCACGTCCGCGGTGAGGCGGATCTGCGCCTCCGTGCCCATCGCCGCCTGCATGACGCCGATCGCGGGCGCCGGCTTGCCGTCCACCCGCTCGAGCGCCTCCCAGACGATGTCCTCGCGGCCACCGCGGCCGAGGGCGTGCGGCATCGAGGTGAACTCCGTCCTGCGCTGATCAGTGGGTCGTGTCTCTGGCATGCGTGTTCCTCTCTCGGGGCGGATGGGCAGGCTCGCGCCGAGGGACGGGGGTCCCTCGCGAGGCGCACGTCGGACGGCGGGGTGGTCTCCCCGGGGTCGGTGCGCGTGGTGCGGTGGCGCGCGCTCCGCCGGCGGCCCGGTGAGGGGCGTGCGGAGCGGTCGGCCTGGCCGGTTGCTGTCCTTCGACGGTACCACGTTATTTTGAGTCATTCAAAAGAAGTGGCGAATCGTCCGCACGCCGGATGGGGTCCTGAGCGATTGCCGCGTGCGTTTTTCTCCCGTTCAGCGGCAAATTTGACTTCCCTGTGCTTCCGGGTATGGTCGGGGGTTACGCCAGCCAGTCACAAAGGGGAAGCGCCATGTCAGGAAAGTCCACACCGGGTCGCGCAGGGAAGAAGGCGCCGCAGCTCTCACTCAAGGAGAAGCGGGCGGCGAAGCGCGCGAAGAACGCCCCGGACGAGTTCCTCAAGCCTCGCAAGGGCGCGAAGAGCTGAGGACTCCGGCCCGGTGGGGGTGGCGATGCTCCGCCGCGCCCACCGGGGCTACCGGGGCGACGGCGACCTGTCAACGGGCCTTGTCCTCAGCGCGGATCCGACGCACTCTGGAGTCCCCGCTACGAGAGGAGCGCGTCATGTCGAATCCGGAAGCCTTCATGTACCCGGACGAGCCGTTGCTGTCGGAGGAGGCCCTGCGGCTCGCGGAGGAGGACGACGTCGAATCCGACGAGCAGCCTTCCCGCGAGGGCGTCGCGG
This sequence comes from Microbacterium sp. NPDC078814, assembly GCF_040702645.1. Lineage (NCBI taxonomy): Bacteria > Bacillati > Actinomycetota > Actinomycetes > Micrococcales > Microbacteriaceae > Microbacterium > Microbacterium sp. NPDC078814. Next base: position 398,473 of record NZ_JBFBLT010000003.1, read on the forward strand.
CGCACCTCGCCGAACGGGGCGGCGACGACCCCGACGCCCTGCAGGACGTGCCCGCCGGTGGCGCCGGTGCGGACGCCGGGGCCGGAAACGCGGCCCGCGTCGACCCGTCGTCGAAGAACCCGCCGGAGCCCGCCTACGAGTCGACCCACAGCAAGGAGCCGGGCGTCGGTCCGCGGCACGAGGGCGACTGAGCCGGCGCTCAGCGGAAGAGGCGGGTGATCCCGCTCTCCACCTGCGCGAGCTGGATGAAGACGAGGCCGCGCCAGAGCGGACGCAGAGGTGCCCGCAGTGCCCGTCGCACCGGACCGCGGGGCCTGGTCTCCCACGTCATCGTCGCGCGGAGCTGCGTCCCTCCCGCGGCCGGTTCGAGTGCCATCGTGAGGACGCGCGGATTCGCATGGGGCGCGTCGGGGTACTCGAAGCGCCAGGTGAGCGCCCCGTCCTTTTCGTCCCGGATCACGCAGAGGCGATGGAATTCGGGCTTGCGGCGCAGGGGTCGTCCGTCCGGCGCTGTGGTCGGGGCGAACGCCTCCCAGGGGCCGTCACTCCCGGCGGGGAGGACGCCGGCGACGCTCTGCTCCCACTCCGGGAGCCGTTCAGGATCGGCGAGCACCGCCCGGACCTCGGCGTGGGCGGCCGGCACGAACATCGAGCGGGACCCGGTGATCCCCCCGGCGGTCGGCTTTCGGCCCGGCTGAGGGGAGCGCGCGGTGCCTTCGACCTCGTCGAGCTGGGCCGTGAGGTCGTCTTCCGTCACGGCCAGCCGGCCGAGGATGGCGGCGATCAGGCCGCTGGGTTCCGCGAGCAGGGCGCGAAGTACGGCGGCGGAGTCCCCGCGGCGACCTCCTTGGGATGCGGCTCGGAGCACCGCGAGGGCACGCTCGGTCCAGTCGTAGCCGTCGGTCTCGTGGAAGACGATGCGACCCGGACCCACCGCCGGGGCATCGATCCCCATGGCGAGGAGCTGCCCCGCGTGCTGCGCCTCGACGGCCGCCCGGGCGGTATCGAGGCGGATCCCGGCCCTCCGGAGCACCTGCCCGCCGGTGTCCGCATCGAGCGTGAGAGCGAGCAGCAGATGATCGATGTCCGCGTCGTGCACGCCGAGGCGCGACGCCTCCTCCATCGCCGCGAGCGACAGCGTGTGCATGGTGGCAGCCGCCTGCGTGAACCGGCTCATGCGTTCCTCCGCGGCACCGGGATGCTCGGATCGATGCGGCGGCTGTGCTTCTTGTGCACGGCCTGCCGCGTGACGCCGAGGGCATCCGCGATGGTCTGCCAGCTCATTCCGGCGCGGAGCGCGGCCTCCACCTGACGCAGCTCGAGGGCGTCGGCGAGGCTCCGCAGCGAGGCCACGGCGCGCAGCCCGGCACGCGGATCGGTCGTGTCCGCCGCGGTGCGGGCGATGTCGAGGGACTCCATGCTGTCAACCTACGTTGCTTGCCGAAGCCCTGTCAACCCGGGTTGCTCCGGGGCCCCTCGACGGGCCCGTCAGGCGCCGGAGGGGTGCAGCACGACCTTGATGCAGCCGTCCTTCTTCTCCTGGAACGTCCGGTACAGCTCCGGGGCGTCCTCCAGCGCCGCGTGATGCGTCGTCAGATCCATCACGCCGAGCGGGTCGGATGGGTCCTCGACGAGGGGAAGGATGTCGTCGATCCAGTTCTTCACGTTGCACTGCCCCATCCGCAGGCTGATCTGCTTGTCGAACAGGGTCTTCATCGGCAGGATGTCGGCGTCGCCCGCGTACACGCCGCTCAGCGAGACCGTGCCGCCTCGGCGGACGGCGTCGATCGAGGCGTACACCGCCGCGAGCCGGTCGACACCGGCCTTGTCGAGCATCTGCCGCGCTGCGGGATCGGGCAGCAGGCCCACCGCTTTCTGCAGGAACTCCACTCCGCTGTTGCCGTGCGCTTCCAGCCCCACCGCATCCACCACGGCGTCGGCGCCACGGCCTTCCGTGGCATCGCGGATCTCCTCCACGGCCGTGTCGGTGAGATCGAGCGTTTCGATGCCGTGCCGCTCGGCCATCGCGCGCCGCTCCGCCACCGGTTCGACCGCGATGACGCGGTGGCCGCGGTGGCGGGCGATCCGGCTGACGAACTGTCCGACGGGTCCGAGGCCCATCACCGCGAGGGTGCCGCCTTCGGGGAGCTGCGCGTACTCCACGCCCTGCCACGCCGTCGGCAGGATGTCGCTGAGGAAGAGGTAGCGCTCATCGGGCAGGTCCGGCGCCACCGGGATGTGGTTGTAGTCCGCCAGCGGCACGCGGAGGTACTCCGCCTGCCCGCCGGGGACCTGGCCGTAGAGCTTGGTGTAGCCGAAGAGCGCCGCGCCGCTGCCGTACTTGCGCACCTGGGTCGTCTCGCACTGCGATTGCAGCCCGCGGAGGCAGAAGAAGCACACGCCGCAGGCGATGGTGAAGGGGATCACCACGCGATCGCCCGGCTTCAGCTTCGTGACGTTCGCACCGACCTCCACCACGACGCCCATCGGCTCGTGTCCGAGGATGTCTCCACGGTCGAGGAACGGCCCCAGGAGCTCGTAGAGGTGCAGATCGGAGCCGCAGATGGCCGACGAGGTGATCCGGATGATGGCGTCCGCCGGCTGCTGGATCACCGGGTCGGCGACCTCCTCCACCGTCACGTTCCGCTTGCCCTGCCAGGTGAGTGCCTTCATCATGTCCTCCACGTCTCGATGTCCGTCGTCCCTCCACGCTCTCGGGAGAGCGGATGCGTGGCCACCCGGTTGACAGGTCGTGGCCGACGTGCGATCCCCGGGAATCAGTGGAAGGGGCAGCCGCGCCCGGATCCGGTGGCGGATTGTCGACCGGGGTTGCTCGAAGGGTCGCTCGAACCGTCTGAGGCGGCCGATCAGAGCACCTGCTCAGAAGCTCCCTCGCGCACGATGCGTCGCTCGTGCCACTTCCAGGTCACCACGCCGACGAGCCCCCATGCGGCACCGACCACGATCGCCGTCAGCATCTCGCTGCCCGCCGCAGCGAGACCTCCGGATTCGATGAAGGACCGTGCCGCGGTCGTCACATGGGTCAACGGAAGTACGCCCGCCAGCGCTTCGAGCGGCGCCGGGAAGAGCGTGACGGGTGCGATCACCCCGCATACGAGAGGGAGCGCGTAGCCGGCGACGTTCGAGGCGACGAGCGGGTCGCGCATACCGAGCCCGAGGCCTCCGATGATGACACCGAGGCCTGCACTGGCGACCACAGCCGTTGCCACGAAGAGAGGGATCTGCAACCAGACCGATGGCGCGATGGACGCCCGCGACAAGAGAAGGATGGCGTACGACGATGCGATTCCGGTCACCACGCCGATCAGCACGGGTACGGACAGCCGCCCGAGCCACAGCGACGTGTTCGTGCGGGGTGAGAGAAGGAGGAACGCTCTCGTTCCCTCGAAACGATCGGTGACCACAAGAGTGCTCACCGTCACCGTGGCAGCGATCGCTCCGGAGGCGAGAGACGCCGCCAGGGCGTCGCCGGGCCTGAGGCTCGCCGTCCCGCCGGAGGCGAGCAAGAGGTAGAACAGCGCGGTGAGGAAAGGGACCACCACGAGCCCGACCAGGAAAGTGATCGGGGATCGTGTCTCCGGCAGAGACACGTAAGAGACCCGGGCTCCCACCGCGAATGCGCCCCTCACGAGACGGCCAACGTTCCGTTGACGCGGGCGCGCGTGATCGCCGCGCGCAGTCCCACACCGGCCAGCACCACCCACACACAGCTCACGGCGACCGAGAGCCCGCCCCATGCCACTGCGGCACCGACGGATTCTGCGTGGCCGGCGAGAACCGCGCTGGTGAGCGGGTGCACCAGGGCGACGGGTGCGAGCCAACCGGGGAGCTCCGCGAATGGCACGACGATTCCGATGAGCATCCACACCGGAACCAGGATGAGGGGTTCGAGTGCGGAGGCGGAGGGGTTCACGACGAACAAGGAGGACAGCAGCGCTGCTGATCCGATGCAAGCGATGAGTGCTACCAGCACGCCGATCGTCGATTCGATCGTCAGCTCGAGCTCATGCGAGATCACGAACTGGATGAGCATTGCGAACGGAATCCCCACCATCCCGATGAGCGCCGCAGACGCGGTCAGGGCTCCGAAGACGACTCCAGGCCGGTGCACGCTCAGAACGTGCGATTCCAGAGTGCCCTGGAATCGCTGATACATGATGAGTCCCGCTGCCGTGGTCGTGGTTGCCCAGACGCCGGCCGTCGACGCGTCCAGCCACGTGAGCGGCGCCAGCGGGGCGCCGACGTTAATCGCGCCGAGTCCCCGCAGCAGGAGGAAGCTCACCGGAGCGAGCAATGCCGTCTGCATGAAGAACGGCACCCGCAGCAATTGCCGGGCGTGGAAGCCCGCGAGAGCGAAGAACACGCGCATCACGCGTCGCCCGGATTCTCTGCCGGGACGCGGCTCCTCGCCAGAAACGCGAGGTAGGACTCTTCCAAGCTCGGCCTGCGCAGCCCCAGCGGCTCGAGGTTCAGCCGCTGCGCGAACGAGGAGTGCGGGTCGGTGTCGGACCATGCGACGTCCACATTCCACCCCCCGTAGGTCTGCGTGGGGAGCACCTCGACGACACCCTCGACGCTCCTCAGCGTCGCCTCGACCTCGTCGGAGAAGGTGAGCGTCCGGTAGCTGGTCACTCCTGTCAGCCCTGCGGCGGAGGCGATGTCCTCCACGCTGCCCTCGACGGCGATGCGCCCATTGTCGATGACAGCGATGCGATCCGCGAGTTCTTCCGCCTCCTGCATGTAGTGGGTAGTGAGGAGCACTCCCGTGCCGGCCTCACGAAGACCTCGGGCGAGGGCCCGCAACTCCCGGGCCCCTTCCGCGTCGATGCCGATGGAGGGTTCGTCGAGCAGGATCAACTCCGGTTCACACAGGACCGCACGGGCGATGTGCAAGCGTTGCCGCATTCCGCGCGAGAACTGCTCGACCCGGTCCTTGCTCCGCTCGCCGAGCCCGACCATCTCCAGAGCATCGGAGATCCGCTGATCACGCTTCCTCCGGGGACGCCTTGCAGCTCTGCGAAGAACCGAAGGTTGTCTGTGGCGGACGCTCTCATATAGAACCCGCGGTCACCGCCGAGCACCAGACTCATACGAGCACGGACATGCCGGTAGTGCGTCGTGACGTCCATCCCGCGAAAGAGAATCCGACCATCCGTGGGCGTCAGCAGAGTGGCGATCATCTTGATCAGAGTCGTCTTGCCTGCACCGTTGGGACCCAGATAGGTGACGATCTCCCCTGATCGGATCTCCCCGGAGACACCCCGCACCGCCTCCACTTCGTCGGCGCCGCGGGAGTACGTCCTCGTGACGTTCTCCAGCGTGATAAGGGCCGCGTCCGAGCGATGACCCCCCATTCGCACAGCCTCCCGTCCATCGATGAGTCGTCAGCGTACAGCAGTGTTCGGAATCATCCGGTCGGCGAAGGGGGCGAGGAGGGCCCGGGGGCGGGCGGCCGATCTCTATCCGGCCGTCAGTCGGCTGAAGGGGCAGACCCGTCCTCCGGACGTGGGCTTGGTGGGCAGACGGCGGCGGTTCACGTCGAGCCCCTCGTCGAGCACCGTCAGCTCCGGGTCGCTCAGCACGGCGACGGCGGCGGAGAGTCCCGCGATGACGAGCTTCTCCCCGGGGCAGCGGTGACCGGTGGCGACGTCGCCCCCGCCCTGGGGGACGAAGGTCGTGATCTCCTCGTAGTCGTCCACGTCGGTGAACCGCTCGGGGGCGAAGCGCTCCGGGTGGGACCACGACCGCTCGTCGGTGTTCGTGCCGAGGATGTCGAGGACGACCCGGCCGCCCTCCGGGACCGTGACGCCGTCGATCTCGACCTCGGCGACGGTGCGACCAGGCAGCATCGGCACGAACAGTCCGGTCCGCCGCACCTCCTGCGCGAACATCGTCGCGAGCGTTCCACCCACGAGCGATCCCCGCTCGGCGGTTTCGGCGGCGATCCGGGTACGCCACTCGGGGTGGTCGTGCAGCTGCTTCGCGGCGAAGGCCACGAACCGCGCGGCGGCGATCATCGGACGGATGCTGTTCTGCAGCTCGACCCCGGCGACCCGGGCGGGCAGCAGCTCGCCGTTCTCGTCGCGATGCGCGGCCCACAGGGCGAGCGCGGTGCCCTCCGGTGCCGTCAACTCGCCGGCGCGGACGGCTTCGATGAGGCGACGCGCGTGCCGGTCCGAGAAGATCCGGTTCGCGAAGGCCTCGACGTAGGCGGGGGAGTAGGGGGCGCCGAACCCGTCCACGATCTGCGCGAGGCGCGCGGCCCAGCGGGTCTGCGCCGCCGCGGTCCCCGGCAGTCCGGCCCAGCGCATCATGGCGCGCCCGAAGGCGCCGACGGCCGCGTCGTAAGCGCTGCGGGTGCCGCCGGCGCGCCAGTCCTCACGCTCGGCCGCCCACTCCCGTTCAAGGAACGGTGTGAGCCGTTCGACCTGCGCATCCTCGTACGCGGCTTCGACGAACGTGGCCTTGCGGTGGCGGTGGGCGGTGCCGTCGAGCGCGTGCACGGACCCGTGCCCGAACAGGGGCTCGCGGACGATCCCCGGCATGGCCCCGGCGCGGGCGATGCGGCTCTCGTCGTAGAACAGCTCCACCCCCTCGGCACCGCGGACGAAGGCCGCCGGGTGCCCGAGGAGGCGCATCGGGGCCGACCGGGCGCCGGGGCGGGCTCGGCGCCAGATGCGCTCGCCGAAGTCGTAGCCGCGGGTGAGCAGCGACGGCGAGTCCTCGTGCAGGACCGCGTCGACACCGTCGGACAGTCGGGAAGTCAGTCGCTGAAGCATGATCCGACCCTGACACGGGATCTCGACGGGGCCCAGGGGGAAGCATCCTCGAGACGCTTGTGCTAGCCGGACGGTCGGCTCTGCGGATGTCAAGCACCTGTCCGACCGTCTTCCGGAGCGCGCAGGATGAGGTCGGAACGGAGGAACCATGGCCACCAACACCCGCGACCTGACGTGCACCACCCATGACGTGTTCCGCGTGCTGGCGAACGGCTGGCTCTACCCCGCGTGGGTGGTCGGCGCCTCCCGCATGCGCGACGTGGACGACTCCTGGCCGGCGGCGGGCGCCCAGCTGCACCATTCGGTCGGCACGTGGCCCGCGCTCCTGGACGACACGACCGAACTGGTGGAGTGGCACCCGCCGCACCGTGCGGTCATGCGGGCGCGCGGCTGGCCGGTGGGCGAGGCGCAGGTGACGATCCGCGCGCGGACGACCCCGAGCGGATGCCAGGTGCGCATCGATGAGGAGCCGGTCAAGGGCCCGGCGACGATCCTGCCCCGGTTCCTGACCACGCCGATGCTCCGCTGGCGGAATGCGGAGACGCTCCACCGTCTCGGCTACCTGGCCGAGGGCCGCGCCTCCTGACGAGGGCTCTGCGCATCAGGCTCCGGCGCGCATGAACTCCTCGGCGGCGCGCACCTGCTCCGCCGAGGGGCGGATGCCGGTGTAGAGGACGAACTGCTCCAGCGCCTGTCGCGTCGCGACCTCGGCGCCCGTGATCACCGTCTTACCCGCGGCCCGACCGGCGGCGATGAGCGGCGTCTCGGCGGGCAGCGCGACGACGTCGAACACGACCGCGGCGGCGTCGATGGTCGGCTCCGGGAAGGCGAGGGCGTCGGCCTCCGCACCTCCGGCCATGCCGAGCGGGGTGACGTTCACGATCACGTCGGCCCTCGCGTCTCCGACCTCGGCGCGCCAGGCGAACCCGTACAGCTCGGCGAGGGCGCGGCCCGCCGTCTCGTTCCGGGCGACGATGGTCACGTCCGTGAAGCCGGCGTCGCGGAACGCGGCGGCCGTCGCCTTCGCCATGCCGCCCGAACCCCGGAGGAGGACCGACGACGCCGGGTCGAGGTCGTTCTCCGCGATCAGCTGCGCGATCGCCGAATAGTCGGTGTTGTGGGCCGTGAGGACGCCGTCGTCGTTCACGATCGTGTTGACGGAGTCGATGGCCTGTGCCGAGGGGTCCATGCGGTCGACGAGCGCGATGACGTCCTCTTTATAGGGCATCGAGATCGCGCACCCGCGGATGCCGAGGCCGCGCACCCCCGCGATGGCCTGCGCCAGATCGGTCGGCGCGAATGCCTTGTAGATCCAGTTCAGACCGAGGGCCTCGTACAGGTGGTTGTGGAAGCGCGTGCCGTTGTTGCTCGGCCGCGCGGACAGCGAGATGCAGAGCGTCATGTCCTTGTTCAGCATGGTCACCGAATCAGGCTACCCCTGCGTCTGTCAAGGTCCATGGCGGAAGATCGCGTCCTCCCCTATGGTGAAAGTGCATGCAAGGGGATCGATCGTCTACGCCTCTCCCCAGGAGGCGGAGGCCCTCCCCACGGGCCGGGCGATCCGTGCATGCGATTGGGCCCTCTCGAGTAGTTCAGTCCCCAATGAACTCCTCGAGAGGGCCGCTACCCGGCCGTCCGCCACGAAGATTTTCAAATTTGTCCCCCAAAAGGGGGACAAGAAGCGCGCGGAGGGGTTAGGCTGTTTCTGACGCACCCTCCGGTCGTCTTCGGCCCTCATCGCTCCCCCCGCGGTGAGGGCCACACCATTTTCCGGGCGCGTCCGCTCATGCAACATTTGGATTACCTTCTCGCAACGGCTATTCCGCCGGGGGTCCCCTCCACTAGCGTTAGCGATGTCGGTGCACCCCTGCGTCGGCTTCTACATCAGCAGAACAGGCAGTACATGAGCACCCAGGGCACGGTCAAGTGGTTCAACTCGGAGAAGGGCTTCGGCTTCATCTCCCCCGACGACGGAGGCGCTGACGTCTTCGCGCACTACTCCGCCATCCAGTCATCCGGCTACCGCTCTCTCGAAGAGAACCAGCGGGTCGAGTTCGATGTGGCGCAGGGTCCCAAGGGCCTGCAGGCAGAGAACATCCGCCCCGTCTGAGGCGGAAGCAACACCGGGAACTCCCCGTCGGATCCACGCGCAGGCGCTGACCCGGCGGGGAGTTTCGTCTTCCCTGACGGCCCTGGAGCCGGTCAGGGCAGCAGGAGTGCGCGCAGCTCGTCTACGCTCGAGACGCGGAACGCCGCGTCGTCGCCCTCGTGCGGGTCGCTGAAGCCCCAGCCGACGAAGATCACGGGCACGCCGTTGGCGAGACCGCCCTCGACGTCGTGGTGCCGGTCGCCCACGAGGACCGGGCGGGAGGTGTCGGCACCGAGCGCGCGCAGCCGGCGCAGCGCCTCGGCCACGATGTCGGTCTTTGACGCGAGCGTGGCCTCGTCCGGCGTGGCGCCCACGGTCGTGAGGAACGACGGCCGCAGTCCGAAGTGATCCACCAGGGCGTCGACTTGATTCTCCGGCTTCGAACTCGCCGTCGCCTGGGGGACGCCCGCCGCGTGCAGGTCGTGGATCAGCTCGGCGACCCCGGGGTACGTCTGCACGTCGGTCGTGTACCCGTCGGCCTTGCCGAGGGTGCGGTAGAACGCCACCGCCTCGGCCGACTGCTCCGGCGTCATCCCCGCCTGGTCCTGGAAGGACTGGAACATGGGAGGGCCGATCCAGTGCACGAGCTCCTCGCGCGTCGGCGCCGGGTGGCCGAAGTGCGTCAGGGCGATGTTCAGGCGACGCAGGATCCCGACCGAGGCGTCGACGATGGTCCCGTCGACGTCCCAGAGCACACACGAGTAAGGCGAAGAGGGCATGCCTCCAGCCTAGGGTCCCGCGAACGGGTGCCCGCCCGTCCTGCACAGGTGTGCACGAAACGGGTTCATCCACCGAACGCGGGAACACCCTTCACGCCGATCTAGAGTCGTGACAGCGGCGGGATCACGGGTGAGAATGGGGGCATGTACGTGTCGGTGGAAGTCATCACGATGCTGGCGACGGCCGCGACGACTCTCGTCGCGATCATCAGCGGATTCGGCTGGATGATCGGTCGGATGGACACGCGGTTCGCCGCGGTGGACGCGAAATTCGACCGGATCGAGCACGAGCTCACCGAGGTCAAGATCGCGATCGCGCGGCTGGAGGGTCCGCGGCCGCGACTGGTCTCGACGCGCTGAGGTCAGAAGAGGCGGGGGATGCCCGACTCGATGCCCTTCATGTCGTCGTAGTCGAGCACGAGGCACCGGATGCCGCGATCCTCGGCGAGGACGCGGGCCTGCGGCTTGATCTCCTGGGCGGCGAACACGCCCTGCACCGGGGCGAGGTGGGGGTCGCGTCCCAGGAGCTCGAGGTAGCGGGTGAGCTGCTCGACGCCGTCGATGTCGCCGCGGCGCTTGACCTCGACCGCGATCGCCACGCCGTCGGCGTCGCGCACCAGCAGGTCGACCGGGCCGATGGCCGTGGGGTACTCGCGCCGGACCAGGGTGGCGCCCTCGGCGACGCGGTCCACCTGTTCCGCGAGCAGGCGCTGCAGGTCGGCCTCGACGCCGTCCTTCTGCAGACCGGGGTCGATCCCGAGCTCGTGGCTGGAGTCGTGGATGACCTCGTAGATCTGCACGCGGAGGGCATCGCCGGTCTTCTTGTGGGTCACGCGCCACACCTCGACGACGCCGGCGCCGGCCTCCTCCTCGCCCGGTTCCTCGGTCGCGAGCACACACGGCGGGCTCATCCAGTTCAGCGGCTTGTAGCTGCCGCCGTCGGAGTGCACGAGCAGACTCCCGTCACCCTTGTGCACGAGCAGGCGGGTGGCGAGCGGAAGATGGGCGTTGAGTCGGCCGGTGTAGTCGACCGAGCAGCGGGCGATGACGAGACGCACCCGACGAGCCTACTTCGTCGTCGCCGGTCACGCGGTCAGAGGAACGCGTCGAAGAGTCCGAGCTCCGTCGCGGCCGAGCGGGCGATGAGGAAGCCGATGATGCCGATGATCCACGCCGTGTTCTCCGCGCCCGTCCGCTCCATCCAGGCGGCGAAGCGCTCCAGCGGACGCTGCACGAGCGGGGCCGCCACGAGTCGGAGCACGAGGAGCACGAGCGCCGGGGCGATCATCAGCGCGCAGTACCCGGCGAGGGAGAGCACCCGGAGCGGCGTGTCGACGCCGGCGTCCGCGAGCATCGTCATCGCCACGATGTACGGGAGCATCGTCGCGACCTCCACGAGCCCCGCGGCGATGGCGACGGCCATGACCGCGAACCCCCGAGTCTGCGGGTCGAGCAGGCGTTCCCGCCACCGAACGATCCGACCGGGACGCGCAGCGGCCGTCGCGGCGGCGGACGGAACGGGAGGGGATGCCGGGGCGTTCGGCCCGGACAGCGGTTCGCCGCCCGGTCCGCCGGGGCCGGTCGCCGCGGTGGTGGCCGCGGGCGCTCCGACCGGCGCCGCCTCCGCAGGCTTCGTCGGCATCACGAAGGCGGTGACGAGCAGCGCGGCACCGACGACGAGACGGGTGATCATGCCCGCGGGAGAGCTCAGGAAGTCGGAGGCGACGTCGACGAGGTTCACCAGCCCCCAGAGGAAGAGGAGCCCGACCACGAGATAGAACACGGCGATCGTCGCGAGATAGAGGAGGATCCGTCCGGCGCGTACGCGTCCGGGGTGCAGGAGGAGGAAGACCGGGATGAGCAGCGTCCCGACGCTCAGACCGTCGATGAGCGCGAGCACGGCGAGGGAGAGGGGCAGCGGCAGCCCGCCGAAGAGTTCCATGCTTCCACGATCCCGGCGGCACGCCGAGCGCGGATCGGGCGAAAGTCGGGGTCGTCCGGATGCCCTCATCCTTTGGTCGGATGCGACGCCGATCGCGCCGTGGTTGCATGAGGACATGCACGATCCGGCCGACGGAGGGCCCGCCGCCTGGTACCGGCGGCACCGGTGGTGGGTGGACCCGCTGGGCATGGCCGCTCTCGCGACGGTCATGGCGGCGCTCGGGTTCCACGGCATCTGGGGACCCTTCTCCCTTCTACCGGAGGACGTCTCGCCGTGGTGGGCCCTGGTTCTCGCGATCCCGGCCTGCGCTCTCGCGCTCGGCAAGCGGCGTCATCCGTGGACGGTGCTCGCGCTCGTCGCCGGGCTCTTCGTCGCCGACCTCCTCACCGTCGGCGGCGTCGGGACACTCGTGGTGCTGCTGGATGTGCTGTGGACGGCGGCCTTCCTCGCCGGCCCACGCGGGCGCCGCGTGCTGCTCGTGCTCCTGGGCGCGGCGACCGTCGTCCTCTTCCTCGCCGCCCTGCTCCTCTCGGCGGCGACGCCCGCGGTCGCGGTCCTGTTCGCGGTGCAGTTCGGCGCGATCTTCGGTACGGACTACTGGTGGGCGGTGGCGGTGTCGCAGGCGCACGAGTTGGCCGACCTGCACCGTCAGCGGGCGGAGGACGCCGCAGCGACCGCCGCCCGAGATCGGGCACAGGCCGTGCAGCGCGAGCGCGAGGCGATGGCGCGCGAACTCCACGATGTGGTGGCGGGGCACGTGATGGCCATGGCCATCCGGGCGGAGGCGGCGCTCGCCGCGCCCGCGGCACGGTCGGACGATCGCGCCGCGCTGCAGGCCGTGCGCGATGCCGGGCTGGACGCGCACGGAGCCCTGCGGACCATGATCGGGGTGCTGCGCCGCGGCGACGGGGCGCTCGCGCCGACCCCGGGATGGGCCGACCTCGAGGGCCTCGCCGCGGAGGCCCGACGCTCGGGCTTGGACGTGCGCCTCGCCGTCGAGGATCCGGGTGCGCTCGGCGGCGGCGGAGAGCAGGCGCTCGTGCGGGTGGTGCGTGAGGCGTTGGGGAACTGCGTCCGCCATGCGAACGGCGCCGTGGTCGACGTGGCCATCGGTCCTGTCGACGGTCAGGCGCACGTGACGGTGCGGTCGCGAGGCGGCGCGCCGACCGTCACCGCTGGGCAAGGCGGCGAGGGGTGGGGGCTGCAGATGCTTCGCGAGCGCATCACCGCGCTGGGCGGGACGTTCCGGGCCGGTGCGGAACCCGACGGCTGGCTGGTCGAGGCGCGACTGCCGGTGGGGGGCCGGGCATGACCGCACCGACTGTGCTGCTCGCCGACGACCACGGCGCGATCCGGGCCGGCCTGCGCATCATGCTGGAGACGCACGACATCACGGTCGTCGGGGAGGCCGCCGACGGCGAGGTGGCCGTGCGCAACGCCGCAGCGCTCCGGCCGGATGTCGTCCTCATGGATCTGCGCATGCCGGGACGCGACGGGGTCTCGGCCACCCGCGAGATCGTCGAGCGCGGACTGGGGGATGTGCTCGTCCTGACGAGCTTCGACGAGGACGAGCTCGTGCTCGCGGCGATCCGGGCGGGAGCGGTCGGATTCCTCCTGAAGACGGTCGACGCGCCGACTCTCGTCCAGGCGGTGCGTGCTGTCGCCGCCGGAGAGGGAGCGCTGGATCCGCGGGTCACACGCCGCGCGCTCGCCGCGGTGGCGGCGTCCACCCCGGAGCCGGCGCCGATGACGACGTTCGCGCTGCCGGAGCTGACGCCCCGGGAGCGCGACGTCCTCGACGGGATCCTGCAGGGGTGGTCGAACGCCCAGCTCGCCGCGCGCCTGCGGATCTCCGTCCCGACGGTGAAGACGCACGTCTCGAACGTCCTCACCAAGCTCGGCGCGCGCAGCCGGTCGCACGCGGCCGCGCTCGTCCGCGGGGTCGAGGACTGAGTCAGCCCTCGACGGTCGGAACCGCCGGAGCCTTCTCCTCCGCGCGGAGCGGGCGGGCGGCGCCGGAGAAGAGCCCCGAGAGCACCACGAGTGCGACGAGGATGAAGAGCGTGTTGAGCAGCCCGATGTGCTCGCTGATGACCCCGAGCACGGGCGGGCCGCCGAGGAACGCCACGTATCCGATGGTCGCCGCCGCGCTCACCCGTGCGGCGGCCTTGGCCGGATCGTCCGCCGCGGCCGACATGCCGAGGGGGAAGCCGAGCGACGCACCGATGCCCCACAGCGCCGCGCCGACGAGGACCAGCGGCAGCGTGGGCGCGAGGATGAACAGGAGGATTCCGGTGGCGGCGGTCGCGGCCAGGATGCGCAGCACCAGCACCCGGCCGAAGCGGTCGACCAGCGGCCCGCCGAAGAGGCGCACCACCGTCATGCCCACGGAGAAGACCGCCAGGGCGACGGCGCCTGTGCCCTCCGCGAAGCCGTGTCCCTGCTCGGTGCCCAGGGCGATCCAGTCGTTGGCGCCGCCCTCCGCGAAGGACATGCCGAGCATGACGGTTCCCAGCAGATACGTGCGCGGTTCGCGCCAGGCCTCGAGCGCGGTGTGCATGCGCTGGCGGAACGGGGGCTTCTCGTGGTCCTCGGGGTCGAGGGCGGCCTCCCGCACGGGCACCTGGAAGAAGCAGACGACGGCGATGACGGCGATGAGGACGCCCATCGACACCGCGTGCGTGCCGACGTCGACCTGGAGGGCCGCGGCGAGGGCGCCGATGCCGGCGCCGAGCACGGTGCCGAAGCTGAAGAACGCATGGAAGACCGGCAGGATGGTGCGGCCCATCTGCTGTTCGATGGCGGTGGCCTCGACGTTCATCATGACGTCGACGCAGCCGTTGCCGAAGCCGAAGAGCACCATGCCGATGAGGACGACCGGCACCGACCCGAAGACGGTCGCGCCGAGGCCGACGAGGGCGATGCCCGTGGCGAACGTGAGCATCGCCAGGAGCATGCCGCGCCGCGCACCGGTCCGGGCCATGACGGCGGGGCTGGTCGAGATGCCGAGGATGGACGCCACGCCCATGCCCAGGAGGATCAGGCCGACCTGCGCATTGTCGAGGTCGAGCGCCTCCTTGATCCCGGGCACGCGGGAGGCCCAGGTCGCGATCGAGAGGCCGCTGGCGAGGAAGATGGCGAAGATCGCGGTGCGCCAGCGCACGAACTGCGAACGGGAAAGGGCGGTGTCCATGGCGGACAGCCTATCGAATCGATTCGACCTTGCGCGACCGAACCGGGCTATCCTCGGAGTATGACCAGGGAGACGCCGCGCCGGCCCACGATCGCCGATGTGGCTCGCGAGGCGGGGGTCGCCACCTCGACCGCGTCGGTCGTCTTCAGCGGCAAGGCCAAGGTCGCACCCGCCACCCGCGACCGGGTGCTGGCCGCCGCGACCGACCTCGGCTACACGGGGCCCGACCCGCGCGCCGCCTCCCTCCGCCGCGGACGCAGCGGCATCGTGGCGGTGGTCCTCGAGGGGCATCTGCGCGCGGCCTTCCTCGACCCCGTGACGACCGCCATGATGGACGGCCTCACCGACGGCCTGGCCGACCTCAGCGCCGGAGTCCTCCTCATGCGCGACGAGCCGGGCGAGGACGGCTCGGCCATCGCGAGCGCCCCCGTCGACGCGGTGGTGCTCATCGGCTGCTCGGGGCGCACCCGCGCGTCCCTGGAGATCGTGCGCGGACGGGGTCTCCCGGTCGTCGTCATCGAGGGGGACGCGGGGCTCGACGTCCCGCGCATCACCCTGGACAACGTCGCCGCCTCCGCCGAGATCGCCCGGCACGTGCGCGACCTCGGACACCGGGACGTCGCGCTCGTCACGCTCTCGCTGGACGCCGAGCGCGAGCGCACCCTCATCACGCCGGAGCGTCTGGCCCGCGCCACCGTCGACGTGACGGTCGACCGCCTCGCCGGCATGCGGGAGGTCTTCCCGGACGCACCGGCGATCTCGGCCTCGGGCAGCCTCATCGACGAGGGCATCCTCGTCGGGCGGATGCTGCTCGCCGATCCCTCCACCCGCCCGACCGCCGTGCTCGCGCAGAGCGACCTGCTGGCCGTCGGTGTGATCCGCGCCGCGGAGGAGCTCGGACTCCGCGTTCCCGAAGACCTCTCAGTCGCGGGTTTCGACGGCATCCCCCTCGACGGCCTCGGCGACCTCACCCTCACCACGAGCGTGCAGCCGGCGGTGGAGAAGGGCAGGGCGGCGGGAGAGCAGGTCGCCAGGATGCTGCGCGGTGAGCCGGGCATCACGCAGGACCTGCACTGCGTGTTCCGCGCCGGCACCACGACCGCGCCGCCTCCGTCGCGCTGACCGCGCGCACCGGTCAGGAGCGGGCGGGTCCGAGGGGAAGCGTCGCCGGGGCGTAGTCGAGGATGCGGTATCGCCCGCACGCGATGACGGCTGTCGGGGCCGCAGCGGTCGGCAGGTTCCACGCCACCGTCTGCGCGTCCTCGATGAGGAACGACACCTCCCCCGCCGCGAAGTCGCGGCGGTCCACGAGCCACGCATAGCCGCGGAGCTCATGATCGACCTGCACGAGCCGGGCCGGGTCGGCCGCGTGCAGCTTCGGCAGCCGCACGGTCCAGAACTGTCCGGCACCGGTGCGCCCCGACGAGTCCACCCAATCCCTGACGCAGGCGAGGTCGGGGTCGGGAGCGCTCGCCGCCTGCACGACGCGGGGTACGGACGCGGAGCCGCCGGCGAGAAGGGCGATGGCGACGACGGCGGAGACGACCCGCGTCAGCGAGGCTCGCCGCATCCGGACGCGCGGCAGGGTGAGGAGGGCGAGAATCGGGGCGAAGGCGAGCGGCTGCAGGTACCGCGCCGCGTGGGTTCCCGCCGCGATGCCGCCGACGAGCACGACGAGCGGGAGTGCCCAGGCGGCCGTGGCCACCAGGCGGTCACCGGCGTCCGACGCGTGGGCCGTCCGCACGACCGCGAGCAGCGTCAGCGCCAGGACGGCGACCGTGCCGAGCACCCCGCCGGGGGACGACAGCCGATCGATCGCGAGGTCGGCGTAGTACGCGGCGGAGTGGATCCATTCCGCGGGCTGGATGTAGCCCGCGCCGGAGTTCGCGATCCATGCCGAGAAGGGAATGCGAACGAGGAAGCCCAGGATGCTGCCCCCGACCAGCGCGGCGATCAGCGCGAGCCCCCGGCGCCGGACCGCGAGCGTGGTGAGAGAGAGGCCGCCCAGGACGAGGGAGAGGGGCACCGTGGCCCAAACGGCGAACAGCGGATTGCTGAGGGTCGCCACCGTCGCGACCATCCCCAGAGACGCGGGCAGTGCCGCACCCTGGCGGGGGCGATCGAGGAAACGCCGACACAGGCCGACGGCGAGCAGTACGCCCACGACGGTCGCGGAGTAGTACGTCGTCGTCAGCACCAGCGATGCGAGTTCGAGCGCGTCTCGGGACGGCGAGGACTCCGTGACGATGAGGAGACAGAACACGGCGAGGGCGCCGACCGACCAGGCGACCGGTGCGCGACCCTCGACGCACCGCCCGGTGACGAGCCGGATCGCCCCGTAGAGCGCGAGCACGTTCACGACCCCGTTGACCGCCAGCACGCCGTTCACGTCGAACGGCAGCACGGCATCGAGGGCCGTGAACACCGCGATCTCGGGCAGGAAGAGCACGCTGGACAGCGCCCAGTCGCCCCCACCCCCATCCAGGAGCGATCGGCCGACGAGGGCCACGATCAGCGAGTCCCCGTCGTCGAACATCAGGATCGATCGGGGTGACGTCGCCAGGTGTCCCACGGCGAGGAGCGCCAGCGCCAGCGCGGCCGCCCACCCCGCCAGCTCGCGCCCCCAGACCCGCCGCATGCGACCACTCTGACACGCGATCTCGAAGCTCGCGGGGCCGACAGGCGCCTCGGCCCGGTAAACTGTACGGAGACCGCCCGCCTGAGCCACACGGCCGACGAGCCCCGAGGAGCCGCGTATATGCTGATGCTCCTCGCAGTGTTCCTTCTCGGGTCGCTCTTGATGCCCGTCCTGGTGCGCTGGCTGGGAGCTCAGGCTTTCGCCGTCGCCGCCCTCGTCCCGGCCGCCGCGTTCGTGCACGCGCTCGTGCTCACGCCGCAGGTGCTCGACGGTCCCGTGCCGTTCGTCTCCGTGCCGTGGATCCCGCAGCTCGGACTGAACCTGTCCATGAACATGGACGTCCTCGGGTGGGTTCTCACGCTCATCGTCACGGGCGTCGGCGCGCTCGTGCTCCTCTACTGCCGCTGGTACTTCCACGACGAGGCCGCCGGCATCGGGCAGTTCGCGGGCGTCCTCCTCGCGTTCGCCGGCGCGATGTACGGTCTGGTCCTCACCGACGACCTCGTGATGCTCGTGATGTTCTGGGAGGCCACGAGCATCCTCTCCTACCTCCTCATCGGTCACTACCGCCGCCGTGCCGCCAGCCGACGCGCCGCGCTGCAGGCCCTCCTCGTGACCACCCTGGGCGGACTGGTGATGTTCGTCGGCGTCGTGCTGCTCGTCGTCGACACCGGGACGTCGAGCATCCGGGAGATCCTCGCCATCGCGCCGACCGGCCCGATCGTCGATGCGGCGATCGTCATGCTCCTGATCGGCGCCATCAGCAAGTCGGCGCTGTTCCCCTTCCACTTCTGGCTGCCCGGCGCCATGGCGGCCCCCACCCCGGTCAGCGCCTACCTGCACGCCGCGGCCATGGTGAAGGCCGGCATCTACCTCATCGCCCGCTTCGCGCCCATCTTCGCCTTCAGCCCGACGTGGCGGCCGATCGTGCTCACGCTCGGCATCCTCACCATGCTGCTCGGCGGCATCCAGGCGCTGCGGGAGACCGACCTCAAGCGCGTGCTCGCGTTCGGCACCGTGAGCCAGCTCGGCTTCTTCGCGGTCGTCGTCGGCTACGGCACGCAGGCGGCGGCGCTCGCCGGCATCGCCCTCGTGATCGGGCACGCGCTGTTCAAGTCGGCGCTGTTCCTCATCGTCGGCGTGATCGACCGGCAGCTGTCCACCCGTGACGTGACCGAGCTCTCCGGCGTCGGCCGCCAGGCACCGGTCATGGCCACGACCGCGTTCATCGCCGTGGCGTCGATGGCCGGCGTGGCCCCGACCATCGGATTCGTGGCGAAGGAGTCGACGCTCACGGCGCTCCTGGACGACGCCCTCGGCGGCTCGGTGTGGGGCCTCGTCGCCCTGATCGGCGTCGCTCTCGGATCCATGCTCACTGCGGCATACGGCGTGCGCTTCCTCTGGGGCGCGTTCTGGACCAAGCGCGATGCCGAGGGACAGCGGCAGCCGGACACGGTCTGGCCCGACCCCCCGGTGGGTTTCCTCTCCGCGCCGATCATCCTCGCCGGAGTGACGCTCGCCGCGGGTATCGGCGCCCCGGCCCTCGACGTCGCCCTGCAGCCGTATGCGCTGACCGCGACCCCGGGACTCGACCACGAAGGCGCAGCCGTCGAGGGACCGGGTCACCTCGCGCTCTGGCACGGCCTCGAGCCCGCTCTCGGCATCTCGATCCTGTCGATCCTGCTCGGCATCGGACTCTTCCTGCTCACGCGCCGGACCGGGTGGGACCGCCGCCCCCGCCTCCTGCCATTCACGGCCGCCGACGCCTATTACGTGGTGATGCGCGGCATCGACCGGCTCTCGGTGCTGAGCACGACGCTCACCCAGCGGGGCTCGCTGCCCGTCTACGTGGGGACGATCTTCGTCGTCTTCGTCGCCGCCGAGGTCACCGCGCTCGTGGCGAGCGACATCGACCGCTATCAGCTCTCGCTGTGGCACACGCCGGCCCAGCTCGCCGTCGCGCCAATCATGGCCGTCGCCGGCGTCGTGGCGGTGCGTGCGCGCAAGCGCTACACCGGCGTCGTGCTCGCCTCGGTCACCGGCCTGGGCATGGTCGTGCTCTTCGCCACCAGCGGGGCACCGGACCTCGCGCTCACCCAGATCCTCGTCGAGACGGTGACGATGGTGACCTTCGCGCTCGTCCTGCGCCGACTGCCGGCGCGCATGGGCGAGCACAACGCCTCCGTGAGCCGCATCCCGCGCGCTCTCCTCGGCATCGGCGTCGGCCTCACCATGGCGTTCGTGGCCGTCGTCGCGACCCAGTCCCGCGTGGCCGACCCGATTTCGGCGATCTTCCCCGAGATCGCGTACGAGATCGGCCACGGCAAGAACGTCGTGAACGTGGCGCTGGTCGACCTCCGCGGCTGGGACACGATGGGCGAGCTCTCCGTGCTCGTGCTGGCCGCGACCGGTGTCGCCTCACTCGTGTTCGTCACGCACCGCGCCGATCTCCTCGCCGCCACGAAGACCCTGCCCCGCTCGGTGCGGAAGTCCGCGCGCAGTCGGCCGCTCGTGGAAACCACGGACGGCGTGCGCTTCCAGACCGCGGAGAACCGCTCGGCGCCGCGCGCCTGGCTCGTCGGCGGCCAGAAGATGAAGCCCGAGAACCGGTCGATCCTGCTCGAGGTCATCGTCCGCATCCTGTTCCACACGATCATCGTCGTGTCGATCTTCCTGCTCTTCGCCGGGCACAACCTCCCCGGCGGCGGCTTCGCGGGCGGGCTCGTCGCCGGCATGGCGCTCGTCATGCGCTACATCGCGGGAGGGCGCTGGGAGCTGGGCGCTGCGGCGCCGACCGATGCCGGTCGCCTCCTCGGCACGGGTCTGATCCTCGCCGTGGGCACCGCGGTCGTGCCGCTGTTCTTCGGCCTCGCGCCGCTCACCAGCACCTTCTGGGAGTGGGAGATCCCCGGCATCGGACACATGGAGTTCGTCACCTCGACGATCTTCGACATCGGCGTCTACCTCGTCGTGATCGGACTCGTCCTCGACGTGCTCCGCAGTCTCGGTGCGGAAGTGGACCGGCAGGCGGCACAGCGCACCGGCGCGGGCGTCGCCGTCGACTTCTCCTCGCGGGCAGGGGGGAACGGCTGATGGACGTCTCGCTGGCCCTCATCGCGATCATGGCCGTGCTCTTCGCGTGCGGCGTGTACGCGATGCTGGAGCGCAGCCTCACCCGCGTCCTCATCGGTTTCCTCCTGCTCGGCAACGCCACGAACCTCCTGCTGCTCATCGTGATGGGCGTGCCGGGCAACGCGCCGTTCTTCGGCACCGAGGGCGACCTGAGCGACCCGCTGCCGCAGGCCCTGACGCTCACCGCCATCGTCATCACGTTCGCGGTCTCCGCGTTCCTGCTCGCGCTCATCTACCGGTCGTGGCAGCTCGGCCAGGCGGACACGGTCGAGGACGACGAGGCCGACATCGCGCTGCGCGAGCGCACCGACGCCGACGAAGACCTCATGGACGACGAGTCCGAGTCGGGCGACGACGACGCCACCACCGACTTCGTGGGCGTGCAGACCGCTCCGATCACCGTCCTGCACATGCGCGACAACCCGGCGATCCACGATGACGCGCCGTACGACGCGCCCTTCGTCCCCGAGCCGGAGCCCGAACCCGACGGTGCCGCCGACGGCGCTGCAGACCGGGACGACGACACGACAGACGGGGAGGGCAGGCCATGACCACGCTCGTCCCGCTCCTCGTCGCCCTGCCGCTCCTCGGTGCGGCGATCACCCTGGTCTTCGGTCGCAATGCGCGCCTGCAGGTGTTCGTCACCGTCGCGACACTCGCGGTCGTGTCCGTCATCGCGGCGGTGCTGCTCGTCGTCGTCGACGCGGGCTCCCCGCTGGCGGTCTCGGTGGGCGGGTGGCCGGTGCCGTTCGGCATCGTCCTCTACGTCGACCGTCTCGCCGCGCTCCTGGTGCTCGTCTCCAGCGTGGTGCTGCTCGCGGTCCTCCTCTTCTCCATCGGTCAGGGCGTGGCCGACGGGCCGGACGAGACCCCGATCTCGATCTTCAACCCCTCGTACCTGATCCTCGCCGCCGGCATCTTCAACGCCTTCATCGCCGGCGACCTGTTCAACCTGTACGTCGGGTTCGAGATCCTCCTCGTGGCCTCGTACGTGCTGATCACCCTGGGCAGCACGGAGTCGCGCATCCGCACCGGCGCGGTCTACATCGTCGTCTCGCTCGTCTCGTCGATCCTGTTCCTCGCGTCGATCGCGATGATCTACGGCGCCCTCGGCACGGTCAACATGGCCCAGATCGCCGAGCGGATGGCGGAGCTGCCGCAGGACACGCAGCTCGTGCTGCACCTCATGCTCGTGGTCGCCTTCGGGATCAAGGCCGCGATCTTCCCCGTGTCGTTCTGGCTGCCCGACTCCTACCCGACGGCCCCCGCGCCGGTGACCGCCGTGTTCGCCGGCCTGCTGACCAAGGTCGGCGTGTACGCGCTGATCCGGACGGAGACGCAGCTCTTCGCCTCGAACAGCATCGACACGCTGCTGCTCATCATCGCGCTGGCGACGATGATCGTCGGGGTCCTCGGCGCCGTCGCGCAGGCCGAGCTCAAACGGATCCTGTCGTTCACGCTCGTCAGCCACGTCGGCTACATGATCTTCGGTCTCGCGATCGCGACCCCGGCGGCGATCGGCGCGACCGTGTACTACATCGTCCACCACATCGTCGTGCAGACCACCCTGTTCCTCGCGGTGGGACTCATCGAACGTCGGGCCGGCAGCACCTCCATCCTCCGGGTCAAGGGTCTGCTCAAGATCGCTCCCGTGATCGCCCTGCTGTACTTCATCCCGGCGATCAACCTCGGTGGTCTGCCGCCGTTCTCCGGGTTCATCGGCAAGTTCGCCCTGTTCGAAGCGGCCGCGTCCGTGGGCACGCCGCTCATGATCGTGCTCATCTTCGGCGGCATCATCACGTCGCTGCTCACCCTCTACGCGCTCATGAGGGCCTGGAACCTCGCGTTCTGGCGTGAGGAGGAGGACTCGACCGAGACCGAGGGGCGCATCTCGTACCTCACCGGAGCCCCCGCCGCGGATGAGCAGCAGGAGCGCCGGCACATCCCCAAGATCATGACCGTGGCCACTGCCGGGATGGTCACCGTGACGGTGGCCCTGACGATCTTCGCCGGACCGCTGTACGCTCTGTGCGACCGTATCGGGGCGGGCCTGCTGCAGCCGGTCAACCTCGTCCAGCTGGAAGACGAGGTGGAGGGATGAGCCCCGAGACCAAGAGCGTCTGGCGGGACATCGGCATGCAGCTGCCGTTCCTCGCCTGGCTGATCGTGCTGTGGATGCTGCTGTGGGCCCAGTTCACGGTGCTCTCCTTCCTCACGGGACTCGTGGTGGCGATCTTCGTGACGCGGGTGTTCCGCCTGCCCACGGTCGAGCTCTCCGGGCGCATCAACCTCTGGTACGGCGCGCTGTTCGTCGTGCAGTTCCTCTTCGCGATCCTCCGTGGCGCGCTCTCGGTGACCGTGCAGGTGTTCGACTTCCGCCGGCAGCCCGGCACCGCCATCATCGCGGTGCCGCTCCGCTATGCCGACGACCTCGTCATGACGCACGTCGCCGTGGTGTCGTCGCTCATCCCGGGCTCCCTGGTGGTTGAGGCCGACCGCGACCGCGGGATCCTCTACCTGCACGTGATCGGCGTGCGCAGCCGGGAGGACGTCGAGAAGCAGCGGCAGGGCGTGCTCGGCTGGGAGAAGCGCATCGTCCGGGCACTCGGCAATCCGACCCAGTACCGGGCGCTCAAGGCCGACGAACGTGCCGGCCGCATCGACCCCGCGACGATCGGCGGTGCCCGATGAACACCCTGCTCCTCATCATCCTCGCCGTGTTCGGCGTGGCCGCGATCCTCGCCGTCATCCGCATCGTGCGCGGTCCGTCGATCCTCGACCGTGCCGTCGCCGCCGACGTGCTGCTGACCGAGGTCATGTGCGTGCTCGGCGCCGAGATGGCCATCAACGGCCACACCCGCAACATCCCCGTGCTCCTCATCATCGCGGCGGTCGGTGTGTTCGGATCGATCGCGGTCGCCCGGTTCGTCGCGAGAAGGGACAACACGACACCATGAACGTGTTCGGTCTGACGATCCCTGATGCCGTCGTCGACGTGGCGGTGCTCGTGCTCATCCTGCTCGGGGCGATCCTCTGCCTCTCCGCCTCCGTGGGACTCCTGCACTTCCGCGACGTGCCCACGCGACTGCACGCCGCGACGAAGCCGCAGGTGCTCGGGCTGCTGCTGATCTGCGTGGCGATCGCGCTGTCGCAGCGGTCCGTCGGCGGTGTGCTGTTCGGCCTCGTGCTCGTGGCCCCCGTGGTGCTCATGCAGTTCGCGACCGCGCCCCTGTCCGCGCACATGGTCGGGCGTCAGGCCTACCGCAACGGCACGATCGAGCAGCGGGGTCTCGTCGTCGACGAGCTCGCCGAGTCGAAGCAGACCCCTCCCGCCGCCGGCTGACCGTTTCGAGTCGCGCACTGTGCTCCATTTCGGCCGCAGATGCCGCACAGTGAGCGATTCGAAGGGCTAGGTGCGGGCGGCGAAGGCCTCGATGAGGCGGGCGGCGGGCTCGGAGTCGCTGATGAGGGTGCCGTGTCCGTGGTCCGGGATGACGGCGAGCTCCGCCCCCGGGATGGCGTCGAGGATGTCCTGGCACCAGCTCATCGGGGCCAGCGGGTCGTCCTCGCCGCGCAGCACCAGCACCGGGCAGGCGATACGCACGAACGCCTTCTCCGGCTGATGCACGATGGTCGCCCGCATCTTGCGGATCAGGTGCGGGCCGCCGCGGAGGTACTCGCGGGCACCGCGCCAGATCACGAGGGGGCGCTCGCCCAGGAGGTCCTGGAGGAGGTAGCGGGCCTGGGCGCCGATGTTCCGTTCGGCCTTGTCGACGGTCGGGCCCGCCAGCACGACCCCGGCCACGAGGGACGGATGCCGGGCGGCGAGTTCCGCCGCGATCTGACTGCCCATGGAGTGCCCGATCACCACGACGGGGTCGGCGTCGACATGCCGGAGATAGGCGGCCACCAGGTCGGCGTGCCGCTGCATCGTCAGCGTCCGCGTGGGCTCCGGGGCCTCGCCGAAGCCGGGGAGGTCGAGCGCGATCACCCGCCCCTGCAGCCGCTGGGTGAGGTCGAGGTAGACGCTGCGCCCCATGCCGATGCCGTGCAGCAGCAGGTAGGTGGGCGGACCGTCGCCGAAGGTCTCGGCGATCAGGGTCGCACCGCCGTGCTCGAACTCGAGGAGGGTGGCCGGCGTCCCCTTCGGGGCGAGGTAGCTGGTGGGCACCTGTCCACGCTAGCCGAGCACCCTCCACCCGCCTCTCAGCCGGCGGGCGTGAGTGTCAGGGTGTCGACCGCGGCCGCCTTCACGGCCTTCGGCGTGAACGCCCAGTGACGCTGGACCCCCGTCGACCAGTCCTTCGTCTGATCGACGTAGTGCGCGTGGAACGCGTGACCGGAGGCTCCGGTCAGGTGGATCCAGGTCGAGCCGTCGAAGTCGGCGAGGTCGACGACCATGCGCATGGAGGGGACGGTGGTGGTGGCGTACGAGACGCCGAGCTGCCACCCCGTCGCATCGACCACGGAAGCCCCGCCGCCCACCGGATAGGGCCCACGGTTGAAGAGGGCCTCGATGGGGGCGATGCCCGAGGAGCCGAACGTGTCGCTGGTGAGGGTGAGGGCGTGCAGGTCGCCCCAGTTCCATCGCGCCACGTCCGTGCCCTGAATCCCGGACAGCTCGTCGTACGCCTCCTCGGCCGACAGCGCGAGCATCTCGTCCCGGCCGTCGACGTCGAGCTCGGGGTTGCTCCACAGCGGGTCGTCGGGGTCCTCCAGCATCGCGCCGACGACGGTGAACAGGCGGCCCTGGCCGTCGATCGGGAGAGGCTGCTCGCGCTCGGCGAAGATGTTCTGCACGAGGTTCGACCACAGCACGTTCGCGTACGCGGCCCCGGCGGACGACGCGCTGTTCTGCCCGTCCCACCCGCGCAGCAGCTCGACCGCGCGCTGCGGACCCGCTCCCTCGACCTCGACGTCGGCCATCGCGGCCACGAGCTGCGTGCCGATCCACATCTCGCCGTCCATCTGGATCTCGCGCATGTCGTCGGCCGTCAGTGGCCCGGCGGCGGCCCGGCGTTCGATGAGGTGGGCGATGCGGGCGGCGCGGTAGCCCTGGTCCCAGTCCCGCGAGAGGAAGTGCTCGTAGTCGTCGGTGACGATGGCGTTGTTGGCCGTGACGATGTATCCGGAGCGGGGGTTGTAGGACACCGGCAGCTCCTCGAACGGGATGTACCCGGTCCAGTCGTAGCTGCTGTCCCATCCGGGCTGCGGCATCCAGCCGTCGCCGGCCCCGCGGATCGGGAGGCGGCCGGGGGTCTGGTAGCCGATGTTGCCGTCGACGTCGGCGTAGATGAGGTTCTGCGCCGGCACGTCGAACAGGGAGGCCGCGCGGCGGAAGTCCTCGAAGTCCTGGGCGGTCGACAGCGCGAAGATCGCCGTCGCGGTGGTGCCGGGGTCGAGCGCCGTCCACCGCAGGCTCACGGCGTACTCGGCATCGTCAGACCCGGGGGCATCGGGCACGGTGCCCTCCGCTGTGAGCCCGGGCGTCGGGTCGTCCGCGATCGCGGTGAAGTCGTCCGTGAGGCCGGAGATGATCGGTCCGTGCACGGTGGAGCGGATGGTGAGCTCGATGTCGTCCCCGCCGGCGACCTCGATGGTCTCCGTGCTCTCCTCCAGCGGCACGAGCTCGCCGTCGCGCCAGTAGGAGTCGCCCTCGATGCGCTCGACGTACAGGTCGGTGACATCGGTGGTGAGGTTGGTGAAGCCCCACGCCACGCGCTGGTTGTGACCGATGACGATGCCGGGCAGCCCGGAGAAGGAGAACCCGCCGACGTCGAACGGGCAGTCCTCGTCCACCGTCGAGCACTTGAGCTGCACCTGGTACCAGACCGACGGGAGCGAGGCGCCGAGGTGCGGGTCGTTGGCGAGCAGCGGCATCCCGGACTCGGTGAGGTCGCCGGAGACCACCCAGGAGTTGGAGCCGATGCCCTCGCCGACGTCGCCGACGAGCATGCTCGCCGCCTCGATGACGGAGGACGTCTCCTCCCACTCCACCGTGGTGAGCGCCTGCTGCGCCTCGCCGTCGCCCTGAGGCGTGGGGAAGGCCGCAGGCTCGGCGCCGGGCTCCAGCGGCGGGACGGTGGAGATGGTGGGCACGATCACCGGGTTCCGGTCGAAGGGGTAGTCCGGGTAGAGCGTGCCGAGCAGGGCCTCCACGTCGGCGTCCGGGTCGTCGGCGAGCTGCCCGGCGAGCAGTGCGCGCTCGGTCTCGTCCTCGACGTTGGTGCGGAGATCCCAGGCCATCGCCTTCAGCCACGCCACCGAGTCCGCCGGCTCCCACGGCTCCGGCTCGTAGTCGGGGTTCTGCAGTCCGAGGACCGCGTACTCGAGCGACAGTTCCGCGCCCGAACGCGAGGACAGGTAGGCGTTGACGCCGGCCGCGTAGGCCTCGTAGTAGCCGCGGGTGACGTCGTCCATCGCCTCGACCTCGGCCTCGGCGGTGGTGCGCCAGCCCAGGGTGCGCAGGAACGCGTCGGTGCCGGCCTGGGAGGCGCCGAACAGCTCGGCGACCCGCCCGGAGGTGACGTGGCGGCGGAAGTCCATCTCGAAGAACCGGTCCTGCGCGTGCACGAAGCCCTCGGCGAAGAAGAGGTCGTCCGAGGAGTCGGCGGTGATCGTAGGCACCCCGCTGGCGTCGCGCTGCACGGTGACCTCCGCCTTCAGGCCGTCGAGCGTCGTGGTGCCGGAGGTCTGCGGGAAGGAGCGCTGGATCGTCCACGTCACGAAGAACGCGGCGGCGACGGCCACGATCACGATGGCGGCGACCACGAGGAACGCGATGCGTCCGATGCGGGCACCCAGGGAGGGGCGCGGGGGAACGGCGGACGCCGGCGAATCGGTCATCATCGTCGAGAACTCTTTCGGGTAGCCAGGTGGGACTCAGTCCCACCGAGCCCCAGTACGCGTTTCACGGGTACGCGCTCTCGCATCATAGCCGTCCCGCGCTCGCCGCGGGACGGACCGCGGCGAGCGGGAGGCTCAGCCGATGAGGCTGGGCTGCAGATCCCGCAGCGTGCGGCGATGCGTCATGCGGGTCACCCCGATCATCGCCAGCAGCAGCGCCCCCGCCAGCCAGGCGCCCAGCACCGCCAGATCCCAGCCGGCCCGGGCGTAGTCGCCGCCGTACATGAGCTGGCGCATGGCATCGACGACGTAGCCGAGGGGCAGCACGTGATGCAGTGCGGCGAGGGGAGCGGGCAGGGTCTGCCACGGGAACGTCCCGCCCGCGGTGACGAGCTGGAGCACCATGAGGACGAGCCCGAGGAACTGCCCCACGGAGCCGAGCCAGACGTTGAGGGCGAGGATGATCGCGGCGAACGTGGCCGAGGCGAACATCATCACCCCGAGGGTGCCCAGCGGATGATCGAACGTGAAGCCGAGTGTCAGCGCCAGGATGCCCATCAGCCCGAGCATCTGCACCGCGCCGAGCATCGCCGGCGTCAGCCAGCCCGCGAGCGTGATCCGGATCGGGGAGTGCAGCGCCGTGACGGCGCGGCGGGAGATCGGCTTCACGATGAGGAACAGCGCATAGATGCCGATCCACGCGGAGAGGGCGGCGAAGAACGGGGCGAGGCCCGCGCCGTAGTCCTCGGCGGAGGCGACCTTGTCGCTGGAGACCTTCACCGGGTCGGCGATCGTGTCGGCCTGCAGTGAGCGCAGGTCGGGGGTGGAGGCGGGGATGGCCTGCACGCCGTCGGCGAGGCCGTCCCGCAGCTCCGCGGTTCCGGAGGACAGCGTCTGCAGACCGTCGCGGAGCTGGGCCGCGCCCGCGTTCGCCGCGGCCGCGCCCGTCGCGAGGGTGCCGGCGCCGCCGGCGAGATCACTCGCCCCCGCGGCCAGCGAGGCGGAACCGGCGGCGAGCTGATCGACCTTGCCGACCGCGTCCTGCACCTGGGCGTTGCCCTCCTCGATCCGGGTGCCGAGAGGATCCAGGCGCGCGAGCACCGCGTCGATCTCCTCAGGCGCGAGTCCCTGCTCGGTGAGGACGTCGGTGATGTCCGCGCGCACCTGCGGCAGCGCATTCGTCGCCTCCTGCACTGCGGCTCCGGCCCGGTCGGCGACGTCGGCGAGCTGGCGGTTGCCGGCACTCACCTGCTGGGCGCCGTCGGCGAGGGTCTGCGCCCCGGAGGCGAGCTGCGCGGAGCCCTCGGCGAGCTGCGCTGTGCCGTCGGCGAGGGACGTGCTGCCGGAGGCCGCGGTGCTCGCGCCGTCGGCGAGCTGCGTAGCGCCGTCCGTCGCGGAGACCAGGTTGTCGCGCACGTCGCTGAGCCCGGTCAGCAGTCTCTCCGCGGCCTCGCTGCCGACCATCTCGGCGACGGAGCTGCGGATCTTCTCCACGGCCTGCGAGCCCATCGACGAGGCGAGGTAGTTGTTCGCGTCGTTCGTCTCCAGCTCGATCCGGGCCTGGTGCGGGTCGTCGCCCGCCGCGGAGGTGAGGGCGGCGGAGAAGTCGGCCGGGATCGTCACGGTGAAGTCGACCACGCCGTGCCGCAGGGCGTCGGCGGCCTCGTCCTCGGTCATGCGCTGCCAGTCGAAGGCGTTGCCCTCGATGAGGTTCTCCGCCACGTCCTCGCCGTAGTTGACGGTCTCGTCGGTCGCCGGCTCGGTACCGGTCGTGGGGGCGGGAGCGCCCTCGTCGTCGACCACGAGGGCCACGGGGACCTCGGAGAACTTGGCATACGGATCCTGGTTCGCCCAGAGGTAGAGGCCGCCGTAGAGGATCGGCACGCAGATCAGGGCCACGAGGGCGAGGATGCCCATCCGGCTCGCGGTCAGGCGGCGGAGCTCGGCGGCGATCATGGCGGGAACCTTCATCGCGCTTCTCCTTCCTCATCGGTCGTGGGTTCGCCCTGGTCTGGGGCGTCATCGTCGGTCGCGGATCCGTCCGCCGCCACGCTCTCCTCCGGCGTGTCCGCCGCGGGTTCCGGACGTTCGAGCACCAGGGGCTCGATCGGTCCGGACGCATTGATCGCATCGAACTCGTGCATCCGCTCGAGGGCGACGGCGGCGGAACCGCCGACGATCACGAGCATCGCGTACCCGCGGTCCGCGAACTCGGCCGCGATGCGCCACCATCCGTCCGGGCTGCCGCCGTGACGATCCGGGGCGACGAGGACGATGCCCTCGACGCCCTCGCGGAGCACCGCGAGCTCGCACAGGATGCGCACGCGCGCGGCCGGGTCGACCGAGCCGATGGGGACGGAGGCGAGCTCCTGGTACCCCACCCGGCCGAGCCAGCGGCGGGCGTGGAGCGGGGTCGCGCCGCGTCCGGCGAACATCAGCTCCTCGCCCACCACCCCGGCGACGGTGATGTCCGGGTGCGGGTCGCTCACGTCGGGGGCGTCCACGAGCGCGACGCGGCGGCGCAGCTCCTTCGGGCTCGCCGCCGCATCGATCGTGACGCGGCCCGTGTCCGGACGCATCCGCCCGCTCGCGATGAGGCCGAGCACGGTCGGCCGCTGCTCGGTCTCCGCGAGGGCGTAGCGGACGGCGCCGGAGTGGAACTCGAGACTCATGGACGGAAGCGCCTGGCCGGCGCGGCCCTTGCTGACCTCGTGCAACGTGATCCTCATGCGCGGACCTCCTGGTCCTCGGCGGTGATGTCCTGGTGAGTGGAGAGCAGCTCGTCGGCCTCGCGCCAGGAGAGCCCCGCGATGCTGAGCACGGCCCGGACGGCGACGTCTCCCGCGCCGCGGCTCTGCGCGTCGGTGCGGGAGACGACGGTGCGCGCCATCTCCTCGATCAGTCGGGCGAGCGTCGGGGCGGCGAGGTCCGTGCGGAAGCTGCCGTCCTCCTGTCCCCGTCGTACGAGGGCGGCGACGCTCCGGCGCAACGGCGCGAGGGCCGCGGCGGTGTGCTCGACGTGCGCCTCGTCGAGGGCGAGCGCGGCGGCGACCTGGATGTGCCCCGCCTCCTCCCAGAGCCGGGCGGCCAGTCGGGCGAGAGCGAGGCGGGCGTCGGGGTCGTCGATCGAGGCGGCGATGGCGTTGAAGCGCTGGGCGCCGGTGGAGACGAGTTCGCGGATCAGGGCGTCCCGATCCTCGAAGTGCCCGTAGAGGGTGCGGCGGGACAGGCCGGCGGTGCGGGCGATCGCGTCGAGGGAGGCGTGCGGGTCGGTGGCAAGGGCGCTGCGAGCCGCGGACAGGATGCCGGCGCGGTTCTCCGCAGCGTCGCGACGAAGGGCGCGAGTGGTCATCCCTTCATGGTAATAACATGCACAGCTCTGTGCAAGATAACTCAGCAATCTCGCAGCGTTCCGGCCGTGCGGGAGGACGCGGAGGTTCGTCCGGGCCGCGCCGTGTTATGTTACGCGTCGCGCTTCGGCGCATTCTCAGCGGAGAGACCGGTCCGGACCGGGACTCCGGCGGGATCGGTCCAGGGAACGGCGGGGGGACGCCATGATCGAGAAGAAGGATGATGTGCGCGCGGGGAGTGCGACATCGGTGGCAGGGGATCGGCACCGCGGTCTGCAGGACAGGCTGACGGACGCGATCGTCTCGGGGGCGCTCGCGCCGGGGACACGGCTGGACGAGCGAGACCTCGCTGTCGCACTCGACGCCCGGCCGGCCGAGGTGCTCCGCGCCCTCGACCGCCTCGCCGCGGTCGGGCTCGTCGCGGTGCGCCGCGATGGCACGCGGTGGGTGACCGCGCTCGACGGCGACCGGGCGCGTGACGTGGTGGCCCTGTTCGGCGACGTCTGGATCGGCTCCGTCCGGCGCACGATGACGGTGCTCCACGCCGACGACCTCGCGTACCTGGACGAGCTCGTCGACGATGTGGCCCTGGCTGTCCGGTGGCGGGACGGAGCCGCGTTCGGCGGAGGCCTGCGTGCTCTCGCCGTGGCCTTCGCCCGGATCGAGGGCAACACGGAGCGTGCCGAGCTGGTCGGGAACCTGGGCACGCTTCTCGCGTGCGTCGCCCGTCGCGCGGGAAGTGTCTTCGACTGGTCGGATGTGCGCGCCGCGGTCGCACGGATCGCCGCCGTGCTCCCGGGACGCGACGCCGCGGCGATGCGCGCCGCCCTCATGACGCTGTTCGATGACGTGCTGCCGGGGATCGTCGACCGCGCGGTGGCACCGACGCGTCCGCTCGCCGCCGCGTCCTGATCGCGGCCCCAGGGAGGGGCGCCCGGTGAGCCGCGGCGCCCCGTGCGCTCAGTCGGTGCCGGAGTCGAAGGCCGCGCGCTCGGAAGCGGTGTCGACCGCGTCCGCGAGATTCTCGTCGGCCTCCGAGATCGAGCCGTGCACCGATTCGGTGATCTCGGCCGACTCGCCCGCGGTCACCCGTCCGACGAGCTCGCCCGTCGCGCCGCCGACGAGGCCGAGGCCCGCGTACTGCTCCAGGCGGGCGCGGGAGTCGGCGATGTCGAGGTTGCGCATCGTGAGCTGGCCGATCCGGTCCACCGGGCCGAACGCGGCGTCGCCGACGCGCTCCATCGACAGCTTCTCCGGCCCGTACGACAGGTTCGGCGAGACGGTGTCGAGGATCGTCCAGTCGTCGCCGCGGCGCAGGCGGATCGTCACGGTGCCGGAGATGGTCGAGCCGACCCAGCGCTGGATGGACTCGCGGAGCATGAGCGACTGCGGCTCGAGCCAGCGGCCCTCGTACATGAGGCGGCCGAGGCGGCGACCCTGCTCGTGGTAGGTGGCGAGGGTGTCCTCGTTGAGGATGCCGTTGACGAGGCGCTCGTACGCGATGAAGAGCAGCGCCATGGCCGGAGCCTCGTAGATGCCGCGCGACTTCGCCTCGATGATGCGGTTCTCGATCTGGTCGCTCATGCCGAGGCCGTGGCGCCCGCCGATCGCGTTCGCCTCCTGAACCAGGGCCACCGGGTCGCTGAACTCGACGCCGTTGATCGCGACCGGACGGCCGCCCTCGAACGTCACCGAGACGTCCTCGGTCTCGATGGCGACGGACGGGTCCCAGAACTTCACGCCCATGATCGGGTCGACGGTCTCCAGCGACACGTCGAGGTGCTCGAGCGTCTTCGCCTCGTGGGTCGCGCCCCAGATGTTCGCATCCGTCGAGTACGCCTTCTCGGCCGAGTCGCGGTACGGGAAGCCGTGCGCGACCAGCCATTCGCTCATCTCCTGGCGACCGCCGAGCTCCGTGACGAAGTCCGCGTCGAGCCAGGGCTTGTAGATGCGCAGGCGGGGGTTGGCGAGCAGGCCGTAGCGGTAGAACCGCTCGATGTCGTTGCCCTTGTAGGTCGAGCCGTCGCCCCAGATGTCGACGCCGTCCTCGCGCATCGCACGCACGAGCAGGGTGCCGGTGACCGCGCGGCCGAGCGGCGTGGTGTTGAAGTAGGTCTTGCCGCCGGAGCGGATGTGGAAGGCGCCGCAGGAGAGCGCGACGAAGCCCTCCTCGACGAGCGCCGTCTTGCAGTCGATGAGGCGCGAGGCCTCGGCGCCGTACTCCAGCGCGCGCCCGGGGATCGAGGCGATGTCGTCCTCGTCGTACTGTCCGAGGTCACCCGTGTAGGTGAAGGGGACGGCGCCCTTGTCGCGCATCCAGGCGACGGCGACGGAGGTGTCGAGTCCTCCGGAGAAGGCGATGCCGACGCGCTCGCCGACGGGCAGGGACTGGAGGACCTTGGACATGGCTCCCAGTCTATCGGCGGCGGCGTGTCGTCCCGTCTCGCCTCAGACGAGCCGCGTCATGACGCCGAGCGCCGCATAGGTGCCCAGCGCGCGGCGATCGCACGTGACGAGCGGGACGCCGGCATCCCGTGCGGCGAGGCCGACGAGGCCGTCATAGACCGCCCCGCCGGAGATCCCCGCATCGGCGAGAACATCGACGGCGGTGAGCGCGGTGTGCCCCGCGAGTGACGCCGAACGGGGAAAGGCGGTGCGGATGGCGAGCGCCGCGGCCGAGGGGGTCAGTCGATCGGGGGGCGGCAGGCGGGTCAGGACGGAGTACGTCTCTGCCGAGGCGTGTCCGGCGAGACCGAGGGCCGCACCGGCGCAGAAGGTCTGCACCGCGCCGTGCGCCGTGTGGTCTTCCACGAGAAGAGCGACCGCCGCACTCGTGTCGAGGACGAAGTCAGCGCTGGTCGGCAAGGCGGAGCTCGCGAACGTCATCAGGTGTGAGGGTGGTGCCGGAAGAGCGGACGACGAGGCGGCCGTCTTTCTCGACGAGGTTGTCGGGGGCCTCGATCTCGATCCGGATGCCGTTGCCGTCGAGGACGAGGTCCACCGGCCCGGGAACCAATCCGACACGCTCGCGGAGTGCGGCAGGGATCACGATTCGTCCTGCCTTGTCCATGGTTGCCTTCATGCCGAGAGAATACCATTCGGGTGGGTGGCACGAGTCTTAGCTGCGGGAAGTGAGAGAGTGGGCGCACGGGAGGTCGGACATGGGTGGAGCGATTCTGTGGGGAGCCGTCGCGGCGGCTCCGCTGTTCGTCGGCGCGGTGCTCGCGATGCTGCGCAGCTGGCCGCCGCGGTGGCTGGGCATCGTGCTGGGTTTCGGCGCCGGAGCGCTGATGGCCTCCATCGCCTTCGAGCTGTGGGAGGAGGGGCTCGACCGGGGTGGTCCGATCCCGCTCGTCACCGGCGTCGCCCTCGGAGCCCTCAGCTACTACATCGCCGCCCGCATCCTCGACGCCAGGGCCGCGAGGAAGAAGGGCGAGGCCGGGGGAGGCCAGCTCGCGGTGGGCGCCCTCCTCGACGGGATCCCGGAGCAGCTCGTCCTCGGCATCGGTCTCGCCTCGGGGGAGCCGGTGAGCATCGCGCTCGTCGTCGCCATCCTCGTCTCGAACCTCCCGGAGTCCATCGGCTCCGCCGCCGACCTGCTCGACGGCGGCATGCGACGGTCCAGAGTGCTGCTGCTGTGGGCCGGCGTCGCCGTGGTCTGCGCGCTGGCGACGGTCGCCGGCTTCGCGCTGGCCAGCGTGACCGGCGAGGTCTTCCGTTCGGGGGCGAGCGGTTTCGCCGCGGGCGCCCTGCTCGTCATGCTGGTGGACTCGATGGTCCCGGAGGCGCAGTCGAAGGCGAAGGAGTCCACGGGGCTGGCGACCGTCCTCGGATTCGCGCTCGCCGCCGGTCTCGCCTTCGCGTCCTGAGCGGAACGCGCGCTCGGCGGCTCAGACGCCGCCCGTGCGGGCGTCGCGGCGGACGCTGCGTCCGGTGATGCGCTCGATGCGGAACGACAGCGGGAGGTCGCGGTCGTCTCCGGCCCACGGATGCACCCGCGCCGCCGCCCCGGCCGCGTCCTCCTCGGGTACCTGCGACAGGACACCGTGCATCAGCACGCTCCAGCCCAGGCCGCCGATCGGATCGTGGTAGTCGACCTCGAACGACACCTCGGCCGACTCGCGGGAGAGGGCCGCCAGGTGGCCATCCGGAGATGTGCGCAGGAGCAGCTCGTGCCCCGAGACGACGAAGTTCACCGGATGGATCTGCACCAGGCCCTCGTCGACGAATCCGATGCGGCCCACCGTGGTGGTCGCCAGCAACTCGTAGGACTGCTGCTCGTCGAGTTCGTGGATCATGCGGACGCTCCCTCCCCCTGTGCCGCCAGTGTAGCCACGGCGCGTCGGATCATCGAGGGCGTCCGACCGGAATCACCCGGTGAGCGTCAGTCCGACCACCGCTCCAGCTCGGCGGTGAGCGCAGCGAGGTACGCGGGAGGGCCGGCCTCCGCGAACCACAGCCACAGCTCCGCGGCGTGCACCGGGTACCACGCGCGGACCCGGGCGGGATCGGCGCCGTAGCCGTCGATGAGCGCCCGCTCCGACCGCGGATCCTTCCGGGCGGCTCCCCACGCGGCTCGCGCCAGTTCCCGCAGCGGATCGCCACGGTGGGACGCCTCCCAGTCGACGATCCCGGAGATGCGGCCGTGCTGCGCGAGCAGGTTGCCGTCGGTCCAGTCGCCGTGGCAGAAGACGGTCCCAGACGACGGCGGGATGCGCAGCGGGAGGGGAGGCGCACCGGCGGCGCGATACCGCTCGATGATCATGGCGTCGTCGGGCGCCGGAAGAAGGTCGTCGGGTGGGTCGAGCCGATGCAGGGCGCGGAGCAGCGGTGCCGACGAACCGAGGCCCAGGATCCGGGCGTCGGCGGCGGCGTCGTCGAGGCGGGTGCCGGGGAGCGCCGTCATGAGGATCGCCCCCGGCCGCTCCTCGACCACCTCGGGCACCGGGAGCGCGGAGCCGACGAGTCCGCGGAGGGCCCGCAGCTCGTTGTCGTGCCGTGCCGGATCGGCGAGGCGCTTCTCGACCAGCCGGCGTCCGCCGTGCTCGACGAGCCGCACCGCGCCGACCGCTCCCTGCCTCATCCCGTCATCCTCGCACCGGGCGGGTGGTCACTCGAAGCCGGGATAGTCCTGCAGCCGCTCCTCGAACTCCGCGCGGTCGGCCTCGCTCAGCACCTTGCCGGCGATGACCACGAGCTGGAGCCCCTCGACCGGCTCGCCGGTGCGCGCACTCTGCGCCTCTCGCGAGGTGCGGAAGCCGCCGTCGGCATCGTTCGACAGGTCATAGATGTTCGCGTAGAAGCGCAGCGGGTCGGGGTAGTTCTCCGTGTAGTACTCCCACGTCGTCTGCGTGCGCGGGTCGTCACTGCCGTAGAGCTTGGCGATCATGGACGGGTCAATTCCGGAGTTCGCCGGGTCGTTGAAGGAGTACAGGTTCCACAGGCCGTGCGCGGCCACCACCTCGTCGATCGCGGCCATCACCTCGAGCTTGCGCGCGTAGCCCTGCACGGGCTGCTCGGTCGCCCAGGCCGCCGAGGTGTACTCCGACAGCATCGACTCACCCCCGTACCCGTTCCGCTCCGGTCGCACGTCCTCCTCGCCGACCTGGACCCAGGTGAACCCGAAGTCGGCGCTGAGCCGCTCGCGGATGTCGGCGAAGAGAGCCTCGGCCTCGGCGCGCACCTCCTCCATGGACTGCTGGGTGAGCGCTTCCTGCGGGGCCGTGCCCTTGATCCCGGGGTAGGCCTCCGCATGCCGCTGCTCCGCGGTCTTCACGCCTTCGTAGTTGCCGGACGCCGAGGTGCGCAGTGCGCTGAGCGCCCCGACGGTCGCGACGTTGAACAGGATGGTGAGGACGAGCGCGATGATCCCGAGCCGCCGTCCTCCCGGGGTGAAGAGCGCGGCCACGATGACGGCGAGCACCACGAGCTGCAGCGTGATCATCGTCACGCCGTACAGCAGGTCGGTGCCGCCGACCACGAGCGTGCCGAACAGGATCAGGACGAAGAGGATCGCGGCGACCAGCGCGATCCAGCCCAGGGCGTTCGCCGAGGGCGTCTTCTCCTCGGGCGGCAGCGGGGAGAGGGCGGGCGGCGTGGGACCCACCTGGTGCTGCCGCCGGGCGCCGCGATAGCCCCCGGGCGGCGGGACCGGCGGGGCGCCCTCGGTGCCGCCCACATACCGGGCGCGCTGTCGCTCGTGATCGCTCACCATGGCTTGTCCACCCCGGTGCCGCCGGGCTCATCGCCCTGCTGCTGATCGCGTTCCTGCGTCCCCTGCTCGAGCTTGTCCTGGAGATCCTGCAGCTTGTCCTCCGACGGCTGCGGCTCCTCCTGCTCGTCCTGCGGCTCCTGCGGCTGCTGTTGCTGCTCCTGTTCCTGCTGCTTCTGCTTGAGGCGGTCCTCGGTGCTGTCGAGAGTGTCCGTCATGTCGCGCTCGGGATCGGGAGACTGCTGCTGCGCCTCCTCGCTGTGGCACTCCTCCGGGGTCTCGACCGTGATCGTCAGCGCCTCGCCGTAGAGGGCGGTCGCCCCGGCACCGTCGCCCTCGGCCCTGGCGGCGTCGCCCATCCGCTCGACCACGAGGGCGAGGTTGATCCGGACCGGGCAGACCTCGAGCCCGGTGGCGAGATCCAGGGCACGCTCCAGTTCTGCGCGGGAGGCGGGGAGTTCATCGGCCCCGGCCAGTGCGGTGCCGATGTTGTACGGCGCCTTGAACGGCTCGAACCAGTTCAGGACGTCCTGTCCTCGCGCCGAGGACTCGGAACCCGCGAAGTCGTCGACGACGTAGGCGGTGATGGCCTGATGGGCGAACGCGTACATGCTGAGCAGCTTGCCGACGAAGAGCAGCGCGGCGAGGGTGAGCGGGATCGTCCCGATCGCGACCCAGCGGCGGATGAGCCGGCGACGGCGGTTCGAGCGGAGGAGGGCTGCGGCGGTGGCGTCCTGCGCAGGCGTCACGACCCACCTCCTCCCCTGTCGTCGGCGTCTGAACATCCTATCCGCGGCCAGCGGACGGGAGGCTCCAGACGACGGACGCCGGCCCCGAGGCGATCGAGGCCGGCGTCCGTGCGTGAGCGGTCCGGTTACTCCGCTGCCCTGACGCGGAACGTGTCGAAGGACACGCCGAGCGGTGCGGTGGCGCTCGCAGAGCGGCTGCCGCTGAGACCCACGCCACCCGCCGGAAGCGGGGCGGCGTCGGTCGCCCGCAGCTGCCAGTCGGCGGGCTCCGCGGCATCGGTCGCCCAGAGCTTCGCGACGAGGGAGGCCTTGTCCGCCCCGGTCACGGCCGCCTTGAGCGTGTAGGTGGTGCCCGGGGTGACCGTGACGCCGTTCAGTGCCCGGGTCGCGAGGACGGTGCCGTCGCGGTGCGCCACGAGCCAGACCGTGCCGTCGGGGCGGAGCCAGGCGCGCACGAGATACCGACCGGCGGACGAGTCCCGGGCGATGACCCCGATGTAGGAGCCTCCAGTGCTCGACGGCTGATCCACGCGGAAGGTCGTCTCCAGCGCCGGGTTCGGCACCGACGGGGCGTTCAGCGTCGCGTGGCGGGTGTCTCCCGCGGCCAGCTTCAGCTGCCCCGAGCCGTCGGCGACGCTGGCCGCGGCGGCGGATCCGCCGATGATCTTCCAGGCGCCGCCGGCGAGGGCTTCGCCCCAGCCGGGACCGGCCGTGCGGTCGAACTCGTCGCTCGCGAGCGGCGCGGGCTCCGCCACCACGGCTTCCCGGGTGGTCGTCGCCGAGCCCCCGACGTCGTCCGTCACGGTGAGGGTGACCGTCCGCGTGCCGGCGGTGGCGTAGGTGTGCGTCGCCGACGCGCCTTCGCCGGTCGTGCCGTCGCCCCAGTCCCAGCGGTAGCTGCGGACGCTGCCGTCGGCGTCCGTCGATGCCGACGCGTCGGTCGACACCGTCAGCCCCGAGGCCGAGAGCGTGAACGAGGCCGTGGGCAGGGTGTTCGCGCCCTGAACGACGATCTGCTTCGTGACCGAGCCGACGAGGTTCTGGTTGTCGGTGACCGTGAGCGTGACCGCGTACGTGCCGGGCTTGGCGTACGTGTGCGTCGGCGTCTTGCCGGTGCCCGTGGACCCGTCGCCGAAGTCCCAGCGGTAGTCCGAGATCGTGGCGGAGCCGGGCGGCACGGACGTGCTCGCGTCGAAGGTCACGGTGAGGCCGCTTGCCGCGGCCGTATAAGCGGCGACGGGGGCTGTGGAGCCATTCCCGACGCTGTAGTGGGTCTTGACCTGTCCCGCGGTCAGGCCATACGGGTAGACCGCGAACTCATCGACATTGCCGACCAGGTGGGCATCGCCGGCAAGGTTGGCAGGGGCGGCAAGCGTCTTGGTCGGCTCATTCGCCCAACCCTTCAGCCTGCCACCGCCAATCTTCCAGTACCCGTTGAAGTCCTGCGCTTTGGTGACGGTAGGGAGCTGGCCGTCGAGCTTTCCGTCGATGAAGAGCTTCATTCCCTCGGGGCTCACCGACGCGACGACATGATGCCAGCGGTTGTCGTTGTATGCCGTCGCGGTCGTGAGCACTTTGGTGCCGTCGTTGTATACCCCGAAGTTCAGGCGGCCATTGTCTGACATGTAGACGGTTCGGTCGTAGTTCTTCGAGAAGAAGCCAGCGGCCGAGCTCTCGAAGTCGAACAACACGCCGCCCGCGGTCGTCGAGGTCTGGAACCACATCTCGGCCGAGAACGATGCTGGCGCCGCGGCCTTCGTGGTCGTGTCGACTCGTCCGGTCTCTGTCCCGTCGAGGGCTGTCGCCCCGGCCACGCCCTTCGGCACGCCTGATGACCGAGGCGTCGCTCCTGAGCGGATGAGCGGGCTGTTCGTACCTGCCACATCCTGCGCGACGGTTCCCAACGGGTAGTACAACTGGGGGCCGTCAGCGAGCACGGCGTTGGAGTACGCAGGTGTGGACGCGGCCGCCGTGGCGGTCGTCGTCTTGCTCGAAACCGTGTGGCCGTTGCTGTCCGTGGCGGTGAAGGTGTACTGCTGCTGTGCGCCGACCGGAGCCGTCGTGTCCTCGAAGCTGACTGCGGGCAGGTTCCACCACGTGGAGTCCACCTTGGTGGTGAACAACGGGGTGGTCGAGTCGGCGCGGCGCAACTCGTATGTGAGCGTGAGATCGTCACGGTCCCAGTTGGCGGGAATGGTGACCTTCACGCGCCCGGGGGTGAGCGAAGTCGCGGTCGGCACCCACTTGTCGCCGGAGAGGCGCGGTCCGTCCTTCGGGCCCTCTGGAGGGGTGGTCGAGAAGCGGACGAGTCCTTCGAACTGTCCGTTGTTGACGGAGCGGAACTCGCCGCCGATGGAGATCATGTTGCCGGTGCCGGTGATCGACAACCCGGCCTGACCGAGTCCTGTGGTGGTCCCGACCGCCCAATCGGGTGACCAGGCGTACGGCGACGGGGCGGGCGTGCCGCCCCAGTCCTTGCGACTGGGCGCGGTCGGCGCGGGTGCCAGCGTTCCGCGAGCATCCGCCGTGTATGCCTCGGAATAGCGGTGTACGCGCGGAGCCTGCTCCGGGTGGAGTCCCAGAGTTTCGCATGAATGCGTGTGGCTGGTCGTGTAGACGACCTTTCCCGTGGAGTAGACGCCGTAATGGTCGCCGAGGCAATCCGCGATCCAGCGCACCTTACCGGTGCCGGCCTCGGCGGCGAAGGTGCCCTCGAGGCTGCCCGTCGCCGCGTTGGCGAAGCCCCAGCCTGTGCCGTACACGCCGGTCGCGTCGGTGGCGAGACCGAACGTCCCGGCCTTGCCGGCGTAGATGCCGGATCCCGCGCCGTTCTTGACCGTCTTCGCGAGCTCCCACTCGGTGTTCAGGGCGCCCGTGGTCTTGTCGACAGAGGCGCTGCCGCGCATCTCGGTGTTGCCGTTGACCTGGGAGAAGCGTCCGCCCACGATGGTGTCCGCACCCGCAGGGTCCATGACCATGGCATCGACCTGGAGGTCGGTCTGCGGGGCCCACGGACGGAGGGCGCCGTTGGTGGTGTCGAAGGCGGCCAGGTTCTTCCGCGGCGTGCCGTTGGCCTGGGTGAGCAGGCCGCCCGCGTAGACCGTCGTGCCCGACGTCGCCAGCGCGTAGACGCCGGATCCGCCGATGGAAGGCACGAAGCCCGGGACGAGCTCGCCGGTCTTCGCATCGATCGCGGCGATGTTCCAGCGGTCCTTGCCGTTGACCTTGTTGAACGAGCCGCCGATGTAGATGCGGGTGCCGTCGGGCGAAGCGGCGACGGCCTTGATCACGCCGTTGACCTGCGGAGCGAACGGCAGGAGCGCGCCCGTGTCGATGTCGTAGGCGAGCACGTTCGCGCGCGCCGTCAGCGCCGTCCCCGGTGCCGCCTTCGGCTCCCGGGCGTTGTCGAACTTGCCGACCGCGTACACGGTCGAGCCGATCGTCGTCTGGGCCCAGACGTACCCGTTGTCGATCTGCACGGTCGGGATCGGATCGGATGTGACGACGTTCTCATCCCGCTGCAGCAGCGGAGGCAGTCCGCCCGGATCGTCGGCCGCCGCGGCGGCACCGCCGCCGAGGGCGACCAGCGCCGCGGTGACCATCACCCCCACGATCACCCCGGCCACGCCCGTGCGTGCGCGCTTCCAGACAGCACTGTTCCCCATGTGTGTTCCCCAGTCATTCGATGGCCGACCCCACGTCGGCACGTCATCGTCGGACGATCGACCGCGAGAGCTCCCCCAGAGATGCTCGGACCGCGGCGGTTCGTTCCGACGAACCCCCGTCGAAGGCACAGAAGCCTCCGGCGGGTAACACAATACCATCGCCGGACGCGGAGTACACGCCGTACCCGCACGGATGCCCGGGGTCTCGGGGCCTGTCAGGGGGTGTCGAGTGGAGCGGGCCGTGCCGAGCGGGGAGCGCGCAGCCCGCGGAGCCGGGCGACCAGGATTGTCGCGCGCGTGAGCTCCACGCCGAGCGCGGCGAGGACGACCAGCGCGGCGACCCAGTACAGCTCGATCACGTTCCCCACCTCGCCGGCGTCCGCGTAGGCCGTGGTGCTCGACGGTGCGGCGGGGAGCGACGGGGCGACATCCGCCTCCCGGTGCTCGTACTCGACGCCGAGCTGCCCGGCGATCGTCTCGAGGTTGCCCTCGTCGATGACGGACAGCGCGTCCGCACCCTGGTACTGGATGTACTCGGAGTCACTCTGATCGAGGCCCCCCGTCGTCACGCGCATGGGCCCGCCCTCCGCCGTCCCGTATCCGAAGACGGCTCCGGCGTCGGTGTAGCGCGCGCTGTCGGCGAAGGACTCCGGGGCGGACCCCGTGGTCTGCTCGCCATCGCCGAAGTAGAAGACCATGCGCGAACGGTCCGGCGACGACTCCGCCGCGGCGGCGAGGGTCTCGCTCAGCAGCGGAGCGGCCACGCCGATCGAGCTGCCACGCGACTGGCTCGTGACCTCGGGGCGCAGCACGTCGAGTGAGCCGAGCAGGGCGGTGGTGTCGGTGGTCAGCGGGATCCTCAGCTGGGCTGCCGCATCCGAGGTGAGGAGGGCGAAGCGGGCGCCGGGGTACTCCTCCACGAGCGCGCGCACGTCGGCGCGCACACCGTCGATCCGGGGGGAGCCGTCGTCCCAGTCCTCGGCCACGATGCTCGCGGTGGTGTCGACGACGAGCACGATGTCGGTGTCGGTCGCCAGGGTCTGCGTGGAGCCTCCGGGGAGCCCCGGCCGCAGCAGCATCACGGCGCAGGCGAGCACCATCACGAGGCGCAGCGCCCAGAGGGACCGATGCACGGCGAGAGCGCGTCGGTCGGTCACGACCTCGCCCCCGGCCCGCGGAGCACGCACGAGCATCCAGACCGCCACGCCGGCGACGCCGGCGCACAGCAGCAGGATGAGGAACACGGGGAGCACGGGCTGGAAGATCACAGGCGCACCCTCCACACCAGCACGACGAAGCCGAGCGCGAGGACCGACAGGACGGCGATCCACAGGTTCGGGGTGTCCGTCCAGACCACCTGCGCCTCGCCGCGCAGCGCCGTGGCCTCCTGCTTCTGGACCTCGTCGATGATGTCCCCGACCGTGGTCGTGTCGCGGAGCCCGTAGGCGGCGCCTCCCGTGGCCTCGGCGGCGGCGGCCAGCTCGGCGCTGACGTCGGCGTCCTTGCCCTCGACCGGGTTGATCGCGAACACCCTCACGTCCTGGGACGCCGCATACGCCGCGGCCTCATCGAGCGTCACGATCGAGGCGCCGTTGATCTCGTTGTCCGTCGCGAAGATCACCGACCGGGACCGGTCGTCGTCCGGGTGATCGAAGCCCATGGTGCAGGCCGCGAGTCCGTCCCCGATGAGGGAGGCGCCGTCGCCGTTGAGCGTGCCCAGCCAGTGCTCCGGGATCTCGTCCACGTAGTCGAAGCTCGACATCATGCTCGCGAGGTGCTCGCGGATGAAGTCGTAGTCGTCGGTGAGGGGGAAGATCTGCACGGGAGAGCTGTTGAAGATCGTCAGGCCGATGCGCTCGCCCTCGAAGCCGTCGAGCAGCTCGTCGAACACGGAGAGCACCTCGACGTCGACCTCCGACATCGACCCGGAAACGTCCAGGCAGAGCATGATGTCGCGGCTCGTGTCGACGGGTTGGATCGTCTGGGCGGACATCGGACGCGCGGCCACGACGCCGGCGACCAGCGCGGCCCCCGCACCGAGGGCGAGCAGACCCGTCAGGGCGACGGCGCGACGGGACAGCGCCTGGCGGAAGGACGGCAGCGCTCGCAGCCGCTCCGCCCTGGCCACGCGAGCGGTGTCCGCCGCGCGCCGGTCCCGGTGACGGCGCAGGCCGACCGCGAGACCGATCGCCACCGCGGCGACGACGACCGCCGCGGCGAGGACCAGCATCCAGACGTTCGCTAGTGCCACGCGCGCACCACCGTCCTGGCGGCTTCGGCGCCGGCGACCGGATCGATGGCGGGTCCCTGCCGGAAGATGCTCGGATAGTAGTGGCGGCCCATCGCGTCGATGAGCGCCGGGTGCACGCCGCGGGAGACGAGGTCGTCGAGGGCGAGCACCGGTGCTTCCAAGCCGCTGTACTCGTTGACGAACGTGCGCACGACGCGGCTCAGCTCCAGGTTGGCCTGCCGCGCGGAGAGACGGCGGTCCCGGTAGTCGTGCTCGACGCGGTCGATGCGATCGAGGTACTCCGAGCGCAGGGCGGACAGCACGTCGAGCGTGGACGGCTGGCCGGCATCCGCGGCCGCTCCGGAGGCGGCGGTGCGGGGGCGCGTGAGCCGGAACAGCAGCCACGTGCCGACGATCAGCAGGGCCAGGATGCCGAGCGCGAGCAGCATCCATCCCCACCCGTACTGCGCGGGCGGGTAGAGCTCGTCAGAACCGGGCATCGGACCTCCGGTTCAGCAGGTGCAGCAGCTGCGGAACGGCGTCGTCCTGACCGTCGAGCGCGGCGTGGCTGATCTCCATCCGCGTGAGCAGGTCGGCGAGTCGGGCGGCGTCG
This sequence comes from Microbacterium sp. NPDC078814, assembly GCF_040702645.1. Taxonomy (NCBI): domain Bacteria; kingdom Bacillati; phylum Actinomycetota; class Actinomycetes; order Micrococcales; family Microbacteriaceae; genus Microbacterium; species Microbacterium sp. NPDC078814. The sequence continues at coordinate 442,710 of NZ_JBFBLT010000003.1, forward strand.
GCCGCCCGCTGCGCACGGAGCTCGTTCACGATCGTGCGGTCGCCCTGGATGAAATCGGGGACCTCCCAGAGGCTGTCGACGTCGGCGCGCATCCGGGCGGAACGATGGTCGAGCACCGGTTCGGCGTCGCGCAGGGTGAGCCAGAGCACGTCGTGCTGCACGCGCAGGCGGCGCAGCAGGCGCTCGGTCTCGGTGGTGACCGGGGCCTCGTCGGTGAGCACGACGACGATCATCCGCCGCGCGATCGTCCGCGTGACGAAGGACAGCAGGGCGTCGCGATCGCTGGGGACCGCCGCGTCGTCGACCGCGCGGTCGATCGTCCGCAGTGCGTGTTCGAGGGCCCCTTCGCTGCGCCCCGGCGCCAGCCGGCGGACGCGCGAGGAGTCGCCGTAGACGACCGTGAAGTCGTCGCCGTGCCGGAGGGTCAGCACCCCGAGGGCTCCGGTCGCCAGGATCGCCAGGTCCTTCTTCGAGCGCTCGTCCGCGGCGAGAGCGGTCATCGACCGTCCCGTGTCGACGACGAACATCACCGTATGCATGCGCGTGGCCCGAGACCGCTTGACCAACGGTGTGCCGAGGCGGGCGGTCGCGCGCCAGTCGATGTCGCGCACCTGGTCGCCGTACTCGTACTTGCGCAGGTCCTCGAAGTCGAGGCTCCGCCCGTGCAGCAACGACGCGTAGGCGCCGTCGAGCGCGTGCAGCGACTTGCGGTTCGAGTGGATGAAGAGCTTGCTCTTCACCTGCGTGATGAGGCTGGGCATCGGGCGCGGGATCCCTGGACGTGTCGGCGGGTCAGGGGGTGGGCACGGCGGCGAAGATCTGGTCGATGATCTCCTCGCTGCGGATGCCCTCGGCGTCGGCCTCGAACGTCAGCAGCACGCGGTGCCGCAGCACGAGGTGGCGCAGGGCGCGGATGTCCTCGGGAAGGACGTGGGTCCGGCCGCTGAGGAGGGCGAGGGCGCGGGAGGCCTGGAGGAAGGCGATGCTGGCCCGAGGGCTCGCGCCGTACTTGATGAAGCGGGCGCGCTCCTCCCCGATGTACGGCGCGGGATTCCGGGTCACATACGCGATCGACACGATGTAGTTGCGGATCGCGGGGTCGACGTAGATGCGGCTCGCGACGTCCTGCAGCAGGTGCACGTCATCCAGCGTGACGGCGCTGTGCACGTGCCGGTCGGGGTCGAGCACTCCCGAGTCGATGCGGCTGAGGATCTCGAACTCCTCCGCCGGGCTCGGGTACTCGACGATCTCCTTGAGGAGGAACCGGTCCATCTGCGCCTCGGGCAGCTCGTAGGTGCCCTCCTGCTCGATGGGGTTCTGCGTCGCGATCACGAGGAACGGCTTCGGCAGCGGGTGGATCTCGCCGCCGATGGTGGTCTGGTGCTCCTGCATCGCCTCGAGCATGGCGCTCTGGGTCTTGGCGCTGGAGCGGTTGATCTCGTCGAGCAGCACGAAGTTCGCGTGCACGGGGCCGAGCACCGTCCGGAAGCTGCCCGTCGCGGCGTCGTAGATCTGGTTGCCCGTGATGTCGCTCGGCAGGAGGTCGGGCGTGCACTGGATGCGCTTGAACTTCGCCTTCACGGTGTCGGCGAGCGTGCTGGCGGCGGTGGTCTTGGCGAGGCCGGGCACGCTCTCCAGGAGGATGTGGCCGCCGGCGATGAGCGCCACGAGCAGGCTGGTGCGCAGGCGCTCCTGGCCCACCATCTTCGCGGAGTACGCGTCGGAGATCGTCTGCAGCACGGCACCGGCGCGCGCCATCTCGGCGTCGGTCGGAGCGGCGGAGCCAGCGGCGGGTGCCGGCGCGGCGATCGGCGCGGCGGACGCGGGGGGCGGCGGGGGCGCGGAGATCGTCGGCGGGGTCTGCGCGTCGGCGTCGGTCATCGGTCTTCGTCTCCCTCGGTCACACGCGGGCCCGCACGGCGCGCCCCTCCGCCGACCAGCGTAATCGCATCCGCCCGGACCGACCTCGACCCGCGCGGGGGGCGCGCTCAGCGCGAGCGCCGCCCCCGCATGCGCGTGATGAGCACGCCGAGCAGGCACAGCGCGCCGCCCACGAACATGAGCGGGGTGGGCACCTCCCCGAGGATCAGCCACGACAGGAGGATGGCGAGGGCCGGGACCACGTAGGTCGTCGCTGAGGTCTTCCCCGCGGTGCTGCGCTGCAGCACGTACGCCCAGGTGGTGAAGGCGATGGCGGTGGGGAAGATGCCGAGGTAGACCACCCACAGCGTCGCGTCGAGGGGCGCCGTCTGCACGTCGGCGATCAACGCGCCGAGCCAGGGAAGCAGGGCGATCGTGCCGGCGGCCGCCCCGAGCCAGGTCAGCGTGGTGGCGTCGACCCCCGAGGTGAGCAGGTGTTTCTGCAGCAGGGTGCACCCCGCGTACATGACCGCGGCGAGAAGGGCCAGCAGGAGGCCCGTGAGGTCGGGGCCGGTGCTGCTGGTGGAGTTCATGCCGATGAGGACCACCCCGAGGAAGGCGATGGGGGCGCCGATCACCAGGGGGCGGGGGAATCCCTCCCGGAGGAAGAGACCGCTGAAGACGACGACCATGAGCGGCGCCAGGTTCACGACCATCGCGGCGGTCCCGGCGTCGAGGGTCCGTTCGGCGCTGTTGAGGGCCAGGTTGTAGATGCAGAACCATCCGACTCCCCACGCGGCGATCAGCAGCCAGTGGCGGCGCTCCGGGAGCCGGATGCCGTGCCGCAGCGCGATGATCGTCAGCACGAGGGTGCCCACGGCCATGCGCAGCAGCGCCAAGGCCCCGGGGTCGTAGTGCGGCCCCGCGCCACGGATCCCGATGAAGGCCGAGGCCCAGAGCACCACCGTCACCGCTGCCGCGAGCAGGACCAGGGCGCCGCGCGATCGCGCCGGCGAGCCCTGCGGGTCGAGCCGCTCCGATGCCCTGATGTCCTGTCGCACCGTCCGATCCTGGCGCCGGCCGCCGACATCGGCGATGCGCGGAAGCGACAGCCGTCGTCGCATTCCCGCCAGCGTCGCCGCGGGGCACTGCTAACGTCGAAGAGCAGCCACTGTCCGGGCAGGTCGAGCGTTCCGCTCCCACCGGGGAAGAACTGTCCTCCTCTCCCGGATACGGCTGCGCCCGATACATGACGGAAGAGTTTGAGGACGATACGTGACGAACAGTGAACGAGTAGCGATCATCGGCGCCGGCCCCTCGGGGATGGCGCAGCTGCGGGCCTTCGAGTCCGCGGCCCGTGCGGGGGCGGAGATCCCCGAACTGGTCTGCTTCGAGAAGCAGGCCGACTGGGGCGGCCAGTGGAACTACACCTGGCGCACCGGGCTGGACGAGTACGGCGAGCCCGTGCACTCCAGCATGTACCGCAACCTGTGGTCGAACGGCCCGAAGGAGGCCCTGGAGTTCGCCGACTACACCTTCGACGAGCACTTCGGACGGCCGATCTCGTCGTACCCGCCGCGTCCGGTGCTGTGGGACTACATCGCCGGGCGCCTCGCGAAGACGCAGGTGCGCGACCTCATCCGCTTCGAGACCGCGGTGCGCTGGGTGGAGTTCGACGAGGACCGTGAGGTGTTCCGTCTCACCAGCGAGCACCTGCCGACCGGGCGCACGACCACGGAGGAGTTCAACCGGGTCGTCGTGGCCAGCGGACACTTCTCCTTCCCGAACGTGCCGCACTTCGACGGCATCGAGACCTTCCCCGGATCCGTCGCCCACGCGCACGACTTCCGGGGCGCGGAGGCCCTCGCCGGGCGGGACGTGCTCGTGATCGGGTCGAGCTACTCGGCGGAGGACATCGGCAGCCAGGCCTTCAAGATGGGCGCCCGCTCGGTCACCGCGAGCTACCGGACCGCGCCGATGGGCTACGACTGGCCGGAGGGCTTCGAGGAGCGCCCGTGCGTCGAGCGCTTCGAGGGCCGCACCGTGCACTTCGCCGACGGCACCTCGAAGGAGGTCGACGCGGTCATCCTCTGCACCGGCTACCTGCACAAGTACCCGTTCCTGCCCGCGGAGCTCGCCCTGTCCTCGCCGAACAACGTCTACCCCGACGGGCTGTACCGGGGCGTGCTCTGGCAGGGCAACCCGCGCCTCGCCTACCTCGGCGCGCAGGACCAGTGGTTCACGTTCAACATGTTCGACGCGCAGGCGTGGTTCGTGCGCGACGTCATCCTGGGCCGGATCGCCCTGCCCGACGAGGGCGAGCGCGCCGCGTCCATCGCCGCGTGGCGGAAGCGGTTCGCGGAGATCGACTCGGCGGCGACGGAGATCCGCTTCCAGGCCGACTACATCCGCGACCTGCTGGAGTGCACCGACTATCCGGCGTTCGACCTCGATCGCGTCGTGGAGATCTTCCTCGCCTGGAAGCGGGACAAGAAGGCCGACATCATGGGCTACCGCGACCGCGTGTACCCCTCGGTCATGACCGGGACGCTCGCCGCCGCACACCACACCCCGTGGCTGGACGAGCTCGACGACTCCCTCGAGCGCTATCTCGAGGCCGACGCGCTCCTCGTCTGATCGCCGACCCACCCCCTTCCGGCCGTCCCACCCCTTTTCGTATGTCCGCAAGGGGGTGGGGCGCACGGGAAGGGGTGGGTCACGGCCGGGCCCGACGCCGCCCGATCCCCACGACGAGCGCGGCCGTGGCGAGGATGATCGCGGCGATGAGGAGCACCCAGAGCGCGACGCCGCCGTAGCCGCCGTTCAGCGCGGGATCGAGGAAGGGGTACGGGTACCACCACGGGTTCCCGGTCGCGGGTGCGGTCACAAGGTTCGCGCGGAGCAGCGTGTAGACCACCCACACGATGGGGAAGATCGCGGCGATCCCCACGGTGCCCCAGCCGAGGGCACGACGACGCGGCGCGAACAGCACGTCGGCGAGCAGGACGAGCGGGATGACGACGTGCAGCACCTCGTTCGACCAGGCGACCGTGGCCCCCTGCGGCAGCGCGATCCCGCGGAGCAGCGTGTTGTAGACGACGCCCGTGACGATCATGTAGGTGCTCGCGCACACGAGCAGCGTCGCCAGCCACGTCGGCTCGACTCTCGCGTCGCGGTGCGTCAGCCCCCAGATCCCGCCGACGGCCAGCACCACAGCGGCCAGCACGTTGGAGAGGATCGTGAAGAAGCTGAAGAAGTTCGCGAACACGGTGGGCAGGTGCGCGCCCCACGCGGTGTCCGCGGCGAGGGCGATCTCCAGCGTGCGCACGAGCTGCGCCACGATCGCCGCCACCGCGAGCGCCGCCGCCGAGAGTCGGACATAGGGCCACCACCGCGTCATCGCCACCTCCGTCGCCACTGTAGCGGCCCCCTCTGCCGTCCCGCCCGGCACGATGCGGGACCGAAAAGGTGCCTCCGCGGCCCCGGGAAGGTGCGTATTCCGTCCCGTATCGGCCTTCCCGGGGGCTGTCCGAGGCCTGCCGATAGGATGGGAGCGCCCGAAGAGGGCCAGCTCATCGGCCGGTGCAAACCCGGCGAAAGCCAAGGGGTTACCCATGCCAGGAATCGTTATCGTCGGCGTGCAGTGGGGAGACGAAGGAAAGGGCAAGGCCACCGATCTGCTCGGTGAGCGCACCGACTGGGTGGTGAAGTTCAACGGCGGGAACAACGCCGGGCACACCGTCGTCGTGGGCGATGAGAAGTACGCCCTGCACCTGCTGCCCTCCGGCATCCTGTCGCCCGGCGTGAACCCGGTCATCGGCAACGGCGTGGTCATCGACCTCGAGGTGCTCTTCTCCGAGCTGGAGGCCCTGTCCGCCCGTGGCATCGACGTCTCGCGGCTCAAGGTCAGCGCCAACGCGCACATCATCACCCAGTACCACCGCACACTCGACAAGGTCACCGAGCGCTTCCTCGGCAAGCGCAACATCGGCACCACCGGCCGCGGCATCGGTCCGGCCTACGCCGACAAGATCAACCGCGTGGGCATCCGCGTGCAGGACCTCTTCGACGAGAACATCCTGCGCCAGAAGGTCGAGGGCGCCCTCGACCAGAAGAACCACCTCCTGGTGAAGGTCTTCAACCGCCGCGCCGTCACCTGCGACGAGATCGTCGACGACCTGCTCTCCTACGCCGAGCGTCTGCGCCCGATGGTCGCCGACACGGGCTACCTCATCGACCAGGCCCTGAACCGCGGCGAGGTCGTCGTGTTCGAGGGCGGCCAGGCCACGATGCTCGACATCGACCACGGCACCTACCCGTTCGTCACCTCGTCCTCGGCTACGGCCGGCGGCGCCTCGACCGGCTCCGGGGTCGGCCCCGGCGCCCTCGACCGCATCGTGGGCATCGTCAAGGCCTACACGACCCGCGTCGGCTCCGGTCCGTTCCCGACCGAGCTGTTCGACGAGCAGGGCGAGTGGCTGCGCAAGCAGGGCTTCGAGTTCGGCACCACGACCGGGCGTCCGCGCCGCGTGGGCTGGTACGACGCCCCCATCACGCGGTACGCCACGCGCATCAACGGCATCACCGACCTCGTGCTCACGAAGCTCGACATCCTCACCGGGCTCGAGAAGATCCCGGTGTGCGTGGCCTACGACGTGGACGGGGAGCGGTTCGACGAGGTGCCGGTGAACCAGACCGACTTCCACCACGCGAAGCCGATCCTGGAGTACTTCCCGGGCTGGAGCGAGGACATCTCGACCGCGCGCACCTTCGAGGACCTTCCGCAGACGGCGCAGGACTACGTGCTCGCGCTGGAGGAGATGAGCAACACGCGCATCTCGGTGATCGGCGTCGGTCCGGAGCGCGATCAGGTGATCGTGCGCCACGACCTGCTCGACTGACCGGCATGACGCGGTTCTGGCTCGGGGGCTACGGCCCGGCGATGGAGGGCTCCGCCGAGGGGATCGGCGTGCTGGCAGGCGACGAGGGCCGTGAGGCCACGACGCTCGCCTACCGCGGACCCGTGACGCAGACGCCGTCGCCGTCGTGGCTGGCGGCGCATCCGTCCCTCGACGTCGTGTACGCGGCGTTGGAGGGCGACGCCGCCGTGCAGGCGTTCGCGCGCACGGGGGAGCTGGCGCTGACGCCGCTCGGCGATCCGGTGGCGACGGGGGACGGCGTCTGTCATCTCGCGGTGTCGCCGAACGGCCAGACGCTCGTCGCCAGCTGCTACGGCGACGGGCGGGTCGTCCGTTTCGGACTCGCCGCGGATGGTCGTCTCGTGCCGGCGAAGGAGGACGCGGCGGCAGCCCTGCGTGCCGCCCTCTTCGGCGACGGCGATCCGGATGCGGCCCCGGCCACGCCCGCCGGGGACGGCATCGCGGCGGTCGACCCGTACGGCGCCGCGGGCCGCGCATCTCACGCGCACGCCGCCGCCTTCCTGCCGGACGGCCGCGTGGCGACGACCGACCTCGGCTTCGATCTCGTCCGGTTCTGGCGCCTGCAGGGCCCCGGGCTCGTCCTCGACCAGGAGGTCGTGCTTCCGCGCGGCACCGGTCCGCGCCACATGGTCGTGCATCCGAGCGGTCACCTGCATGTCGTGACCGAGTACTCCTGCGAGGTCTTCACGCTCGCGGCCGCCGCCGACGGCACCTGGGGTGTCGTCTCCTCGGCTCCGGCCAGCCCCATCGCGCAGGTCGGCGTGGACTTCCCTGCCGAGCTCACCCGCTCCAAGGACGGTCAGTTCCTCTACACCGCCCTCCGTGGCAGCAACACCATCGCGGCGCTGCGGGTGCGCGGCAGCGGCGAGGCTCTGGAACCGGTCGCGCTCGCCGACTCCGGAGTCGACTGGCCGCGACACCACCTCGTCTACCAGGGCAAGCTCCTCGTCGCCGGTCAGCGCTCCGACACCGTCACGCTGCTCGACCTCGACGAGCGGACGGGAGCACCGCTCGGAGTCCGGCACGAGGCGCAGGCTCCCGCGCCGACGAGCATCCTCCCGCTCCGCTGACTCCCTGCCGGACCCGCGTCCATCCGGGACTTGACCTCAACCATTCTTGAGGTTCTAGCGTCGTCCTCATGACGACCGAGACCGGGCGCACCGCGCCGTCCACGCCCGCCCCGTCCCGCATCCTCGGCGGCGAGTACGTCTGGATCACGATCGGCGCGTGCGCCCTCGTGTTCCTCGGCGCCTTCGAATCGCTGGCGGTCACCACGGTGATGCCGGCGGTCAGCGCCGACCTCGACGGCGAGCGGCTGTACGCGCTGGCCTTCGCCGGACCGCTCGCGACGAGCGTGATCGGCATGGTGGTCGCCGGCAACTGGTCCGATCGGCGGGGCCCCGTGGCGCCGCTATACGCGTCCGTCGCCCTGTTCACCGTGGGACTGCTCGTCGCGGGGCTCGCGCCGACCATGGAGGTCCTCGTCGCGGGACGCTTCGCGCAGGGGCTCGGCAACGGCGGACTCATGGTGGCTCTCTACGTCGTGGTCGCCCGGGTGTACCCGACGTCCCTGCATCCGGCGATCTTCGCGGGGTTCGCCGCCGCGTGGGTCATCCCCTCGCTGATCGGTCCGACGATCGCGGGTGCGGTCACGGAGGTATGGAGCTGGCACTGGGTCTTCCTCGGGGTCGTGGTGCTCGTCGTGCTCGCGCTGCTGATGGTCGTCCCGGCCCTCCGCGGCCTCGCGCGCAGCGGAGACGCCACCACGCCGTGGGCTCTCGGACGGCTGGGGTGGTCGGTGCTCGCCGCCTCCGCCGTGCTCGCCCTCGACCTCGTGGGCGAGGTCCCGGTCGCCGGGCCGTTCCTGTCGGCGGCCGCGGTGGTGATCGCGATCGCGGCGGTGCGCCCGCTCCTTCCGCGGGGCGCGCTCATCGCCCGCCGGGGCCTGCCGTCGGTGATCCTGGTGCGCGGTCTCGGGGCGGCGGCGTTCTTCGGGGCGCAGATCTACCTGCCGTACCTGCTCACCGATCGGTACCTGCTGTCGCCGACCCTCGCCGGGCTCGCGCTGACCGGGGGTGCGCTCGCCTGGTCGGCGGCGGCGACCGTCCAGGGGCGGATGGGCGAGCGCCTGTCGAGCGTGACCGCGGTGCGGGTGGGGACGGTCCTCGTGGTCATCGGGATCGCCTTGATCCTGGCGATCACGGTTACGCAGGCCACCCCGCTGCTCGCCGCCCTCGCCTGGGTCGTCGCGGGTGCGGGCATGGGGTTGATGAGCCCGCGATCCAGTGCGCTCGTCCTCGCGATGTCCTCCCCGGCGGAGCAGGGGTTCAACAGCGGGGCGATGACCGTGGCCGACTCCTTCGGAAGTGCGCTCGCCCTCGCCGTCACGGGCTCGCTCTTCGTCACGCTCGGGGCCATTGCCGGAGTGGATGCGTTCGCGGGAGTGTTCGCGCTCGCCGCGGTGATCGGTGCGGCGGCGGCCGTCCTCGCCCCGCGGACCAGGAGTGTGGAGCCCGCTGCGGAGTGATTTGCGCGGGATGTGCGGGCGCCCCTACCCTGGTGAACGGTGTTCAGGTGAACACCGTTCAGGAAGGGGCACCCGATGGCATCCACCCCCCGCGACACCTCCGCGACCCTCGGCCGCGTCGCTGTCTTCGCCGCGCTCATCATCGTGCTCGGCACGGTCGTCGTCCCGCTGCCCGGTGGGGTGCCCATCACCGGACAGACGCTCGCCGTCATGCTGGCCGGTCTCGTCCTCGGCCCCCGGGTCGCACCGTGGTCGGTCGCCCTCGTCCTCGTGCTCGCGGCGGTCGGTCTTCCCGTCCTCGCGGGCGGACGCGGAGGTCTCGGGGTCTTCGTCGGCCCCACGGCCGGGTACCTGCTCGGCTGGATCGCGGGCGTCGTCGTCATCGGACTCCTGATGCGCACCGGCCGCCCGACCTGGTGGCGTACCGCGCTCGCGGCCCTCGTCGGCGGTGTGCTCGTCGTCTACGCCTTCGGCATCCCCGTCCAGGCCCTCGTCACCGGCGTTCCCCTCGACCTCACGGCCCTCTCGACCCTGGCCTTCCTCCCGGGCGACCTCATCAAGGTGACCGCGGCGACCCTCATCGTCGTGGCCCTCCGTCGCGCCTATCCCCGGGCCTTCGCCGACACGCGTCCCGCGCGCCCCGCCGTCGTCGCCTGACCCCAGGGCCGTCCCGGACGGTCCCGTCGGCACCGTCCGTCCCGTCGACTCCGTCTGTCCCGTCGACTCCGTCTGTCCTGGTTCGAATGCACGACCAGGACACGACTGCCGTCGGATCGCCCTGTCCCGATCGTGCATCCGTCCTCGGGTCGTGCATCCGGAACGTCTGCCCGACCCTTCTGACCCGACCCTTCCGACCGGACCCTTCTGACCGGACCCTTCTGACCGGACCCTTCTGACCCGACCTCTCTGACGGGACCACGAAGAACGACTCGGCTGGGATCGAACCACCCCCGGGCTGGTCCGGGCAGTCCCGGTCGTTCAGGTTTCGGATGCACGACCGGGGGACGGCTGCCGGGGGATCGTCCCGTCCGAGTCGTGCGGCCGTCCTCAGGTCGTGCATCCGAAACGTCGGAGGAAGGAACGTCGTGCATCCAGGTCGTGCACCCGGAACATCGGAACCGGGAACCGAACGGGAAGGACGGGCATATCGGCGGACGGGAACAACTCACCCGTGACTCGACGTTCCTCATGAGCGAGACTGGGCCACGGACCGCCGCGGCCACGAGAGGGGCGAGCATGACTGCTGCCGACAAGACCGACGAATACGACCTCATCGTGCTGGGCGGTGGTCCGGTCGGGGAGAACGTGGCGGACCGTGCCGTGCAGGGCGGTCTCACCGCGATCATCGTGGAGAGCGAGCTCGTCGGCGGGGAGTGCTCGTACTGGGCCTGCATGCCGTCGAAGGCGCTGCTCCGCTCGGCCCAGGCGCTCCGTGCCGCGCAGCACGTCGCCGGCGCCGCGCAGGCCGTGACCGGCTCCCTCGACGTGCGCGCGGTGTTCGAGCGTCGCGACTCCTTCACGAGCAACTGGTCCGACGACGGGCAGGTGAAGTGGCTGGAGTCCGCCCACATCGACCTCGCCCGGGGGCACGGCCGGCTGACCGGCGAGCGCGAGGTGACGGTGACCGACCAGGACGGCGGCACCCGGGTGCTGCGCGCGCGCCACGCGGTCGCCATCAGCACCGGTTCGGATGCGGTCATCCCGCCGATCGAGGGTCTGCGGGAGGCCTCGCCCTGGACGAGCCGCGAGGCGACCAGCGCCGAGGAGCTGCCCGACAGTCTCGCGGTCATCGGCGGCGGCGTGGTCGCGGTCGAGATGACCACCGCGTACGCCGCGCTCGGCTCCTCGGTGACGCTGCTCGCGCGCAGCGGGCTGCTGGGCGGGATGGAGCCCTTCGCCGGAGAGCGGGTGGCCGACGGCCTGCGTGAGCTCGGCGTCGACGTCCGCACCGACACCGGTACGACGGCGGTGCACCGCGACGGTGACCGGGTCACGATCACTCTCGACAACGGCGAGACGGTGACCGCGGCGGAGGTGCTCGTCGCGACCGGACGCTCTCCCCGCAGCGCCGACATCGGGCTCGACGCGGTCGGACTCGAGCCGGGCCGCTGGATCGAGACGGACGACACCCTCCGCGTCCCCGGGCACGACTGGCTGTACGCCGTCGGCGACGTCAACGGCCGCGTGCTGCTGACCCACCAGGGCAAGTACCAGGCGCGCGCCGCGGGCGACGTCATCGTCGCGCGGGCGAAGGGCGACGCGGTGGACGACGCGCCCTGGGGCCGTCACGTCGCCACGGCCGACCACGCCGCGGTGCCCCAGGTCACCTTCTCGATCCCGGAGGTCGGGTCCGTCGGACTCACCGAGGCGGCAGCGAAGGACGCCGGCACCGCCGTCCGCGTCGTCGACTACGACCTCGGGTGGGTGGCGGGCGCGAGCCTGTACGAGGACGGCTTCGCCGGGCAGGCGCGCCTGGTCGTCGACTCCGACCGCGACGTCGTGATCGGTGCGACGTTCGTCGGCCCCGAGGTCGCCGAGCTCGTGCAGGCCGCGACCACCGCGATCGTCGGCGAGGTCCCGATCGCCCGACTCTGGCACGCCGTGCCCTCCTACCCCACGATCAGCGAGATCTGGCTGCGGCTGCTGGAGGGCTACGGCCGCGACTCGGCCTGATCCGGGCAATCCGATCCCGGTCGCGTGACGAACAGAACGCGCATTGTGTCCCAGATTGACGACCACGCGCGCAACCCCGTGCCGGATGTCGCACCCGTCTTATACGCTCGAACCCACATCCGAGGAGGCAGGACCATGAAGGCTGTACTCGCAGGAAACGTCATCGCCGAGGCCGACCAGGACGACCTCATCCGCATCGAGGGGAACTGGTACTTCCCGCCGGCAGCCGTCGCGCCGGACGTCCTCGTCGAGAGCCCCACGCCGTACACCTGTCCGTGGAAGGGCGAGTGCCAGTACTACTCCGTCCAGGTCGACGGAGAGCTGCACAAGGATCTCGCGTGGTCGTACCCGCACCCGTACCCGTCGGCGTTCGACCGGGTCGGCAAGGACTTCTCCGGCTACGTCGCCTTCGCCCCGGGCGTCGAGGTCTCGGCCTAGTCCCACACGACCCACGACCGCACGTCCGCACGACCGTCGGAGAGACACCCTCATGATCGAGTTCCGCAACGTCACGAAGCGCTTCCCCGACGGAACGCTCGCCGTCGACGACTTCAGCCTCGTGCTGCCCTCCCGCAAGACCACCGTGTTCGTCGGCTCGTCCGGCTGCGGCAAGACCACCCTGCTGCGGATGATCAACCGCATGGTGGAGCCGACGTCGGGAGAGGTCGAGATCGACGGGGAGAGCGTGCTCTCGGGCGACCCGGTCGCCCTGCGCCGGCGCATCGGCTATGTGATGCAGAACTCCGGGCTCATGCCGCACTTCACCGTCATCGACAACGTGGCCACCGTGCTGCGGCTGAACGGAGTGAAGCGCGCGCAGGCGCACGAGCGTGCTCGCGAGCTGCTCACGACCGTCGGCCTCGACCAGGCGCTCGCCGACCGGTACCCGAGTCAGTTGTCGGGTGGTCAGCAGCAGCGTGTCGGGGTGGCCCGCGGGCTCGCCGCCGATCCGAATATCCTCCTCATGGACGAGCCGTTCGGTGCGGTCGACCCCATCGTCCGCGCCGACCTCCAGCAGGAGACCCTGCGGCTGCAGCACGAGCTCGACAAGACGGTCGTGTTCGTCACGCACGACATCGACGAGGCCTTCCTCCTCGGCGACCAGGTCGTCATCCTCGACAAGGGCGCCCGGATCGTGCAGGTCGGCAGCCCCAGCGAGATCATCGAGAACCCGGCCGACGACTTCGTCTCCTCCTTCATCGGGGCCGACCGCGGCCGCCGCGCGCTGCACCTCAAGCAGACCCCGCGGGGAACCGTGGTCGTCGACTCCGAGGGCCGCACGCAGGGGGCGATCGTCGATGCGCCGGAGGGCGTGGTCGACGGAGCCGACACGGTGAAGGCGGCCCCGTGAACTGGGTCGGCGACAACCTCGGGCTGATCCTCGAGCTCACCGCGGTGCACCTGCAGCAGAGCGCGATCGCGATCGTGCTCGGTTTCGTGCTGGCGCTCCCGCTGGGGTGGGTGGCCTGGCGCTATCAGCTTGTGAAGGGTCCGGTCATCGTCCTCACCGGGCTGCTCTACACGATCCCCTCCCTCGCCCTCCTCATCCTGCTGCCGTCGGTGGCGGGCTACCCGGCGCGCAGCCCGGCCAACCTCGTCATCGGCCTGACGATCTACGCGATCGCGATCCTCGTCCGCGCGGTGTCCGACGGCCTGGACTCGGTCGACCCCGCGATCCGGCAGTCGGCGGTCGCGATGGGCTACGGCGGGTTCCGCCGCTTCTGGACGGTCGACTTCCCGCTCGCCGGGCCGGTCATCCTCGCGGGCCTCCGAGTGGCGGCGGTGAGCACCATCTCGCTCGCGACGGTCGGCATCCTCGTCGGCGTCACGAACCTCGGCTACCTGTTCACGAACGGCCTCCAGCGCCGCATCCTCGCCGAGGTCTTCACCGGCATCGTCGCCGTCGTCGTCATCGCCCTGGTCATCGATCTCCTGCTGGTCCTCCTCGGGCGGGCCCTCATGCCGTGGACGCGGGCGGCGGCCACCCCTGCCGCTGCGCGGCGGACGATCACGTTGAGGACGGCCGCATGAACGTGTTCACCGAGGCCTTCGCCTGGCTGTTCTCTCCCGACCGCTGGGTCGGGACGTACTCGCTCCCCGTCCTGTTCAGCCAGCACGTCTTCTACACGGTGGTCTCCGTGCTGATCGCCGCGGTGATCGCCGTACCGCTCGGCTGGCTCATCGGGCACACCGGGAAGGGGCGGGAGATCGCGGTCGCCGTCTCCGGAGCGGCCCGCGCCATCCCGTCCTTCGGCCTCATGGTGCTGCTGGTGCTCCTGCTCGGGGTGCTGCGCACGCCCCTCGCGGCGATCATCACCTTCGTCGTCCTGGCGATCCCGTCCCTGCTGGCCGGCGCCTACACGGGCCTGGAGGCGGTCGATCGCCGCACCATCGACGCGGCGCGGGCGATGGGGATGACCGGCTGGCAGGTGTTCTGGAAGGTCGAGGTGCCGCTCGGCATGCCGCTGCTGGTCGGCGGCCTCCGCTCGGCGCTGCTGCAGGTCATCGCCACGGTGACGATCGCGGCCTACGTGAACCTCGGCGGCCTCGGCTGGCCGATCATCCAGGGCATCCCGCTCCGCCGCTTCGACCAGGTGCTCGGCGGCGCGATCCTCGTCGCGGTGCTCGCGCTCCTCGTCGACCTCCTGCTCGCGCTCGCCCAGCACGCCGCGGTGCCCCGCGGTGTGCGCACCCGTCCGCAACGCCGCCGCGCTCGGGCAACCGCCCGCGCGGCCGCACCCGCCTGAACCACAGCATCGTCCCCCAGAGAAGAGGAAGTCCATGTTCACTGCACGAAAGTCCCGCCTCGCCCTTGCCGGCGGCGTCGCGCTCGCCGCCGCCCTCGCCCTCTCCGGCTGCGCCAACAGCAACCCGCTGGACGCGCCGACCGACGACGCCGGCGACGGTGGGGGCAGCGACACCATCGTCATCGGCTCGCAGGCCTACTACTCGAACGAGATCATCGCCGAGATCTACGCGCAGGCGCTCGAGGCCGCCGACTTCGACGTCGACCGTCAGTTCAGCATCGGCCAGCGCGACGCCTACATGCCGGACGTCGAGTCCGGGGCGATCGACCTGTTCCCCGAGTACACGGGCAACCTGCTCGAGTACCTGGACAAGGATGCGACCGCCACCAGCCCGGACGACGTCTACGCGGCCCTGAAGGACGCGCTCCCGGACGGCCTCACCGCGCTCGACTACGCCGAGGCCTCCGACCAGGACACCTACACGGTGCTCAAGAGCTTCGCCGAGGAGAACGACCTCACCTCGATCGCCGACCTCGCGGACGTCACCACCCCGGTCACGATCGGCGCGGCTCCGGAGTTCGAGCAGCGTCCGTACGGTCCCGCCGCGGCCAAGGAGGTCTACGGCGTCGACCTGGCGTTCTCGGCCACCGGTCCCACGACGCTGGAGTCGCTGCTTGCCGGCGAGATCCAGGTCGCGGACATCTACTCGGCCGACCCGGCCTTCCAGACCGAGGACATCGTGGCGCTGGAAGACCCGGAGAACATCATCCTGGCCTCGAACGTCGTCCCGATCGCGTCCAGCGACGTGGCCGACGAGATCGCCGACGTCATCAACGGCATCAGCGCCAAGCTGACCGCCGAGGAGCTCGTCGCCCTCAACGTGCAGAGCACGGTCGACCAGAAGTCGGCGGAGGACATCGCGAAGCAGTGGCTGACGGACAACGACCTCATCTGAGTCGTCTCCCCGCGAAGCGCCCGGCCCTCAGGGGTCGGGCGCTTCGTCGTTCTCGACCGCCGCGTGCACAGCTTCGGAGATCTCGCCCGACACGCCGCGGAGGACCCTGGGCTCACGGCGTGTCGCCTCGGATCTCCGAAGTTGTGCAGGGGTGGGGTCAGGTGCGGGAGTCCTGCTTCGGCACGACCACCTGCTTGACGATGATGAGGATCGAGGCGGTGACGGGCACGGCCACGAGGGCGCCGAGCAGACCGAGGAGCGTGCCGCCGGCGAGGGCGCCGATGACGACGAGCGAGCCCGGCACGGCCACCGCCTTGTTCATGACCCGGGGGGTGAGCACGTACGCCTCGATCTGCATGTAGACGAGGTAGATCGCGGCGAAGACCAGCGCGGCGATCGGGTTCGTGAACAGCGCGAGGATGGTGCCGATCATCCAGAACAGCACGGAGCCGACGAGCGGGATGAGTGTGACGCAGAAGGCGATCGCGGCCATGAGCGGCGGGAACGGCAGGCCGAGCACGGTGTAGAGGATGAGGGCGAGGGTCGCGTTGCAGAACGCGAGGACGACCATCCCCATCACGTAGCCGCCGACCGAATCGGTGATCTGCTGGGAGATGTCGCCGGCGCGGTCGCGGTCGCGGGCCGGGACGAGACGCAGCATCCCCTGGCGCATGGCCGGCAGGGTCGCGAGGAAGTACAGCGTCAGCACGAGCACCACGATCGCGCCCGAGATCCCGCTCGCGATGGACGCGCCCACCTGGAGCGCCCCGCCGCCGATCGTCGCGAGGTTGCCGAAGTCGGAGAGGAACTTCTGCACCTCCGACACGAGGTCCTGGAACTGGTCACCGAACTGGTTGTTGAGGGTGGCGTAGAGGTCGGACTTCGTGAAGTCCTGGATCATGCCGGGGACCGACTTCACGAACCCCGCGATCTGATCGACGACGATGGGCACGATCATCCAGAGGACGAGGGCCACGACGACGATGAGAGCGAGGATCGTCACCACGACGGAGAGCGCGCGGGAGATACCGCGGCGTTCGAGGAAGCGGACGGCCGGGTCGAGGCCGAGCGCGGCGAACAGGGCGAGCGCGATGTAGATGAGGACGGTGGAGAGGTTGTAGAGCGCGCTGCCGATCACGATCGCCCCGAGGCCTCCGAGGGTCACGAGGAACCCGAAGACGAACGGCCGATCGATCCGCGTCCAGAACGAGCGGCTGGGCGTGGTCGGCTCGATCACCACGGGGACGGACGGCTTCGCGGCGGCGTCGGGCGCCTCCACCGCAGCGCCGACCAGCGCGGCATCGACGGGGACGGCTTCCGGGGCGGGACCGCCCTGGCCGTCGTGCGGAGCGGAGGCCGGCGACTGGTCGTTGCTCATGAGCACACGATAGCGGTGCCCCTCGTCGGAGGCCGGGTGATCCGCGGCTCTAGAGTAGGGGCATGACTGCCGCTGAGGATCCGAAGGCCGAACTGCTCCGGCTGCGTGCGAGCATCGACAACATCGACGCGGCGCTGATCTTCCTGCTCGCGGAGCGGTTCCGCGCCACGCAGCAGGTGGGCCACCTCAAGGCCGAGCACGCGATGCCGCCGTCCGACCCGAACCGCGAGGAGCAGCAGGTCGCCCGGCTCCGCGCGCTCGCAGAGGACGCCCACCTCGACCCGGAGTTCGCGGAGAAGTGGTTCAACTTCGTCGTGGCCGAGGTCATCCGCCACCACACCGAGGCCGCGGAAGGGCGCTGAGCCCGCGCGTCAGGCCCCGCGCTCGGCGAGCAGCCGGTCGCGCACCTCGCGCCGCAGCACTTTGCCGATGAGCGACCGCGGGAGGTCGTCGACGGCGGTGATCCGGCGCGGCACCTTGTAGGCGGTCAGGTGGGTGCGGCAGAAGTCGCGGAGCCCGTCCATGTCCGCCGCCGCGCCCTCGCGGAGCACCACTGCCGCGGCGACCTCCTCGCCGCCACTCGCCCGAGGGAGCCCCACGACGGCGGCCGCGACGACGTCCGGGTGGGCTTCCAGCGCGCTTTCCACCTCACTGGGCGCGACGTTGAAGCCGCCGGTGATGATGAGCTCCTTCCGGCGGTCGACGATGGTGACGAACCCGTCGGGAGAGACCTCGGCGATGTCGCCGGTGCGGAGCCAGCCGTCCGGCAACAGGGTCTCGGCCGTCTCGCCGGGGCGCCCCCAGTATCCCTGGAAGACCTGCGGTCCGCGCAGCAGCAGCTCACCGGGCTCGCCTGTGGGCACGTCGACATCGGGGTCGTCGGGGTCGACGACACGGATCTCCGTGCTCGGGAACGGGACGCCGACGGTGCCGGGACGCCGCGTCGGACCCATCGGGTTGCCGAGCGCGACCGGGGAGGCCTCGGTCATCCCGTACCCCTCGACGAGCAGTCCCCCGGTGGCCTCCTCCCAGCGTCGCACCGTCGCCACGGGGAGGCTCATGGCCCCGGAGATCGCGAACCGCACCGTCGAGAGGTCCACTGTGCCGCGGCCGGCCGCGCGGGCCAGCTGGTCGTAGATGGGCGGGACGGCGGGGAGGAAGGTCGGCGGGCTCGTGCGGGCGGCGTCCATGACCAGGCTCACATCGAAGGCCGGGAACAGCACCACCTTCGCCCCGATGCTCAACGCGAACGTGAGGCACAGGGTGAGTCCGTAGGCGTGGAAGAGCGGAAGCACGGCGTAGAAAGTCTCCTCGCCGTCGCGGAGTCCGGGCACCCAGGCCCGCCCCTGCATCGCGTTGGCCCGCAGATTCGCGTGGGTGAGGATGGCGCCCTTGGGGACCCCGGTCGTCCCGCTCGTGTACTGCAGGACGGCGGTGTCGCCCAGTGACGGCCCGGGGGTGCGGCGGGGGAGCCGGCGGTGCGACACGAGCTTCTTCCACGGCGTCAGGTGCCGCGCGCGTGGCGTGCCGGTCAGCTTCGCCCGCGATGCCCGGGCCTTCGGGACGGGGAGTCGCAGCAGGAGGCGCTTCGACAGGGGCATCGCCCCCGTGAGGTCGACGCTCACGATGTGGCCGACCCGGAGGTCGTCGGGGAACCCCGCGACGGTGTCGGCGACCTTGTCCCACACGATCGCGACGCGGGCCCCGTGGTCCTCGAACTGGTGGCGCAGCTCCCGCGCGGTGTAGAGCGGGTTGTGCTCGACGACGATCGCGCCGAGGCGCAGAACCGCGTAGAACGCGACGACGTGCTGCGGGCAGTTCGGCAGCACCAGCGCCACCCGGTCGCCCTTCGTGACCCCGAGGTGGCGGAGTCCCTCCGCGGCGCGGTCAATCTGCTCGCCGAGCTCCCGGTAGGTGGTCACGGCACCGAAGAACTCGAGGGCGGGGCGGCGCGCATACCGCCGGACGCTGGCGGCCAGCATCTGCGGCAGGGTCTGCGTCGGCTCGTCGATGTCGGCCGGCACGCCCTCGGCATAGGAGCGGAGCCAGGGACGGGAAGACAGCGGCGCGTCGGTCATGCCCTCATCTTCCGACACGGACCTGTGCTCCGTCTCCCCCTTGCGCTCACCACCGCTCGGCGTGCAGTCACCCGTCCGCGAGGACGCTCATGACGATGGCGTCGACCCACTCGCCGTCCCAGCGCAGCGCCTCCCGACGCCGGCCCTCGACGACGAACCCGGCCTTCTCGTAGGCGCGCTGCGCCCGCGGGTTGAACGCGTACACCTCGAGCTCCACGCGATGCAGTCCCACGGTGTCGAAGGCGTGCCGGATGACCGCGCGCGTCGCCTCGGTCCCGTATCCGGCGCCGAACCACCGCGGGCCGGCGAGGGCGATGCGGAAACCGGCCGAGCCGTTGTCCTCGTCCAGGTCGCTGAGGACCACCTCGCCGATGTGCGCGCCGTCGTCGCGACGGAGGATCGCCCAATCCGCCCGGTCGTCCCGGTCGGCGAGCGACCGGAGCCAGGTCTCGACGCCCTCGCGGGTGAAGCGCGCGTGGGTGCCGGTCAGCCGCAGCACCTCGGGCTCCTGCAGGGCCGCCCAGGTGCCGTCGAGATGCTCCGGTCCGAGCGGCACGAGGTCCAGCCGCTCGGTGGTCAGGGTGGGGACGGGAGTGAGGGAGAGCGCCATCAGACGGGGAGCACCCGCCCCGAGACGATGCCCTCGACCGCGCGCACGTACGCTTGGCCGACCTCGTCGTCGGTGACAGGGCGGTGGCCGGGGAAGGTCGAGAAGTACCCGGGGGAGTTCGCCAGCACGTCGGGGGAGACCGCATTGATGCGGATCCCCCGCGGGGCCTCGGCCGCCGCCGTGATCACGAACGACTCCAGGGCGCCGTTGGCCATCGCCGCCGCCGCTCCCGTCGCGATCGGCTCCCGCGCGAGCACGCCGCTGGTGAGGGTGATGGAGCCGCCGTCGGTCACGTGGTCGAGGGCGACCCGCACGACGTCGAGCTGCGCGAGGGTCTTCCCGGTGAAGGCGGCGAGATAGTCGTCGCGGTCGAGATCGGTGAGCGGCTTGAAGGGCACGGAGCCCACGGCGACCACGACGGCGTCGACCGGGCCGACCCGCTCGAAGAGGCTGCGGATGGAGGCGGGGTCGGTCACGTCCACGTTCTGCTCGCCGGAGCGGGACGCCCGCACGACCTCGTGTCCCCGCACGTCGAGGGTGGCGGCGACCACCCCGCCGATGCTGCCGGTCGCGCCGATCACGAGTACCTTCATGCGGATTCCCTCCCAGGACGGATCGAGACGACGGACGGCCGCCTCGCGGGATCGAGTCTCCCATCCCTTCCGGGCGGGAGGGGACGGATGACGGGCGCGTCCGTCAGCGCGGGCTGAACTCGGCGGCCACCACGCGGGTCGCCGCGCCCAGCAGGACGGCGTCGTCGAGCGCGCTCGGCACCACGGTCGGTCCGAGGGAGGGGTGCGAGGCGGCACGGACCGCGGCGGCCGTCGCGTCCACGAACTCCGGGGAGACGATCCCGTCCGGACCGCTCAGGACGATCGTGGGCAGGTCGACGGCGGCGGCGATGACCGAGAGCGACGTACCGAGCCGGGCGCCGGCGGCGGTGAGCACCGTCGCGTGGTCTGCGCCCGGGGTCTCCAGGCGCCGGGCGATCGCGGGAGCCGCCGCCCACGCGTGGACGCAGCCGTCGCGGCCGCACAGGCACAGCTCACCGGGGTCGCCACCCGCACCGACGTGCGCGAGCTCGCGGGCGCCGATGGAGCGTTCCACCGGGGCGCCGTCGTCGCCGACGACGCGGATCGCGGTGCCGATGCGGGCGCCGATGCGGACGAGCAGGAAGTCGGTGCCGACGGAGCCGAACCGCTGCGCGGCGTCGGCCACGAGATCGGCGTCGTCGAACAGGTGGACGGGCGCGTCGAGGACGTCCGCGAGTCGAGGGCCGAGACCGAGCAGCGCGGAGGAGCCGGTGGGCACGCCGATGCCGATGCCGAGCGCGGGACCGTCGGCGAGGGCCCGCAGCTCGGCGACGAGACCGGCGATGGCGGCGGCGGCGTCCGGGGTGCGCGGCCGGCGGAGGCGGTGCGCGATGCGGCCGTCCGGCGAGGCCAGTGCGCCGACGATGTCGTCGGGTGCGGAGAGGTCGAGTGCGATGACCTGGACGGCACGCTGGTCGAACTCGAGCATCACGGCGGGCTTCCCCGGCCGGGACTCCTGGCTGGGTCCGCTCTCCCGGATCACACCGTCGGCGAGCAGGTCGCGCACGACCTCGGAGACGGTGGGGCGGGCGAGGCCGGTGAGCCGGGACAGATCGGCGCGACTCAGGGCGGACTGCTCCATGAGGGTGCGGAGGACGAGGGCGCGGTTCCGCTCCCGGATACCGCGGGCGTGACCGTTGCCCGGTGGCTGCGCGGCTCGTGCCCGATCCGCGGGGCGCTCTAGGATCTGGGGGTAGCGCACGATGCTCCTCCCGATCGACGCTCGGGCTGACTAAGTTCAATGAATAAACTAACGGACCGAGCGTACGGAGCGGTACGCGCGCTGTCAATCGACGGACCTCGGCCCCGAGAAGGAACCCGCAGATGTTCACCCACGACGACGCGCTGGACACCCAGGCGGCGGTTCGGCGAGCGAACCTGCGACGGGCGCTCCAGCTCGTCTTCCAGGCCTCCGGTTCGCAGACCCGCGCCGGCATCGCGCGGGCGACCGGCCTCACGGCGGCGACCGCGTCGTCCCTCGTCGCCGAGCTCATCGAGAACCGCTTGATCGCGGAGGGTGAGCAGGCGGTGAGCACGGGGGGCAAGCGCGCGACCACGCTCAGCATCGACGCGGAGCACCACCTGATCCTCGTGCTCGTCGTGCAGCCGACCAGCGCGTACCTGGCGCTCGTCGCCCTCGACGGCTCCGAGGTCGAACGACGCAGCATCTCCTACACGATGCAGACCCGGGACCGGGTCCTCGACGAGACGGTCGCGGAGGTCGTCGCCGCAACCGGGTCGCGGCTGCTCGCGGTCGGTGTGCAGGTCCCGGGGACGACGGACGGGCGCACCGTGCTGGAGAGCGTGCAACTGGAGTGGCACGAGGTGCCGCTGGCGGAGCGCTTCGAGAGCATCGCGGGCGTCCCGGTCCTCCTCGTCAACGACGTCGACGCCGAGGCCATCGCGGAGGCCGGGCTGGACGCCGCCCCCTCGGGCTACCGCCTGTTCATCCACAGCGGCGGGGGCATCGGCGCCGCGGTCACCCTCGACGGGGAGCTCGCGCCCGGACCCCGCGACCGTGCCGGGGAGATCGGGCACGTGCAGGTGGTGTTCGGCGATGCCGCCCGCCCGTGCCGCTGCGGGCGGCGCGGCTGCCTGGAGTCGGCGGCCGCGATGGGACCGATGCTCGGCGAGGAGTTCTCGGACGCCCTGGACGCGTCGGCGGTCCGTGCCCTCGTCGCCCGGGCGGATCAGACGCTGATCGACGACGGGGCGCGGGCGCTGGCCCGCGCCATCAAGCTCATCGGGGCGCTGCTCGATCCGATCGAGGTGGTCATCGGCGGCCCCGCGACGGAGCTCGGCCCCCGGTTCCTGGAGCGGGTGCGGGCCGAGAGCGGCTACCCCGCGCGCGGCACCGCTGACATCCCGATCCGGTACGCCGACCCGCGCGTGGCCCCCTCCGCCGGCCCCGCGCAGGCCGCCCTCACCGCCGTCCTCGGCGTGCGATGGAGCCCCGAGCAGCTCCGCGCCGGCGGCCCCCGCCCCTGATCCCGCCCCCGACCCGCCCCTGACCACTCCCGTCGGATGTTCCGGCGGCACGATCCGGGTACGGGCGCACGACCGGATCCGCCCGGAACCCCTGCCCGCGCGCCGCGGTCGTGCAGGGGCGCCGGACGGGAACCCGGGGGGTGGACGGGAACCCGGGGGACGGGAACCGGGACGGGCTACTTCACGCTGCCGGCGGTGAGGCCGCCGACGAGACGCTTCTCGATGAGCATGAAGAGGATGATGACGGGCAGGATCGCGACGATCGAGACGCCGAACACGTACTGCCAGCTCGTCTCGTACTGACCGACGAACTTCGTGAGCGCGACCGACAGCGGCTGGTTCTTGTCCGTCGACAGGATCACCAGCGAGGCGGCGAACTCGTTCCAGCAGGCCACGAACGTGAACACGATCGCGGTGACGATGCCCGGCCAGACGAGCGGGAGGTTGATCCGGAACAGGACCGTCAGGCGCCCGGCGCCGTCGATCTGCGCCGCCTCGTCGACCTCCTTGGGGATGCCGGCGAAGAACGAGTGCATGATCCACACGGCGAACGACAGGTTGAAGGCCGCGTTGATGAAGATCATCGCGGTCCAGGTGTCGCCGAGGCCGAGGACGGTGAACTGCCGGAACAGGCCCGACGTGAGCACCGCCGGCTGCAGCATCTGCGTCACGATCACGAGGAACAGGAACACCATGCGGCCGGGGAACCGGAACCGGGCCGTGTAGTACGCCGCCGGGAGCGACACGAGCAGCACCAGGAGCGTCGCGAACACGGAGATGACGATGGTCGAGACGAGGTTGTACGGCAGCGGCGTCTCGGGCGTCGACCACATCGTGAGGTAGTTCTCCCAGTGCCACTCCACCGGGAGGTAGGTCGGGTCGACCGAGCGGATCTGCGCCTTCGTCTTCACCGATCCGAAGAACATGATGAGGTACGGCAGCACGAAGATGGCGAGCACGAGGAACCCGGCGGCGGTGCGCAGAATCACCCGGGGCAGCGTCACCTGATCCGCGGTGTAGCGGCGCCGGCGGCCGGGGATCGGCGGGGTGCGTCGTCCGCGGGAGTCGGCGGTGGTCACGAGGGCGGTCTCGGTCACGGTCATGATCAGACCTCCTTCATGGGCTTGACGATCTTGACGTAGGCCGCGACGATCGCGATCACGATGAGGAAGGCCACGACCGACAGGGCGCTCGCGACGTCGACCTTCTTCTGCAGCTCGATGTACTTGAAGATCAGCGTCATGATCGTGTCGGCGCCGTAGCCCGGGATCGACCCGGTCATCACCTTGAGGATCGGCAGCGAGTTGAAGACGTTGATGATGTTGATGAGGATCGCCACGGCGAGGGCGCTCCGCAGCTGCGGCAGGACGATCGACCAGTAGGTGCGGGCCGCTCCGGCGCCGTCCATCTTGGCGGCCTCGATCGCATCGGCGGGGACGGACTGCAGCCCCGCGAGGATCGTGTAGGTCGTGAAGGGCAGCGACACGAACACCGCGATGACGATGGACCAGGCGAACGCCGTCGTCGGGTTCTTCGTCCAGCCGTAGCCCACCGCGTCGTCGGAGAGCCCGATGTCGTAGAGGAACTTGTTGAAGACCCCGAAGTACGGCTCGAGGCTGTAGTAGAAGACCATCGTGGTCATCACCACGGACGCGGCCCACGGCACGATGACCGCCATCCGCACGAGCTGGCGACCCGGGAACGCCTTGTTGAGGATCTGCGCGAGTCCGAGCGAGATGACGACCGTGAACAGCACGACCGACACGACCCACACGATCGTGCGGACGAAGATCGGCCAGAACTCCGGGAACGTGAAGACGGTCACGAAGTTGTCGAAGCCGACCGAGCCCTTGTCCAGGCCCGACAGCGAGATGTCGCGGGTGGAGTTGAAGAACATGACGCCGGCGGGGAACAGCACCACGCCGATGATGAGCACCAGCGCGGGGGCGATCCACGGCAGCGCCTGCAGGAGGTCCCGCCCGCCGGGGCGACCGCGCACGGCCGTCCCGGCGTCCGGGGTGCGGGGGCGGCCGGTGGCCGCCCCCGCGAGGTTCGAGGATTCTGTCGTCTGGCTCATGGGGGATTCCCGAACCTCTCCGTTCCGCGGGTCAGCCCGCGTCCACCTGGTCCTGGATCTGCTTCAGCACATCGGCGGCCGGCTGATCCTGGATCTGTCCGAACAGCGACTTGAAGGCGCCGTCCGCGGCCGACCACTTCGGGTTGGTCGACGGGTAGAACTGCGCGTCGGGCAGCACGTCGAGGAACGGCTTGAGGGCCTCCTCGCCGGACAGCTCCTCGGCGCCGGACTTCGTGACGGGGAGGAAGCCCTCCGCCTGCACCCACGGCACGTAGACCTCGGGCGAGTAGAAGTAGTCGAGGAACTTCGTGATCGCCTCCTGCTTGTCGCCGTCGTTCTCGAACGCCATGAGCTGGTCCATGACGCCGAGGGTGAACGGCGAGCCGTCCTCGGTCGGGATCGGGACGATCGAGTAGTCGAGGTCCGGGTTGTTGTCGGCGATCTGGCCGACCGTCGGCGGCAGGCCGACCTGCATGCCGATCTTGCCCTGGATGAAGATGTCCATCAGCGGGGAGCGCTGCGTGGAGCCGGGGTCGGCCTGGGTCGCCCCGGCGTCGATCATCTTCTTGATCTGCTCGGCGCCGACGAGGTTCTCCGGGGTGTCGATGGTGATCTCCGACGCGTCGCCGAAGGATCCACCGCCGCCCCAGAGCCAGACGGCGGCCTCGGCCTGCGCCTCCTCCGAGCCGAGCGGCATGCCGTAGCCCGCGACACCGCCGCCGAGCCCGGACACCTTGGTCGCCGCGTCGAGCAGGGAGTCCCAGTCGGTCGGCGCCTCGACGCCCGCCTGGGACAGGAGGTCGTTGTTGACGAACAGGGCACGCGCGGAGGCGATCATCGGCAGGGCGTAGGCGGTGCCGTCGACCTCGGCGTTGGCGAGGAAGGAGTCCTGGAAGTCGGAGTAGACGTCGTCCGACACGACCTCCTCGACCGGGTAGAGCAGCTCGTCCTCGACGAAGCCCGCGAAGGGGCCGCCGTTGTAGATGTCGGGCGCCTCGCCGGCCTGGACCTTCGTGGAGATGACCTTCTCGAGGTTGTCCCACGACTGCACCTCGAGGTTGACGGTGATGTCGGGGTTGTCCTTCGTGAAACCGTCGATGACGTCTTCCCAGAGACCCTTCGTGGCGTCGGAGTAGCTGGGGACGAGCAGGTCGAGCGTGCTGGCGTCGTCGCCGCCGCCGCTGTCTCCTCCCGATCCACCGAAACCGCAGGATGCGAGCGACAGCGTGGCGACGGCCGCGACCGCTGCGGCCCCGTATCGCCGTGACTTGTTCATGGGCATTGCATTCCTCACTGTGGGTGCTGCTCCAGCGGGCGGGATCCGCTCTCCGGAGAGGGGGGTGGTGCACAGTCGCAGAACACTCCACGCGACGGTGCGTGTTGATCACGCCGCCGAGGTGGTCGCGATCGTCCGAGCGGGGGCTCGGGGGAACTCGTCCCGATTATTTGTCAGGCAAACAAACAAATCAAGATGTTGCTCTCTTGGGACGAAATACTATGATCGGATCACGCCCGAAACAATCACAAGTACGCAACAACTCGTCCGAAAGGCCTCCTCATGACCGATTCGCTGCCCGGCGCGCACATGCGCGAAGAGCTCCGCTCCCAGCCGCAGATGTGGGCCACCGCCGCCGAGCTCACCGCCGAGCAGGCCCTCCTGCCGACCCGCGGGGCACGGGTCGCGGTCGTCGGCTGCGGCACCTCGTGGTTCATGGCCCAGTCGTACGCCGCGCTGCGCGAATCGTCCGGCCATGGCGAGACCGATGCCTTCGCGGCGTCCGAGGCCTTCATCGACCGCGGCTACGACGCGGTCGTCGCCCTCACCCGCTCCGGCACCACGACCGAGGTGCTGGAACTCGTCGACCGCATCAAGGCGCGCACCCGCACGATCGGCGTGATCGGCGACCCCGACTCCCCGCTCGTCTCGCTCGTCGACGACGCGGTGCTGCTGCCGTTCGCCGACGAGCAGTCGGTCGTGCAGACGCGCTTCGCCACGACCGCGCTTGCCCTCTTCCGCGCGTCGCTGGGCGAAGACCTCTCCGGAGCCATCGCCGACGCCACCGCCGTGCTCGCCGAGGAGGGCGACGACACCGAGCTGCGCGACGCCGAGCAGTACACGTTCCTCGGGCGGGGCTGGACGATCGGCCTGGCCCACGAGGCCGCCCTGAAGCTGCGCGAGTCCTCGCAGTCGTGGACCGAGGCGTACCCGTCGATGGACTACCGTCACGGTCCGATCGCCATCGCCGCGCCGGGCCGGGTGACGTGGCAGTTCGGAGAGGCACCGGAAGGCCTGGCCGCGGAGGTGCGCGCCACGGGCGCCCGTTTCGAGCACCGGGCTATCGACCCGCTCGCCGACCTCGTGCGCCTGCACCGGACGGCCCTCGACCGTGCCGTGGCCCGCGGGCTCGACCCCGACCAGCCGCGCAACCTCACGCGATCCGTCATCCTGGATGCATGACGCCAGCGATCCCCGGAGCCGAGCGATGACCCCGAACGACGCCGCGGACGCGATCCCCGACGTCGCGAGGGACGAGGCCGGCGAGAAGCTCGCCGCGGTGCGCACGCTCGGCGCCGGGTCGCCCGTCCTGGCCTTCGACGTCGGCGGGACGGACATCAAGTCGGCGCTGTTCGATGCGGACGGGCGGGCGCTCGGCCTCCGTCGCACGCCCACCCCCACGGCCGCCGGCGACCGCACCCCCGCGCTGCTCGACCGACTGCAGGTGCTCGCCGCGCAGCTCCGCGACGAGCATCCCGACGTGACGCCGCGCGCCGCCGGGCTCGTGGTGCCGGGGATCGTCGACGCGGCCGCCGGGGTCGGCGTGTTCGCGAGCAACATGGGCTGGCGGGACGCGCCGCTGCGCGCGCTCGCCGCGGAACGTCTCGGCCTTCCCGTCGCGTTCGACCACGACGTGCGCGCCGCGAGCTGGGCCGAGCACGAGCTGGGCGGCGCGCGGGCCTACGACGACGCGGTGATCCTCGTGATCGGCACCGGCATCGCCGGCGCCCTGCTCGTCGGCGGCCGCCCCTACACGGCCGGGGGCTACGCCGGCGAGATCGGGCACTCCCCGATCGCCGACGGACCGGTGTGCCCGTGCGGTGCCCGTGGCTGTCTGGAGGCCGTCGCCTCGGCGGGCGCCATCGCGCGCCGCTACCGGGAGGCCACGGGGACGACCCCGGACGGCGCCAAGGACGTCATCGCCCGAGCGGCCGCCGGGGATCGGGTCGCCGCCGACATCTGGGACTCGGCTCTGGACGCGCTCACCCTGTCGCTCGCGCAGCTGACCGCCGTGGTCGCCCCCGAGGCCGTGGTGATCGGCGGCGGACTGTCGCGGGCGGGCGGCGCGCTCTTCGACGAGCTGCGCACCCGCCTCGCCGCCCGCCTCAGCTTCCACCGCCTCCCCGCGCTCGTCCCCGCCGAGCTGTCCGGCAACGCGGGCCTGATCGGCGCCGCCCTCCGTGCCAGGGAGCTCGCATGATCCTCACCGTCACCCCGAACCCCGCGCTCGACCTCACCTGGCAGGTCGATCGGCTCGTGGCCGGCGGGACCCACCGCGCCGAGACCGGGGCGTCCCGCGCCGGCGGCAAGGGCCTCAACGTCGCCAGGGTCGCACACGCCGAGGGGGCCTCCGTCCTCGCGCTGACCACGGCCGGCGGTCCGGTCGGCGCGGAGTTCGCCGCGGAGCTCACGGCCAGCGGGGTGCCCCATGTGCTCGTGCCCGTCGCGGCCGACACGCGTCGCAGCATCGCCCTCGTCGACGAGGCCGCGGGCGACACCACGATCGTCAACGAGCGAGGGGTGAACCCGACCGATGCCGAGTGGGGCGGGCTCCTCGCGGAGGTCGTCGACCGGCTTCCCGGCGCCGCGGTCCTCGTCGTCTCCGGGAGCCTTCCGCCCGGGGCGCCGGAGTCGCTCGTGCCGATGCTCGTCGCGGTGGGTGCGGACGCCCGCGTCCCGGTGATCGTCGACACCTCCGGCCCGGCCCTCCTGCGCGCCGCCGACGCCGGGGCGACCGTGCTCAAGCCCAACGCCGCGGAGCTCGCCGAGGCCACCGGGATCGCCGACCCCGTCGAGGGCGCGCGCTCGCTGCTGGCCCGCGGTGCCGAGCTCGTGCTCCTGTCGCTCGGTGCCGACGGCATGCTCGCGGTCACCGCGACCGATCTCCTGCACGCCCGACTCGACGAGCCGCTCTCCGGCAACCCGACCGGCGCCGGAGACGCCGCGGTCGCGGCCTGCGCCGTGCTCACCGCGGAGGGCGAGCGCGACCCCGAGGTCATCCTCCGTCGCGCGACCGCGTGGTCGGCAGCCGCCGTCCTCATGCCGCTCGCCGGCGACATCTCCCCCCGCTGGCGCGCGCTCGAGGAGCAGCTTCGCGTCTCCCGCCCCGACCCCGCCTCCTTCCGGAAGGACCCTTCGTGACCCTCGTCTCCGCTCGGGAACTCGTCTCCGCGGCTGCCACCGCCGGCACCGGCATCGGCGCGTTCAACGTCATCCACCTGGAGACCGCAGAGGGCCTCGTGCGGGCCTCCGCGCTCGCCCAGCTCCCCGTGATCCTGCAGATCTCGCAGAACTGCGCCGACTACCACGGCGGTCTGGAGCCGATCGCCCTCGCGACGCTCGCCGCGGCACGACGCGCGGAGACCCCAGTGGCGGTGCACCTCGACCATGCGGAGCGACCGGAGCTCGTCGATGAGGCCGTGGCCCTCGGCTTCGGCTCGGTCATGTTCGACGGCGGCGCGCTGCCCTACGACGAGAACGTGGCGCTCACCGCCGAGGTCGCCGCCCGGGCCCGCGCGGCGGGGGTGTACGTGGAGGGCGAGCTCGGCGAGGTGGGCGGGAAGGACGGCGCCCACGCCCCCGGGGTGCGCACCGATCCGGACGAGGCGCGGGCGTTCGTGGCCGCGACCGGCGTGGACGCGCTCGCCGTGGCCGTCGGGTCGTCGCACGCCATGACCGACCGCACGGCCTCCCTCGACCTCGACCTCATCGCCCGCCTGCGTGCGGCTCTGCGCGGGGCCGCCGCGGACGGGACCGACGTGCCCCTCGTGCTGCACGGCTCGTCCGGGGTGGCCGACGCCGTGATCGCCGATGCCGTGCGCGCCGGGATGACCAAGGTCAACGTCTCCACCCACCTCAACGGCTTCTTCACACGGGCGGTCCGCGAGGTGCTCGCCGCCGACGAGCGTCTCGTCGACTCCCGCAAGTACCTCGCTCCCGCCCGCGCCGCCCTTGCGGACGAGGCCGCCCGGATGCTGCGACTGTTCGCCCTGCCGCCGTCGGAGAATCCCGCTCCGGTCGCAGAGGTTCCCGGCACGGCTGCGACCTCGACGCGAAACGACGACCGGTGAAGCGCGCGGCCCGACTGCACGCGATCCTCGACCTCCTCGCGGCGGACGGGGAGGTGACGGTGGAGGAGCTGGTGGAGCGGTTCGGGGCCTCCCCGGCCACCACCCGCCGCGACCTCGACTCCCTCGCCGAGCAGCGGCTGCTCACCCGCACGCACGGCGGTGCCGTGGCCCAGACCGTCGCCTACGAACTGCCGCTCCGTTACAAGAGCCATCTCCGCACGCACGAGAAGGAGAGCATCGCGCAGACCGCGGCGGCGCTCGTCACCCCCGGCATGGTGGTCGGCCTCTCCGGCGGCACGACGACCACCGCCATCGCGGCCGCGCTCGCCGCCCGCGAGGACCTGGCGGCGGAGGGCGGGATCACGGTGGTCACCAATGCCGTGAACATCGCCGCCCAGCTCGCGACCCGGCCGGAGATGAAGGTGGTCGTCACGGGCGGGGTCATCCACTCGCGCACCTACGAGCTCGTCGGCCCGTTCGTCGAGCAGCTGCTCCGTGGCGTCCGGCTGGACCTCGCGTTCATCGGCGTGAACGGGATGGACGCGGCAGCCGGGGCGACCACGCAGGACGAGCGCGAGGCGGCGGTGAACCGGATGATGGCGGAGCGCGCGCGGCGGGCCGTCGTCGTGACCGACGGCAGCAAGCTCGGGGCCGAGGCCTTCTCCACCGTCGGCGGGGCGGAGCTCTTCGCCACGGTCATCACGGATCGAGGGGCCGACGGGGCCGCCGTCGACGCGCTGCGCGCTGCGGGCTACACGGTCCTGCTCGCCTGAGGCCTCCGGCCGCACGCGGACGCCCCGAGGGCCTCGGCGTCCCCAGATCGCCGAGGCCCTGCGGGAGCATCGCGGCTGCATACCGCGACGCTCCCGGAGCAGATGGTGTCCGTCTCGTCTTCCCGCTCCCCAGCGGCGTTTCCCCAGAACCGACGGCGCCTCCCTCGTGCCTCTCCCTTCGAGGCCTTTCGCTCGACACCTTCCGAAGAACAGGAGAAGGCGGGTGCGATTCTGATACCTCGATCCGGGAAAAAAGTCAGAATCCGTTGCCGTGACACTGGAACGGGGCGGAAACCCCCGTCGTGAGCGCGGCGCTCGCCAGGGCGTCGGCGGGGGACGCGCCGCCGGCGAGGCCCTCGTGGACCGCGGTCAGGAGCTCGCACGCGTCGTCGTCCGGCACCGTGACGGGAGCCGCGATCACCGCCTCCGCGCCCGCGTGCAACCACACGCGCGTCATGCCCAGGGCCTCCTCGCCCCAGCGCACGGAGGACCGACCCAGCTCGCACGCCGAGAGGATCACGGTCCGCGGCACCCGGGCGATGAGGTCGACGTCGTAGCCGAAGAGCACGCCGTCGGCGAGTTCGAACCCGGAGAACAGCGGATTGTCGACCGCGTGACGCCCGTGCGCGGCGATGTGGAGCACGTCGACGGAGGCCGCCAGCGCGGTGACGGCGCTCACGGTCGCGGTGGTGTCCTGCAGCGTCCGGGTCGTTCCCCGTCCCGCCCACGACTCCGCCGCGCGCTGGACCTCTTCCGCCGCCCGCGGCACGCGCGGTCCCGCCGCGAACCCGACGCTCGGGACTGAGGAAGCAGAGGCCTCCCCGTCGAGCCAGCGCGAGACCGAGGTCGCGAGGGTGAACGGCACGCCGTGCATGCCGGGGAGCATGGCCCACGGCACCCCGCCGAGGATTCCGGGAACGGTGATCACGAACCGCGCGGCGCCCGCGGCGGCCCGGCGCATCGGCCCGAGCAGCTCGTCGTCGAGGACAGCGAGGCGCGCCGTCAGAGCGCGCGCGGTCACCGGCCCCATCGCGCCGTCCCGGGTGAGAGCGGCCATGTCGAGGTCGGCGCGCAGGCCGTCGAGAGCGGCCCGCACTCGCGGCCAGGACAGGTCGACGAGGGTCGCGCCGTCCGGCTGCACCACGACCCCGTGCAGTCCGGTGCCGGTGAACACGTAGGCGAGCGCCGCGGTATTGGCGGAGAGGAGCGCGGTGGTCTCCGCCAGTGTTCGGCGCTCCCTCGTCGCCCCGGAGCCGGTGGCCGACCACTGCCGCTCGCGCACCCGGTCGCGGAGCGCGCGGACGGTGGGGTCGGTCGTCCAGTCCGCCCCCGCGAGGTCGGCACGCAGCATCCGGAGCTCGGCGAGGTCGGCGGCGAGGGCGTCATCGTGCGGGGGGCGGACCGGGGCGACCTGCTGACTGAGGTGCCGGGCGCGCTCGGACCACTCGAAGAGCGTCGCCGGGTCGCGACGGCGGACGGCAGCGGCGAGTCCCGTGAACACGAGGTCGCTGGCATGCATGGCGACGGACGCCTGCAGGTCGAGGGCGCCGAACGAGCGCTGCCATGCCGACAGCAGGTCGAGTCCTGTGGCGGCGGCGCGCAGCGCGTCCCCGTCGCGACCGCGCCCGGCGGCGCGGGCGGCGCGGACCTCCTGCGCGCGGAGTCGGAGCGGCGTCGGGGCCGAAGCGGGGATGCGGGGGAGGCGGCCGGTGCCGTCGCGGCGGGCGCTCAACCGCAGGGCCGTGGCCTCGGTGCGGAAGCCGCTCCGGTCGAGCTCCTGCGCCACCTGCTCCCACGCGGCGGCGTCGAGCGGGCGATCGGGCCGGATCCGCTGTCGGGCTTCCAGCTCCACCGCCGCGGCGCGGGCCGCCCAGCCGCTGCTGCCGAGGGCGGTGAAGCGGCGGGCGGCCGTCCTCGCCGCCCGCGCCGCGGCTCGCGGATCGTGGCGGACGAGCGAGCGGGCGAGGTGGAACTCCGCCTCCCCACGGGTCTGGCGCATCCGCTGGGCACCGAACTGCACGGCCACGCGGGCGAGCAGCGCCTCCGCCTCGGTTGTCAGCCCGGCGTCGCGGAGCACCTCGGCGCGGTCGAGGTCGCTGATGGCGGTGGCGAGGGCGCTGGTGGCGGCGAACGTCGGCCGGGATTCGGCCATCAGGCGCAGCGCCGACACGAGGTCGCCGCCGAGGAGTGCGGCATAGCCGAGGTTGTGCGTGGCCTCGGCGAGCGAGTCCCGTTCGTCGTGCGCCTCGTAGATCGAGATCGCACGGCGGAGATCGGCCATGCAGGTGTCCAGCTGATGGCGCTGCATCCGCACCACCGCCCGGTTCATCAGGCAGTTGGCGAGGGCGGGGGTCTCGGTCCCGGTCGCGGCCAGGGCGTCGATCGCGGTGGTCAGGCTCGCCTCGGCCTCCTCCATCCTGCCCCCGTGCATAAGGAGGGCGCCGAGCTGCCCGCCGAGGAGGGCGACCGTCTCGGCCTGCAGCCCGGACCTGGCCAGCGCCTCCCGGCACAGCGCCTCCGCCGCCGCGGGCTCGCCGGTCTGCGCGAGCACGTAGGCGGCCGTCCCGTCGATGCGGGCGCGGAGGTCGGCGTCGTCGGTGCGGGCGGCGGCCTTCTCCAGTTCCCGCCTGGCGCGGGTGAACTGCCGGGCGTTGGCCGCCTCGACGCCGCGTCGGTGCAGCGCGCTCGCGGACAGGGGCATCCGTCCAGGATGCCGTGCCGGAGCGGTCGTGCGGAAGGGTGCGAGGGGTCAGAGCCGCTCGTGCGGCGTCGGCAGGGACTTCAGCACGGCGGCGACGGCCTTCCCGGCGACGGCGGGCTTCACCCCCGCGGCCGGGACGGCGCCGAGCTGGGCTGCGACCCGACCGGCGATGTACGGAGCGGCGAAGGAGGTGCCGCTCCACACCGCGAAGCCGCCGCGGTAGTCGTCCGGGTCGAGCGTCTCGCGCGGCAGCCCGTCGATGTCGGCGCGGGTCGCGGCCTGCGCGCCGCCGACGAAGGCGGGCGAGGTGCTGACCACGGCGGCGCCCGGGGCGTACACCTGCACCCAGGGGCCGACGTTCGAGAACAGGGCGACGGAGTGCGCCGACGGGTTCAGGGCGCCGACCGACACGTGCGGAGCGCCGTCGTCGGACGGCAGCCCGTTGTCGGCGCCGGGCCACGGCCACAGCGAGGCGGGGAACGAGGGCCGATCGATCGCGTCGTTGCCGGCCGAGCAGACGACCACGCAGCCGAGCTCTCTGGCCTTCGCGAGCAGCTCGTACAGGGTCCTGCTGAAGAGCCCGTCGGTCGGGGTCTCGTGGTAGTAGCTGAGGGAGAGGTTGAGCACGTCGATGGGGAAGCCGGTCGTCGGGTCCTCGCGGTGCCGCCGCAGCAGTTCCACGACCTGCGCCACGGTCTCCAGGAGCGTGCTCTCGTCGACCACCCCGAGCGCGCCGGCGACGCGGATGGAGAGGATGTCGGCGTCCGGGGCGGCCTGACGCACGAGGCCCGCGATGAAGGTGCCGTGACCGGCCACCGCGTCGATCTCGCCGTCGAGCTGCCCGTACAGGTCGGGGTAGCGTTCGGGGTCGGCGTCGTCCGTGAAGCCCACGGGGACGCCGTCGAGTTCGACGTGCCGGGTGACGATGTCCGACGGCAGCCAGGCGTGCTCGCCGCAGCCGGTGTCGAGGATCGCCACGACCGGTCGTCGTCCGCGCTTCGGAGCGGCGGCTCGAGCCGGAGCGGGGCCGAGCCAGGTGACCGGCTGCCGGGCCCCGCGTCCGGGCTCCAGGTAGTCGTCGCTGCCGCCTCCGCCGGGAGCGGCACCGCGGACGGGATTCGTCCGGGTGAACGGGTTGGTCCGGGTGAACGGGTTCGTCCGGGTGAACGGGTTGAGTCCGACCGGATCGATCGACAGCACGTGCTCCAGGCTGGTCCGCGGCATGGTCGAGCGCGACAGTCGGCGCGCGCGCTGCAGCACCCGCCAGGCGTCGGGCGCCACGGGGGACTCGCCCCTGGTCGGCTCATCCGGCGTGGTCAGGCGCGCCCGCAGGAACCCCGCGACACCCGGGACGAGCTCGCCGTTCCCGATCTCTCGCTCCGGCGACTCCAGCTCCAGCCGCCAGCCGAAGGAGTCCGCGGCATCCCTCAGGGCGCGCAGCTCGCGGTCGTACGCCTCCTCCTCGCCGAGGGCACGCGTGATGAGCAGCCGCTCGGGCAGGTACGCGGTGGGGAACGCGCGGATCCCATCCACCGGTTCCGTGCTGGGGTCGAGGGCGGTGCCGCGGCGGATCGATCCCTCCGCGCGGTCCTGCCAGGTCCATCCCTGGGGCTGCTCCATCGGTCATCCTCTCCGTGGGCATCGCCGGCGACGGCGCCGGCGATGCGGGGTCACAACTCGAACTGCGGGGTCTCCAGGGTGCGGGTCTCGTCGCCGACCGTCGCGGTCAGGCGCACGCGGCTGAGCCCGGACGGCACCTCGTCGAACACGAATCGGCCGGTCTCCGCCGGGGTCGTGCGGCGCTCGCGCTCGCCCTGCAGCAACAGGATCTCCGCGGCGGCGGTGTCCACCCAGCCGTCGATCCGCCGTCGCCCGGACGCGGTCGTCGTGACGTGGAGGAGGATGCTCGTGCTGCCGTCGCTGAACTGCAGGGTGAGGGCGTCGGTCTCGCCGCGGACCGCGCCGAGCTGGCCTTCCACGAGCGTAAGCAGCGCGTACTCGCGGTTGAGCCCGTCCGCGGCGACCGCGGCGACCATCCGGTCGATGAGGCCGGCCGGGACGGGGTCGACCTCTCTCCAGAGGCTGCGCAGGCGGGCGAACAGCCGGGCGTCGTCCTCATCGCTCATGATCGTCCCTCCGTCCGGGTGGCCGGGGCGTCGAGGAGGTCGCGGAGCTTCGCGAGGCAGCGGCTGCGGGTCGGGCCGATGCTGCCGACCGGCATGGAGAGGTCGCGGGCGAGGCGCGCGTAGTCCGGGCGGTCCTCGAAGGCGATCACCCGGAGGAGGCGCTGACAGCGCTCGGCGAGGCGGCGGACGGCGGCCCAGAGTCGGCGGTTCTCGTCGTCGAGCGCGGCGTGCTCCTCGGCGGACGCCTGCTCCGGAAGGAGGGCGTCCAGGTCGTCGGATTCCGCGGTGTCGACGCGACCGACGGCCTTCCCGACCTTCCAGGCCTCGCGGCGGGCGGTGGTCGTGAGCCAGGCCGAGACGGCACGCGAGTCGGCGATGGTGCCGTGGCCGCGCACGAGCTGGAGCCAGGTCGTCTGCACGACGTCTTCCGCGAGGGTGCGTTCGAGGCCGTAGGCGCGCACGACGTGCCAGAGCACGGGCGTCATCAGCCGCACCAGGTCGTCCATCGAGCGGCCGTCGCCATCGCGCCACGCATCGAACAGGTCCGCGGCGCGTTCCCAGCGTGCGCGCCCGTCGTCGGATGCCGGATCGAAGGCGGCGCCGGGGGCACCGTCGATCATGAAGCCCATTGTGATCACACCTACCAGGAGCACGGCAAGGGCTCGGTGATACATGTCGCCGTCCAAGAATTCCGACGGCCGGATCCGTGGTGCGACGCCGCCCTCGCTAGCGTGGAGGGGTGATCGCTCTCGTCGTCGTGCTGTTCCTCAACGCCGGTTTCAACGTGCTCGTCTGGCCGCGGTTCTACAGCCGCGTCGCGAAGGACCCGCGTGCCAGGGACGAGAACGGCAAGGCCACCCCGTTCCTCCGCGTGCACGTCATCCTCATCGCGATCGCGCTGGTGCTGGCCGTGGCCTCCGCGGCGGCGGGGATCACCGTGCTCGCGCTCGCGCCATGAATCGGTGGTCTCCTATCGGCTCTGATGTGACGGCGACCGACATCGATCGCGACCACTGTCCCGGGTGAGCCGCCGGCGAGATGTGTTCAGCTCTACGCGTTAGACGTCTTTGAACAGGACGAGAATCGGGAGAATCGGCACGGCGGTTGTCGCAGGATTGGTTGCTGAAGGGTGATTCGTGCGGATCGGTAGCCTGGGAGCATGCCGGAACTCTTCCGAAGTGCCGCCGGAAGCTTGCAGGAAGCCGGGTGGACGTTTGAGCCGCCGACGTCGATGGAGAACGGCGTTCCCTCCCCGCTGCGCGCGGCACCCGAAACGGTGATCCGCTGGGTGTCCTCGTTCTCACTCCTGTCGAGCTCAGACGAGACGGTGTGGTTCTTGTCCCGCGACGACTACTCGACCGGCGCGGAGGGGGCGTTCGCGTGGAACGAGTGTGAACTGCTGAGCATCCAGGCTGCGACGACGGATGATGAGGCGGTCGCGGTCTCCCGTTTCTGGAGGCGCCACGCACCCATCCTGCTTTCCGTTCG
The DNA here is from genome assembly GCF_040702645.1 of Microbacterium sp. NPDC078814. Lineage (NCBI taxonomy): Bacteria > Bacillati > Actinomycetota > Actinomycetes > Micrococcales > Microbacteriaceae > Microbacterium > Microbacterium sp. NPDC078814. The sequence goes on from NZ_JBFBLT010000003.1 coordinate 480,069, forward strand.
CAACGGATACGAGTACCTGGCGGTGCGAGACGACGGAGCAGTCGTCCACGGTTCCGAGCCAGAGTTCGAAGAAGCGGTCGTCGTGTTCTCTCACTTCGAAGATCTGCTGAGGTACACCACCGCGCGGCCGGCCCGGCGCGACCAGGTCGTCGACAGCTTGCTGTTCGGTGCCGCCGACGTCACTGGCCCGACGCCAGGCGACTAGCGCAGTGTCTCCACCTCAGTCCCGCTCGTACCGGGCGGCGTGCGCGGCCCAGCGAGACTCGACCGGGAGGCTGCGGAGGGCGCGGTTCCCGATCGCGAGGGCGGCGGCCACCACGCAGAGGGCCGCGCAGATGAGGATGGTGCCCTGTCGTCCGAGCCCGGCCAGGCCGAAGCCGGCGATGAGCGGGGCGAGCGGCATCGCGCCCATCGCGAGGACCCCCATGGCGCTGTTCGCGCGTCCCAGCAGTCGAGACGGCGTGGCCACCATGAAGTAGCCCATCATCCCCGCGTTGAGGGCGGGGACGAGCAGCACCGTGGCACCGAGGACGGCGGCGACGGTCCACGGCGCCGACGCGAACGACAGCACGACGGCGCCGAGGGCGACCACTGCGAGCCCGCCGATCGTGAGCACGCCCGCCGGGATCCGGGGCACGAGGAGCGGGGCGACGATCGCGCCGACGAGCATCACGGCGCCGATGGCCGCGCTGACGGTTCCGATGAGGAGTTCGGAATGGCCCGCCTGCTGCAGCGCATAGACGGCCGTGGTGATCGCGGCGTTGAAGCCGAGGTTCACGATGGTCATGATGAGCATGACGCCGCCGAGGTCGGGGCGGGACAGCAGCCAGCCGAAGCCCTCGCGGAACTCCCGCCAGGCGTTCGGGCGCGCGGGGGGCGCGTCGCCCGCTTCCGCCTCCAGAGCGCCCATGTCAGCGATGCCCGCGCGCCGGACCTGTCGCCCGAGGAGCCCGGCGGTCACGGCGGCGACGAGGTGGCACAGGGTCATGACCGCGCCGACGAGCCAGCCGCCTACGCCGAGCAGCAGCCCGCCCAGCGGGCCGCCGGCGAGCTGGAGGGCCGCATCGCGCCCCTGGTTCGCGGCCTGCGCGCGCCCCATCGCGTCGTCCGGGACGATCTCCTTCAGCGCGCTCTCGCCGGCGACGTCGAAGAGGCCGCTCCGCGCGGCCAGCAGCACGTCGATCACGAGGAGGGTCGCGAAGGTGAGGGCGCCGCCGAGGGCGAGAAGGGTGAAGGCCCCGGCCAGCACGATCCCCAGAATCGAGCCGACGAGCATGAGCACGATGCGCCGGTGCCGGTCCGCGATGATCCCGCCCACGAGGGTGAGCAGCACACGCGCCACCATGCCCGCCCCCGCGATGATGCCGGCCTGTGCGGGGTCGTTCGTGATGACGAGCGCGAGGAGCGGGACGGCGAACCCGAAGAGCGCCGAGGCGAGCCCCTTGCTCGTGTCGCTGACGAGCCAGGTGAGGTAGCGCGTGTTCTGCCACAGGCGGTGCGGCGTGGTCGTCGTGCTCATGGCTCGACGATAGTTCCGCAAGAATAATTGCGCAACTGTTCGTGCGCATTTGCGTGACTAGGATCGGGGAATGGCTGACGACGCGGAGAAGACCTCTCGGGAGGACGCCGCCTTCATGACCTCGGCCATGCTCAAGGCCTACTCGCACCCGCTGCGCCGCCAGATCCTCCGCCTCATCGCACGCCGCGGTTTCCTGCGCGCCGCGGACATCGCCGGTGCGCTCGACGTGCCGGCCAACAGCGCCAGCTTCCACCTGCGGGTGCTCGCCGAGGCGGGGCTCATCGAGGAGGCTCCGGAGCAGGCCAGAGACCGCCGCGACCGCGTGTGGACGGGACGCAAGGGGGCCCTCACCGTCGGCGGTCCGGAGAATCCGGTCGCGGACGAGGCGCTCGGCGATGCGGTGGTGGCCGCGCTCGCAGAGGACCACGTCGACCTGCTGCGCCGGGTGGTGGCCTGGACGCCCGAGTACGTGTCCGGTCGCACCGCCGAGGTGCATGCGTCGTTCGTGCAGCGCACCATCCGACTGACCGAGGCCGAGTTCGACGACGTGATGCACAAGATCGATGACGTGCTCTCCGCCGCCGACGACGCGCACGACGACACCGACCCCGCGGGCCGTCACTGGCAGCTGGACATCGTCGTCGCCGACGACACCATCTGACTCACTCGTCTTCGTCGTCGAGGCGCTCGCCGCTGAGGATGAGGATGCGGCGGAGGTGCATCGCCGTGAGCACGCCCGGTCCCATCGAGCTGCGCACGTCGAACGTGCGGTCGTCGACCTTCTCCAGCAGGAGCCGGATCGCCCGCGCGGCCTCCGCGCGGCGGCGATGCGCCGCGCTCGAGGCGGGGTCGTCCTCCGCGATGACGTCGGCGACGGCGTGGCAGGCCGCCGACAACGGCTCGGGCAGCGCCGGATCCAGGGGCATGGCCGCCGGACGCTCCCAGATCGTGTCGGCCGTCGCGTCGGCGATGTCCCGGATGAGGTGCGCGATGCGGTCGAGCGTGGAGAGCTGCTCGTGGATGTGGGCGGTGCCCGCATGCCGGCGTCGCGCGCGCGGGTTGTAGCGGACGCTCTCGTCGGCCTCGGCCAGGGCGGCACGGAGGTCGGCGGTGGTCTCGGCGAGCGCTGCGGCATCGTCGGCCCACTGTGCGGTCTCCGGCGGCCAGGACTCCGAGACCGCGGAGCCGATGTCGTGGAGGCGCCCGGCGAGCTGTCGTCGGAACTCCTCCACCCGCGCCTCGGCCGATCCGATGAGCGGGGCGGGGGCGAAGAGGAGGTTCACCACCAGACCGATGACGATCCCGACCCCCATCTGGGCGAGGTAGCCGAGGGAGTAGTCGTCCGCGTTCTGACCGCCGATGATGAGCACGAACAGCGCCGCCATCGGGACGTACTCCTTGCCGACGCCGAACCAGCCGGTGCCGGAGACGAGGACGCCGAGGCCGACCACGAGGGGGATCGTCCACCACGTCGGCCCGACCGTGAGCACGATCAGCGCGGCCAGACCGATGCCGGTGGCCAGACCGAACAGGGTCTGCAGGCTCGACCGCATGGATCCCATGAGCGTGGGGTACATGCTCACGAGCGCGCCCAAGGGTGCGTAATACGGGTACTCGTCGGTGACCCCCGGCATGTGCGGCGCGATCGTCCACGCGAGCCCGACGGCGAGTGCTGTCTTGGCCACGAGGAGCAGGCGCGCGGGGCGGACGGCCTCGCGGAGGGTGCGGGCGAGGTACGAGCGGCGTTCGCGGACGCGCAGGCGCGAGAGGTCGGGAGTCACGTCATCCTCTCCTCGCGGCGGTCGGGTGGTCCTGTCCGGCGAGGATAGGGCCCGCAGGCGGCGTGCGGCCACCGGGTTGCCCCGGCTCGGGTCGCCGGGTAGAGGGCGGCCGAACGCGGATGCCGCGACCGCGCGGGGTGCGCGGCCGCGGCATCCGCGGATTCCGGTCGTCGCGTCAGGGCGTGGCCCGACGGAACGCGAGGAAGGAGACGACGCTGAGGACGGCGACGACCACGAGCCCCCAGAGGGCGAGGCCCACGGCCCCGAGGTCGAGGATGCCGAGCCACACGTCGCCCCACAGCTCGAGCCGTGTCACGAGGAACACGACCCCCACGAGGAGGAGCGCCAGGGCGACGCCGACGATGGTGAGCACCATCGGGCCCCAGCTCTTGTAGATCGTCGCGCCGGTGAACCCGACCACGAAGAAGAACAGCGCGAGCGTGAAGTAGACGACGAAGGCGCCGAGCGGGCCGGCCTCCCACAGCCACGGCAGGTGGAACACCCAGCCGTTCACGCCGTACCCGTTCGTGGCCAGCTCGATCGCGCCGCCCAGGAGGAAGAGGATCCCGAGCAGCGCGCTGCCGAGGATTGCGGTCAGCAGCGTTCCGATGAAGAACTCGCGCCGGGTGACGCTCATGGCCTGCGAGAACGGGAAGGTCAGCGTCATGGCCGACAGCCCGATCGCGAAGAAGTACCACAGCGGTGCCTGGCCGCCTCCGCCGTACTTGGGGGCGTCGCCGGGGATCATCGCGTAGATGAGGACCGAGATCACCACGGCCGAGGCGAGGATGATCAACGGCACCCAGACGAAGGTCTGCCGGTTGATGAGCTGCAGGCGGATGACGTTGAGTGTGCGTCGCATCAGCGGACTCCTTCCGTGGTGGCGTCGGCTCTGGTGCCGGAGCGGGTCTCGGCCTTCTGGGTGAGGCGGACGATGAGCTGCTGCAGGGAGACGGGGGCGAGGTCGAGGCCGGCGGCCCGCACCTCCGCGCGATCGTCGGCGGTGAGGGCGCCGAGCACGGTGACGGAGGCGACGCGACCGAGCTCGTCGCGGTGCAGCACCTCGCGATCGCCGACCCAGGCGTCGACCTTCGCGGCATCCCCGACGACGGTCACGGCGCGGTCGCGGACGGCATCCGTGTCCTCGTTGAGGAGGATCTGGCCGTTGTCGATCACGATGACCTTCTCGATGAGGTTCGCGACCTCGTCGATCAGGTGCGAGGAGAGGATGATCGTGCGCGGGTGCTCCGCGTAGTCCTCCACGAGACGGTCGTAGAAGATCTGCCGGGCGACCGCGTCGAGCCCGAGGTACGGCTCGTCGAAGAACGTGATCTCGGCGCGGGAGGCCAGGCCGATGATGACGCCGACCGCGGAGAGCTGCCCGCGGGAGAGCTTCTTGATGGTCTGCTTCATCGGCAGCTGGAACTCCGCGATGAGCTCGTCCGCGAGGGCCTGGTCCCAGTGCGGGAAGAACAGGCGGGCGGCGGCGAACGCGTGCCGCGGGGTCGCATCGTCCGGATACTTCTGGCTCTCCCGCACGAAGCAGATCCGGCCGAGCACATGGGCGTTCTCGTACGGGTGCTCGCCGAACACCTTCACGGTGCCGGAGGATTCGAAGTTCTGGGCCGTGAGGATCGACATGAGTGTCGTCTTCCCGGCGCCGTTGCGGCCGAGGAGCCCGTAGATCGAGCCTCCCTCGAGAGCGAGCGACACGTTGTCGAGCGCCCGCTTCTCCTTGTAGCGCTTGGTGAGGTTCTGCACCTCGATGACGGCGGTCATGCGGGGTTCTTCCCTTCTGGGGTGGGGGCGGATGCGGCGCGCTGCCGGAGCAGGTCCGCGAGGTCTTCCGCGCCGAGGCCCAGCGTGCGGGCCTCCGCGAGGAGCGGGTCGATGTAGCGGTCGGCGAAGGCCGCGCGGCGCTCGCCGAGGAGCAGCTCCCTGGCGCCTTCCGAGACGAACATGCCGATGCCTCGGCGCTTGTGGAGCACTCCCTTGTCGGTGAGCATGGCGACTCCCTTCGCGGCGGTGGCGGGGTTGATGCGGTAGAACGCGGCGAGCTCGTTCGTCGAAGGGGCCTGCGCCTCCTCGGCCAGTGAGCCGTCGAGGATGGAGTCCTCGATCTGCTCGGCGATCTGGAGGAAGAGCGGCTTGCCTTCTTCGATCACGAGTCCTCCGTGGTTGCTGGGTTACTTACTTGACTAAGTAACCACGGAACCGGCCACGGTGTCAACCCCTCGGGATGTGGGCGGGCACAGCTTCGGAGATCTCCGTCGACATGCCGCCCGTCGGTCGGTTCCGGCGGCGTGTCGGCCGTCAGCTCCGAAGTTGTGCACGGGGAGGGGGGTGGGGCGGGCCGCGTACAGTGGGCTGGTGCCGGAGTTCCCCTACAGCCGCCTGCGTCGCTGGCCCGACGTCGAGGCGGACAACCTCCAGGCCCACGATGCGACCGACCTCCTGCTCGTGGAGCGCGCACTCGCGCTCGACGTGCCAGGGGCGGAGACGGTCGTGATCGGTGACGAGTACGGCGCGATCACGCTGGCGCTCACGGCGGCCGGGCGCTCCGGTGTCCGGGTGCATCAGGACCTCTCGACCGGACGCCGCGCCCTCGCACGCAACGCGGAGGCGCTCGGAATCGGCGGGTTCGCGCCGCATGAGCTCGATGCCGATCTGCTCGCCGGAGCGAGACTGGTGCTGCTGCAGCTGCCGAAGGCCCTCGCCGAACTCGAGGAGATCGCCGACGCCGTGGCCCGCTGGGCCGCCCCGGAGGTGGTGCTCGTCGCGGGAGGCCGCGTGAAGCACATGTCCCTCGGTCAGAACGACGTCCTGGCGCGGAGCTTCGCCCACGTGCAGGCGCAGCGCGCCGAGCGGAAGTCGCGGCTGCTCGTCGCCGCTGGACCCCTCCCCGTACCGGAGTCCCCGCCGTTCCCGGTGTCGGCGCGGCACGGCGATCTCGTCCTCGTGGCCCACGGCGGCGCCTTCGCCGGACCCCGTCTCGACATCGGCACCCGCACGCTGCTCGATGTGCTCGACCTCGACGGGAACGATGCCGGCCGCCGCGTGCTCGACCTCGGCTGCGGGACGGGAGCGCTCGCCGTGTCCTGGGCGCGTGCTCGCCCGCAGGACCGGGTCGTCGCCACGGACCGCTCGGCCGCCGCCGTCGCCTCCGCCCGCGCCACCGCGTCGGCGAACGGGGTGGCCGATCGGGTCGAGGTCACCCACGATGATGCGGGCTCGGCGCTCGCCGCGGGGAGCTTCGACACGGTGCTCCTGAATCCGCCGTTCCACCTCGGCGCCAGCGTGCACACCGGCGCCGCGACGCGCCTGTTCGAGGCCGCCGCGCGCCTGCTCCGACCGGACGGGGAGCTGTTCACGGTGTACAACTCGAGCCTCGGCTACCGGGCCGAGCTGACCCGGCTCATCGGCCCCACCGCGCAGCTCCGGCGCACCCCGAAGTTCACCGTGACGCGCACCGTCCGACGCCCGTGAGCATGGTGCGCCGAGATTGCTAGACGCTCGTACTATCCCCCGGTCAGCGCCGGAAACCCGGGCACGTCCGCAGTGCAGGATTTGCCGCTGACCGGCCATTTCGTTACGTTGGTCTGCGGGCCTGACGGCCCATAGACCAGTCCGCGGTCACGTCCTTCCTTCGATGAGCTGTGCGGCGAAGAGGCGTGGGCGTACGGTCGATCCCCTCTGCGGCGGATCCGAAATCCGCCGCCTGTGCCGCCACAGCGAAGACGTCGAACGGCCTCGTGAGGATCACCCGGGCGTGACCGAAGCAGGCTCAGCCACCCGAAGGCCGAGCCGCAGGGGAAACGTGTCCGAAACAGCACTCGAAGCGCGCCATCTGTACAAGGTGTTCGGGAGGAATCCGAGCGCCGCCGTCCGCCGGCTGAAGGCAGGGGAGAGCCGTGCCGCCGTCGCCGACGCGGGGACCGCCGCCGTCATCGACGCCAGCTTCACCGTCAACCGCGGTGAGATCTTCGTCATCATGGGCCTGTCCGGATCGGGCAAGTCCACCATCATCCGCATGCTCAACGGGCTGCACGACATCACCGCGGGCACCGTCACCGTGGGCGGCGACCCGATCACGGGCATTCCGGCCGCCCGCCTGCGGGAGATCCGCCGCGACCGCATCTCGATGGTGTTCCAGCACTTCGCGCTGCTGCCGCATCGCACGGTCGCCGCGAACGTCGCCTACCCGCTCGAGCTCAAGGGCGTCGGCAAGGCCGAGCGCCAGGCCAAGGCCGAGGAGATCCTCGCCCTCGTCGGGCTCGAGGGTCAGGGCGACAAGCTGCCGTCCGAGCTGTCCGGCGGCATGCAGCAGCGCGTGGGCATCGCCCGCGCCCTCGCGGCCGACAGCGACATCCTGCTCATGGACGAGGCCTTCAGCGCGCTCGACCCGCTGATCCGCCGCGAGATGCAGGAGCAGCTTCTGGAGCTGCAGCAGAAGCTCCAGAAGACCATCGTCTTCATCACGCACGACCTCAATGAGGCCATGTTCCTCGGTGACCGCATCGCCGTCATGCGCGACGGCCGCATCGTGCAGATCGGCACGCCGGAGGACATCCTCATGGACCCGGCGAACGACTACGTCGAGCAGTTCGTGCAGGACGTCGACCGTGCCCGGGTGCTCACCGCCGCCAACGTGATGGAGCGTCCGCGCCCCGTCGTCGCCGAGTCGGCCGGTCCTCGCACCGCGCTCCGCCAGATGCGCGACGCCTACATGTCGGCGACCTACGTGGTCGGCAAGGACCGCCAGCTCGTCGGCGTGGTCACCGACCGCGACGCCGTGAAGCTCGTGCGGCAGGGCGCCACGCGCCTCGACTCGATCATCAAGCCGGTGCTGCAGAGCGTGCGCGAGGACGACGTCCTCATGAACCTGTTCGTCCCCGCCGTCGAGTCGCCGCTGCCCCTTGCGGTGACGGATGCCGACGGCCGCCTCGCGGGAGTGATCCCGCGCGTCACCCTGCTCGCGGCGCTCGGTCCCGGGCCCGGAGCGACCGAGGAGATCCTGCTGCCGATGACCCCCATGCCCCAGGCCGAGATCGACGCCGTGCTCGACGACGGATGGACGGCCGAGCCCGGCCCTTCGACGAGCTCAGGGACCCAGGGTGGGTTCGGGTCAGAGGCACAGGGTGGCTTCGGCTCAGAGGCACAGGCGGAGGAGGTGCGCTGATGGACGGTTTCCGCATCCCCGTGGGCGACTGGGTCGCCGCCGGCGTCGACTGGATCACCGCCAACCTCGACGGCCTGCTCGACGCGGTCTCGTTCGTGGTGAGCTTCCTCGTCGACGGTCTCACCCGTCTGCTCCTCACGCCGCACTTCGCCGTGATCATCGTGATCGCGGCGCTGATCGCCTGGCTCGTGCGCTCGTGGCAGCTCGCCATCGGCACGATCCTGTCGTTCGGGCTCATCGTCGCCATGGACCTCTGGGTGCCGGCGATGCAGACGCTCGCCCTGGTGCTCGTCGCCGCCGTCGTGGCCGTGCTGATCGCGGTGCCGCTCGGCATCTGGTCGGCGCGCAATGCGACCGTGCGCGCGACGCTGAAGCCGGTGCTCGACTTCATGCAGACCATGCCGGCATTCGTGTACCTGATCCCGGCGATCGTGTTCTTCGGCATCGGTGTGGTGCCCGGACTCGTCGCCACCGTGATCTTCGCGCTGCCTCCCGGCGTGCGCCTGACCGAGCTGGGCATCCGCGGCGTCGACGCGGAGACCGTCGAGGCCGGACACGCCTTCGGAGCGACGCCGGGGCAGATCCTCCGCGGCATCCAGCTCCCGCTCGCGATGCCGACCATCATGGCCGGCGTCAACCAGGTCATCATGCTCGCCCTGTCGATGGCGGTCATCGCCGGTATGGCCGGTGCCGACGGGCTCGGGAAGATGGTCGTCGAGGCGATCTCGACGATCAACATCCCCAAGGGCGTCGAAGCCGGACTGGGCGTCGTGCTCATCGCCGTGTTCCTCGACCGGGTGACCGCCGCTCTGGGCGCGCCCGGTGAGAACCGCTCCTCGCTCCTCGGCATGCTGAAGGGTCGCGGTTCGTCCCGGCCCTCCGCCCCCGTGGCGTCGGAGTCCGCAGCCTCCGCGCCCGCCGAGGAGGCCTCGACCGAATCCGAGCTCGCCCGCGCCTGAGCCCCCGCGTCCCCGTCTCCGTCCCCACCCCTTTTCGTCCGGTGCGGGACGGAAATGGGGCGCTGGGGCGCGGATCCCGGCACGGTTTCGATCCCGGCACAGCTGTCCCGCGGCCTCGTCCGCACCTCCTGAATCACATACGGAACGCAAGAGAGAGAGTCACATGAAGAAGAAGATCCTGACCATCACCGCCCTCGGGGCTGCCGCAGCGCTCACCCTCGCCGGATGCAGCGGCGACGGCGCCGGTGGCACGAGCGGCGGCGGCGACGGTGCCGAGGACAAGGGCACCATCACCCTCGGGTTCCTGCCCTCCTGGACCGACGGCCTCAGCACTGCCTACCTCCTCCAGGACCAGCTCGAGAAGATCGGCTACACGGTCGAGATGAAGACGCTCACCGAGGCCGGCCCGCTCTACACCGGGCTCGCACAGGGCGATGTCGACATGTACCCGTCGGCGTGGCCGGAACTCACCCACGCCTCCTACATGGACAAGTACGGCGACGACATCGAAGACCTCGGCACGTACTACGAGAACGCCAAGCTGACCCTCGCGGTGCCGGAGTACTCCGAGCTCACCTCGATCGAGGACCTCGCGGGCAAGGGCGCCGACTTCGACGGCAAGATCTACGGCATCGAGCCGGGTGCGGGCCTGACCGCCCAGACCCAGAAGATGATGCCCGAGTACGGCCTCGACGGCGAGTACGAGCTCGTCACCTCGTCGACCGCGGCGATGCTCACCGAGCTCAAGACCGCGACCGACAAGAAGGAGGACATCGTCGTCACGCTGTGGCGTCCGTTCTGGGCCAACGACGCCTTCCCCGTGAAGGACCTCGAAGACCCGAAGGGCGCCATGGGCAAGGCCGAGGGCCTGCACTTCCTGGGCACCGCGGGCTTCGCGGACGAGTTCCCGGAGGCGGCGGAGCTGATCGAGAAGATCAAGCTCGACGACGAGCAGTACGGCGCGCTCGAAGACCTCGTGGTCAACGAGTACGGCGAGGGCAAGGAAGCCGACGCGGTCGACGCCTGGCTCGAGGAGTACGGCGACCAGTTCGACTGGACCGTCACGAGCTGACTCCCGTCGCACGTCTCGAAGGAGGGTCTCCCGCAGCGGGGGCCCTCCTTCGTCGTGGGTGACCCACTTACATTCGGGGGCGGAAGGTGGAAGCATGGCGCGAAACCGGCGGGTCGACCGGCCCGCGGATGGGGGGACACGACCATGTGCACAGGACTGAGCTTCACGACCGCCGACCACTACTTCGGGAGGAATCTCGATCTGGAGTTCTCGTACAACGAGACCGTGACCGTCACACCGCGGAACTTCCCGTTCCCGTTCCACCGGCTGCCGTCGATGCCGACGCACCACGCGATCATCGGGATCGCGACGATCGCCGACGGCTACCCGCTCTACTACGACGCGGTCAACGAGAAGGGGCTCGGCATGGCGGGGCTCAACTTCCCGGACAACGCGCACTACCCGGCACCGGGGTCGGGGGACACCGAGGTCACGCCGTTCGAGTTCATCCCCTGGGTCCTCGGACAGTTCGAGACGGTGGCCGAGGTGAAGGAGGCCCTGCGGTCGGTGAGTCTCGTGGACATCGACTTCAGCCCGGAGTTCCCGCTGTCCCCGCTGCACTGGATCATCGCCGACAAGAGCGCATCGATCACGGTCGAGAGCGTGCGCGGCGGCCTCAAGGTCTACGACAACCCGTGGGGCGTGCTCACGAACAACCCCACGTTCGACATCCAGAGCTTCCGACTCAACGACTATCAGCACCTCTCGAAGCGGCAGCCGGAGAACACGTTCGCCTCGGACGTGCCGATGGACCTCTACAGTCGCGGCATGGGCGGGATCGGGCTGCCGGGCGACCTGTCGTCGTCGTCGCGGTTCGTGAAGGCGGTGTTCACGCGGATGAACTCGGTGTGCGGGACGTCGGAGTCGGAGTCGATCAGCCAGTTCTTCCAGATCCTCGGCGCTGTCGCCCAGCAGCGCGGGTGCGTGCAGGTCGGCGACGAGGAGAAGTACGAGATCACCATCTACTCGTCATGCGCCAACACCGCGACGGGCGTGTACTACTACACGACCTACGAGAACAGCCAGATCACCGGTGTGGACATGCACAAGGAGGATCTCGACGGCTCCGAGCTCGCGGCATACCCGCTCGTGAAGGGGCAGCAGATCGCGATGCAGAACTGATCTCCGCTCCGCGCAACCCCCTCATCGGGAGGGCGGCCGCGGCGTAGCCTGTGGCCGTGGACGGGTTCGCGGCGGTCGACTTCGGGTTCGCCCGCGAGGTCCTGCAGCGGGGCATCGCGGCGCTGTACCTCGTCGCGTTCGTCTCGACGCTCAACCAGTTCCGTCCGCTCCTCGGTGAGCACGGACTCCTGCCCGCGCCCGTGCTGCTGGACTGGGTGGCGCAGAAGCGCGAGCGCCGGAAGCTGCTGCACCCCACGCTCTTCACCCGCGTTCGCTACACCGACCGGCGTCTGGTCGCGCTGTCCTGGGCGGGGATCGTCATCGCCGCCCTGCTCATCGCCGGGGTGCCGCAGCTCGGGCCGCCGTGGGTGCCGATGCTCGCCTTCCTCGCCCTGTGGTTCGGCTACATGTCGGTGGTGAGCATCGGGCAGACCTTCTACTCGTTCGGGTGGGAGATGCTGCTGCTGGAGGCGGGGTTCCTCGCGGCCTTCCTCGGCTCGAATGACCAGCCGCCGCCGACCGTGGTGATCGTGCTGTTCTGGTGGCTGCTGTTCCGGCTGGAGTTCGGCGCCGGGATGATCAAGATCCGCGGCGGACGCGAGTGGCGCGACCTCACCGCGATGACCTTCCACCACGAGACCCAGCCGATGCCCGGGCCGCTGAGCCGCCAGGCGCATCTGCTGCCGCGGTGGTTCCACAAGCTCGAGGTCGTCGGGAACCACGTCGCGCAGCTCGTCGTGCCGTTCTTCCTCTTCGCCCCGCTGCTGTCGCTCTGGCTCCCCGACAGCGGTGGCTGGGTCCCTGGGCTTGTCGAAGGGGTCGCGTGGGTCGGTGCCGTCGCGGGCGGGATCGTGATCGCGACGCAGCTGTGGCTCGTGCTCACCGGGAACTTCGCGTGGCTGAACTGGGCGACGATCGTGCTCGGGTTCTCCGCGATCGGCCTCCCCGGCATCGGGACTCCGGAGCGGACGCCGGAGACCTCGCTGCCGTGGACGGTGTCCGGCATGCCGCTGTGGTGGGTCGTGGTGACCTCGGGGGTCGGGGCGCTGTTCGTCGTGCTGAGCGTGCCCGCCGTGCGCAACCTCTTCGCGCGACGACAGCTCATGAACGCGAGCTTCCACCGCTGGCAGCTCGCCAACGCCTACGGAGCCTTCGGCACGGTCACGCGGGAGCGGATCGAGATCGTCGTGGAGGGGTCGGACGATGAGGAGGGCCGGCACTGGCGCGAGTACGAGTTCCGCGGGAAGCCCGGGGACGTGCGGCGGATCCCGCGGCAGTTCGCCCCGTATCACCTGCGGCTGGACTGGCTGATGTGGTTCCTGCCGCTCGGGCACTCGCTGGACGACTGGTTCTCCGTGTTCCTCGTGCGGCTGCTGGAGGCGGATGCCCCGACGCTGCGGATGCTGCGCGTGGACCCCTTCCACGGCGAGCGGCCGCGGTGGGTGCGCGCCGTGACGTACCGCTACCGCTTCACGACCCGCGCCGAGCACCGTGCCGACGGCGCCGTCTGGGTCCGGACCAGTCGCCGCGTGGTGCTCGGTCCGGTCGGCCTCCGCTGACTTCGAGTCGCGCACTGTGCGGCAAATCCGGGACGGATAGAGCCATTCAGGCGATTCGAACGGCCGCCGAGCGCGGCGAAACGCCCCGGCCGGGGAGAGTCCCCGGTCGGAGCGTTCCGTCTCGCTGAGCGTCGATCAGCTGACCTTCTTCCGGTACGAGATGATCGCGAACACGTAGGCGACTACGAGGATCCCGACGCACCAGGCGAGAGCGACCCAGATGTCGGACCCGACCGGCTCCCCCGCGAACAACGCCTGGATGGAGTTGACGATCGAGGTCACCGGCTGGTTCTCGGCGAACCACTGCACCGGTGCCGGCATGGTGTCGGTCGGCACGAACGCCGAGCTGATGAAGGGGAGGAAGATCAGCGGATACGAGAAGGCGCTCGCGCCGTCGACCGTCTTGGCGTTCAGGCCCGCGATGATCGCCAGCCACGTGAGTGCCAGTGTGAACAGCATCAGGATGCCGATCACTCCGAGCCAGGCCCAGACGCTCGCGCCGGTGCGGAAGCCCATGAGGAACCCGACCCCGAAAATGATCGCGAGGGTGATGGCGTTCGCCGTGAGAGATGTCAGCACGTGGGCCCACAGCACGCTCGACCGGGCGATCGGCATGGAGTGGAACCGCTCGAAGATGCCGCTCTGCATATCGGTGAACAGCCGGAACGCCGTGTAGGCGATGCCCGACGCGATCGCGATGAGCAGGATGCCCGGCAGCAGGTAGTTCACGTAGTTCTCGGCGCCGGTGCTCTGCTGGAGCGCGCCGCCGAAGACGTACACGAACAGGAGCATCAGAGCGATCGGGGTGACCGCGGTGGTGATGATCGTGTCGGGGCTGCGGAAGATGTGCCGCATAGAGCGGCCGGTGAGCGTCGCCGTGTCGGCGGCGAAGTGCGTGGTCATGCTGCCTTCTCCTTTCCGGATGAGGGGCCGATGAGGGTGAGGAAGATCTCCTCGAGGGTGGGCTGCTTCTCGACGTACTCGACCTTCGCGGCCGGAAGCAGCCGCTTGAGTCCGGCGAGCGTGTCATTCGCGATGATGCGGCCCTCGTGCAGGATCGCGATGCGGTCGGCCAGCTGCTCCGCCTCGTCGAGATACTGCGTGGTGAGCAGCACGGTCGTGCCACCGCCCGCGAGCTCCTTCACGACGTCCCACACCTCGATGCGCGACTCGGGGTCGAGGCCCGTGGTCGGCTCGTCGAGGTAGATGACCTCGGGGTCGCCGACCAGGCTCATCGCGATGTCGAGCCGGCGCCGCATCCCGCCGGAGTACGTGCCGACCTTGCGGCCGCCGGCCTCGGTGAGCCGGAAGCGCGCGAGGAGCCGATCGGCCACCGCGCCGGCGTCGGGCAGATGCCGCAGCTTCGCGACCAGCACGAGGTTCTCGCGTCCGGTGAGGATCTCGTCGACCGCGGCGAACTGTCCGGTGAGGCTGATGCGCTCGCGCACTCCGACCGGGTTCGCCGCGACGTCGATGCCCTGCACCGTCGCGGTGCCCGCGTCGGCCCTCAGCAGCGTGGAGAGGATGCGCACCATGGTGGTCTTGCCCGCGCCGTTCGACCCGAGGAGGGCGAAGATCGATCCCCGCTCCACCTCGAAGTCGACGCCGCGCAGCACGTGCAGATCCTTGTACGACTTCTCGATGCCGTGCACCGAGAGGGCTGACGTCATCATGACTCGTCCTCCTTCTTCCTCGCCTCCGCGACCGCCTTGTTCAGCCGCGCGCGCTCCTTGTCGACCCACTGCGTGCCGCCGTAGGCCTCGGCGTAGTTCTCGGCGAACTCCACGGGGTCGTCGCCGATGATGTCGTCGATCGGGGTGCCGTCGATCGCGGCGCGCTCCCACAGGTCGGCGAGGTCGAGGAAGATCTGCACGAGGGTGTCCCCGTCGGTGATCCCCCCGTAGTACATCGTGTAGCGGTGCTGGGCGTTGGCGACCGTGCGGTACGGTTCCGGCAGAGCCTCGATCCGCGCCTTCGCCTGCTTGTACTGCTTCTTCTGCTCGAGCGATCCGGTGAGCGCTTCGATCCATTTGGCGGCCATGTCAGTTCTCCTTGTTGGTGGTGTTCGTGTTGAGTCGTTCGATGTGCGTCCGGAGGAAGTCCCAGGTGGTCCAGAACTCCGCCAGCTCCTGTCGGCCCTGCGCGTTCAGCGTGTACACCTTGCGGGGCGGGCCCTTCTCGCTCGGCACCTTCTCGACGTCGACGAGCTTCTTCTGCTCGATCCTGACCAGCAGGGCGTAGACGGTGCCTTCCGCGGTGTCGGTGAAGCCGTGCTCCCGCAAACGCGTGGTGATTTCGTATCCATAGGCCGGCTGCTCGGCGAGGAGGGCCAGCACGATGCCCTCCAGGGTGCCCTTGAGCATCTCGGTCATCTGCTTGCCCATCGTCCCCTCCTCTCGTTCCTGTGTCTTCCGTTCGGTACTCAGTGATGCTGGGTACCGGTACAAAGTAACACTGAGTACCGGTACTTAGCAACACCGAATACTGAACTTTCTCATCCCTCTTTTCCGCCGAGACCCCGGGTACGCGGCGAGACCCCGGGCGACAGACGTAGAAACCCCGGGGTGTCGACGACAACCCGGGGTCTCGGCGGAAAGAAGAGGAGGGCGCATCGGCATCCCGGTGCGCCCTCCGGCGTGCGCCCGGGGTGAAAACGAGGGGTGAATTCCTCCGCTTCGGCCGGAGGGCTCCGCGGCGGACCGGCAGGCTGGCGGAGGCCCGGACCGAGTCCACTCTGCCCGAAAGGGTGCTCGGCGGTCGCCTGAGGGGGCGGGGGCTTCCGTGTGCGCGGATGCGTGCCGGAACGCGATGAATGGGAAGAGCAGTCATGGGATTCCGTGTTGCCCGCAAGGACCGCACGTCCGATGGCCTTCCGCCGGAGCGGCACAGCCGCTGGCGGGGCCGGACGAAGAGGCTGATCGGCGGTGCCGTGAGCACGGCGCTCGTCGCGTCGTCGATGATCGTCGTCGGCGGGACGCTGACCGCCGCACCGGCCGCCGCGGCGGAGCCGTTCCTGTGCACGCCGGGAGCGGTGTACGTGCAGAGCGCCACCGAGGTGCGTGAGTTCGCCGTGAACGAGCAGGGCGGTGCCCCCGGCGACGGCGGCACGCTCAGCTCCATCAACCTCGGCGCGAACCACTCCAACAACGCCCTCGGGCTCTCGTCGAGCGGGCGGTACGCCTACACGGTCACCAACGCCGCCGGTACCAAGACGCTCGCCAAGCATGACCGCGTCACCGACACGACCGCGCAGACGACGTTCACGCTGAACTCCTCGGTGCTGCGCGGCGCCGTGCACCCCGTGACGGGCGTCTACTACTTCGCCAGCGGCACGGTGAACGGCGCCATCAACCTCTACGCGTGGAACGAGAACGTCACGCCGCAGACCTACACGCAGGTCGGAACCCTCCGTCCGACCACGGGCAGCAGCGCGTTCGGCGCCAACGGCGACATGGCCTTCAGCGCCTCCGGTCAGCTCGTGCTCGTCGCCGACAACTTCATCTACTCCTCCGACCTCCCGGCCACGCTCGAACCCAGCACCGCGACGATCGACGCCAAGCAGGTGCACGACATGGGCGCCGGCGTGCAGGGCAACGGCATCGCCTTCGGAAACCTCGGCCACATCTTCGTCTCGGTCTCCGGTGGCGGCAACCGCATCATCGAGGTCGACCTGCCCCGCGGGGAGACGGTCAACACGACCCAGCTGGGCACTTTCTCGCCGACCGACATGGCGAGCTGCACGTTCCCGAACACGCTGACGCTGAAGAAGGACCTCCCCGAGGGCCGTCACGCGGCGACCGATCAGTTCGGCCTCCGGGTGCAGTCGCCGGCCGGCTACCAGGTCGCGCAGACCGACGCCGTCACCCGCGGCGACCGCTCCGGTCTGCAGCCGGACTACGCCGGTCCCGTCTTCACGAACCAGGGCGACACCTTCCGGCTCTCCGAATCGGCGGCGGGCTCGACCGACCTCACGAAGTACGACGCCTCCCTCGTCTGCCGGCAGGTGAACGCAGACGGCTCGACCACCCCGGTGGCCGTCACCGCGGACGGGCAGGTCACCCAGCCGGCCGGGCCGCTCGGCACCGACGTCACCTGCACCTACACGAACGTCCGCCTCGCGCCGGACCTCGCTCTCCGCAAGACCTCCGACCCCGCCGACGGCACTGCGGTGCAGGCCGGCCAGCGACTGACCTACACGGTGCAGGCCGAGAACACCGGCAACACCCGCCTCGACCCGGTCACCGTGACCGACGACCTGTCCGGCGTGCGCGCGTTCGCCGAGTACCAGGGCGACGTGGCGACGGCGATCGACGGTGACCCGGTGTCGTCCGGCGCCGCCACCGTCACGGGCGACGACCTGGCCTGGACCGGCGCCCTCGAGCCCGGGCAGGTGCTCACGATCACCTACTCCGTCGTCGTCGACGAGGGCGTGGAGGGCGAGCGCATCGCCAACCGCGTCACCGCATCCGGCACCCCACCCGGGGGCCTGCCCCCGACGACCCCTCCGGCCGTCACCACCGAGCACCCGGTCGCCGGCTTCGAGGTCGCGAAGACCTCCGATCCCGCCGCAGGCACCGTGGTGGAGCCGGGCCAGACCATCGAGTACACCGTCACCGGCACGAACACCGGCGCGACCGTCCTCGACCCGGTGACCGTCACCGACGACCTCTCCGGCGTGCTCGCGAACGCCGCGTTCAACGACGACATCACGACCACGGTCGGCGGCACGACCGTGACCACGGGCGGTGCGACCCTGACCGGGAACGACCTCGCCTGGACCGGAACGCTCCAGCCCGGACAGACCGTGACGATCACGTACTCGGTGACCGTGGGCGATGACACCTCCGGCGAGATCCTGCGCAACAGCGTGACCGGATCGGGCACCCCGACCACCCCGAACCCGGGCGACCCGACCGGGCCGCAGGTTCCCGGTGAGCCGATCGTCCCGCCGACGGTCACCACCGAGCACCCCGTGATCGGCTCCGGCTTCACGATCTCGAAGTCGGCCGACCCCGCCTCCGGCACGGCCGTGTCGGCGGGCGACACGATCACCTACACGATCACCGGCACCAACACGGGCGACACCGACCTCGATCCCGCGGAGATCGTCGACGACCTCTCGGGCGTGCTCGGCTCCGCCGGCTACAACGACGACGTCACGGCCGACCGCGGCTCCGTGCGGGTCGCCGACGCCACCCTCACCTGGACCGGGGCCATCCCGCGCGGGGAATCGGTCACGATCCGCTACACGGTGACGGTGGACGCGGGTGTCGAGAAGGCCCTGCTGCACAACGTCGTCACCGGATCGGCCACGCCGCAGATCCCGGTCGACCCCGCCGACCCCTCCGGGGCGAAGACCCCGGGGACCCCGATCGTCCCGCCGGCGGCGGAGACGGAGCACCCGGTCGTCGACACGGGCTTCGAGGTCTCGAAGTCGGCCGACCCGGTATCCGGCACCGCCGTCCGCGCGGGCGACACCCTCACCTACACGGTCTCGGGCGTCAACACCGGCAACACGGTCCTCGACCCTGCGACCATCGTCGACGACCTCTCGGCCGTCCTCGCGAACGCGGAGTACGGCGGCGACGCGAAGGCCTCGTCCGGATCCGTCGCGCTCTCCGGCACCACGCTCACCTGGACCGGGACGCTCGCTCCCGGCGACCGCGTCGACATCACCTACACGGTGACGGTGGACGAGGATGCGACCGGCGTGCTGCTCCGCAACACGGTGTCCGGTGAGGGCACCCCGCTGATCCCGACCGACCCGACCGACCCGGAGAGCCCGACCACGCCGGGCACCCCGGTCGAGACCCCGCCGGCGACGACGGAGCACCCCGTCGCGACACCCGGGTTCACCGTCACCAAGACGGCCGACCCGGAGACGGGCACGCGCGTCGACCCCGGCAGCGTGATCACGTACACCGTGACCGGCCGCAACACGGGCGACACCGTCCTCGACCCGGTCGAGATCGGCGACGACCTGCGCCCGGCGCTGGCCCACGCGTCCTACAACGACGACGTGTCCGCCACCCGCGGCGACGTCCGCGTGGCCGACGGCTCCCTCTCGTGGAACGGCGTGCTGCGCCCCGGCCAGGACGTCGTGATCACCTACTCGGTGACCGTCGACGCCACCGCCGGCGGCGAGACCATCGCGAACACGGCCACCGGAGAGGCGACCCCGCTGATCCCCGCCGACCCGAGCGACCCCGAGAGTCCCACGACTCCCGGCACGCCGATCACGCCGCCGCCGTCGAGCACGGAGCACCCCGTGAACGAGCCCGGCTTCACGTTCGCCAAGACCGTCGACCCCGCCGCCGGTACCGCTGTCGACCCGGGTGACGTGCTCACCTACACGCTGACCGCGGCCAACACGGGCCAGACGGTGCTCGACCCGGTGACGATCACCGACGACCTGTCCGGTGTGCTGCCGTACGCGACGTTCAACGCGGACGCCGTGGCGAGCATCGCAGGTGCTTCTGCGGCTCCCGCGACCCTGGACGGCACCGAGCTGTCGTGGACGGGAGCGCTCGCAGTCGGCCAGACCGTGACCGTCACCTACTCCGTGACCGTGAGCGCCGACGGCGTCGGCACCGTGATCGAGAACGCGGCGTCCGCGACGGCGACCCCGCCGGGAGGATCGACGATCACGCCGCCGCCCGGTGTCACGACCAACCCGGTCAACGAGCCCGGATTCTCCGTCTCGAAGAGCGTCGACCCGGCTGCGGGCACGGCGGTCGACCCGGGCACCGTCCTCACCTACACGGTGACCGGTGTGAACACGGGCGAGACGGCTCTCGACCCCGTCACCATCGCCGACGACCTCTCCGGTGTCCTGGCGCACGCGGAGTACAACGACGACGCGACCGCGACGATCGGCGGCACGGCGACGACCGCGCCGACGGTGGCCGCGGACCGGCTGTCCTGGACGGGTGCGCTGCAGGTCGGCGAGAGCGTCACGATCACGTACTCGGTGACCGTGCGCGCCGAGGCCGGCGGCGCCGTCCTCGAGAACTCGGCCTCCGGCTCGGCGACCCCGCCGGGTGGGGTGCCGCCGATCGAGACGCCGCCGGCGACGACCGAGAATCCCGTGAACAAGCCCGGCTTCGAGCTGCGCAAGTCCGCCGATCCCGCGTCCGGCACCCGGGTCGACCCGGGCAGCGTCGTCACCTACACGGTGACCGGCGTGAACACGGGGGAGACGGCGCTGACTCCGGTCCGCATCCTCGACGACCTGTCGGGCGTGCTCGCCCACGCCGCCTACAACGGCGACGCGACGGCGACCCTGAGCGACGGCACCGCGCCTGAGCCCGTCGTCGCGGACGACGAGCTCACCTGGGCCGGTGACCTCGCGGTCGGCCAGCGTGTCACGATCACCTACTCGGTGACCGTGCACGGCGACGCGGGCGGTGCGATCATCGCGAACACCGTCGAGGGCACGGCCACGCCTCCCGGCGGCGCCGAGCTGACCCCGCCGCCGGTGACGACGGAGAACCCCGTCGGCACCCCGGGCTTCACGTTCGTCAAGTCGTCCGACCCCGCGTCCGGCTCCGCCGTCGCGACGGGCAGCGTCGTGACGTACACGCTCACCGGCACCAACACCGGCGAGACGGGTCTGGACGAGGTCGTCGTCACGGACGACCTGACCGGAGTGCTGCGGCATGCCGACCTCCGCGGCACGGCGACCGCCACGGTGGGTGACCGTGTGGTGGCCGCGCCGACGATCGACGGCACGACGCTGCGCTGGACGGGCAGCCTCGCCGAAGGAGAGCGCGTCGTGATCACCTACGCGGTGACCGTGCACGCCGACGCGGCGGGGGCGACGCTGCGGAACGTGGCCACCGCCTCGGCCACGCCGCCGGGCGGGGAGACGATCACCCCGCCGACGAGCACGACCGAGAACCGGGTGCTGACGCCGCTCGCCCTCACCGGCGGACAGCTGGCGCCGTGGATCCTCGGCCTCGCGATCGCCCTGCTGATCGGCGGCGCGGTGCTGCTGCTGGTGCGACGTCGCCGCATGCAGAGCTAGCGGTTTCCCGAAGAAGGCCCCGCCCGTCGTCTCCGACGGGCGGGGCCTTCATCATCCCGGGAGGAGTCCGTGCCGGGCGGCTTGTTCGAGCGCCTCCGTGCGGTTGGCCACGTCGAGCTTGCGGTAGATGCTGCGGAGCTGCGTCTTCAGGGTGTTCGGCGAGATCCGCAGCTCCGCGGCGATCTCGGGGAGCGGCGCCCCCGTGGTGAGTGCGTGCAGCACCACCTGCTCCCGCGAGGAGAGCTTCGGGCGCGCCGCGAACGACGGCAGCGCCGAGCGGGTGGGGAGCGGCGGGTCGCCGACCGGAGCGAGGTCGGCCCGGATGGCGGCGAAGTCCTCGGCACCGAGCAGGGCCAGCGGAGTGCGCAGGTCCCGGTCGGCGAGCTGGGCGTGCAGCGCCTCGGTCACGGCCTGCGCAGCGGCGGGACTGACGCGGTGGAGCGCCGCACTGTGCACCGCGGCGGCCTCCGCGCGCTCGCGGGAGGTGGTCGGCTCGAGGCGCGTCGCGGCGAGCAGCCGCACCGCATCCGGAGCGCGACCGTCGATCAGGGCGATCCTGGCCCGTTCCAGGAGGGTGCCGAAGCGGTCGGTCCCGGCGTCGCGCTGCTTGATACCGCGCGCGGCACGGACATCGCCGAGCGCCAGGTGCAGCAGGATCCGGGGGCGGCTCAGCGCCTGGCGCGCCGACGTCGACCCGGCCTCACGCCCGCGCATCCGGGCGAACGACTCCAGCCGCTCCAGTCCGCCGGCGGCCTCGCCGTCGTGCAGCGCGATCCACGCCTCGACCGCCGCCATCGTCGTCCAGTGCTCGCTCGTCGCCCGGTGCGGCAGGAAGGCGCGCACGTGCTGCTTGGCCGCAGCGAGGTCGCCCTCCTCGACCGCGAGCATCGCCTCCGCGACGCGGTAGAACGTGCCGCGGTACCCGTCCAGCAGCGCGGGGTCCCACGAGCCGTCCCGGATGATCTCGACGTAGTGCCGCGCCTCCGGGAGGTCGCCGTTGAGGGCGTGGATCCCGCTGAGCAGGCTCACGGCGTGGAAGGCGTTGCCCGTGCCCTGGGACGCGGCGAGGGCGGCGGCCTCAGCGAAGAGGCGGAGGGCCTGCTCCCGGCGACCGCCGTAGTACAGCGAGATCCCGAGGTGCGTGCAGAGCAGCGGCATCTCGATCGCGTACTGCTCCCACTGCGACTCCGAGGTCTCCGTGTACAGCGCGAGCGCGCGGGCCGCGACCTGCCCGGCCCGCTCGGGCATCCCGACCACCCGCAGCGCCGCGCTCTCCGCGGTCCAGATGAACAGGCGCTCCGTCGGCGAGAGGGCGCTCCGCCGGGCGTTCGCGGCGGAGATCGCCATCCGCAGCAGCTGCAGGCCGCGCACGCGTCGGAGTCGGTTGGCGTTGAGGCAGATGCCCAGCAGCATCGCCACCAGCGGCTCCTGCTTGAGCCGAGCGAGGGGCAGGTCGCCCAGCAGCGCCACGACCCGGCGACCGTCGTGATCCAGAAGGTGGCTCCACCCCGACATGATGACGTGGGCGGCGAGGTGGAGGTCGTCCTCCTCCATCGCCAGGCGGAGCCCCTCGAAGGGGGCGTCGCGCCGCAGCGCACCCTCGATCGCGAGGCGTCGGAGCAGGCGGATCTCGGCCGGGAAGCGCTCCAGGAGGTCGCGGCGCAGAAGGGCGCGAGCCGGCGCGGCGATCGTGAAGGTCCGGCGCCCGGATTCCGTCGACCACCGCCCGAAGCCGAACGCCTCGGCCTCGTCGAGGGCGGCGCCGATGTCCGGATCACTGCTGAGAGCCTGCGCCAACGACAGATCGACGGTGTCCGTGATGCTGATCCGGATCAGGCCCTCGAGGACGCCGGCACCGAACGTGCCCTCCTCCATGCGGCTGCGGAGGTAGTCGTCGACCGCCGCGGTCGCGACCTCCACGATCGTCGTGCCGTCGGGGACACGTCCGCGGAGGGCGACGGCGCGGATGACCGCCGCGAACCCCTCGGTCGCCTCCCGCACGGCGACGGCGGTGTCCTCATCGACGTCGAGCGCGCGGCGGATCTCGTCCGTGTCGAAAGCGAGGTCCTCCGGAGAGATCAGCGCGGCGTCGATCACGAGGCCGATGCCGTCGCTGTCGAAAGGGCTGGGGCGGTTCGTGGCGACGATCAGGCGGACGTGCGGCGGGACGGCGACCGTGCGGCACAGGTCGAAGACCGCATCCCGGTCGAGCGCGGCGGCGTCGTCGAGCACGAGGACGAGAGGCTCCTCGTGATCGCACAGGTACTGGGCGACGGCAGGCCACCCCTCCCCCGTTTCCGAGGCGGGATGACGGCCGCCGACGGCCTCGCCCGCGCCGCGCAGCACCCGCAGCAGGGCGGCGGCGAGGGCCGCGCTCGTCGCCAGGGCGGGCGTGGCCGTGAGCCACACGACGCGGTCGGGGGAGGTGAAAGCCCAGCCCACGAGGGCGGTGGTCTTCCCGGAGCCCGCGGCTCCGCGCAGCAGTGTGAGCGGAGCTCCCTCGTCCAGCGCGGCGTTCACCCGCGGACGTCCGATGACGTGCGCGGAAACCCGCGGCAACCTCTTGTCCCCTTGCGCGCCGAAAGCCGGCATCGTCCCTCCCCAGGTACGCATCCCCACCCCTACGATATCCAACCCGCCCGCGGTTCTAGGCTCGGAGGGGTGAGTGGTCCGACAGTCCCCGTGTCCTCCCGCCGCGTGCCGACCAGCGCCCTCCTCGTGAGCGCCGCGCTCGGCGCGGTCCAGGCCCTCGTCTTCCTGGCCGTCGTGCCGATCACGAGCGTGCTGGCCGCCACGTCCCCTCCCGCGTACGCGGTGGTCGCGGGCGTCCACACCGCGCTGCCGTTCCTCGCGCGCGTCGTCACCCGCGTGCCGGGGATGGCGACACTGGCCGCCTTCGTGACCGGCGTGCTGACGGTCGCGGTGTCGCCCATCGGGCTGCTCGGCGTCGTGCCGCTCGTCCTCGGCGGCGTGGTCCTCGACCTGGCGCTGCCGTTCCGGCGCGACGCCCCCGTCCGCCCGGCCCGGGTCCTGCTCGCCGGCGCCGTGACCGGTGCGGTGCTCTTCGTCGTCGCCCTCCCGGTGTTCTCGCCCGAGCACCTCGTTCCGCCGGTGCTCGTCGCCACGCTGCTGGGCCGGGTGGTGGGGGAGCTCGCGGTGGCGGGTGTCGTGCTCGCCGTCCGCCGGCTGCTGCGGCGCGCCGGCGTCGCCCGCTGAGCCGGCATGCCGGTGGACATACCCCCACGGGGTACCATGAGCACATGGTCGGTCGTCGCGTGCTCCAGGGGGCGCTGCTCGCCGTCCTCCTCGTGGGCGGCGTCCTCCTCGGCCTCCTCGGCATGCACGCCCTCGACACCCACGGCACCCCGGGGGCGCATGCCGTCGCGGGGCACGCGGCCCCCGCGCACCCTGCGGCGTCGGCAGCGCATGAGGCGGGCGGAGCGGATGAGGCCGTCGTCCCGGATGACCCTGCGCACGACGGCGGGGCGGCCTGCGTCCTCGCCCTGCTCGGCGGACTCCTCCTGCTGCTGCGCCCCTCTCGCGCTCTCCTGACCGGACCTCTGCTCCGCGCTCTCCGCTCGCCCGTGGACGCGGCCGCCGCCCCGCTTCGTCCTCCCTCACTCCACGTCCTCTGCATCAGTCGGACCTGATCGGCGCCGATGCGCCCGGGCGCCGCGACCGCGGACGCCCTTCCGACAGACAGAGATGAGAGAGAAATGACCAATCGAACCACTGCCGCCGCTGTCCTCGTCCTGGCGGGAACCCTCGCGCTCGCGGGATGCGCCTCGACGGCACCCGCGGGGCCGGCCGACCACTCCGGCATGGGGCACTCCACCTCGGACGCTCCGCTGGCCGGCGCGAACGAGGCCGATGCGATGTTCGCGTCCATGATGATCGTCCATCACGAGCAGGCCGTCGAGATGTCGGACATCGTGCTCGCGAAGGACGACGTCGACCCCCGGGTCGCCGACCTCGCGGAGCGGATCACGGCCGCTCAGGGTCCGGAGATCGAGAAGATGCAGGGCTGGCTCGACGACTGGGGTGCCGAGGCGGGTGACCCGGCCGCGATGGACCACGGCGACGGCATGATGAGCGACGACGACCTCGCCGCGCTCGAGGACGCCGCGGGTCCGGAGGCGTCCCGGCTGTTCCTGGAGCAGATGATCGCGCACCACGAGGGCGCGGTCGCGATGGCCGAGGCGGAGGTGGCGGACGGCGAGAACGCCGACGCCGTCGCCCTCGCGCAGGACATCGTCGATGCGCAGACCGCCGAGATCGCGGAGATGAAGGAGATCCTCGCCACGCTCTGATCGGCACCCGGCCCCGCGTCGCCTCCGCGGCGCGGGGCCCGTCGCCCGTTTGCGATCGTCCTTACCGCGCTGTTCTGTACGTTTCGCACTATCATGTACTCATGAGCGAGATCGCGATCACGGAAGCCCGGGCCCGGCTGGCGTCCATCATCGACGAGGCGCGTGACGAGCCCGTCTACCTCACCCGACGAAACCTCCCGGTGGCGGCTGTCGTCGATGCCAGCCTGCTGGAGCGACTCCTCGAAGATGCGGAGGAGCTGGCCGACATCCGCGCGGTCGATGCCGCCTGGGACGAGACCGCGCGACTCGACGAGACGCCGATCCCGTGGGAGGAGGTGAAGCGGGACCTCGGGCTCGTGCCGTGACCTACGACGTCCAGGTCCTGCCTGTCGCCGTGCGGGCGATCCGCAAGCTCCCTCCCGAGGCGAGGCGACGTATCCAGGCCGTCATCGAGCTCCTCTCCGAAGACCCGCGGCCCCCCGCGGCACGCAGGCTCACCGGCCGACCGGAGTGGCGGGTGCGGACGGGTGACTACCGGGTGCTCTACCGGATCGAGGACGGGATCCTGACGGTCGTCGTCGTGCACGCCGGCCACCGTCGCGAGGTCTATCGCTAGCGATCGCGGCGGCGCAAGCGGCGCAGCGGAGCAGACAGGCGGTGCCACAGCGTCGGTGCGGGCTCCTCGTCCTCGGCGGGAGGCGGGGCGACGGCGAACTGGACGAACTCCTCCGCGCCATGGTGCACGACGCGATAGAGCGCCGTGCCGATGAGCACGCCGAGCGCGATCGACATGACCGACACCAGGGCCGCAGTGAAGTCGGCGAGGCCGTTGTCGGTCGCGACCGCCTCGGTGAGCCCCACCAGCCCGGCGGCGCCCGGCACCAGCAGCCAGAAGGCCGGGAGGAACGTCAGCTGCGACGGGGCTCCGTGACGCAGCCCGGCGATCCAGAACACGACCGGCGTGACGGCGACCGCGCCGACGAAGCCGCCGACCGCCGGGTCGATGAACTCGGTTCCCGCCCACTGGCCGAGGTACGCGACGACCAGGGCGAGCAGCACCCACCCGAACGTGGACGGCGGGGAGGAGAAGTGCAGGTAGTTGCCGAGTGCGAACACGAGGATGCCGAGCAGCGGCACCCACCAGGGGAGGTACGAGGAGGAGGCGTCGAGAGCCTCGTACGAATCGCTCGAGACGCCCACCACGGCGCCGGCGGCGAGGATGCCGAACGCGAGGAGCGCGAGCTGCACGAACCCGTAGATGAGGCGGGATGCACCGGAGATCATCTGCCCGGCGGCGAGCTCGACCGTCGCCGTGGTCAGCACGCCACCGGGGAGGAAGGTGACCAGCGGGGCGATCAGGAGGCGGATCGGGTCGCCGATCTCGATGACCTCCGCGAGCAGGAACACCGCGGCCGCGCACACGAAGGCCGCGGCGATGGGCATGACGAGCTGCAGGGTGGGAGAGCGCACGAGTTTGAGCAGGCCGATCCCGAACCCGAGGACGAAGGCGACGAGCGCCCCCTGCCAGGTCGGTGCGAGCAGGAGGGCCAGGCCGGTCGTGAGGATGGCATGGCCCAGCGTCCGGGTGAACCAGCCGAGGCGCGGACGCATCGCACCGATCTCGTTGAGCCGCCGGATGCCGTCCAGCGGGTCCACGTCGCCGGTCTTCGCCTGCGCGATGAGGTCGTACAGCGCGGCGATCTGATCGAAGCGGAACGAGGCGTTCGTGGCCGAGCGGAATGCGACCCGCTGCTCCTCCGCGTCCCCCGTCTCCACGATGATGATGGTGGGCAGGACGACGAAGTCGGCGCCGTCTCCGCCCGACGCCGTGGCGACCTCGGCGATCGTGTCCCGGATGCGGTCGACGGACTCCGCCGACGCGTTCATCCCCTGGGCCAGCCCCAGCAGGAACTGCCGCAGCGCTGAACGGTCGACGACGTCGGTCATGTCACCAGAACAGGAACGACAGCGCCACCCCGACGACGATGGCCGTGCCGACGTAGACGAGGTTCGGCAGCTGGAACGAGTGGTCCAGGACGAACTTGCCCATCTTCGTCGTCCCGGTCTGGTCGAACGCGACCGTGGCCACCTGGCTGCCGTTGGCGGGCAGCGTGTAGATGCCCATCGCCGCCGGCCACAGCCCCACCAGCAGAGAGGCGGGCAGCCCGATCGTGATGCCGATCGGGACGATCGCGTTCGTGGCGCTCGATTGGCTGGTCGTGAGCATGGCGACCGCGAAGAGCGCCAGCGCGAACAGCAGCGCTCCGAGGAAGGCGGAGGATCCGGAGACCACCGAGCCGAGTCCGTCGACGATGAGGGTCTGGTTCGCGGCGACGAACGTGTTCGCGAGCCAGGCGATGCCGAACAGGGCGATGGCGCCGACGATGCCCGCGGGGAAGGTGGACTGCTTCGGCACGTCGGCGGCCTTCACCTTGCAGAACACGAAGATCAGTGCGGCGATGATGCCCATGACGACCTCGATGATCACGGTGACGCTCAGGCGCAGCGGATCGCCGTCGTCGTCGGTGCCGATGACCGGACGGAGGTTCTCGAACAGGCCGAAGAAGACGATCACCGCGACGCCGGCGAGGAACAGCGAGGCCGAGAGCACGGCGGTCGCCGGGAGCTTGTTCTCGTGAGCGTCGACCACGGGCGGCTTGATCTGTCCCTCCGCCAGGCGCTTCTGGTACTCCGGGTCGTCCTCGAGGTCCTTGCCGTGGCGCATCATGACCAGCGCGGCGACGAGCAGGCCCGCGATCGAGGCCGGCCACATGATGAGGAGCAGCCCGCCGAGATCGACGCCCTGCGGTGCGAGCAGCACGACCATCGATGCGGTGGCCGCGGAGACCGGAGAGCACAGGATGCCGACCTGCGAGGCGACGGCCGAGACCGACAGCGCCCGCTCCGGCCGGATCTTCTGCTGGTACGAGACGTCGTAGATCACCGGCAGGAGCGGATAGAAGATGTTGCCGGTGCCCGCGCCGACCGTGAAGAGGAACGACATCGCCGGCGCGAGGAAGACGACGGACTTCGGGCGTTTGCGGATGACCTTGGCGGCCACCGACACCATCCAGTCGATACCGCCAGCGGCCTGCATGGTCGAGGCCGCGGTGATGACCGTGATGACGATGAACACGGCGTCGACCGGGGCGTTGCCGGGGGCTTCCCCGAACACGAACACGAGCACCGCGACGCCGACGAGGCCCCACACGCCCAGGCCGATCCCGCTCGTGCGGGTGCCCATGAAGATCGCCAGGACGACGACGATGAGCTCGGCGACGAGGATCCAGACGCTGTCGTTCACGACGATGGCCCCTTCATGATCGGCGCCGATCCGGCGAGGACCTCCACCGGCAGCTCGGTCTCGACGATCGCCCCGTCGACCGCCTCGACCTTCAGCGCCAGCGGGTTCTCGACCGGGCTGACCGCGGTGATGAACTCGCCGTTATCGAAGTGCAGCGACTGGAGGTTGCCCACCGCATAGCCGGTGGACAGCTCACCGCTGAGGAGCGAGGCGTGGAAGAGGGGCCGGCGCTGGTCCTCCGCGTCGTAGTGCGGGCAGAAGCTGCCGTGCAGGAAGCCGAGACCCTCCGGGAGGACCTGCAGCGTGGGCCCGTAGCTGTCGGTCGTCCCGCCCTCGAACCAGCAGATGCCGCCCGCGCTGCCGCCGGTGAACACCACGTTCGAGGAGGGGTCCTCCCACATCTCGCGCATGATCTCGTCGAGGCCCTGACGCTTCCACACGTCGAGCATGTTGGCGGTGTTCCCGCC
The DNA here is from genome assembly GCF_040702645.1 of Microbacterium sp. NPDC078814. Lineage (NCBI taxonomy): Bacteria > Bacillati > Actinomycetota > Actinomycetes > Micrococcales > Microbacteriaceae > Microbacterium > Microbacterium sp. NPDC078814. The sequence continues at coordinate 509,367 of NZ_JBFBLT010000003.1, forward strand.
GCCGACGTGGATGACGTCGAAGCCCTTCACGAAGCCGGCGAGGTCGTCGACCGCGCGGTGGAACAGCGGCAGGTGGTGCGGCGCGCATCTGTCGGAGTCGTACGTGGAGTAGAAGCTCACGATGTAGGCGGTGTCGTCGCCCGTGGCGGTGCCGACGAAGAGGACCCGGGGCCGCTCCTTGCCGGTGAGCTTCAGGATGTACTCGTGCGTCGGATCGTTCCGACGTTCCATCATGGCCTTGCCGGCCCCGGTTGCGACGACGTGCGACATGCCCCCACCTCACTGTCGGATGTGAATGCGCTCAACCTAGCGTCGCGCCGTCACCGCCGTCCAGAGCGGTCACCCGGGTCGGGTGAAATGCCGGCCTCTCAGCCGAAGACGCGGGCCGTGCCGACCAGGCCTTCGAGGAGGGCGGCCGTGCGGGCGCGCGGACCCTGCGGCGCGATGCCGAGGACGCGGGCGAGCTCGAGGGCGAGAGCGGCGTGGCCGACCGCGCTGGGGTGGAACGGGTCGTTCATGAGGCCCCACGGCACGCCGCCGTTCCCGAGCTCCGCGAAGTGCGCGTGCTGGTCGACGAGGATCACGTCCTCCGCGGCCGCGACCTGGCGCACGGCCTCGGCGAAGTCGGCGATCCGCGCCCGCTCCGGCGCATTGCGGACGTCGATGGCGGGCGGCGTCTGGAGCACCGGGATGGCTCCGAGCTCGCGCACCCGGCGCACGAAGTCGTGGAGGGAGGAGGCGTAGTCGTCCGGCGAGATGACCGGTCGCGGCCCGCCGTCCGAGGCGTCGTTGGTGCCGACCATGAGGGTGACCACGTCCGGCTGCCAGCCGGCGACCCGACGCTCCCAGTCGTCGAGGATGTCGACGATCCGGTTGCCGCTGATCGCGGTGTTGAGGACGATGTCGCGGACGCGCTCGAGCTCGCCCCTGATCAGCTCGTGGAGGTGCTCCGGGTAGCTGCGCCCGCCCTGGGTGTGCACCAGGCCATGGGTGATCGAGTCGCCGGTGATGATCCAGTTCAACGGTGCGGGGTCGCGGAGGGCGGCGGCGAGGCGGCCCAGGTCGTCGGAGGCGGTGGCGGGGGAGGCGGAAGGGGCGATCGGCACGCCTCAGAGCTTATCCGTCGCCCGCCTTCTGCTTCGCGCGGGAGCGTAATGCCCCGGCGCCGTCCCCGTCCTCTTTCCGCGGGGCGTGGGTCTCAGGCGCTCGCGCGAGGTCAGGCACTTACCGCTGGTGTGGCCTGTTGCCCGGTGAATGCCTGTTCCGGCGGGTCAGTCCCGGTCGGCGCGACTGATGAGGTCCATCAGCTCGTCGAGCGTGTCGACGTCGATGACCTCGGTGCCGTCGGGCTCGCGCACCTCGATGCCGTCGACCTCCAGCTCCTCGTCGAGCTGCACGAGGATGCGCGACTCCGGGAACTGCTTGGGGGCGACGAACGCGAGCAGCACGGCATCCGCGAACACGACGACCGAGGTGGCCTCGAGGTCGTCCCGCAGGTCGATCTGTTCGACGACGGGCTCGTCCTCCACCGCGTCCTCGATGTCGAGCGCGACCTCCTCGACGATCGCCCGCCAGCGCTTCTCGCTCATCGAGAGCACGCGCGCGATGGCCGCGACGAGCTCGTCGGGATCCAGGTCCTCCGCGGTCTCATCGCCCTCCAACTCGGGGTCGACGTTCACGTTCACGACGGTGCCGGCCGCATCCAGGCTCGCCCGGCCGTAGACGAGACCGTTCTCGGAGACGGGGTCTTCGAGCAGACCGCTCTCGACGATGCGGGACAGGAGGAGATCGAGCGCCATGCTTCCAGTCTCGCGCATCTCGCCCGCCGTGGGCCCTGGTTCTTCACGCCGGAGGGAGCTCCTGGGCGCGCTCCGTGCCCGCAGACCGGCCGCGTTCCGGCGTTCCCCGTGACCGCCTGCGCATCACAGCCACCTCTTGTACTTGAACACCCCGTAGAGCCCGACCGCGAACGCGGCCATCGCCCCGATCGCCATCGGATAGCCGAACGCCCAGTGCAGCTCGGGCATCACGTCGAAGTTCATGCCGTAGACCGTGCCGACGAGTGTGGGCGCGAAGATGATGGCCGCCCACGAGGAGATCTTCTTGATCTCGTCGTTCTGGGCGAGCCCCGCCTCCGAGTGCCGCCGGGCGACCAGCGCCGACTGCACCGTCAGGGCGTTCTCGAGGATCGCGCGGAACGAGTCGACCCGCTCGTTCACGCGGATCGTGTGGTCGAGCACGTCGCGGAGGGAGCGCTGCAGCTCCTCGTCGATGCGGTACTTCTCCGACCCGCGGCGCAGCCATTCCAGCATGCCGCTCAGCGGGTGCACCGCGCGCTGGAAGTTGATGACCTCGCGGGAGAGCTCGTAGATGCGGCGGGAGAGGGCGTCGTCGTCGCTGTCGCCGAAGAGCTGGTCCTCGATCTCGTCGATGTCGTTCTCCAGGCCCGCCACCACGGGCTCGTACTCGTCCACGACCTCGTCGAGGATCGCGTAGAAGACCGCCTCCGGTCCCATCGCGAGCAGCTCCGGATTCGCCTCCATCCGGCGGCGGACCGCGGCGAGGTTCGGCGACTCCGCGTGGCGGATCGTCACCACGAAGTCGGGGCCGATGAACAGGTGCAGCTCCCCGAACTCGATCGACTCCTCCTTGTCGCGGTAGCGGGCGGGGCGCAGCACAGCGAAGAGGGTGTCGCCGTAGCGCTCCACCTTCGAGCGCTGATGCCCCGAGAGCGCGTCCTCGACGGCGAGCGGATGCAGGTCGAACTCGCGGGCGACGGAGGCGACCTCTTCGGGACTCGGTCGGTACAGGCCGATCCACGCGATCCCGCCGGCGGCATCCAGCATCCGGTAGGTCTCGTCCAGGTTCTTCGGGGTCTCCACGCGACGTCCGTGGACGTACACGCCGTTGTCGATGAGCGCCATGATGCGGCTCCGTTCTCGCGGGCGCACGGATGCGAGGGTCCGTGCGGATTCGTCAGGGGGCGGGAGACGCCGCCGATGACTGCGAGGCGAGAGGCGCGAACGCGGAGCAGGAGCTCAACGCGTGTGCGCGGGGAAGCGCAACGCAGCGAGGGCGGCGTCGTTACTATCGTCGGACATCGCCATCACCGCCTTTCCGTGCTTCTCCGGGGGCCAGCTTACCCCTCCGTTTCAAATCGCCCGAATGGCCCCATTCCGGCCGCAGATGCCACCATGTGCGCGATTCGAAAGGTCAGGGGACGATCGCGTCGATGTAGCCGCCATCGACGCGGACGGCGGCGCCCGTCGTCGCCGAAGCGAGCGGGGACGCGAGGTACGCGACCATGTTCGCGATCTCCTCCGGTTCGATGAGCCGCTGCAGCAGGGACTGGGGGCGGTGCACGCGCATGAACTCGCGCTGCGCCTCCTCCCACGGCAGCTCCGGGTCCACGAGCGAGTACACGAAGTCCTCCACGCCGCCGGTGTGGGTCGGCCCCGCGAGCACCGAGTTCACGGTCACCCCCGTGCCGGCCGCCTCCTTCGCGAAGCCCCGGGACACGGCGAGCAGCGCGGTCTTCGACATCCCGTAGTGGATCATCTCCGCGGGGATCACGACCGCGGAGTCGCTGGCGATGTCGAGCACCCGACCCCAGCCGCGCTCCGTCATGCCGGGCAGGGTCGCGCGGATGAGCCGGACGGCGGCGAGCACGTTCACCTCGAAGTACCGGCGCCACTCGTCGTCGGAGATGTCGAGCGCGGGGGTGGCCCCGAAGATGCCGAGGTTGTTGACGAGGATGTCGACGTCTCCGGTGGCGGCGAGCACGCGGGCGGCGCCGTCTTCCGTGGTGACGTCGCCCGGAGCAGGGACGAGGTTCCGGTCCGGATTCTCCTCCTGCAGTGCGGCGACGACCGACGACACGGTCTCGGGGTTCCGGCCGTTGACGGCGACCCGTGCTCCCGCGTCGGCGAGGGTCGTGGCGATGGCGAGCCCGATGCCCTGGGTGGAACCCGTGACGAGGGCGGTCTTCCCGGCGAGGTCGATGCGCATGTTGTCTCCTCCGTGTCGCTGCGGCCTCCGGTGCAACGCCCGCAGCGCCAATTTCATGCCCGCCCGCTCGCTCCGGGACGGGAGGGCCTGGGACTCCGGCATGCGCGCACCGTCCCGTGCGGGACGGGAAACGTTCCTGAGGGGACGGACCCGGGAGCGTTTTCGATCCCGCGAGGGGGAACTCGGGGCGCGGAGAAGGGTGCGGGACGGGAAAGGTGCCGGGGGAGACCGGAAGGGGAGCGTTTTCGATCCCGCGAGGGACGGGGCGGGGTCAGAGGGGGATGGGGGTGCCGGCGCGGGACGCGGACTCCTGCGCGGCCTTCACGATCTCGACGGTGCGGATGCCGACACCGGCGTCGGGCTGGGGCTGACGGCCCGCGCGCACGGCCTGCACGAACTCCTCGAGCAGCAGGGCGTCGAGGTCGGCCCCGACCGGGGTCCAGGTCTCGCCGTGGGCATCGTGTCCGGCCACGCCCTTCGCGAAGGGGCTCACGGTCACGGTCCCGCGCTCGGCCACGACCTCGAGGGTGAGGCCGCCCCAGGTCGGCGAGCTCAGCGGCCAGCTCCACGAGCAGTCGATTGTGGCGATCACGCCGCTCGGGTACTGGATCGTCACGAGGCCCCCGGTCTCGACCGCGAGGTCGCGCTCCCCGTGCAGGATGCAGTTCGACACCGCGCGGACGGTCTGCGCCCGCTCACCCAGGAGCTCGTCGAGGAGGTCGGCGCAGTGCACGACGTGGTCGACCAGGGCACCGCCGCCGGCGAGCGCGGGATCGGTGAACCAGGCCCGGTCCTGCGGGAGCTTGCCGTTGTTGATGCCGGTGACGCCGAGGATCTTCCCGAGGCGTCCGCTGCGCAGCTCGGCGACGGCATCGCGCACCCCGGGGGAGAAGCGCACCGGGTACGCCACCATGAGCAGCACGCCCGCCCGGTCGCAGGCGTCGCGCATCGCGATCGCGTCCTCGACCGTCGTCGCCAGCGGCTTCTCGCACAGCACGTGCACGCCGGCCGCGGCGGCCTGCTCGACGAGGGCGCGGTGACGGGAGTTCTCGGCGGCCACCACGACCGCGTCCGGACCCCAGGCGAAGGCCTCGTCGTAGGTCTCCACATAGGCCACCCCGAGTTCCGCGGCCAGGGCGGCACCGCGCGGAGCGTCGTCCGGGGCGGAGGCGCCGTCGGGATCGGCGGCGATCAGCTCGACATCGGGCATCTGCTGCAGCGCGTGCACGTAGCTGAGGGCGTGCGTGTGCGCGAAGGACAGCACGGCGATCCGCAGCGGGCGGGGAGCGGTCATCGGGTGGCCTCCTCGGCGACGGCGACGGCGGGGGACGAAGCGGCGAGGGCGACCGGGGCTCCGGAGGCGATCGAGGCGTAGGCGGCCTCGGCGACCGCGACCGCCTGGATGCCGTCCTCCGGGGTGACGGCGGCCTCGCGTCCTTCCGCGATGGCGGCCACGAAGTCGGCGATCTCCGCGTAGTACGGGCTCTCCTCCGGCGACATCGGCGGGAGGTAGTCGGTCGCGCCCTCGACGAGCACGGCGTCGGTGCGCAGCGTGTGGTCCTCGGCGCTGTCGTAGCGCAGGCGCCCCTCGGAACCGGCGACCTCGACGCTCGTGCGGAACGGCATGCCGGGCTGTACCCAGCTCGCGTGCACGTGGCTGATGACCCCGTTGCGGTGGGTGAGAACGACATGCGCCGTGACCGGGGCGGGCACGCGGTCGTCGACCGTCGGCGGGTTCTGCACGGCGTAGACGCTGTCGACCGGGCCGGCGAACCACAGCGCCTGATCGATGTCGTGGATCATGAGGTCGCGGATGACGCCGCCGCCCGCCCGCTCCGAGAAGAACCAGGGGGCCTGCGGCGCGGCGCCCAGGCGACGGAAGCGCTGCACGGCGGGGGTGCCGATCTGCCCGGCGTCGATGCCGGCCTTGATCCGGCCGTACTCCCCCATGTAGCGCACGACGTGGGCGGGGAACAGCCGCACTCCCGCGGCGGCTGCGGCCGCAGTCACCTCGGCGGCGGCCTCCGCGGTCGCGGCGAGCGGCTTCTCGCAGATCACGTCGACCCCGCGGGCGATGGCCCGAAGGGCGAAGTCGGCGTGGGTGCTGCTCGGCGTGACGATGTCGACGACGTCGACCTGCTCCAGGAGCGCGTCGACGTCGGCCACGACCTCGAAGCCGTACTCGGCGGCGATGTCCTCCGCGCCCTCCTTCGAGGTGACGAAGCCCTGCACGCCGAGCGCCCGCCAGGCGTCGGCGTGCACGCGGGAGATCCCGCCCGCGCCGATGAGTCCGACCTTCAACGTGCTCACTGCTTCTCCTCGGGGTCGTCGCCGGCCGCGGGGTCGTGCGGCAGGGGGGTGATCGGTGGGGCGGGCATGTCCTCGATGCCGTAGATGTCGCCCGGATGCCGCTGGAATGCATGCACGACGGCGCCGTGGGCGGCGGCTTCCGCTCCCAGCCGCGCCTCCGCGACGGGCACCTGGAACGGCAGACCGAGGTGGCCGGGCAGAGCGGCGCGCAGGGGGTCGAGCAGCTGCTCGTGCGCGGCCGAGAGTCCGCCGCCGATGACGACCATGGCCGGATCGACCGTCATGATCAGCGTCGCGATCCCATGGGCGAGCTCGTCGATGAAGCCGTCGAGCTCCTCCCGGGCGGCCTGCTCTCCGCTGCGCGCCAGGGCGAACACCTCGGCGGCGGTCGGGGCGGTGCGCCACGAGATCTGACCGGTCTCGGTGTTCAGGCCCCGGAACGCGAGGCGGCCGATGTCTCCCGCCGCGTTGTGGATGCCGCGCCGGGGGCGGCCGCCGAGGATGAGGCCCATGGCGATGCGGTTGCCGACCGACAGGTAGATGACGTCGTCGACGAGCTGCGCGACGCCGAGGTGATGTTCCGCGACGGCCGCGAGCCGCACACCGTTGTCGACCGCCACGGGGCAGCCGAACGCCTGGCGCAGCTGCGAGCCGATGTCGATGCCGGACCACTCCGGGATGACGACCGAGGTGGTGACCCGTCCGTCGTCGTCGACGATGCCGGGCAGGGAGACGCCGATCGCCCGCAGACCGGTGCGCGGCAGCGAGAGCCGGGCGAGCGTGCGTCGCACGTCGTCGATCACGGCGGCGAGCTTGGCCGGGCCGTCGGGCTGCTCCGCGACGCCGGGGAAGGTGCGCTGAGCGATGACCACGCCCGCGAGATCCGCGACGACGACGCGCACGCTCGCGACGCCGATGTCGACGCCCACCACCACGCCGGCGGCGGCGTGGAACGAGTAGCGGCGGGCGGGCCGACCGGCGCCTCCGCCGACCTGCGCCGGGGCGTCGACGAGGAGGCCGGAGTCGGAGAGCACCGCCACGGCGTTCTCGACGGAGGTGCGGGAGACCTCGAGCGACCGGGAGAGGTCGCTGACCGTCGCCGGTCCGGCGTCGCGCAGCCGGAGTGCGGACCGCGCCACGATCGAGAGCGGACTGGTCGCGCCCATCGGGTCCCTCCTTCGTCTCCGCCGTTGGTGCGATCAAATTAGCACACCCGATTCTCAGATCGGGGATTGTTGTTCACGGCCGAGAAACACGGCCGAAACAAGGCTCTGAGAACTTGTGCTTGACGAATTATCCAAAGCCAATGTCATAATGAACCGTACTCAGCACGGTTTACGCAAAGGAGCACCATGCGCGTCAGCAAGATCACCGGCGTCGTCGCGGGAGTCGCGGCCGCCACCCTGTTGGCCGGATGTTCGGCCGGCGGAGGCAACACCGCAGAGGGCGAGCAGGACATCACGGTCTGGCTCTACCCCGTCATCGCCGACGAGGCGGTGCACAAGGACTTCTGGGACTCGACCATCGAGGCGTTCGAAAAGGAGAACGAGAACGTCAACGTGAAGTACGAGATCTTCCCGTGGGCGAACCGTGACGAGGCCCTGCAGACGGCGATCGCCGCCGGCAAGGGACCGGACGTCGTCTACCTCATCCCCGACCAGCTCGCGGCGTACCAGAAGTCGATCGCCCCGCTGAACGACCTGCTCAGCGAGGAGCGCCAGGGCGACCTGCTCCCCAACGTCAAGGAGTCGGTCACGCTCGGCGGCGACATCCTCGGCGCCCCGATCCTCACCAGCGCGCAGCCGCTCATCTGCAACGCAGCCGCGTTCGAGGCGGCCGGGGTGACCGAGTACCCGGAGACGTGGGACGACATCGCCGAGATGGCTCCGGCGTTCATCGACAAGGGCATGTACGCCCTCAACTACCCGGCGTCGGCCGAGAACACCCTCAACCTCACCTACTACCCGCTGCTCTGGCAGGCCGGCGGCGAGGTCTACACCGAGGACGGCGAGGTCGGCTTCGACAGCAAGGCCGGCGAGGAGGCGCTCACCTTCCTGACCGACCTGGCCGAGGAGGGCGCGCTCGACCCGGAGGCCCTCACCACCAACGTCCCGCTGGAGCAGACCGCCATCGCCCAGGGCAAGGTCGCCTGCACCTGGAACAACGCCGTGACCGAGGTCGCGCCGTTCTGGGGCGAGGAGAACGTCAAGGTCCTCGCGCCGCTGACCGACAAGGAGTCCGTGGCCTACGGCACCGTCGGCTCCCTGTCCGTGCTCAAGGGCTCGAAGGCCCCCGAGGCCGCAGCCGCGTTCGCCGAGTTCGCGACCGGCGCCGACGTCGTCGAGCCGTACCTCAAGGCCGCCGGCTACTTCTCCGCGCTCAGCACCACCGAGCCGCTGTACGCCGACGACCCGCTCCTCGGTGAGGTCGAGAAGTACGTCCCCGACACCACGGTGGGCGAGCTCGACGCCAGCTCCCGTGCGCTCATGGGCGTGCTCTCGCCGGAGATCCAGGCCGCCCTGCTCGGCCAGAAGTCCCCGGCCGACGCCCTGAAGGACGCCGCGGCCGCCGCAGCCCCGCTGCTGCAGAAGTGACACCCGGGGGCGTGCGGGTACCCGCCGCACGCCCCCTCTCTCCCGCCCCCCACGTGAGGAATCGACAATGACGACGGCCACCACGGCGCCGAAGCCCGCAGGACGGGTCGCCCGGTTGCTCGCCCGACGGGAAGCGCGCGTCGCGTTCCTGTTCGTGCTCCCCGCCTTCCTGCTGTTCATCGCCTTCCGCTTCGGCCCGAGCATCGCGGGTGTGGCGCTGAGCTTCTTCGACTACGACATCTCCGGCGAGATCGCCTGGCGCGGCCTCGACCACTTCCAGCGCCTCGTCGCCGACCCGCTGTTCTGGCGGGCGCTGGGGACCACCCTCATCTACACGGTCTTCGCGGTGCCGATCGCGCTCGTGCTGTCGACGATCATGGCCCTCGGCGTGCGCCGCGCCTTCCGCGGCGCCCGGTTCTTCCGCTCGATCTTCTTCCTCCCCGTCATCACCTCGCTCGTGCTGGCCGGCTCGATCTTCGTCTGGATCTTCTCCGCCAACGGTCCCTGGTCCGCGCTGATGACCCCACTCGGCCTCGGCGGCTCCTGGCTCGGCAGCACCGTGCTCGTGATCCCGGCGATCGTCGTCGTGGGCGTCTGGTCCCGGTTCGGCTACGGGATGATGATCCTCATCGCCGCCCTGCAGGACGTGCCGCGCGAGCTGGAGGAGGCGGCGCTGGTCGACGGCGCGAACGCCTGGCAGCGCTTCCGGTGGATCATCCTCCCGCACCTGCGCCCGACCTTCTTCTTCCTCGCGGTGATCGAGACCACGGCCGCCTTCCAGGTCTTCGACGTCATCTACGTGATGACCCAGGGCGGGCCGGCGAATGCCAGCTACTCCCTCGTCTACATGCTCTACGACCAGGGCTTCCGCTACTTCGACTACGGCTACGCGGCCGCGGTGGGCGTGGCCCTGTTCCTCATGACCCTCGTGGTCGCCCTCATCCAGCGCCTCGTGATCGGAAAGCAGAAATGACCGCCCTCCTGCAGCCGCCGACGCAGACGACGGCGCCCGCGACCCGTCCCGCCGCGCGGAAGCGCCGTTCGTTCCGCGCGCTCGAGCCGACCGGCTGGGGCATCGCCGTCCGCTGGATCTGGCTGAGCATCGCCGGCATCCTCAGCTTCTTCCCCTTCTACGCCATGGTCGTGCTGAGCCTGAAGCCGGGCATGCTCGTCGAGCTCCCCGGCTCGCTGCTCCCCTGGAACGACATCTCGTTCGAGGCGTACGAGCAGGTGCTCGCCGGGCAGAACATCCTCGTCTGGCTGTTCAACACGCTCGTCTACTCGCTCGTGTCGGTCGTGGCGGTGCTGTTCCTCTCCGCGCTCGCCGGATACGCCTTCGCCAAGAAGCGCTTCCGCGGCAAGGAGGTCATGTTCTGGTCGTTCCTGGCGATGGTCATGGTGCCGTTCCACGTGACGCTGATCCCGACGTTCATCCTCATGGCGAACCTCGGCGGCATCGACACCTACTGGGGCCTCATCCTGCCGACGCTCGCGAACGCGCAGGCGGTCTTCCTCATGCGCCAGTTCATCCAGGGCCTCCCCGACGAGCTCTTCGAGGCCGCCCGCATCGACGGGGCCGGCGAGTTCCGCATCTTCCTGCGGATCGTGCTGCCGCTGTGCAAGCCGATCCTCGCGACGCTCGGGATCTTCGTCTTCCTCTGGCACTGGAACGACTTCCTCTGGCCGCTCATCATCGCCAAGTCCAACTCGATGTTCACCCTCACCGTGGGCATCTCGTCGCTGCAGCAGCAGGATGTGCCGCTCAGCACCATGCTCGCCGGCTCCGTCGTGGCGCTGCTGCCGATCTTCCTCGCGTACCTCATCGCTCAGCGGTACGTGCAGGAGGGCGTCACCGGCACCGGGATCAAGGGCTGAGAAGAAGGGAACCGCACGACAATGACGCAGTACGCATTCGCCTCCGAGGCCGAGCTCGAGGAGGCGCTGGCCACCCCGAGCGACGGGCTCGTGGCCGACCTCTCCCAGGGTTCCGGAGACCTCGTGATCCTCGGCGCCGGCGGCAAGATGGGACCGACCCTGGCGATGCTCGCCCGGCGCGGCCTGGACGCCGCCGGCCGCACGGACGACGCCGTCTACGCGGTCTCCCGCTTCGGCGACGCCGCCATCCGCGAGCGCCTGGAGGCCGCGGGGGTCCGCGTCGTGCCGTTCGACCTCATCGAGAACGACGACCTCGCCGGTCTCCCTGATGCCCCGAACGTGGTGTTCATGGTGGGCGCGAAGTTCGGTGCCGCGACCAACGCCTCCTGGGCGTGGGAGGTCAACGCGGCTCTTCCCGACCGCATCGCCCGCCGGTACCGCGACAGCGCGATCTCGGTGCTCTCCACCGGGAACGTGTATCCGTTCGTCCCTGCCACCTCGGGCGGTGCCGCCGAGGAGACCACGCCCGCGCCGATCGGCGAGTACGCGCAGTCCTGCCTCGGTCGGGAGCGCGTGTTCGAGTTCGGGGCGCAGGAGCGCGGCACCAAGGTCGCGATCATCCGCCTGAACTACGCCGTCGACCTCCGCTACGGGGTGCTCGCCGACATCGGCAGCGCCGTGCACGCGGGCGAGCCGGTCTCGGTCGCCACCGCGAACGTCAACGTGATCTGGCAGGGCTACGCGAACGAGGTCGTGCTGCGCAGCCTCGTGCATGCCTCGACCGACCCCTTCGTGATCAACCTCACCGGTCCGGAGCTGCTCAGCGTCTCCTCGATCGCCCATCGTTTCGGCGAGCTGTTCGAGCGGGAGGTCGAGATCGTCGACGAGCCGCAGCCGACCGCGCTGCTCAGCGACGCCCGCCGCTGCATGGCCCTGTTCGGCTACCCGTCCGTCTCCGCCGAGGAGCTCATCCGCATGCAGGCCGGCTGGATCCGCGACGGGCTGCCCATGATCGCCAAGCCCACCAAGTGGGCCGTCCGGGACGGGAAGTTCTGATGACCGACGCCGCTGCGCGGACGGCGACCGTGCCGTCGCTGCGCCCTGAGGCCGCCGCGACCCTCGCCCGCGGTGCCGTGATCCCGGCCCATCCGCTCGCCCTCACCGCCGCGCGCACGCTCGACGAGCGGCGGCAGCGGGCGCTCTCCCGCTACTACCTCGACGCCGGGGCTGGCGGCCTCGCCGTCGGCGTGCACACGACGCAGTTCGAGATCCGCGACCCGGAGCATGCGCTCTTCGAGCCGGTGCTCGCACTGGCCGCGGAGGAGATGGACGCCCGCGACGATGCGACCCTCGTCCGTATCGCCGGCGTGGCGGGCGACACGGCTCAGGCGGTCGCCGAGGCGGAGCTCGCCCGCTCCCTCGGCTACGACGCCGTGCTGGTGAGTCCCCGCGTCGCGGGTGCGGACGAGCGTGCCCTGCTCGACCGCGCCCGCGCCGTCGGCGAGGTGCTGCCGCTGGTCGGCTTCTACCTGCAGACCGCGATCGGCGGACCCGTGCTCGACCGCGAGTTCTGGCGGGAGTTCGCCGCGATCCCCTCCGTCGTCGCGGTGAAGGCCGCTCCCTTCGACCGCTATCGCACGCTGGAGCTCGTACGGGGCGTGGCCGCCTCGGGCCGCGCCGACGAGATCGCGCTGTACACGGGCAACGACGACGCGATCGTCGCCGACCTGCTCTCCGAGTTCCACGTGGACTCCCCGTCCGGGCGGCGCACCCTCCGGTTCGTCGGCGGGCTGCTCGGCCAGTGGGCGGTCGGCACGCACGCGGCGGTCGCGCTGCTGGAGCGGGTGCATCGCGCCCTGGCGGGAGACGCGGAGGCCTACCGTGAGGTGGGACGCCGTGCCTCGGACATGGTGGACGTGAACCAGGCCGTGTTCGACCCGGGCAACGACTTCCACGGGGTCATCGCCGGGGTGCACGAGATGCTCCGCCAGCAGGGGCTTCTCGAGGGCACCTGGTGCCTCGACCCGGCCGAGGGCCTCTCCCCGGGACAGGCGGAGGAGATCGCCCGCGTCCGGCAGGCGTATCCGGAGCTCAACGACGACGCGTTCATCGCCGAGAACCTCGAGGCCTGGCTGCGATGACCGCCGGGACGAGCGCTCCGACCGTCGTCGCGGTCGTCTCCGCGGAGCTGTTCGCCGAGTTCTTCTCGCCCGACGGTGCGGCGCGCCTGGAGGCCGTCGCGGCGCGGCTCGGCGGGACGTTCGTGCGGGTGGACCGACTCGCGGATGCGGTGCTCGACGAGGCGCGCGTCGTGGTGACGAGCTGGGGCGTGGGTCCTTTCGATCACGCCGTGCTCGCCACCCTTCCGAAGCTCGAGCTCATCGCGCACACCGGGGCCACGATCAAGCCGTTCGCGACCGACGCGCTCTTCGACCGCGGCGTGCGGGTGACGCAGGCCGGGGCGGGGATGGCCCGGTCGGTGGCTGAGGTCTCGCTGACCTTCACGCTCGCCCTGCTGCACCGGGTGCCGGAGATGCACGACGCGCTGCGCGCCGGCGACGGATGGTGGGACGCGGAGGCCGTCGGGGTGCAGCACGAGATCCTCGGCGCCCCCATCGCGGTCATCGGCGCCTCCCGGACCGGGCGGGCGTACCTCGACCTGCTCCGTGCCCTGGGCGCCGAGCCGCTGCTCGTCGATCCCACGCTCGACGCGGCCGAGGCGTCGTCCCTCGGGGCGGAGCTCGTGACGCTCGACGAGGCGCTCCGCCGTGCGCAGATCGTCGCGGTGCACGCCCCGACCCTGCCGGAGACGCATCACCTGATCGGTGCGCGCGAGCTCGCCCTGATGCCGGACGGGGCCGGCCTGGTCAACACGGCGCGGTCCTGGCTGGTCGACGAGGCCGCCCTGCTCGCCGAACTGCGTCGTGGCCGGTTGAGTGCCGCGATCGACGTGTTCGACGAGGAGCCGCTGTCCGCGGAGAGTCCCTTCCGTTCGGCACCGCGCGTGCTGCTCACCCCGCACCGCGCGGCCGGGACCAGGGAAGGCCGGCTGCGGCAGGGGCGGATCGTCGCCGACGAGCTCGACGCCTTCGCCGCGGGGCGGCCGCTCGTACACGCCGTCGACCGCGCCCAGCTCTCCTCGATGGCATGAGCGCCGTGGTCGTGCGGTCGGCGCGGGCGGAGGACCAGCCCGCTCTCGCGGCACTATGGGCGGCCGCCTTCACGCCGCCCCTCGCGCCGGACCAGTGGCTCGTGGACGACGAGCGGCTGAGCCACACGCTCGTCGCGGAGGACGACGAGGGCGTGTGCGGGTCGATCTACGGACTGCCGAAGAGCCTGCGGGAGTCGGACGGCGCGGTGGCGCGGGTGCACGCGATCGGCAGCGTCGCGGTCGCCGAGCGGGCTCGGGGCCGGGGACTGGCCCGCCGGCTCGTGGCCGCCACCCTGGACGCGGCGGGTGACGCCGACTGGGCCCTGCTGTTCACCGGAACCCCCGAGGTGTACCGGTCGAGCGGCTTCACGACCTTCTCGATGCCCCGCACGATGGCCGGACCGTGGGCGGCGTCGGCGACGGCCGTGGAGCTCGCCTCGGTCGTGCGCGAGTCCGTGGGACTCGGCGTCCTCGGCCCGCTGCGCGAGGTCTACGAGCGCTCCCGCACCGGTGTGGTCGTGCTCGCCCCGGTGCGCGGCGACCGCGACTGGACGATGGCGGAGGTGCGACTGCGGGGCGCGACGCTGTACCGGCTCGCCGAGGCGGACGCGACGGTCGGCTACGCGGTGGCGGAGGTGCGCGACGGCGTCGGGCTGCTGCACGAGAGCGCGACCGATCCCACTGCGGCCGATCCGGCCGGGGTGCGTCACGCGGTGCTGGAGGCCGTGGCCGCGGACTGGGCCGCGGCGGGCGTCCGCACCTGCGAGCTGGCCGTCCCCGCGCTGGCGGCGGAGGAGCGCGCTGTCCGCGCATTCGCTCCGGCGGCCGTGCGGCAGGACGACCGCACCGGGATGATCCGCCCGCTGCGCCGCGAGGCCCGGGTGGACGGCATCCGCCACTTCACGGCGGGCGACTACTTCTGAGCATCCGCTCGGAGAGCGCTGGGGATCGGGGACTGATCGGTGACCGCGATCCGGCCGAGGGCCGGACGCCTGACCGCGGCGAGGACGCCGCAAGGAGGATGAGCATGACCCAGCTGGACACCACCACCGAGACCGCGGCGATGCGCAGTCGACGGATGCTGCTCGCCGGTTTCGGCGCCGCCGCCCTGGGCGGGGTCGCCGCGATCGGCGCCCCCGCCGCCGCCCAGGCCGCCGGACCCGTCGTGCCGCAGGAGTCGTCGGGCTCGAAGAACGTCGCGCACGGAGGCGTCGCCACCGCCCTCGCGACGCGCAAGGGCAAGGACGGCGACCTCGTGCGCACGAGCGGCTACGCGACCCCCGGCGACGGCGGCGACGGGCTCTACCGCTTCGTGAAGAAGGACGCCCCCGCGGCCAACGGCGGCACGGTGCTCGCGGGGCCGAAGGGCGGCGCCTGGGTGCTCGTGCACGACGGCACGGTCGACTTCCGGAAGTTCGGCATCATGGACGCCTCCGCGCCCGCGGACGACGCGCTCGACGCGATGGTGGGCGACGCCCGGGTGCGGCGCGTGGAGGCGCACACCGACCTCAACTTCGTCCGCCGCCATAAGTTCTCCCGGTCGAACATCGCGTTCGACTTCGGGAATCACCTGATGACGACCGAGGGCATCGAGAACGCCGGGAAGGACGACCCCTTCGCGGCCGTCATGTTCTTCCGCGGCGAGGTGACCGACGCGGTGCAGGAGGCGAAGCTCGGCGAGGACGTGCCCGACCTCGCCGACATCTTCCCCGTCGCCGACTCGTCGTTCTTCGCGGTCGGGGAGTGGTATGCCGCCGAGGTCAACGCCCTGTCTGGGCGCTGGGAGCGCGAGCTGCAGCGGCTGGTCCAGGTGACCCAGATCGTCGACGGTCGGCACATCCGCGTGAACTACAAGAACGGCTGGCCGCTCGGCAAGGACCGCACGATGACCTGGCGGCACGTGAAGCCGGTGCAGGACGTGACGGTGTCGAACCTGAAGTTCCTCGGCAAGGGGACGGACGAGTACACGGGATCGCACCCGCTGGCCTTCGAGTACGCGGTGCGCTGCGACGTGGACCACATCGACGGCACGGCGACCTTTTGGCCGCTGATCCAGCGCCGGTGGAACACGTACTTCACCACGGAGAGCTGCACGCTGAAGAACCCGACCTCCGTCACGTGGGGTGGAGCCGGCTACCTGACGCAGCAGATCTACTGCCTGTACGGGTACGTCGCCAACTGCCACACCGCCAACGCCCGGCACCTCAACGACTTCACCGCGAGCGCCTACTGCCTCGTGGAGAACTGCCACGGGGACGGCGACGACCAGGGTCCCTTCGTCACGCACGGCCAGTACGAGCACGACCTCACCTACACGGGCAACTCCGGTCTCATGACCTTCGCGAACTCCGGGGCGGCGTGGGGCTCGGCGGCCAAGCGCATCACCGTCCGCAAGCACGTGTGCTCGTGGTTCGTCGCGCGCGTGCGCATCACCGACCTGACGCTGGAGGACGTGCAGGTGATCGGCAAGCCCTCGCTCACGGGCTCCGGGATGCTGTGGATCAACGCGGACGGCGCGCAGCTGCGCGGCTGCACCGCGTCGGACACGCTCATCATCACCCAGGCCTCCGACAACTCCGCCCGGCCGACCGTGATCGCCGACTCGCACTTCACGTTCGTCGCTCCCGGCGAGCTCACCAACGCGACGGTGACGACGCCGGTGACCTTCGTCGACACGGTGCTGGACCGGGTCGGTGGCATGAAGATCAACGGCCCGGGTGCGGTCACCTTCCGCGGCTCGACCCTCTCCGGCGCCGACGATGCCGCCCCCATCTCCTCGGCGACGGCGAAGCTGCGCGTCGAAGGCTCCACGCTCCGCAACGCCCGCATCGCGGCCGCCGGAAAGGACCGTCAGGTCGTCGAGATCGCGGGATCCGAGGTGTCGGCGAAGGGCGGGACGACGGTGTCGCGGTCGGGTGCGGGCGAGCTGCACCTGACGCTCTCCGACAGCACCTTCCGCGCCGAGGGGGCGACCACGCACGTCGCCGTGACGAGCGGAGCGACCCACTACCGCGCGGTCGGCAACCGGTTCGAGGGCGGCGCCCTGGAGCTCCGCGACGACGCGTTCGGGGCCGGGTCGACGCTGCTGCACACCGGCAACGTGGAGGCCGGCGTCACCCGTACGGCGTTCCCCGCCGAGGGCGACCGCGTCGTCGACACCGCCAACCTCGTCGTCGGCTGATCCCGCCGGGCACGACTTCGGAGCTGCGGCGCGACCCGCCGCCTCCTCGGCCCCGTCTACGGCGTGTCGCCGGGGGTCTCCGAAGTCGTGCCCGGGCGGCGCCGGGGGCTGTCCGGGTTCAGGAGCGAGTGCCGACGGCTGTAGGCGAAGTACACGACGAGTCCGATCACGAGCCAGACCCCGAACCGGAGCCACGTCTCGGGGTGGAGCTGCGAGATGAGGAAGAGCGAGAAGCCCACGCCGACGATCGGGACCACGGGCATGAACGGCAGCCGGAACGTCCGGGGTGCATCCGGCTTGGTGTAACGGAACACGATCACGGCGATGCAGACGACGACGAAGGCGGCGAGGATGCCGATGTTCGTGAGGTCGGCGACGGCGCGGATGGGGAACACGCCCGCGAAGAACGCCGCGCCCAGCCCCGCGATCCAGGTGACCCGCTGCGGGACGCCGCGGCGGTCGACCCGCGCGAACCAGCCGGGGAGCAGTCCGTCGCGGCTCATGCTGAACCACACCCGGGTGGCGCCGAGCAGGAACGTGAGCATGACGGTGAGGATCGACACGACGGCGAACACCGAGATGACGGAGGCGACGACCGGGAGCCCCACGCCCGTGAACGCCGAGGCGAAGCCCGCCTTCGGATCGATGTCCTGGTAGTTCTGCATGCCCGTGAGCACGAGCGTCGCGGCGACGTAGAGCACCATGGCGATCACGAGGGACAGGATGATCGCCTTCGGCATGTGCCGACGCCCGTCCTTCGCCTCCTCGGCGGCCGTGCTCATCGCGTCGTAGCCGAACACCGCGAAGAACACCGTCGCGGCACCGGTGAAGACGGGGCCGAAGCCGTTCGGCAGGAAGGGATCGTAGTTGGCGGGGTCGATGAAGAAGACGCCGAGGACGACGATGAACACCACGAGGAGGATCTTGATGGCCACGGCGACGAGTTCGAAGCGGCCGAACGTGCGGGTGCCGCGGCTCAGCAGGAACGTCACGAACAGGCAGATGAGGATGGCCGGGATGTTGACCACACCCCCTGGCTGGTCGGCGGTCTCCGTGATCGCGGTCGGCAGCTCCAGCCCGAATCCGGAGAGGAATGCGTCGAGATAGCCGGAGATGCCGATCGCGACGACGGCCACGATGGCGACGTACTCCAGGAGCAGGTCCCAGCCGATGAACCAGCCGACGAGTTCGCCGAGCGCGACGTAGCCGTAGCTGTAGGCGGAACCGGCCCGCGGGATCATGCCGGCGAACTCCGCGTACGACAGCGCGGCCGCTGCCGACGCGAGCCCGGCGATGAGGAAGGAGAGGACGACGGCGGGACCCACGGCGGGAGTCGTCGCATCGCCGTGGGCGACGAGTCCGGCGAGCGAGAAGATCCCGACGCCGACGATGCCGCCCACGCCGATCGCGGTGAGCTGCCAGAGCCCGAGCGTCCGGAGCAGACCGCTCCCGCCCGACTCCTCCGTCATGTCGCTGACGGGCTTGCGGCGCCACACGGACGTCGTGGAACGGGGTCGATCTGTCCGGGGCATCGTCGCCTTCTCTCGTCAGGAACGGGAGAACGTTACCTTCGCCGACGCGCCGTCACAAGACCGTGGATCCGGCGGCGGACGCGGTGCAGCAGCGGCATCTCCAGGTAGATCACGAGGGGGACGGCGATGGTGACGAGCACCAGCGTGCGCACGACGATCGGGAGTCCGGAAAGCGGGGCGGCGAGGACCAGGTTCAAGACCGTGAGGGTCGGGAAGACGGCGATCCAGATCATCAGCGCGAGCTGGTGCTGCGTGGGCGGGGGGACGGGGGTCGCCGTCGGGGCGGGTGCTGCGGACATTGCTGTGTTCCTTCTCTCTCGGGGGTCAGGCGCCGCGGTGGGTCGCGAGCTGGGCGGCGAGGTCGTCGTCGGTGAGGTCGGCGTTGAGGGCGATCGCGGCGGCGGAGCCCTGTCCGGCCGCGGTGATGAGCTGCGCACGCGGATCGGCGACGTTCCCGGCGACGGAGACCCCTGGCACGCTCGTGCGCCCGCCGGCATCGTGCCGGACCCACCCGTTCTCGTCGGTCTCGCAGCCGAGAACGTGGAGGAGGGCGTCGTGAGCGCGCATCTCGGGGCGGACGAACACCGCGGCGCGCTCGACACGGGTGCCGTCGCTCAGCTCCACGCTCTGGAGGCGGTCGGCTTCGACGATGAGGCGGGAGACCTCCCCCGGATGCACCCGGACGCCGCGCGCGTCGAGACGTTCCCGCTCGTCGTCCGTGAGCGTCCGGGTGTGGGGGAAATAGACGACGTCGGCGGACCACTGGGCGATGAGGAGCGCGTGGGCGACCGACGCAGCCGTGCCGCCGATCACCCCGAGAGCGCGATCCCGCACCTCGTAGCCGTGGCAGTACGGGCAGTGCAGCACATCACGCCCCCAGCGCTCGCGCAGATGCGGGATGTCGGGGATCTCGTCGCGCAGGCCCGTGGTGACCAGCACCCGCCGGGCCTCCAGCCGTCGCCCGTCGTCGAGGGTGGCCGTGAAGCCCGGGGACAGCTCGGCGACGCGTCCGTCGATGATCGTGCCTCCGTAGCCCGCGACCTCGTCGCGACCGCTCGCGAGCAGCGCAGCGGGCGCGGCGCCGTCCCGGGAGAGGAAGCCGTGCAGGTGCGCCGCGGGGGCGTTGCGGGGCTCCCCCGCATCGACGATCGCGACCGTGCGTCGGGCGCGGAGCAGGACCAGGGCGGCGCTGAGGCCGGCGGCACCGCCGCCGACGATGAGCACATCGAATCTCTTCATGCCAGGAGAGTCGCCCCGGAGGTGCCGGGCCGGCAAACTTCTTTGCTGCTCCTGGGAAATGCGGCCAGACTGAGGACGTGCAAGGGGACGAGATCGACGCGACGCTCGACGGCGTGGGCCCGCGGTTGCGGTGGCTCCGGAAGCAGCGGGGGATGACGCTGACCGACCTGGCCGACGCCACGGGGATCTCCACGAGCACGCTCTCGCGGTTGGAGACCGGGCAACGCCGACCGAGCCTCGAGCTTCTCCTCCCGCTCGCCCGCGCCCACCGGGTGCCGTTGGACGACCTCGTCGGGGCGCCCGACGTCGGCGATCCGCGCGTGCGATTGAAGCCGCGCCGCGTGCACGGCCGGATCGTCGTGCCGCTGACCCCGCACGCCGGTCCGGTCCAGGCCTGGAAGATCCTCATCCCGGGGAGTCAGGTGAATCCGCGTCCCCGGGCGCACGAGGGGCGCGAATGGCTCTACGTGCTCAGCGGCACCATGCGGTTGATCCTCGGCACGCGCGATCTGCGCATGGCAGCCGGTGAGGTCGCCGAGTTCGACACGCACGTGCCGCACTGGTTCGGGAGCGCGGACGGGGAGCCCGCCGAGGTGCTCAGCCTGTTCGGCCGACAGGGCGAACGAGTCCACGCGGGCGAGTCGGGCGCGCAGCCCGAGGGGTGACGGCCGAGGCCCACGCCTCGGGGGCGATCAGCGGACGAGCTCGGCGATCCAGTCGGTGGCGATGACCGCTTCCCGGCGCTGGAAGTCGCGGAGCGTCGTCATCCCGTCCGGCGCGGGAAGACGGCACTTCTCGAACCAGGCGCCGCCCGCGGCGGACAGGAGGGCGACATGGTCCTGCGTGGTCGACCCGGCGAAGACGGGGTGATCGAGCAGGGGATCGACCTCGGCCGCGGCGTCCTCCACGCGGAGGTCGAGCAGGTAGAGGAGGGCGTCCTCCCACCCCGCGCCGCGGGCCGCCCACGGCCAGTCGAGCAGCCGTGCGCGGCCGGAGTCCTCGATGAGGATGTTGTCGGCCCGGAGGTCGGCGTGCAGGAGCCGATCGCCCGCGACCGCGGTGCCCACGCGTTCCGCCGCCGTGCGGAGGAGGTCGACGTTCTGCGCACACCACGGCGTGGTCGTCTCCAGGAGCCCGGCCTCCTCGAGCCGCCGCCAGGATCCGGAGTCGTCGTGCAGCTCGTCGGCGAGGCGGGGAAGCGTGCGCGGCGCCTCGGCGGTGGCCAGGGCGGCGATCGCATCCAAGACGTGCGCGGTGTCGGGCGCGGTGGCCGAGCGTTCCGGATGACGACCCTCGACGTCTTCGATGAGAAGCACCGCCCACCCGTCCGCGGTGAAGGCGTCGACGAGGTGCGCGGCGGGGAGGGAGCGGGGGATCGCGCCGAGCACCTCGGCCTCCCGCACGTAGAGCGCGAACGTGCCTTCCGCGGACTCCTGCACCGCCTTGACGAACAGCCGCCGTCCGTCGGCGAAGGTCAGCCGTGAGGCCAGCCCCGCGGAGAAGCCGCCGTCCTGCGACTGCGCCCGTGTCACCGGGGAGCCCGCGAACTCCTCGACCCGGGCTCGGAGAGCGGGAGGGAGCTGGGTCCAGTCGAGGCGCGCCATCGCCCCAGCGTAGACGGCGCTCAGCCCCCGGCCACGCCGACGAGCGCGGCGCTGCGCCGCCAGAGGGCCTCGGCGAGAGCGGGGTCGTGCACCTGCGGGTTCACGCGGGTGGTGAGGACGCGCTCGTCGTAGTAGCCGCCGGAGATCCAGGTCTCGCCCGGCGTGCCTTCGAGGAACCACCGCAGCGTCGCGCCGCCGCGGTCGCTGCCGATGAGGACGAGACGGCGCAGCGGGGTGCGGTAGACGAGGCGCATGATGCTCGACGATTCGGCGGCGAAGTTCGTCGCCACGGTGCCGGGGTGGAAGGCCACCGCGCTGAGCCCCTGCGCATGGAACTTCTCGTGCAGGCTCTTCGCCGTCAGGACGTTGGCGAGCTTGGCGTCGCCGTAGGCCTTGTTCGGGGAGTACCGGCGGGTGTTGTCGAGATCGTCGACGTCGAGATGCCCGAAGAGGCGATGCGCGACGCTGGAGGTGTTCACGACCGCGCCGCGGGCGGCGAGCAGCTGCGGGAGCAGGAGGTTCGTCAGCAGGAACGGGGCGAGGTGGTTCACCTGCATCGTCTTCTCGTGCCCGTCGACCGTGGGGGTGCGGTCGCCGAAGATGCCGCCGGCGTTGTTGGCCAGCACGTCGATGCCCGCTGCACCCACGGCGTCCGCGAGCTGGGCGGCGAGCGCGCGCACGTCGTCCAGGCGCGCGAAGTCGGCGGTGAACCACTCCGCGCCGGTCTCGTCCGCGACGGCCCGCATCTTGTCGGGCGAACGGCCCACGAGGAGCAGGCGGTGCGGGGATCCGGCGAGCTGGCGGGCGGCGGCGGCTCCGATCCCGTCCGAGGCTCCGGTCAGGACGATGGTGCGCGCGGCCACGGCGCTCACTCGGCCGACGGCGTGATGCGGCGGACGGCCCTGGTCACGTGCTCGGCGATCACGGCGCGCGCCTGCTCCGGATCGCCGGTCGCGATGGCGTCGACGATCTGCTGGTGGCTGCGCACGTGCTCCTCCTGCTCGGCGGGGTCGAGGGCGGAGTTGGCCGCCTGGATGAACCCGGCGATCCGGCCGCGGAGCTGGGCGCTGAGCTCGTCGAGGAACCGGTGCTCGGCGAGGTCGGCGAGGGTCTCGTGGAAGAGGCGGTCCTGGCGCAGGACCTCGGCCACGTCGCCCGGCGCCGCCGCCGCCATGGCCTGGATGATCGCTTCCAGCCGGGCCGCCGACTCGTCGTTCCACCGCTCCTGCACCCGGATCGCCATGAACTGCTCCAGCACGATCCGCAGGCTCGAGATCTCCTCCAGGTCCTGCGCGCTGAGCTGGGCGACGCGGGCGCCGCGGCGGGGCTCGCGGGTGATGAGGCGCTCCTCGGCGAGCCGGGTCAGGGCCTCGCGCACGGGGATGTGGCTGACGCCGAGACGGTCGGCGAGCTTGCGCTCCACGAGCCGCTCGCCGGGGGCGAGCTCTCCGGAGTGGATCGCCGCCCGCAGCTCGTCCGTGACCTGCTCGGCGATGTTCTGATCCGACACGCTGCGCATCCGGGGCCCTTCTCGATCTCGCGCGGCCCGGTGCTCGTCGAGCGGGGGCTCCTTCGCTCGGTCGATGCTATGGCATGAGCAGGGGACTGGACAGGAGCCGCGCGGTGCTAGATGCTATAGCAAAACCCGAAACCGATGACGAAGGAGTTGTCATGTCCGGCAGAGAGACGCTCGCGCAGGCGCGCGCCGCGGAGGACGCGGTGGGAGCCGCCGCCATGAAGAAGGCGATCTGGAGACTCGGTCCGTTCCTCGGCCTGCTCTACCTCGTCGCCTACATCGACCGGAACAACGCCGGCTTCGCGAAGCTCGAGATGACGGCCGCCCTCCAGATCACCGAGGCCGCCTTCGGCTTCGCGGCGGGCATCTTCTTCATCGGCTACCTGCTGTTCGAGGTGCCGAGCAACCTGCTCCTGGAGAAGTTCGGCGCCCGCAAGTGGATCGCCCGCATCATGATCTCGTGGGGCATCGTCGCGGCGCTGACCGCGTTCGTGCAGGACGCGACCCAGTTCGCGATCGCGCGCTTCATCCTCGGTATCGCGGAGGCCGGGTTCTTCCCCGGCGTGCTGCTCTACCTCACGCTGTGGTTCCCGCGGCAGTACCGCACGCAGGTGCTCGCCGTCTTCGTGCTCTCGAACCCGATCGCCAACGCGGTCGCCGCGCCGCTGTCCGGCTGGATGCTGGAGCTGCACGGGCTGTGGGGCCTGGACGGCTGGCAGCTCGTCTTCCTGCTGCAGGGCATCCCGGCCGTGCTGCTCGCGTTCGTCGTGTTCTTCTGGCTCCCCGACCGCCCGCAGGACGCGCGCTGGCTGACCCCCGCCGAGCAGCGCTGGATCACCGACACGCTCGCCGCCGAGACCCAGGCGACCGAGCAGCGGCACGGACGCCTGCGGCTGGGCGAGGTCTTCCGCAACGGCCGCCTCTGGACGCTCATCGTGCTCTTCTTCGGCGTCGTGTTCGGTGCCTACGGGCTGGGGATGTGGCTGCCGACGATCGTGAAGAGCATGGGCGACTTCTCGAACGCCACCACCGGCTGGCTCGTGGCGCTGCCGAACCTGTGCGCGGCCCTCGTGATGCTGCCGTGGGAGCGCGCCGCCCGGAAGCAGGGCAACATCCCGCTGCAGATCGGCATCACGCTCAGCATCACCGCCCTGTCGCTCATCGCGGCGGTCGCGGCGCAGGGCACGCCGGTGCTCGCGCTCGCCGCGCTGTGCGTCGGGATGTCGGCGCTCTTCTCGACCACCCCGCTGTTCTGGAGCCTGCCGCCCATGGTGCTCACCGGCACGGCGGCCGCGGCCGGCCTCGCCTTCATCAACTCGGTCGGCAACCTCGCCGGCTTCGCGGGACCCTACGCGATCGGCTGGATCAGCGAGACCACGGGGTCGGCGGTGTGGGGCCTGCTCCTCATCTCGGGGCTCACGCTGCTCGGAGCGACGATCGCCTTCGTGCTCAGCCGCCGCACGGACTTCACGACGGCGCCCGCGCTCGCCGTCGAAGCGTCCAGCGCCCGCCGGTGACCGGTCCGGGCCGGCGGTCGTGACGAGAACGTGACCCCGCCGGCCCGGTTCGCTCTAGACGCCGTTTGCCTTTTGCTACATGCTATAGCGCAACACCCTTACCCGAAGCACCACCCGACCTTGGAGGCACCCGTGTCGCGTCGTCGTGTTCGGCTCGGCGGAGCAGCGATGCTGCTGACCGCCGCGCTCATCACCGCTGGTTGCAGCACCTCATCCACCCCCGACGGCCAGGCGCAGGACGGCGGCACCCTCACCGTCGCCGCCGCGCAGGGCATCCCGCAGCTCAATCCCGCCATCCGCACGTTCGCGTGGGAGGAGGTGCTGTTCCCGCTGCTGTGGAACGGCCTCACCAAGACCGACGAGTCCGGCGAGGTCGTCGGCGATCTCGCCGAGAGCTGGGAGGCGTCGGATGACCAGAAGACCTGGACCTTCACGCTCCGCGACGGCGTGACGTTCTCGAACGGCGAGGACTTCACCGCCGACGACGCGGTGGCCGCGTTCGACTACTACCTCGACCCGGACACGGCGACGCAGGAGAAGAACAAGATCTCGATGGTCACCGACGTCACCGCGCCGGACGAGAAGACCGTCGTGGTGACGCTGTCCGAGCCCATCGCGACCTTCCCCGCGGGTATCGTCTGGGTGAAGATGATCGACGTCGACGCACTCGACACCATCGACAAGGAGCCCATCGGCACCGGTCCGTACGTCGTGGACGCCTTCACTCCGGACGACAGCCTCACGCTCGTCCCCAACCCGGAGTACTTCGGCGAGGCTCCGGCGCTCGACGAGATCACGATCGTGAAGGCCGCCGAGTCCACCGCCGCCGTCACCGGTCTGCGTTCCGGCGACATCGACGTGCTGTGGTCCGTGCCACAGGGCGACGTGGCGGGTCTGGAGGGCGGCGACATCGCCCTGGTGAAGCCCGAGAACCCGAGCCAGTGGCCGTCGTGGGAGATCGACACGACGTCGCCGCCCTTCGACGACGTGCGCGCCCGGCAGGCCCTCGCGTACGCGACCGACCGTGAGGCCATCCTCGACGCCGCCTACTACGGCCAGGGCACGGTCTCCCCGACGAACAACGCGCTCGGCGAGGTGAACCCGTGGTTCGGCGGCGAGCTGACCGACTACTCCTACGACCTGGACAAGGCGAAGGAGCTGTTCGCCGAGGCCGGGGTGACCGAGGGCAGCACGCTCACCTGGTGGGGCGTCGCCGGACAGTACCCCGAGTGGAACACGAGCGGCGAGATCCTGCAGGCGAGCCTGAAGGAGATCGGCATCACGCTGACCATCGACAACAACGACATCGGCACCTGGGTCGACGCGTTCTACCCCGCGGGCAAGAGCTACCCCGGCTACATCGTGCCGAACTTCCAGTCCACCCCGCCCGAGCCGGCCTACTCGCTGAACTTCTACCTGGAGGGGCGGTGCGAGTGCAACTGGGTCGACCCCGACTTCCAGACGGCGTTCGCCGACGCCGTGGCCGAGCCGGACGAGACCGCGCGGGCCGCGAAGTGGGGCACCGTGCAGACCATCATCAACGAGCAGGTGCCGCTCATCGTGCCCCTGCAGTCGACGGTCGTCACCGCCACCAGCACGGCGGTCGACGGCGTGTGGGTCGAGGGCGGCGGACAGCTGCACCTCGAGGGCGCGCAGCTGAAGGGCTGACGTGGCCCTCTCCGTCCTCCGGCGGGGGGGGGGGGGGGGGGGGGGGGGGGGGCCCCCCCCCCCCCCGGGCAGAGGGGGAGGCGGCAGGCCGCGAAGGAAAGGAAAAAACAAGAATAGAG